>NZ_SOBM01000004.1:0-602451 GCF_004364705.1 Azorhizobium sp. AG788
TCCGCGCTCGGCTACAAGCCTCCGGCACCGGCCGTTATCGTGCCGCAGGTGCCGCCAACATCAAATGCGCCCAACAGGCCCACAATGCATTAGACTCAAGCCGGACCACTCAAGAGGGGCAGGTCAATGCAACCCGTCACATCAAAGTAGGCACCGATGGCCGGCGCCTCCGCCTCGAAGACTTTTTTGACCTCGCGGGTGTCTACATGGACGCCCCTGTAGACCCTCTGGGTTGATGGATAAGGAGGTCGGTCACTTCTGGTCCGAAGCTGTACCTCTCCTGTCGCCTTGCAAAAATGCCAGTCTAATTCCTCCATGACCGCTGCCGACAGTTCCGTCCGAGCGTCACCGGCAGCATTGCCAATGGCCCGGATGCGCGGTGTAGACATTCCCGCCAAAGCGCTCCACAGAGCACGCCATGCCCGGTCTACGGGCTCAGGATAGTAATTCTCGGTGTTGGCGGGGAGCCTGGGCACAAGCGAAGCCGGCGTGGCTCGGGCGGTGAAATTGTCATCGCGCGTTAGGACCCATGCCAGAGCGGTGTGAAGCTGCCAGGATTCATTATGGAGATGCGAAGCCATCTGGGCCTCTCGTAAGCTTTGCTTTGAGATGGACTTTAGCACGTCCAAGTTCGTCCGTGCTCATCTGTGACGCCATCCCCGCCATTCACATATTGGCTTCACGCGCACGTGCACCCGCGCGCGAGGCGCGCCGTAATTACTTTCCTGTCGGACCAGCAAGGCGCTGATTGCTACCTACGGCGTCTAGATGATTTGCCCACGCCGCCATCATTTCCCTGCGCCCAGGTAGATATTGTGCGCTGTTGTAGGCGCCACGCACTTCATTGCGCTCGTCATGGGCCAACTGGCGCTCGATCCAGTCAGAGGGGTAGCCGCTCTCGTTGAGCCACGTGGATGCGAGGCTTCGAAACCCGTGAACGGTAGCCCGGCCGTGGAAGCCCATGCGGTACATCGCAAAGAGCATGGTGTTGTTCGACATGAAGCCCTCCTTGCTGGGGGAGGGGAACAGGCAGGGGCTTGCCCCGCAAAGCGGTCGCAACGCCTTCAGGATAGCCACAGCCTGGGGGGCGAGAGGAACCAGGTGCTCGAAGCGCATCTTCATCCGCGCTGCGGGTATCCGCCACAGAGGTTCCTTGCCATCGAGGTTTTCGAATTCCGACCATACGGCTGCACGCAGTTCGGTTGTGCGCACGAACGTCAGCGCCATTAGGTTCAGGGCGAGCCGTGTACGCGGGTCGCCGTCATAGGTAGCCAGGGCCGACAGGAATTCCGGGAGGTCGTCTTGGGAGAGCGAGCGATGGTGCCTCTGCCGTCCCGGCGACTTCAGGGCGCCAACGAGGTCCCGAGTCGGATCGCGCGCTGCACGGCCGGTTGCGATGGCATAGCGGAAGATCTGCCCTATGACCTGCATCTCGCGCTTCGCCAACTCGACGGCGCCGCGACCCTCCACCTTTCTGACCACCTCTAACACGTCCTGTGGCTCGATTTCCGCGAGCGGGCGGCGCCCCAGTGGGGGAAAGATATCGGCCTCAAGCCTGCTCATGAGGCGGTCGGAGTAGGACGAAACCCAGGCGGGACGCTTCAGCTCGAACCATTCGCGGCCTATGGCCTCGAAGGTGCGGCTGGAGTTCAGGACGGTCACCCGTTTTTCAACGCGCTTCTGCTGGCTCGGGTCATTTCCCGCAGCCAAGGCTTGTTTGGCTGCCTCTCGTCGCTTGCGGGCATCAGCCAGCGATACGGCCGGGTATACGCCGCAGGCGAGCGTCTTCTGTTTTCCGGCGAAGCGGTAGGCGAGCCTCCAGTAGCGCGCTCCATCGGGTCGCACCAGCAAATGGAGGCCGCCTCCATCAGACAGCTTGTAGGGCTTGTCGCGACCTTTGGCGTTTCGAATGGCTGTGTCGGTCAGTGGCATGTTGGTATTTTGCCACTGCGGCGGCGAAGATGCCAACGCTGGTACCAACAAAATTTCCGGCCTCAGGCGGGCCGCTTCGGTCGCCAGTGAACCGCAACGGCCGATGGGGCGTTGTTTTAGAAGGAAATCCTCGGTCGGCTGCGGACTGTCACGAACCACCAAGGATGAAAACTTGGTGGGCCCGGAGGGACTCGAACCCCCAACCAGACCGTTATGAGCGGTCAGCTCTAACCATTGAGCTACAGGCCCCGACCGCTTTGCTCCTAGCAACCTTGATGCCGATGGACAACTGCCTCGCCGGCGAGACTGGGGACGGCGGGTCGTCCATCGGCAGGACGGCAGCGCGGCGGCGTCGCGGATGTCGTCCTGTCCCCGTGCCGGTCTAAAGCCGGATCGAGCACATTGAAACACAGGCGTTTCAATGTGCTCGGTGAATCCGTCTCCACTCAAGAAGTTAGAGGGCTATTCACCGACCAGATGGAAACGCGTGGCGGTTCCATCTGGTCGGATCGCGCTCTAGCCGGGGCGCCGGCCTTCGGAGCGGGGGGCGGGCCGGAGGCGGTCGAGGATGTTGAGGCCGAAGGCCCACAGGGCATGGCGCGGCGAAAAGCAGGCGATGACCGCCGCCAGCACCGCCGAAGCGATGAAGAGCAGCATCCGGCGGCGCGTGGCGGCGATAATCGCATTCTGTCCGCGGGCCACCTCGAAGTGGGTCAGTGGCAGCGTCAGGAGGCCGAGGATGGCCATGTGCCCCGCATAGAGCCAGACCGCCGGCGCCATGTGCCCGTAATGGGCGACGAGGGCGGACGAGAAGGGCAGGGCGGTGATGAAGAAGAGGTAGACCAGCCAGATCCGCAGCAAGCCCCCGGCGATGGTCTCCTCCGCCCGCCGCAGTTCGATGCCGGCGCGCCAGAGGGCGCCGAGCACGAAGAAGCTGATGAGATAGGTCAGCGCCTGCGGCCAGAGGCCGAAGATCTGAGCGGAAAGCTCCTGCGGGCTCGTGATCGGCAGGTCGGCGGGCAGGCGGATGTCGAGCACGAGCAGGGTCATGGCGAAGGCAAAGATGCCGTCGCTCAGCGCTTCCACCCGCGCCTTGGGAAACCACCGCATGCCGCCCCTCGCCCTGCCGAATCAGGCGATTGTCGCTCAGGCGGCGGCAAAGTGCGCGCCGCCTTTCGGCAGGCCGCCCGTCTCGGCGGCGGGGATGGGGACAAGGGCCATGCTGCCCCATAAGCGCCGCCTTCCGGGGCTTTCGTGAGCTGCCCGTGGGGCGGGGTGCGGCGGCTTGGCGAAGTCTTCACCAATGCCCGCCATAAGCGCCCATCACTGGACATGCAGATGCGCGAGCGGCCGGAAGGTCGCCGGTCGCCGGGGGAAATTGGATGCGGATTGCGCCCAGGTGGAATGCGGCTGTGGCCGCTGCGGTGCTGACGGCAGGTCTCGTCATGGGCGCCACGGCACAGGCGGAGGAGTTTGCCCGCTCGACGCTCACCGTCGTGGGGCAGGGACGGGCCTCGGCGCGCCCGGACATTGCGATGGTGACCACCGGCGTCGTCGCGGCCGGCAAGACGGCCGAGGAGGCGCTCGCCGCCAATTCCAAGGCAATGGAGCAGGTGATCGCCGCCATCAAGGATGCGGGGGTCGAACCGAAGGACATCAGCACCTCGGGCCTGTCCGTCCAGCCGCAATATTCCCAGCCGGGCAAGGACAGCCGCGAGGCGCCGAAGGTGGTGGGCTATGAGGTGCGCAACGCCGTCACCGTGACGGTTCGGGACCTCGCGCTCGTCGGGAGCCTGCTGGACAAGGTGGTTCAGGCGGGCGCCAACCAGGCCAGCGGCCTCAGTTTCCAGTTGGCCGATGCGTCGCCGCTGCAGCTTCAGGCCCGCGTGGCTGCGGTGAAGGATGCGCAGGCGCAGGCGCAGCAGATCGCCGATGCCGCGGGCGTCCGGCTGGTCCGCATCCGCCGCATCGATCCGCGCGGTGGCGACAATTATCTCGCCTTGCCCGCGCCGATGCCGATGAAGGCCGAGGCGCGCGCCGTGCCAGTGGAGTCCGGTGAGATGGATGTGCGGGCGCAGGTGTCCATCGTCTATGAGATCGAGCCCCGCTGAGGGCCTGCCGGCCCCGGAAGGGCCGGATCACCCAGGGAAGAGGCGCGGCGGCGTCAGGCCACCGCCGCCGGGCTGGCAGCCCCGTCGGGGCGTTCCGCCCACTGGATCGCGGCCTCCGGAATGAGCAGCGTCAGTGCCTTCGGCCGCACCTCATAGCGCAAGGGCAGCGTTTCCCGCGACACTTCGCCGTCGGTCGCCACCCAGGCGCGCCGCCGCTTCAGCCCGTGAATGGTCACGGTGTGCGCCTGGAAGGAGCGGATGCCGGGATTGTTGCGCCAGTTCTCCACGATGAGGTCGGCACCCGCCTTCAACCGCGCCAGCGCGCCGCGCTCCTCGGCCACGTGGATTTCCAGCAGCCCGGTGTCGAGGCGTGACCGGTGCCAGCCGGGCGCATCGAAGGCATTGTTGGTGACGAGAGCGGCATAGGCATCAATGGGCTCGCGCCGGCCGTCGATCTCGATCTCCAGCGACAGGCGGCCGGAACGAAATACCGCGCGCCACAGCGCCCACAGCCAGCCGAAGATGCGGCCGCGCTGCTCGCGCACCTGCTCGCGGGCGAGCGCCATCTGGGAGAAGAAGCCCACCCCAGAGACGCCATGGAAGGCGCGACCGTTGAGCGTCGTCAGGTCCACGCGCATGGGCCTGGCGGTGGCGAGTGCCGCGACCGCGCCGGGCAGGTCACGCGGCAGGCCGATGTCGTAGGCGAGCAGGTTCATGGTGCCGAGCGGCAGCACGCCGAGCGCGACGTCGCTGCCGGCCAGCACCGATGCGGCATAGCTCACCGTGCCATCACCGGCCCCGACGATCAGCGTGTCGTATCCGCCCTCGATCGCCGAGCGGACGGCGCCCGGGATCTGCTTGCCCTCCGCCAGCACCACGGTGACGTCCCGGCCGGGCCGGGTGAGGGCCTTGTCCACGGCCTCGGCGGTGGTCTTCGGTCCGAGATCCATCAGGGTCCCGGCCTTCGCATTCAACACAACCAGCGTGCGGCCCATGTCTCGTCTCCCAGCGCGGAGAACCTCCGCCTGCCCGCTCCGGTTCCGGCGGGCGGCGCCCTTACGTCATGTTCCCAGTGATCAGCCTTGAGCGGCGAAACGATGTCGGCATTATGATCGAGAACATTCGGGAGGGCGATCATGAGCATGCCGCAGGCGCACGACAAAGACGGAACCATCCTGCGGCTGCGGGCGGGCCTCCTGCTGCTCGCTGCGCTCCTCCTGCTTTGCCTCTCGGGCGGCACCTTCCTGGCCCGCCAGTTCCAACTCGGCTACGGCTGGGCGCTGCTGATCGCGCTCGTCATCGCGGCCGGCGTCGGCTACGGGGTCTTCCGGCTGACCAACAAGGCCTATCTCGCCATCGCGGCGCTGGTCACGCTGGTCACCGCCTACTTCGCCTATGATTTCCTGCGCAACGCCATGGGCTGGAGCGCGGGCCTCTCGTTAACGTTCGCTTTGGTACCGCTGGTGGTTGTGGGCGCGGCCTTCTGGGATTTCCGCCGTCTGAAGGTCGAGATCCGGACCTGGCTCAACAGCCGCTGAGGACAAAATCGTTAACGGGCGGCGGTAGGGTGGAACGCAAGGCGCGTTCCGGTGTTGGAGCGGCAGAACACTCCAAGCGGAGCCGCCGCCATGCTGAAATACGCCGCGCTCTTTCTCATCCTGTCGATCATCGCCGGCTCGCTCGGCTTCCTCACCGTCTCGCGGGTCGCGCGCAACATCTCGCTGGCGCTGTTCGGCATCTTCCTCGTCATCGCGCTCGCCGTGGCCGGCTTCTTCATCCTTCTGGAGCGGGCGACCGCCGGGGAGATGGGCCCCGCGAAGCCCTCTTCGCCGCCGCTCATCACCATGATCGCCGCGCTCACCCCGCCCGATGCGCCGCCGCCCTCGGGCTCCGGCGCGCGGGCGCGTGACCTTCTGCCCATGCGCAGGAGTTGAGCCTTTCGCGCTGCCGCAATAGCCTTCTGAATCGGGGGGCGGGTCCGCCCTGCCTGACCAGAGGGAGAACAAGATGCGCCGGTTCGTTCTTGCGGCGGTGCTGGGGGCTGCGGCGATCGTCGCCGGTCCCGCACTCGCGCAGCAGAAGGTGGTGAACGTCTATAATTGGTCGGACTATATCGACGAGAGCGTGCTGGAGGAGTTCACGAAGGAAACGGGCATCAAGGTCCGCTACGACGTGTTCGACAGCAACGAGGTGCTGGAGACCAAGCTGCTCGCCGGCAAGACCGGCTATGACGTGGTGGTGCCGTCCGGCTCCTTCATGCAGCGCCAGATCAAGGCCGGCGTCTTCATCAAGCTCGACAAGTCGAAGCTGCCGAACCTGCAATATGCCTGGCCCGAGATCACCAAGCGGCTCGCCGTCTATGATCCCGGCAATGAATATGCCGTCAATTACATGTGGGGCACCACCGGCATCGGCTACAATGTGGACATGGTGAAGCAGCGCCTTGGCGATGTGCCCATGAACACCTGGGACATCGTCTTCAAGCCGGAGAACCTCTCCAAGCTGAAGGACTGCGGCGTCTACATGCTGGACGGCCCGGAGGAGATCATTCCTACCGCCATGCGGTATCTGGGGCTTGATCCGGACAGCAAGAAGCCGGAGGACATCACCAAGGCCGGCGAACTGCTGATGAAGATCCGGCCGTTCATCCGCAAGTTCGATTCCTCCGGCTATATCAACGCGCTGGCACGCGGCGACATCTGTCTGGCGGTGGGCTGGTCGGGTGACGTCTTCCAGGCCAAGGCCCGCGCCGAGGAAGCCGCCAAGAAGACCAAGAAGAAGGTTGTGCCCGTGGCCTATGCGCTGCCGAAGGAAGGCGCGCTGATGTGGTTCGACAATTTCGCCATTCCGAAGGATGCCAAGAATATCGATGAGGCGCTGACCTTCATCAATTTCATGATGCGTCCGGAGATCGCCGCCAAGAACTCGAACTTCATCTCCTACGCTAACGGCAATCTCGCCTCGCAGAAGTTCATCGACAAGGCGGTTCTGGACAATCCGGCCATCTATCCGACGCCGGAAGTCTTCGCTTTGCTGTTCACCGTGACGACGAATCCGCAGGATGTGCAGCGGGTCATCACAAAGACCTGGAACACCTTCAAGCGCGGCAAGTGAAACGTCCACTCCGGTGAAACGAGAAGGGCCGCCGGCATCGCCGGCGGCCCTTCTTCGAGGTGTGCCCTCAACTCAGGCGACGCGGCCACCCATCTTGAAGGGGGCCATGCCGTCGCGGGCGAGCTGGTCGGCACGCTCGTTCAGTTCATTGCCCGCGTGGCCTTTCACCCAGTGCCAGGCGATGTCGTGGGACTGAAGCGCCGCGTCGAGGCGCTCCCACAGGTCCTGATTCTTCACCGGCTTCTTGTCGGCGGTGCGCCAACCGTTTCGCTTCCAGCCGAACATCC
Organism: Azorhizobium sp. AG788; assembly: GCF_004364705.1. Classification (NCBI taxonomy): domain Bacteria; kingdom Pseudomonadati; phylum Pseudomonadota; class Alphaproteobacteria; order Hyphomicrobiales; family Xanthobacteraceae; genus Azorhizobium; species Azorhizobium sp. AG788. The sequence goes on from NZ_SOBM01000004.1 coordinate 7,445, forward strand.
ACTTGGTGATGCCGTTGCGCAGATATTCGCTGTCGGTGTGAAGATCGACCCCGCAGGGCTTCTTCAGCGCCTCCAGCGCCGAGATGGCGGCCATCAGCTCCATGCGGTTGTTGGTGGTGAGCGCCTCGCCGCCCTTCAGTTCCTTCTCGTGCGGACCGGAGCGCAGGATGGCTCCCCAGCCACCGGGGCCGGGATTGCCCGAGCAGGCGCCGTCGGTCCAGATCTCCACCCGGCTCATGCGGCAAGTCCATAGTCGCGGGCGCTGGCCACGGCCCGGTGGAAGCGCAGCTTCCTCAGATATTCCAAGGGGTCCTTGGGGCGCACGAGGGCGCCTTCGGGCACGTTCAGCCAGTCCACCAGCCGCGTGAGCAGGAAACGGAGGGCGGCGCCGCGGGCGAGCTGGGGCAGGGCCTCCACCTCAGCGGCTTCCATCGGACGCACCGCCTGGTAGCCGGCGAGCAGCGCCCGGCCCTTGGTGGCGTTGAAGGCGCCGTCCGCCTCGAAGCACCAGGCGTTCAGGCACACGGCCACGTCATAAGCAAAGAGATCGTTGCAGGCGAAGTAGAAGTCGATGATGCCGGAGAGGGTGTCATCGAGGAAGAAGGCGTTGTCCGGGAAGAGATCCGCATGGATCACGCCGGCCGGAAGCGCGGCGGGCCAGTGGGCCTCGTGCGCGGTCAGTTCCTCGGCGATGATCGCCGCAAGGCCGGGATGGACCGTATCGGTGCGCTGGCCCGCCGCCTCGAACAAAGGCCGCCAGCCGGACACGGAAAGGGCATTGCGGCGGGTGATCTCGAAGCCCGCACCCGCAAGATGCAGTTGCGCCAGCGCGCGGCCGAGCTGTCCGCAGTTGGCGGCGGTGGGCTTGCGCACGGACACGCCGGGCAGGAAGGTCACGATGGCGCAGGGGCGGCCGGCAAGGGTGCCGAGCATGGTGCCGTCGCGCATGGCCACCGGCTGCGGGCACGAAATGCCGTTCGCCGCCAGATGCTGCATCAGGCCGATGAAGAAGGGCAGGTCGGCCGGATCGACGCGCTTCTCATAGAGCGTGAGGATGAAGCTCGCGGTCGTGGTCTGGACGAGGAAGTTGGAATTTTCCACGCCTTCCGCGATGCCGTGATACGAAACCAACGTGCCGATATCGTAAGCGGCGAGATAATCCGAAAGGCTCGCCGCTGAAACGTCCGTATAGACCGCCACGCTCTACTCCGCCGCATCTTCGCGCAGCGCGCGGGGAAGCGGAAAGAACACATCCTCCTGCGCGGCCGTCACCGTTTCCACATCCACGTTGTAACGCTCGGCAAAAGCGTCGATGATTTCTTCCACCAACACCTCGGGCGCTGAGGCCCCGGCGGTGATGCCGAGGCTCTTCAGCTCCGACAGCCGCGACCAGTCGAGGTCGCTCGCGCGCTGGACCAGAACCGAGACGGCGCAGCCCTCGCGCTCGGCGGTTTCGCGCAGGCGCTGGGAATTGGAGGAGTTGGGCGCGCCCACCACCACCATGGCGTCCACCTGCGGCGCTACCTTCTTCACCGCTTCCTGGCGGTTGGTGGTGGCGTAGCAGATGTCTTCCTTGTGCGGCACGGCGATGGTGGGGAAGCGCGCGCGCAGGATGGCGACAATCTCCGCCGTGTCGTCCAGCGACAGCGTCGTCTGCGTCGCATAGGCGAGATTCTCGGGGTCGGCCGGCGCAATGGTACGGGCATCCTGCGCTGTTTCGATCAGCGTCACCGCGCCCTCGGGCAACTGGCCCATGGTGCCGACCACTTCCGGATGACGGGCATGGCCGATGAGCAGCACGTGCCGGCCCTTCTTGTGGTGCAGCTGCGCCTCGCGATGGACCTTGGTCACCAGCGGGCAGGTGGCGTCGATGGCGAAGAGGTTGCGGGCGGCCGCTGCCTCGGGCACGGACCTGGGCACGCCGTGCGCGGAGAAGATGACGGGGGCATCGCCGGGCGGCACCTCGTCCAGTTCCTCCACGAAGACGGCGCCCTTCTTGCGCAGGCCATCCACCACATATTTGTTGTGAACGATCTCATGCCGCACATAGACCGGTGCACCGTGCAGCGCGAGTGCGCGCTCCACCGCGTCAATGGCCCGCACCACGCCGGCGCAGAAGCCGCGCGGCGCGCAGAGCAGGATGCGGAGAGGGGGCTTTTGAGCGGACATGGGTGTTCCCGGTGTTCACCGGGGACATGGGATGGCAGGGCACATCCTGTCAAGCGGGCGCCCGGGCAGGGATGGCCCCGGCAGCCTCCACTCAGGCGCGGGCCGCAGCCTCGGGCGCAGCGGTGACGGGGGCTGCAGCGCTGCCGAGCGCGGGTTCCTCGGTGATGCCGGAGCCGACCGCGAGGAAGCGCGAGGCGCTGTAGCGCAGGTTGCTGGGCGGCGTGATGTCCGCGATGCGACGCTCTTCCGGCGCAAAGGTGAAGCCGCTGCGGATGCGGGTGTTGGACACCTTGCGGCGCACCACGCGCACTTCATTGATGGAGGCCCGGGCGGCGATGCACTGGCTCTTGAAGCGGGCGTACTCCACCTCGCTCATCGCTTCCACATGCTGGCTGCCGGGATACATGACGATCCAGGCCGTGCCGCGTTTCGCGGCGACCGTGACGTCACGGGAATGCTCCTGCATGCGGCGCAGGTAGGCCTGCACGCGGGGCTGGTCGAAGCTGCGGGCATTGGCGCGCGCCTCGAGGAAATTGGACATGCCGCGCGCGGCGCTGACGATCTGACCGACGGCGAGGGACGCCGCCAGGATCATCGGGGAGAAAACACCCTGGAAATGGACCAAAGCGGCACCGAGTCCAACGGTGACGACGGCGGAACGGGGGGCTTCCGAAATGAAACCGTCGAGGAAATGGCCGACAACGCCGATTTCCTTTTCCCGCAATTCGTCGGCGAGGCTCGTCTTCGGCGCCAACATCGTTCCCGCTCCCCAGTTTGCGGCGACCGCGCTCAACCCATCAAGCGAACGTCGCCACACTCAACCCAAAAGGTTAAAACGTCATGCGTGCTTCAAACATTTCTTGTCGTTGCAAGTTCCCGCGCCGAAAAGACGGCTCGGAAATTTGATGGTACGCTTAAGCAATACTCTCTAGGTTGCACGAGGCTGGCCATGTGACATGAAGCCCTCGGCTCTTCACACGCGCTTTAGCCTGTCCGGCTTCCTCTCAACGCAACATGTCGGGTTGTAGGGTTCGTCGGCTACAGCCGGCGTTTTCCAGAAGGGGCTGCAAACGGCGTCTCCGCCTTGCTCGTCCCCGATGGTCCCCACCACCTCCCGGCCCGCGTTAACCCTGCGCGCCGGACGCATTGGGAATGTACCATATTGGAGGCTTTGACAAGTGGTTTCCCGGCTCGAAAGCCCGAAGAATTTTGCCGCAGCACGGTGCGGCATCTGAACGCAGAATGAATTTTGCCATTCCAGAGCGGAATGTGATGGATCGGACCCCTTCCCCAGGCGCATGTCTGTCCGCCTTACCTCCAGAATGGAAGGGATGGGCTCTTCCCCCGCCCGCCGGCCCCCGAATCGACCGCGCCTGTTCGCGCGGGCGCCGGGCGCGCGGCAGCATTTGCATCGCGCCGCTCGAAGGCTTATGTTGTGGCATCCCGGACATTCTGAAGCTCCGTGGCTCGCTTTCCGGGGAACCGGGGCGGACCAAAGGGAAGCCGTATTGTCCGCCGCCCGCGTTTTCCAAGAAAAAGCCAAGAGGCTGCCGCCATGTCCAACACCCCGCTGATGCCGAAGGCGACCGCCGTGTGGCTGGTCGAGAACACGGCGCTCACGTTCGAGCAGATCGGCGACTTCTGCAAACTTCACCCCCTCGAGGTGAAGGGCATCGCCGACGGCGAAGTGGCGCAGGGCATCAAGGGGCTCGATCCCATCGCCAACGGCCAGCTCACCCGCGAAGAGATCGACAAGGGCGAGAAGAACCAGAATTACCACCTGAAGCTTCAGGAATCGAAGGTCCGCCTGCCGGAGCCCAAGCGCCGCAAGGGCCCGCGCTACACGCCGGTGTCCCGCCGCCACGACAGGCCGAACGCCATCCTCTGGCTGCTGCGCAACCATCCCGAGCTGAAGGACGCGCAGATTATCCGCCTCGTGGGCACCACCAAGGCGACCATCCAGTCCATCAAGGACCGCACCCACTGGAATTCGGCCCAGCTCGCGCCGATGGATCCGGTCACGCTCGGCCTGTGCAGCCAGATCGACCTCGATCTTGAGGTGCAGCGCGCGGCGAAGGATCGTCCCGCGGCGCTCGCCTCCGAGGACCGTGGCGCGACCCTGCTGCCGGCGGACGTCACCACCCAGCGCCACGAGGACGATGCGCCGTCCTCCGGCCGCAAGGATTCGCTGGATCTGGAGACGGTGTTCGCCAAGCTCGGCGGCGCCCGCAAGAGCGAGGACGAGGAGGACTGATCCTCTTCGCGCCTTTGGCCTGAAAAAAAGAGCGGCGCCTCCCTTGGGACGGCGCCGCTTTTCGTTTGCTGCCTCAGTGGGCGAGCAGCACCGGCGCCGTCATGGAGCCGAGGATGTCGCGGGTCACGCCGCCGAAGACCAGTTCGCGTACGCGCGAATGGCCATAGCCCCCCATCACCACGAGGTCGGCGCCCTGGTCGGACACTTCATTGAGGATGGCCGAGGAAATGCTTTCGCCGGAGCCGATGGTGAGGTGGCGCAGTTCGGCCGAAAGGCCGTGGTGCGCCAGATGGCGCTCCAGATCGGCGGCGTTGGGCGTCGCCTCTTCGTTCTCCGAGCGGCGCACGGAGAAGATCACGCGGCTGTCGGCCATATGGAGCAGCGGCAGGCTTTCGGCGAGCGCGCGGGCGCTGGCGCGGCTTCCGTCCCAGGCCACCACGACCCGCGAGAGCGAGAAGGGCGGCTTCTGCACATAGGGGACCACCAGCACGCCGCGGCCCGAATCCATGAGCGCGGATTCTGCCAGCACCTCTTCCGGGCCGGGGCGGTCCGGATCGGGCTGGGCGACCACGGTGAGGTCATAGAGGCGGGACAGGTCGCCCACCGCCGCCGCCGCATCGCCGAGCGAGCCCGAGAGGGTGCGCACGTCGTAGGAGAGGCCGTGCTCGCGGGCGAGCGCCGTGAAGGCGCCCGCAGCCGTGGTCGCCGCCGCTTCATTCTCGCGGATCTGCTGGTCGATGAAGTCGGTGGGGAGGGCGCCCATGTAGAAGGGCGGCACGTCAATCTCGTAGCTCACCGCAAGGCCGGTGATGTGCGCCTTGCAGGCGGCGGCAAGGCTTGCGGCATAAACGGCCGCGGGATCGCGCTCGCTGCCGAGGGAAAGGTTGACCAGAATGTCCCGGATCATGGGGAAGGCTCTCTCAAAACCGCGTCTAGCGACACGACTTTACCGTAAAGAGCGATCAAAACACCGCCTTGACGCGGCGCAAATATCGGTTTCTCAAAAGGAAAACGCGGCCGCCCCGGGGGAAAGGCGGCCGCGTCGGGTGAGACGTCGGTGGGGGGATCCGATCGTCCCAACCTCCAGAACGCCCCGGCACGGGTCCGGTTCCCCAGCGCGGTGAAAAATTTTCGCGGGGATCACGCCTGCGGATAAACACATTTAAGCCTTCCCATGGCAGCTTGAGGCCTCCCCCGGTAATACGCATGACCCCTGACCTCAGCATCGTCGTTCCCTGCTACAACGAGGCCACCGGCCTGCCGTTCTTCCACGAGCGCCTCAGCGCCCATGCGCGGAAGGTGGCGGAAGCGCGCGGCATGCGCATCGAGATCGTCTATGTGGACGACGGCAGCCGCGACCAGACCGCCGCCGTGGCGCTCGCCCTGAAGCCTCAGGGCACGGACGTGCAGGTGGTGGCGCTGTCGCGCAACTTCGGCAAGGAAGCCGCGCTGATGGCGGGGCTCGACCACGCCCGCGGCGATGCGCTGCTGTTCATGGACGGCGACGGCCAGCATCCGCCGGAGATGATCGAGACTTTCGTCGGCCTCTGGAAGGACGAGGGCTATGACGTCGCCTATGCGATCAAGGCCGATCGCATGGACGAGCCGGCCGCCCGCCGCACCTTCGTGAAGATCTTCTACTGGCTGCTCAACTTCGGCGCGCAAAGCCGCATTCCCGAGGACGCCGCCGATTTCCGCCTGCTCTCGCCCCGCGCCGCTGCCGCTTTGCGGCGCCTGCCGGAGCGCAACCGCTTCTTCAAGGGCCTGTCGAGCTGGATCGGCTTCCGCCAGAAGGCGGTGCCCTACCGGCCGGCGGCGCGCGAGCACGGCACCTCGTCCTGGAGCTTCCTGCGCCTGCTCGGCCTCTCCATGGAGGGCCTCACCTCCTTCTCGCCCGCGCCGCTGCGCCTCGCGGGCATGGTCGGCGCGGCGCTCGCCGCCGCCGCCTTCCTCTATGGCTCCTGGATTGTCATAGAGCGCCTGGTCTGGGGCATTCCCCTGCCGGGCTATCCCTCGCTCGTCGTCGGATTGATGGTCATCGGCGGCGTGCAGCTGCTGGTGATCGGCATCATGGGCGAATACATCGCTCGCATTCTGTCCGAAATCAAAGCACGTCCGGTCTATTTCGTCGCTGATCACGCGGTCCGCCATGCGGATGCCGCGGGCGATCGTCCGGTCGGCTTGGAGTTGCCCAAGGCTTTGCCGTGAAGCGTATTGTCATCTGCGCGGACGATTACGGGATCGCTCCCGGCGTCTCCGCCGCCATCCGTGCCCTGTTGGCGGAGCGGCGCATCAACGCCACCTCGGTCATGACCGTGCTGCCCGACCTGTTCGAGGAAGCCGATGCCCTGATGCCCCTCACCAGCGGGCAGGCGAGCATCGGCCTGCATGTGACGCTGACCGGCAATTTCGAGCCGCTGACCCACGGCTTCAAGGGCGCGACCTTCCCTTCGCTCGGCCGGCTGATGGCCATGTCCTTCGCCCGCCGGCTGGACCCTGTGAATGTGAAGGCGGAGATCGAGACGCAGTTCCTGGCCTTCGAGGAAGCCTTCGGCCGCCCGCCGGACCATGTGGACGGCCACCAGCATGTGCATCTGCTGCCCACCATCCGGGAGGCGGTGCTCGAAGTCACCCGCAGCCGGGCGCCCGAGGCCTGGGTGCGCGACTGCACGCCGGCACCCGGTGCGCTGGTGGGGCTCGACCTCAAGGGCCGCTACATCGGCTTCCTGGCGCGGGGCTTCGCCGCCGAGGCCAAGGCGCTGGGGCTCGCCACCAACCGGGGCTTTGCCGGAGCCTATAATTTCAAGATGGGCACCAATTTCGGCCGCCTGCTCACCCAGTTCATTTCCGGGCTGGAGGACGGTGGGCTGGTGATGGTGCATCCCGGCATGGTGGATGAGGCGCTGGGCAAACGCGATCCGCTCACCTCCCCGCGCGAGGCCGAATATGAGGTTCTCGCCGGCGCCCAGCTGCCGCAGATCCTGCTTGCCACCGGAGCGCAGTTGCGCTGAGTCTCAAGTCTCTGCGCGGCCCCCGCCCGCGGGCACTTCAGGGGGCCTTGGTGTCGGCCTTGGCTTCGCCTGCCCCCGGCATTTCCTCGGGCCTCGGGTCATAGGCGAAAGAGAGGGCGTGATAGAGCGGCTCGGGCGCCAGCACGCGGGAGATGCCGGCACCGAGCAATGCCGTCGCCAGCATCGGCACCACGAGGTGCACCTCGTTGGTCATTTCCATCACGATGACGAAGGCGGTCAAAGGCGCCTGCACCACGCCGGCGAAATAGCCGACCATGCCCAGCATGGCGAGGGCGCGGATGTCCATCTCCGGCATGAAGGGCGCGAGCGCGGCGCCGATGTTGGCGCCGACCGACAGCGACGGCGAGAACAGGCCACCGGGAATGCCGCTGGCGGAGGACAGGAGCGTCGTGAACAGCTTGATCGGCGCGTACCACCAGGGCGAGGCGACGCCTTCCTCCAGGAGCAGCCGCGTCGGCCCGTAGCCCGAGCCGCCGGCAAAGCCGTGGGTGAGGATGGCCAGCGCGCCGACGATAAGGCCGCAGAGCGCGCCATAAACAAAGGGGCGCTGGCGCAGCGGGCCAAGGATGCGGCCCTTCGCATTGGAAAGCGCCACGAGGCCGCGCGAGAAGATGGCGCCGCCGACGCCCCCCACCACGGCGCAGAACACCACGGCATTCCAGCCGATGGTCGCGAAGGCTTCCGTCGGGATGGAGCCGAAATAGAGATACTGGCCCACCAGTAGCAGGCTCACCATGCCGGAGATGACCACGGCGGCGGCGATGAGGCCGGACAGGCGCTTGTCATAGGACTTCGCCATCTCCTCGATGGCGAACATGACGCCGGCGAGCGGCGTGTTGAAGGCGCCCGCAATGCCCGCCGCCGCACCCACCAGAATGAGACCGTTGGCGCGGCCGATGCCGGCGAAGGCGGCGAGCGCCACCATGATGGCGCAGCCGAGCTGCACGGTCGGCCCCTCGCGGCCGATGGAACCGCCGACCGCAAGACCGAGGCAGGTCAGCAGCACCTTGCCGATGGTGACCCGCGCGGAGAGCAGGCGGGCGCGGTGCGCCGGGCTGCCGGACCTGCGGGCGGCGATGGCCTGCGGAATGCCGCTGCCCTGCGCGCCGGGAAAGAAGCGGGCGCTGGCCCAGGCGAACAGGCCGAAGCCGAGCGGCGTCAGGATGAGGAACGCATAGGGCATGCGTTCCATGGTGTGGACGTAGAACTCCTGTGCCCCGTCCGCCATCTTGGCGAAGGCGACCGAGGCAACGCCGACCGCGACCGCACCCAGCAGGAACACCGCCCGGCGCTTCCAGAGCATCCGGGAGGTGAGCGCAAAGCGAATCCGCCGCAGGTCGCGTCTGAACATGCCCCTGATCCTTCCGGCCGGCCGCCTCGTTCCGCGCCCCGCCCCTGGCCCCCGCCGCAGCGCGGAGGTTCAACAGGCGTTACGGGCGAAGATGGCGAGCGTCAACCGATCAGGCGGCTTCCGGCTGAAAAGCCGGCCCGTCCACCAGCCGGCGGGGCAGGCCGGTCCCGGAGAGGGCAAGCGTGCGGTCGTGCAGCGCGTTGAGGGTGGCGCGGTGGCCGATGGAGAGCACGGTCGCCTGCGGCAGCCGCGCCCGCAGGAGGGCGTAAACGGCGGCCTCGGACGGCTCGTCGAGCGCGGCGGTCGCCTCGTCCAGCAGCAGCACGTCCGGCTGCTCCAGAAGCGCCCGCGCGATGGACAGGCGCTGCTGCTCGCCCAGCGAGAGGATGTGCGGCCAGAGCGCCTGCTCCTCGAGGCGATGCACGAGCACCTCGAGGCCGACCGCCGTCAGTGCTTCCGCAAGCCGGGCATGGTCGAAGTCCGCGGCCGGCAGCGGATAGGTGAGGGCATCGTCCAGCCGCCCGACCGGCACATAGGGCCGCTGGGGCAGGATCATCACCCGCGCATCCTGCGGCAGGGTGATCGTACCCGTGCCGAAGGGCCAGATGCCGGCGATGGCGCGGAAAAGCGTGGTCTTGCCCCCGCCTGAGGGGCCGGTGACGAGCACCCGCTCGCCCTTGCCGATGCTGAGGCGGTCCACGGCCACGATGGCCTCGCCCGTAGGCAGGCGCACGTCCATGTCGGCGAGCGCGAGCGCGGCTTCCTGCGCCGCCTCGCGCCGGTGTGGGAAGGCGCGGGCGCCGTCGTCGCGCTTGGCCACCTCCATGGCCGCCTCGAAGCCGGTGAGACGGTTCACCACCGAGGTCCACTCGGCCAGGGTCGAATAAGAGGAGATGAAGAAGGAAAATGCGCCCTGCACCGAGCCGAAGGCGGAGCCCGTCTGCATCAGCGTGCCGAGCTGGATGGCGCCGGCGAAATAGCCGGGCGAGACCACCACATAGGGGAAGATGTTCGAGACCTGATTGTAGCCGGCGGTGAACCAGGTGAGGCGCTTCTGCGCCTTCATCAGCCCGAAGTAATTGTCGAGGATGCGCCCGAAGCGGCCTTCGAGCTTCCGGCTTTCCGCCGGTTCGCCGCCGAGGAGGGCGATCTGCTCGCTGTTCTCGCGCACGCGCACCATGTCGACGCGGAAGTCCGCTTCATAGCGCTGCTGGTCGAAATTGAGGCGCACCAGGGGCTTGCCGATGAAATGGGTGATCAGCGTGCCGAGCGCGGCATAAAGGAGTGCCGCCCAGAAGAGATAGCCGGGGACATGCATGTCGATCCCGAACAGCTTCAGGTCGATGGCCCCGGACAGGCCCCACAGGATGACGGAGAAGGAGGTGAGCGAGACGATGGTCCCAAGCAGCCCGACGCCGACCGAGATGGTCTGGCTGACGAACATGGACACATCCTGCGCGATGCGCTGGTCCGGATTGTCCGCCGCGTCCCCGGAGAGGCGCAGGCGATAGTGGGTGTCGTCGCCGAGCCAGTGCTCAAGATAGCGTTTCGTCAGCCAGCGCCGCCACCGGATCTCCAGCCACTGCTTGAGATAGATCTGGTAGACCGCAACGCAGATGGCCCCCGCCGCGATGGCGCAGAAGATCAGGAGCTGGTGCTTGAAGGCGCCGAAGTCCTTCTCCTGGATGGCGTCATAGAACGCGTTGTTCCAGCGGTTCAGCAGCACCGTGCAATAGACCCAGGCGAGTTCCAGGCCGATGACGGCACCCAGAAGGCCGATGGCGGTCCAGCGCTCCTCGCTGCGGAAATAGGGAAGCGCCAGGCGGCGGATGTCGCGAAGCAGGGTCAGGAGTGCGCGCATCGAACTCGTCACAATGGAGGATCGTGCGACGAGCTTACGCGCGCGCCGCATGGCAGGACCATGGCGGCAAGATTACGAATTCGCAAGAAAAGTGGCCGCGACTGTCCTTCCGAAGCGGAAGGATGGCGTAAGGTCAGAGACCCTTCGCCAGTTCGCGGAGCTTGAATTTCTGGATCTTGCCGGTGGAGGTCTTGGGGATCTCCTCGAACAGGATGGTTCGCGGGCATTTGTAGGCGGCCAGATGCGCTCGGCAGTGGGCGATGAGGTCCTCGGCGGAGGCGGCGGCCCCGTCCTTCAGCTCCACGAAGGCGAGCGGCGTCTCTCCCCATTTCTCGTCTGGCCGGGCCACCACGGCGGCGGCGCTCACCGCCGGATGCTTGTAGAGGGCGTCTTCCACCTCGATGGAGGAGATGTTCTCCCCGCCCGAGATGATGATGTCCTTGGAGCGGTCCTTGAGCTGGATATAGCCGTCGGGATGCTTCACCCCGAGGTCGCCGGAGTGGAACCAGCCGCCGGCGAAGGCGGCATCCGTGGCGGCGGGGTTCTTCACATAGCCCTTCATCACCACATTGCCCCGGAACATCACCTCGCCGATGGTCTCGCCGTCCGCCGGCACGGGCTCCATGGTCAGGGGATCGAGCACGTCGAGGGCCTCCAGCGCGCCATAGCGCACGCCTTGCCGGGCCTTCTTCGCCGCGCGCTCGGCGGGGGGCAGGGCGTCCCATTCGCCGTGCCAGTCATTCACCACCGCCGGGCCATAGACTTCGGTCAGGCCATAGACATGCACCACGTTGAAGCCGGCCTCCTGCATGGCCGCGAGCACGGCAGCGGGCGGCGGAGCGGCAGCGGTGATGAAGGAGACGGTGTGGGGCAGGGGACGGCGATCCGTCTCCGGCGCATTCAGCAGCGTCGACATGACGATGGGGGCGCCGCACATATGGGTGACCTTGTGGTCCTCGATGGCCTCATAGATGGCCTTGGCGCGGACCTGCCGCAGGCACACATGGGTGCCGGCCACCACCGAGACCGACCAGGGGAAGCACCAGCCGTTGCAGTGGAACATGGGCAGGGTCCACAGATAGACCGGGTGCGGACCCATATGGCAGGTCACCACATTGCCCACCGAGAGCAGGTGCGCGCCGCGATGGTGATAGACGACGCCCTTGGGATCGCCCGTGGTGCCCGAGGTGTAGTTGAGCGAGATGGCGTCCCATTCGTCGGCGGGCGGCGCCCACACGAAATCCGGATCGCCGGCGGCGATGAAGTCCTCATATTCCAGGGCGCCGAGCCGCTCGCCGGGGCCGGCATATTCCGGGTCGTCGTAATCGATGACCAGCGGCTTGCGGGTGGCGAGCGCCAGCGCCGCCTTGATGACGGGCGAGAATTCCCGGTCGGTGATCAGCACCTTCGCTTCGCCATGGTCGATGGTGAAGGCGAGGATGGCGGCGTCGAGCCGGGTGTTGAAGGTGTTGAGCACCGCCCCGCACATGGGCACGCCATAGTGGGCTTCCAGCATGGGCGGGGTGTTGGAGAGCATCACCGCCACCGTGTCACCCACCCCGATGCCCCGCTGCGCCAGCGCCGAGGCAAGGCGGCGGGTGCGGGCGTAAAGCTCGCGATAGGTGCGGCGCAGCGGCCCGTGGATGACCGCCACCTGATCGGGGAAGACGCTCGCCGCCCGCTCCAGAAAGCCGAGCGGCGTCAGCGGCTGGTAATTGGCGGGATTGCGGTCGAGATGCTGATCGAAGATCGATGTCATGCGGCGTTTCCCGATATGTCTTATGTTTGACGTGACCGTAGCCGAGCCGCCCGCGCCGGCGCAACGCGGGCCGTTCTGAGACCAAGGTCTTACGCAGAAGATCGGACTTGCCTCCCCCACAACCTTGAGCGTCAATCGGCACAACGAGAAGATGAAGACGGGAGGAGTGTGCCATGCTCGACCAGAGCCGCAGCCGCTATGGCGAAACCTATGCGCGCTGGAAGGCCGATCCTGAGGCCTTCTGGGGCGATGCCGCGCGCGACATCGACTGGACCAGCCCGCCCGGCACCGTCTTCGACGGGAGCCTCGGCGTCTATGGCCGCTGGTTTCCGGATGCGGTGGGCAACACCTGTTTCAATGCCGTGGACCGGCATGTGGCGTCCGGTCGCGGCAGTCAGACGGCGCTGATCTACGACAGCCCGGTCACCAACTCCCAGCGTCGCCTCACTTATGCCGAGCTGCTGGAGGAGGTGCGCATCCTCGGCGCCATCCTCACCGACATGGGCGTGGAGAAGGGTGACCGCGTGGTCATCTATATGCCCATGGTGCCGGAGGCGGTGGTGGCCATGCTGGCCTGCGCGCGCATCGGCGCCGTGCATTCCGTGGTGTTCGGCGGCTTCGCGGCCAATGAGCTGGCGGTGCGGATCGACGATGCCCGGCCGAAGGTGGTGCTCGCCGCCTCCTGCGGCATCGAGCCGAACCGCGTCGTGCCCTACAAGCCGCTGCTCGATCTCGCCATCACCATCGCCGCCCACAAGCCCACCGGCTGCCTCGTGCTCCAGCGCGCGCAACTGGCCGGCACGCTGGTGGAGGGGCGCGATCACGACTGGGCCGAGCGCCGCGCCGCTTTTGCGGATGCGGGGCGCGGGACGGACTGCGTGCCGGTGAAGGCCACCGATCCGCTCTATGTGCTCTACACCTCCGGTACCACGGGCAAGCCCAAGGGCGTGATGCGCGACACCGGCGGCCACATGGTGGCCCTGCGCTGGAGCATGGAAAACCTCTATGGCCTCAAGCCCGGCGAGGTCTTCTGGTGCGCCTCCGACATCGGCTGGGTGGTGGGCCATTCCTATATCGTCTATGGCCCGCTCATCCTCGGCTGCACGTCGGTCATCTATGAGGGCAAGCCGGTGGGCACGCCGGACCCCGGCGCCTTCTGGCGGATGATCGAGGAGCACAAGGTGGTGGCCCTCTTCACCGCCCCGACGGCGCTTCGCGCCATCAAGAAGGAAGATCCGGAGGCGACCCATCTCAAGGGCCGCGACCTGTCGCAGTTCCGCACCCTGTTCCTCGCGGGCGAGCGGGCCGATCCCGACACCATTCTCTGGGCGGAGCAGCATCTGAAGGTGCCGGTGGTGGACCACTGGTGGCAGACGGAAACCGGCTGGGCCATTGCCGCCAATCCGGTAGGCCTCGGCCTCCTGCCCGTGAAGCCCGGCTCGCCCACCGTCGCCATGCCCGGCTATGACGTGCAGGTGGTGGACGAATCCGCCAAACCCGTGCCGGCGGGGACCATGGGCTCCATCGTCGTGAAGCTGCCCTTGCCTCCCGGCTGCCTGCCGACGCTGTGGCAGCAGGACGAGCGTTTCTGTGAGGCCTATCTCGATGAGTTCCCCGGCTTCTACAAGACGTCGGACGCCGGTTTCCTCGATGAGGACGGCTACATCTTCGTCATGGGCCGCACCGACGACATCATCAATGTCGCCGGCCACCGCCTCTCCACCGGCGGCATGGAGGAGGTGCTGGCCTCGCACCCCGACGTGGCCGAATGCGCCGTCATCGGCGTGAAGGACGCGCTGAAGGGCGAGGTGCCCTGCGGCTTCGTGGTGCTCAAAGCGGGCGAGCGGCGGGCGCCCAACATCATCGAGAAGGAACTGGTCAATCTGGTGCGCGACCGCATCGGCCCGGTGGCGGCCTTCAAGCTGGCCTTCACTGTGAACCGCCTGCCGAAGACTCGCTCGGGCAAGATCCTGCGCGGCACCATGAAGAAGATCGCGGATGCCGAAAGCTGGTCGGCCCCCGCCACCATCGACGATCCCGTCGCGCTGGACGAGATCGCGGAGGTGCTGAAGGAGCGCGGCTTCGGCTGAGGCGCTACGCCCGAACGCCGGGCAAAAGGGCCGTCCGCGGGCGGCCCCTTTCGCTCGGGCTCGGCTAGCGGGTGCGGCCTTCCAGTTCGTCGCGATAGCTCTCGAAGGCGATCGCGACCCATTTGAGGAAGTTCTGCTTGTCGCCGAGATAGGCGCCCCGGGCGAGGGCGCTGTCATGCTCGACGGCATACATCTGCGTCAGCGCGGCGGCGATGAGCTGGCTGCGGATGGTCCCGTAGCTCTGGCGGCGCAGTTGCTCTGGGCTGAGATCAAGATTTCCATCGCGATCATACATGACGCTGAAGCCGAGATTCACGGACCCAGGCTCGACGCCCTTGGAGATGCCTGGGGCAAGCCGGATCGTCATGGCTGGAACAGGATCGCGAAAGCCGAAGGTCGCGGCGTCCCGGATGAGCCTTGTCGTCAGTCCGTTAAGGCCGCTGTGACTGACATAAACGACAACCTTGTCGGTGCGGGTATGGAAGGCGAGGGGGCCTGCGATCTTGTAGGAATCGATATGATAGGTTGCAGCTTGCGCCCCAAGAAAGCGAAGAAGCGGGCCGGCGTAAGCAGGGGCGAAATTCAGATAGACGCGCCAAAGCTCGTCGTGAGCTTTTCCCCGATTAGGGCTGTAGTAAATGAAATCCGAACCTCGCGATTGGCTCGTGATCAGCTTCATATATTGTGTTGCCGGCAGAGGCCCCTTGTTCTGGAGGGGGTAATAACGGACTCCCTCGTGAGCAACCGTAGGGATTGATTTGATCCAAGTTTCAAGGTCCGTAATCGCGGGCTCCAAATGCCCACCATATTTTCTGTATATTTCGTTCGCGAGATTTGCGTAAGGGCGATTTTTGGGATTGTTGGTGGCATCGGGGCGTTCAGCCGCTTCCAACAACGCGAAAAGCGTGTCGCGAAAATCCCATATCTTGTCCATGAAGGACAGATCGAGTGGAGAAAGAACAGCTTCAGGAACGATGGTGTGGAAGCGCTCAATCAGCTCTTCAGCGTAAGTCGGTAAATAGGTTTTTATATCGTTCAGCGTCCTGTTTAGGAAAGATATTTTACTCGCGTCCGTATAATGTTTCTTGAGTGACGCTATGCCATTAGCGGCGGATATAAGCTTGAGTCCGCTCAGACGATTCGTCGCGGCAGCCCGGAACACTGCGACGATCGGGTCGTGGAACGTGCTATTATTGGTAATGGACTGCTTGGCATCCCCCTTTCCCCAGTTGCCGATGCTGCGGAAGAACGCGGCGGATGCAACCGAGAAGCGTCCCGTGGTTGCGTTGTATTCGAGCTTCACCGTTCCCGTCTGCCGGGACAGCGTGGCGAAGAAATCGATATTGTAGACATATTCATCGGCGGCACTCGGCATGGCGTTTCCCCTGTCACTGTGTTCCGATGCCGAGCCTGCAATAGCATCCGAGTGGAGCGCGCGGCCTGCTTGAGGCAAATCTAGGGTTGCGGCGCTGCGCCTGTAAAGATAGCGCTGACAACAGCTCTTCCTCGTGACGGTATCCCTGTCTTCGTGGGCAGGCCATGGGTGCTGTGACGGTGTGTCCCGCAGTCGCCCAGCGTCGGTGATGACCATGCGGTTGCCGGTATCGGCCCTGGGATCGTCCTGCGCTTAACCTTCGAGCCCCGTGTCGGAAGACGATCGCCACAGCACCTCACGGCTGGCCGGATCGAGCATCCGGTTCTGCCGTGCGATCACATCCGCCAGTCCGGCGCCGATTGCATCCCGTGGCATCGGAGCAAAGCCCTGTCGGCGGAACCACGGGCCGTTCCAGGGCGGGGCGCGAAAGGTGGTGAGGCCGAGGCGCGGCAGCCCGAGGGCCAGCCGCCGCGCCTCGGCCGCCGCCAGCAGAAGGGTCCCGATGCCGCGACCGCCGGCATTGGAGGCAACCGAGATGTTGTCGAGATAGAGCAGGCCATCGAGCGGCCGCAGCAGCACGAAGCCGAGCGGTGTGGGATCATCTTCGAGGCGGGCGACGAGGGTCTCGCCGGCGGCGAAGCGGTCCGGACCAAGCGGAGGCGCGGTCGCGACGAAAGCAAGGTCCGGCCAGCCGGCATAGCGGGCGCGTGCGGCGGCGGAGAGGGCGGAAAGCGCGGGGATGTCCTCCTGCGCGGCGGCGCGCAGATAAAGGCCGTCCGTCCGCGCGATCCCCGGCGTCACTTGGTCTCCGCCGGCGGCTTGGGCTCGCAGACCGCAATCTCCTTGAGCACCTCCTGCGGCAGCACGCGCATGAGGCGGATCTTGTCCTCCGCCTCGCCTTCGAGGATCACCGCGCCATTGCCCGTGCGGCCGTTGATGAGCACGCGGTTCTCCGTGAGCAGCGTCTGGAGGCGGTTGCGGCTGCCGTCCACGTCCGGCACCAGGATGGTGGCGCTGCGCCCCTGCGGCCGCAGCAGGAAGAGATTGATGAGCTTGTTGCGCTCATCCCCCTCCTGGCCGAGATAGGTGGAATCGTCGATCCTGATGAAGCGGTAGGTCTTGCGGTTGGCCTCGTAGGAATAGGTCGGGAAGAACGACCCGACCTTGCGCTCCTTGAACTCGAAGCCGTAGGCCTTGCCGGTCTGCACATCCCGGCAGGTGAAGCGGCCGACGATGTCGATCTTCTCGCCGTTCTCGATCACCGGCTCCTGGCTGGCATAGCAGCCGCTCAACAGGAGCATGGCGCCGGAGAGCGCAAGGAAGCGCGCGGTGCTCCGCGAGCGCCGGCGGGGCGCGGCAAGTCTTGCTCCCATGGAACCTGCCTCCCCTGTTGCGGATGCGGCGGCCGGGCTCCGGCTTGGCACCCCTCAGTTCAATGGATGGTACGCCAAGGCATGCCACCGTGGTAGGCGGGCCGCCGTTCATGCGGCCCTGCCGAAGGTTCAGCGGCCGCTGCCGCTGTCGTTATTGTCGCCGCAGGTGTAGCCGACGAAGCATTGCGGATTGTCCGAGAGCGCGATCCAGGCGGGATTGGCCACCTGCTGATAGGCGCAGAAGGCCTGGTCCTTCACATAGCGCTGGATCGTCTGGGGGGTGTTGCCAACGACGACCGCGCCCTGGCTCTTTACCAATGCTGCAAAGGCGGCGCAGGTCTGCGGCACGGCCGGTGGATCGATGGGGGGCAGGGTGAGATTGCTCTGGGCGCCCGCGCCGCAGGTCAGGACGAGCAGCAGGCCGGTGGTCAGTACAATCGGCGTCAGGGGCACCCGCATGGGACATCCTCGAATCTGTCTCTACGGCTGTACCGCAACCGGTGCCGCTGCGAAACCGCTGATTTCAGGCCGGAATGGCCCCCTCGCGGTGTGCAGGCGCGGCGCTGTGCACAAGCTGCGCCGTTCGCGTCATCCGATTGTTCAGCCGGCCCGCATCTGTCTCGTTTTCAAGAATGGGAGGGCGATTCACCGCTCAGATTGGTTCAATCTGAGCGGATCGCGCTCTAGTGTGCGGGCATGAGCGACGACATTCCCTTCGACCGCAAGTTTCCCGTGCCCTCCGGCCGTCTCGACGAGGTGACGCCGCTGGTCCGGCGGATCGTGGCGCCCAATCCTTCGCCCTTCACCTTCACCGGCACCTGCTCCTACATCGTCGGACGCGGGCAGGTGGCGATCCTCGATCCGGGGCCGGACGATCCCGCGCATGTGGCGGCGCTGCTCGATGCGGTGCGCGGGGAGACCGTGACCCATATCGTCGTCACCCACACCCATCGCGATCATTCCCCCGCCGCCGCCGCGCTGAAGGCTGCCACCGGTGCGGTCACCGTCGGGGAGGGGCCGCACCGGCCCGCCCGTCCGCTGCATATCGGCGAGATCAACGCCCTCGATGCCTCCGGCGACATGGATTTCCTACCCGATATCGCGCTGGCCGAGGGGGAGGCGCTCACCGGTCCTGGCTGGACGCTGGAGGCGATTGCCACCCCCGGCCACACCGCCAATCACCTGGCCTTTGCCCTGCCGGAGAACGACCTCCTGTTCTCGGGCGATCATGTGATGGCCTGGGCCACCACCATCGTCGCCCCGCCGGACGGCGCCATGGGCGATTATGTGCGCTCGCTGAAGAAGCTCGCCGCCCGCAGCGAACCGCTCTATCTGCCCGGCCACGGCGGGCCGGTGCGCGATGCGCCCGCCTTCGTGCGCGATTATCTCGACCACCGCCGTGCGCGGGAGGCGGCCATCCTGCGCGGCCTGGAACGCAACACCACCATTCCGGACCTCGTGCGGGGCATCTATATCGGGCTCGATCCGCGTCTTGTCGGAGCCGCCTCCCTCACCGTGCTCGCCCATCTGGAGGACATGGTGGGCAAGGGGCTGGTGACGACGGAGGGGCCGCCCGCCATCGACGGCGCCTTCGTTCTGGTCCGCTAGGGAGGAGGGACGGATGTGCGGCCGCTTTGCGCAGACAACTCCGCCTCGCGCCTTTGCCGAGCGCTATGGCGTCGATCCGGTGCTGGCGCTGCCCAATGTCCCGGCGCGCTACAACATCGCGCCGACACAGGAGGCGCTCGTCATCCGCCACAATCCGCAGGAAGAGCGGCGGGAACTGTCACTGCTGCGCTGGGGGCTGGTGCCGTCTTTCGCCGCCGATACCGCGCGCGCCGGCTCGCTCATCAATGCGCGCTCGGAAAGCGTGGCGGAGAAGGCCTCCTTCAAGGCCGCCTGGTTCAAGCCGCGCCGCTGCGTCGTGCCGGCGGATGCCTTCTATGAGTGGCAGCAGGGCGCGGGTGGCAAGACGCCTCACGCCATCGCCCGCGCTGATGGCACGCCCATGGCGTTCGCCGGCCTCTGGGAGGGCTGGAAGGACCCGGCGAGCGGCCAATGGCTGCGCACCTTCACGCTCCTCACCACCACGGCCAACGATCTGCTGCGCCCGCTGCACGAGCGCATGCCGGTGATCATCGATGAGGACGACATTGACCCCTATCTCACCGCGCCCGATCCGCGGGATCTGCTGCGGCCCTATCCGGCGGATGCGATGCGGCTGTGGCCGGTGTCGGCGCGCGTGAATGCGGTGCGCAATGACGATGCCGATCTTCTCGTCGAGGTGACGGGCCTGCCGGCCGGGTCGCCGTCTCCGGTGGCCCAGCCCAGCCTGTTCTGACGGCCCGCGTTCAGCGCCGGTTTCTGGCCTTGGCCAGTTCCGGCTGGAGCTTGGCGACGCAGTCCTGCGTAATCTCCAGCCCGCAGGTCTTGGCCAGCAGCTTCTCGCAGGCCGGGGTAGGATCGTTGCCGCAGCTGTTCTCGCGGGCCGAATTGAAGCGGTTCTTGAGGAATTTCTGGCGCCCCTTCTCGGCCACGCATGCATCCCCCACCGTGTCGCCGTCCACATGCATTGAGATGACAGGCACGGGCTTGGCGTTCTTGCCGCCGCCTTCGGGCTTCTCGAAGGTGCGGATGAAGGCGATCTGCTCGCCCTTGGCCTGGCCCTTCTGGGGCGGAATGAGAAGCGTGAATTCGTCCTGGCTGCTGCTGGCGAGCACGGGCGAGGTGAGCGGCAGCGTGACGTCGATCCAGCTGCCGCCGGCATCCGGGAACACGAAGGTGGTCACCGTCTCGCCCTTAGCGTCGATATAGAGGGCCGGGTTGATGGCGCAGGAGAGCGTGCGGTCGGTCATGTCGGAGAGCAGGGGGCCGGCCATGGCGCCCGTCGCGGCGCCGAGCGTGGCGGCGAGGAGCGTGGTGGCGGGAAGGGCACTCGACAGCAGACGCGGGAACAGGCGCACGGTGGTCTCTCCTTGAAGTCCTCGGGCGCGATCAGACCAGACCGCCCACGGCGCGCGGCCGATCGACCTCAAATTTGATGGGGGCGTTCGGCGCCGGTCAGCGCTTGCGGCGCTCGGCGGTGAGGTCGGCCATGAGGCTGGAGATGCGCATGGCATTCTCGCCCAGATCATGGAAGCCGTAGCGGGAGGCCGAGCGCACGTCGATGCGCGTGCCCTTGGCGGTCGGCCGCACGCGGATCACCACATCGTTGCGGAAACCGATGAGCGGCGTCGGTGCCACAGCCTCGATCTGGCCGTCGCGCAGGGTGCCGCGCGGCGGCACCGCATCGAGGATGTGCCACTTGCGCTTCTGCACAAGTGCGAGGAGCGCGTTGAAGGCCTCGTCCGGCGTCGCGTCGAGATCCATGGGCTTGATGCCCGGATAGGCGTCGCGCTGGAGCTGGGCGGCGGTGTCGCCGGTATAGACGAGGGAGTTCGCGGTGCGCGGACGGACCAGTCCCATGGCGCGGAAGCGGGGCGGGTCGGACGGATCGGTCGTAATGTCGGTCAGCGGCGGCAGCATGGCGCCGCGCGCGAGAACCGCCGCCGGCACCGCCACCACGCCGAGCGCGATGGCGAGCGCGCCGACGGAGCGCCCCATGCCGCGCCATCCGCTCTCCCAGATGCTCACGCAGGCGACGACGGCGAGGATCGCGCCCACAAGCGCTACGGCAAGGCCCGCGCCCAGGGTCGCCAGCGCCAGCTGGAAATCAAGCACGCCGGTGCGGTAGAGCGCGGCCGCCAGCACGATCACCGGAATGGCGAACAGGGCGAGGCGGAAGCTCCAGCGCGCGAGCCTCGATTCCCGCTCCTCCACATAGAGCCGTCGCTTGATCATGCCGGACCCTGCCTGCGGGCTTCAGGTGCCCGCCTCCCATTCTGTCTAGGCCAGCGCGCGCGGAAGCGGAAGCCCGCCCCCTCAGGCGGCCGCCGCAAGCCGCGCCGGCAGGTCGTCGATGCTGTCCACCACGAGATCGGCGGCATCATAGAGATGCTCCACCGGCGCGGGGCCCGTGCGCACGAGGATGAAACGGGCGCCGGCGCTGTGGGCGGCGGCCATGTCGTGGGCGCTGTCGCCGATCACCGCCGTTTGGTGCGGGGCAAGGCCCAGCCGTTCGGCGGCGGCGCTTACCATGCCGGGACCGGGCTTGGAGCCGAAGCCGGAATCATAACCGTGGATGAGATCGAGGAAGGGCGTAAGCCCCAGCGCCTCGGCCTGAAGGCGGGAATTGGCTTCCGCATCGTTGGTCACGATGCCGAGCCGCATCCCCTGCCGGTGAAAATGCCCGAGCACGTCGGCCGGCCGGCCGAGCGGCGTCAGCGCTTTCAGGCCCTCGTCGGAGAAGAGCCTGTCGATTTCGGTCAGGAAGGCGGTGTCCGCCAGCCGGCCAAGGCACTGCGCCCATTGCGGCCCGTAATGGGCGGAGGAGCCCGCCACCAGCGGCGAGGAGGGCAGGAAGCGGCTCTCCTCGGGCAGATAGTGGCTCACCTCCTCAAGGCGCTTCAGTGCGTGGGGATCGTCCCCCGCGAGCGCCCGCATCACCGCGCCGGCGGCCGGTCCCCAGGTGTGGTCGAAATGCACGAGGGTGCCGTCCTTGTCGAACAGGAGCGCCTTCAGGCCGGTCATGGGGAGCTTCGTTCCGTGGAGCGGTAAGGGAGGGGCGGTGACGCCGGAGAGGGCGTCATTTACTATGTTGTTCGCAATGATTGAACGGAAAAACACCCTCTCCGCCCTCGCGCCCCGCGCCACAGCGGCCCTGATGCTGGCCGCATGCGGCCTCGCGCCCGCGTTCGCGGCGTCCGATCCGGTGCAGCGTCCCTCCCTCTATTCGGCCACCGCACGGATGCGGGCGGTGCCGCTGCCCCTGCCGCGCCCGCCGGAACTGGAGGAGGAGGACGCCCAGCAGGCCGGCGCCGAGGACGGCGCCCAGAACCACGGGCAGGCCGTGGCCTCGCTGCCGTCCAATCCGCCCTCGCTCTATACGACGGCGGCGCCGCCCAATCCGCAGCAGGCCTATGCGGTCGAGCCGCCGCCGGTGGCCGCCCGAAGCTTCGTCCTGCCGCCGCCCCTGCCGGAAAGCCCTCACACGCTGGAGGCCAATCGCGCGCCGCCCGGCAAGCTGCCCGCCGCCTGCGCGAGCCTCGTGCAGCAGAACATCATGGTCGCCGCCGCCGCTCCGCCCATCGGTGGCGGCAAGGGAGCCTGCGCGGTGCCGAGCCCGGTCCAGCTCAGCGCCGTGCGGCTGGAGGACGGCACCACGGTCACGCTCCAGCCGGCGGCGACGCTGCGCTGCGACGCGGCGGTGGCCGTCACTCAATGGGTGCGCGAGGATCTCTCGCGGGCGGCGATGGAACTGGGCGGGCGGCTCGACACGGTGAAGGTCGCCGCCTCCTATGACTGCCGCTCCCGCAACCGCATCGCCGGCGCCAAGATCAGCGACCACGGCATGGGCATCGCCATGGACGTGGGCGGCGTCGTGCTGGACGACAAGCGCGTCTATGAGGTGAAAGGCAACGGCCTGCCCATGGCGTTGCAGGCCTCCATGAAGGCCTCCGCCTGCTCGCGCTTCACCACCGTGCTCGGGCCGGGATCGGACGGCTATCACGAGGACCATGTCCATGTGGACCTCGCCCAGCGCTATCTGAACATCCGCCTGTGCCGCTGGGAAATCCGTCCCACCTCCATCGCGCTGCCCCGCTCCCTGCCGGGCGCAGGGGCCTCCGTTGCGGTGGCGTCCGCGCCGGCGAGCCCGCAGGCCACCGCCGAGGCGGTGGTGAGCGCGCAGGCCGGCACAGCCACCTTCCAGGCCGGGGAGGAGGCGATGGTGGAAGAGGACGTGCCTCTGCCCCTGCCGCGCCCGCCCATCGCCGCCAACGGCCGCCAGCCGGCACGGCGCACCGGCGGCTGACCGGGGTCCGGCGCGGACAGGACCGCGCCGTCGCCACCCTCAGCGGGCGCGGGGCCGCAGATGGTCCCGCGTGCTGCTCAGGGCCTGTGCCGTCTCGATCACCATATGAGCGAAGCGCTCCGCGAAGGCCTCCGGCGCCCATTCCTTGACCGAAGCGGCGATGTGAACGGCCGCGACCGGCCGTCCCAGCGCATCGGTGACGGCAGCACCGAGGGTGATCTCGCCGATCTCCGTCTCCTCCACCGCCAGGCCGTAGCCGGCGGCGCGCGTCTCCTCCACCTTGGCGAGAATGGCCGCGCGGTCGGTGAGCGTGTGCGGGGTGCGGGCGACGATGTTCGAGCGCTCGATGACGTCCGCCGCGTCCGCCGGCGAGAGGCGCGCGAGGATGGCCCGACCGCCTGCTGAGCAATAGACCGGCACGCGGCGGCCGATGAGCGAGCTGTCGTAATATTCGCGCTTGGACTGGTGACGGATGACGTAGATCATCGTGGTCTGGTCATAGAGCGAGAGATTGGCCCGCTCGCCGCTGCGCTGGCGCAGGTCCAGCAGCGCGGGCGTGGCGCGCTCCACCAGAGGGTTGGAGCGCAGGTAGAAATAGGTGAGGTCGAGCACCGGCTTGCCGAGGCGGAAGCGGCGCGTGCGGCCGTCCTTCTCCAGATAGCCGAGCTGCCAGAGCGTATGGGCGAAGCGCTGGGTGGCGCTCTTGTCGAGTTCCGCGTGCTGGGCGAGTTCGGCAAGGCTCAGATCGCCGGTCGTTTGCCCGAAGGCTTCCAGGACCCGAAACGCCTTTGCAACCGATGAGACGTGGAGCGGATCGCGCTGCACGTCGTTTCCCCTGTCAGTTGACATATGCGTCTCTCCCGGTACGATTTTAAGTATTACTATGCAATACGCTAGATCGTAATGCAATTAGTGGTGCGCACGCACCGGCAATAACAAGCAGAGGGGTCCATCATGGCAAAGACGCTTGCGCGCTCGGGGCAGGGTGCCGCCGCGCCCGAAGGTGAAGGACGCCGCGCCGTTGCGGCGGCGGTCATCGGCAACATCCTCGAATGGTACGACTTCGCCATCTACGGCTATGTCGCCACCATCATCGCGCACAAGTTCTTCCCGCCGGGCGACGAGGTCAGCGGCCTGCTCGCCACCTTCGCCACCTTCGGCATCGGTTTTGCCGCCCGCCCCCTCGGCGGCATCCTCATCGGCCGGATGGGCGACACCCGCGGCCGCAAGGCTGCGCTCCTGCTCACCATCTTCACCATGGCCATCGGCACCGTGGGCATCGGCCTCATTCCCTCCTATGAGGTCATCGGCGTGCTGGCGCCGGTGCTGCTGGTGCTCTGCCGCCTGTTGCAGGGCTTCGCCGCCGGCGGCGAATGGGGCGGCGCCACCGCCTTCATCGTGGAATGGGCGCCCAGGAACCGACGCGGCTATTTCGGCAGCTGGCAGCAGGCGAGTGTCGCCGGCGGCCTGCTCCTCGGCTCGGGCACCGCCGCCCTGTTCAGCACGCTGCTGACGCCGGACCAGATGGACGCCTGGGGCTGGCGCATCCCCTTCATCCTCGGCATCATCCTGCTGCCGGTCGGCCTCTACATGCGGGCGAACATCGACGAGACGCCCGCCTATCGCGAGGCCCGGGCCGAGCCCGTGGCGCAGGCCCGCGTGCGGACACCGGGCTGGGTGCTCGCCGCCAAGGCGTTCGGCTTCACCATCCTCTGGACGGTGTCCTATTACGTGATCCTCTATTACATGCCCACTTTTACCCAGAAGTATGCCGGCCTCAGCCGCACCGAATCCCTGTGGTCGAACACGCTCGGGCTCGTGGTGCTGGCGGTGGTGATTCCGCTCATGGGCCTGTTGTCCGACCGCATCGGCCGCAAGCCCATGCTGCTCGCCTGCTGCGTGGCGTTCGTGGTGCTCACCTATCCGCTGTTCGCGGCGATGTCGGGCGGCGCGCCGCTGCTCACCGTGATGGCGATCCAGATCGTGTTCGGCATCATGATCGCCATGTTCTCCGGCCCCGGCCCCGCCGCCATCGCCGAGATCTTCCCGACCCACTCGCGCTCCACATGGATGTCCACGGGCTACAGCCTGGCAGTGACGGTGTTCGGCGGCTTTGCGCCCTTCATCGCCACCTGGCTGATCAGCACCACGGGCTCGCCGCTGGCGCCGACCTTCTATCTGATCGCCGCCGGCGTGGTGTCGGCCGTGGTCATCGCCCTGCTGCCGGAGACGGCGCACGACGATCTGGCCTGACGGACCCGGCCTCCGCCCGGCGGCGGGGGGCCATCCAACTTCGGGAGGCTGAGATGACGCTCGACTTCAACGGCAGGACGGTGGCCGTCTCCGGTGCCGGCATCGGCTTCGGCCGGGCCATTACGCGGCTGTTCGCGGACGCCGGAGCACAGGTGTTCGGCTGCGATATCCTCGCGGCGGAGGAGCCGGTGCCCGGCGTCGAGATGGCACGGGTGGACCTCCTCGACCGGGCCGCGGGCGCGGCCTGGATCGCCGGCATCGAGCAGAAGACCGGCAGGGCGCTCGACGTGCTGGTCTGCAATGCCGGCGGCGTCGCGGGTCAGGCGGGCAAGCCCGTGGAGGACGTGTCCGACGCCGAATGGGACCGGGTGGTGGACGTCAATCTCAACGCCGCCTTCACCCTGTGCCGCGCTGTCGCGCCGGCCATGAAGAAGGCGGGGCAGGGGGCCATCGTCACCATCACGTCCGGTGCCGCCCTGCAGGCCTCGCTGACCGGCGTTCAGGCCTATTGCGCCTCAAAGCATGCCATGCTGGGACTGACGCGGCAGCTTGCGCACGAGCTGGGACCGTTCGGCATCCGGGTCAACAGCGTGGCGCCCGGCTTCGTGCGCACCAATCCCGCCACCGAGCGGCAGTGGGCGGCCTATGGCGCGGAGGGACAGCGCCGGCTGGTGGAGGGCATCGCGTTGAAGCGGCTCGGCACGGCGGAGGAGATCGCCAAGGTGGTGCTCTTTCTCGCCTCCGATCTCGCGAGTTTCGTGAACGGGCAGGTGCTGCCGGTGGACGGCGGCAAATAGAGACAGGCGGAACGCCAGATGTCGAAAAGGACAAGCGCATGACCAATACCGTGGCGAACCCGGCCGGGGAGCCCTGGCAGTGGGAGGAGGCCCACTGGCGCGGCCTCATCAATCAGGTGCGGGCGGGCGAGCGGCTGGCGCCCAAGAGCTGGCCCGGCGGCGCGCGGTGCGCCGTGGCGCTCTCCTTCGACGCCGACCATGAGACCAACGAACTGCGCGAGGGCGGCAAGTCCATCGGCCGCATGGCGTGGGGGCAGTATGGCAACCGGGTGGGCGTGCCGCGCGTGCTGGAACTGCTGAAGCGCCACGACATTCCGGCGAGCTTTTACGTGCCGGCCGTGGTGGCGCTGACCTATCCGGACGAGCAGCGCCGGGTGATCGCGGAAGGCCACGAGATCGGCATCCATGGCTGGATCCATGAGCTCAATTCCGTGCTGCCCTATGAGGTGGAGCGCGACCTCATGTTCCGCGCCGCCGACACGCTGGAGCATGTGACCGGCGTGCGGCCCGTGGGCCTGCGCACGCCCTCCTGGGACTTCAGCCCCAACACGCTGCGCATCGAGACCGAGCTCGGCCTCCTCTATGATTCCTCGCTCATGGCCGACGAGGACTGCTACGACCTGCTCATGGACGGCGTCTCCACGGGCATCGTCGAGGTGCCGGTGGAGTGGATCCGCGACGACGCGGTCTATTTCATGATGCACCGCTTCCAGTCGCTGCGGCCCTATACGCCGCCGAAGGACGTGCTGGACATCTTCCTGCGCGAGTTCGATGCCGCTTACGAAGCGGGCGGGCTGTTCCAGCTCACCATGCACCCGCACATCATCACGCCGCGCTCGCGCATCTGGATCCTCGAAGAGGTGATCCGCCACGCCAAGGCCAAAGGCGATGTGTGGTTCGCGACCCACGCGCAGGTCGCCGAATATGCCAAGGCGAACAAAGCCTGAGCCTTTCGTGCTGATGACAAAGGAAAAGCCCGGTCCGCAGGCGCGGGCCGGGCTTTTCCGTGCGGGCTCGTGTATCGGCCGCGTCAGTCGCGGAAGACCACCGTCTTGTGGCCGTTGGGGATCACCCGGTCCTGCAGGTGCCAGGCGAGCGCGCGGGCGAGCACGCGGCGCTCGATATCGCGGCCCTTGCGCACCAGATCGTCCGGGCTGTCCTGATGGGTGATGCGCTCCACGTCCTGCTCGATGATCGGGCCTTCATCAAGGTCGGACGTCACATAATGGGCGGTGGCGCCGATCAGCTTCACGCCGCGCTGGTGGGCCTGATGATAGGGCTTGGCGCCCTTGAAGCCGGGCAGGAAGGAATGGTGGATGTTGATGCAGCGCCCCGAAAGCTTGGCGGACAGCCCATCGGAGAGCACCTGCATGTAGCGGGCGAGCACCGCCATTTCCGAGCCGCTCTCCTGGAAGATACGCCAGACCTGCGCTTCCTGCTCCATCTTGGTGGCCTTGCTCACCGGCAGATGATGGAAGGGGATGCCGTCGAAATCGAGATGCGCATAGGTCTCGATGGGGTGGTTGGAGATGATGCCCGTGATCTCCATGGGGATCTCGCCGATGCGCCAGCGATAGAGCAGATCGGCCAGGCAGTGATCGAACTTCGAGACCAGCAGCAGCACGCGGCGCTTTTCGGCCGGGTCACGCATGGACCAGTCGAGCTTGAAGCCGTCCGCCACCGGACCGAAGGCGGTGCGGATCCGCGGAAGGTCGGCCGTGCCTTCGATCACGTTGAAGGCGACGCGCATGAAGAAGCGGTTGCTCTCCGTGTCGTCGAACTGCTGGGCTTCCAGGATGTTGCAGCCCTGCTCATAGAGGAAGGTCGAGACGGCGGCGACGATGCCGGCGCGGTCGGGGCAGGAGAACTTCAGGACAAAGGTCTGGCTGGGCGTGGGCATGGGATGTTCCGCACATATCGACCGGCGCGGGCGCCCGACGGCCGGGCGCCGCACCCTTGGGGGGAGGTCATTACGGGGGTGAAGCCCCGGCGGGAAGGGGGAGGGCCGCGCGCCGCGCGGCCCTCAACCTCGGCCGGTCCCTTCCACGAACAGGCCGTACTGCGCCGCGCCCGCCGTGAAGGCGCGCAGGAAGGAGGGCGCGAACGAGCGCCCGACGGCGAGGCGATAGGTGGGCGCCGCGTCGGTCTGCCACAGGGTGACGCCGACGAACGCCATGGAGGTTGTCGCGGCATCGCCGGGGCCGAACGCGACCGGATCGAGATCGAGCGTGCACATTTTGGCGAGGGCGTCGCGGGCATGGAGGCCCGACAGCTCGAACACCAGATAGGCATCGCTCTGGTCGGTGAGGGCCGCATGGCCGCCGACCGCTCCTTCCAGCCGCGCGGCGAGTTCATCGCCGGTGGCGGGGGCGCAGAACACCAGCCAGCGGCGCGGGCCGATGCCGATGGCGGTGAGGCCGTCGCGGGAGGCTGCCTTGGGGCCGTTCGGCAGGGTGATGCCGAAGCTGTGCTCGAAGGCCGGTTCCGGCTGGCCGGTGCGGCGGGCATTGACGATGGCGGCGCCGAGGCCGCGCACCAGCCCGAGCGTGACGCCGGCGGGGCCGTCCATGCGGCCATGGCGGCCGGGAGGGACGAGGTCCGTGAGCGGGAGATGTTTCATCATGTCAGCCACGCAGCCGTTCCCCCTTGGGATCCACGAACGCGGGATCGCAGATTTCCACTTCGATGTCCTCGCCCCGCACCGGGTCATAGGCCCGCACCCGCTCGCCCCAGCGGTCCGGTCCTCGGGCGATGAGGCCGAGGCCGATCCAGTGATCGAGCGTGGGCGAGAAGGCGGCGGAGGTCATGTAACCCTGATCGTTTTCCATCTTCGCCTCGGCGCCGACCGGAAGAAAATGGGCGCCGGCCCGCAGCCTTTTGATGCGGTCCACCGGCTTGAAGCCGGCGAGCGTCGGCCGGTTGGGGTCCACCATGCCGGGACGGCCGGCCATGACGCGGCCGACATAGTCCTTCTTGGCGGAGGCCATGC
Organism: Azorhizobium sp. AG788; assembly: GCF_004364705.1. Classification (NCBI taxonomy): domain Bacteria; kingdom Pseudomonadati; phylum Pseudomonadota; class Alphaproteobacteria; order Hyphomicrobiales; family Xanthobacteraceae; genus Azorhizobium; species Azorhizobium sp. AG788. The sequence continues at coordinate 36,659 of NZ_SOBM01000004.1, forward strand.
GCCCGAGGCCGAGGTCGCGGGCGGTGGTCTGGCCGTTCAGCTCGCTGCCGGAGACATGCCCCTTCTCGATGCGCATCACCGCCAGCGCCTCGGTGCCATAGGGCGTGATGCCGAAGGGCTCACCCGCCGACATGAGGGCGCGGGTGAGTTCCTCGCCATGGCTCGCGGAGACGGCGATCTCATAGCCGAGCTCGCCGGCGAACGAGAGGCGGAAGATGCGTGCCTTGACGCCCCCCATCACGCTCGCCTGAAGCACGCCCATATAGGGCAGCGCCTCGCCGGAGACGTCCACATTGGCGTCGACCACCTTGGCCAGCACCTTGCGGGATTTCGGCCCGGAGATGGAGATCTGCGCCCACTGCTCGCTCACCGAGGCGAGCTGCACGTCCAGCTCCGGCCACAGCACCTGCAGGCAGAATTCCAGATGCTGGAACACCTTGGCCGCATTGGCCGTGGTGGTGGTCATGATGAAGTGATCGGGTTCGAGGCGCGCGGTGGTGCCGTCGTCCATCACGATGCCGTCCTCGCGCAGCATGACGCCATAGCGCGCCTTGCCCACAGGGAGTGACGAGAAGGTGTTGATGTAGACGCGGTCGAGGAAGACCGCTGCGTCCGGCCCCTGCACGTCGATCTTGCCGAAGGTCGAGACATCGATGAGGCCGACGGAGGAGCGGGTGGCCTTCACTTCGCGCACCACGCTCTCCAGCCAGTCCTTTTCCCCGGACTTGGGGAAATACTGGGCGCGCAGCCACTGGCCGGCCTCGACGAAGACGGCGCCGTGCCGGGCGGCCCACTGGTGGGTGGGCGTCGGGCGGGTGGGGCGGAAGTCCTTGCCGCGATGGTGGCCGGCGATGGCCCCCAGCGCCACTGGGCTGTAAGGCGGGCGGAACAGCGTGGTGCCGGTCTCGCCGACGCCCTGTCCGGTCAGCTCGGCCATGATGGCAAGGCCGGTGACATTGGAGTTCTTGCCCTGATCGGTGGCCATGCCGAGCGTCGTATAACGCTTCAGCAGTTCCACCGAGCGGTAGCCTTCCCGGTGGGCGATCCCCACGTCCTTGGCGCTCACGTCGTTCTGGAAATCGACGAAGGAGAGGCCGCGTGCGCCCTTCACCTGCCAGAAGGCGGAGATGCCGGATGGCTGGTCGTCGGTCTTCGGCACGGCAATGGCCTTGGCGGCAAAGCCCGCCTCGCTCGCCGCGGCGGCGCCCTGTTCGGCGCCGTCACGCAGCACGGCGTTGAGCGTGAAGCGCCCGCCGGCCGCGCCGGCGACGGACAGGCCGGGAGGCGGGGTGGCCGGCACGAAGGCGGCGAGATCCGCATCATAGGTGGGCCGGCTGCCGAAATGGCTGGTGAGGTGCAGGTTCGGCGTGGTGCCGCCGGAAATGGCCAGCACCTGCGTCGCGATCGTCTCCTCCCGTCCGCCGGAGCGGACGATGACGGAGGAGAGCACCTTGCCGGTGGTGGCCACCACCTCGCCGCCGAGGATGACCTGCGCGCCGAACGCCTTGGCGCGGCTGACGAGGGCCTGATCCACGGCGCCGCGCACATCCACCACGGCGGTGAGTGGCACGCCCGCTTCCGCCGCATCGAGCGCGGCGAGCCAGGCATAGTCGTTGTTGGCGAACAGCACGGCATTCAAGCCCGGCGCCACGCCATAGCGCACCGCATAGGTGCGCAGGGCCTGCGCCGACATCACGCCCGGCCGGTCGTTGCCGCCGAAGACGATGGGCCGGTCGAAGGCGCCGGCGGCGAGCACCGCGCGCTTGGCGGTGATCTTCCAGTAGCGCTGGCGCGGCAGGAAGGGCTCGGGCGCCGGGCGATGGTCCGACACGCGCTCCAGCGCACCATAGGTGCCGCTGTCATAGACGCCGAAGACCGTGGTGCGGGTGAGGATGCGCACGTTCGGCAGGCTGGCGAGTTCCGCCTCCGCCTTGGCGGCGAAGCTCGCGGACGGCGCGTCATCGATGAGCGTCTTCTCGCTGAGCAGCCGCCCACCGAGGGCGAAGTCCTCGTCCGCAATGATGACGCGGGCCCCGGAGCGGGCGGCGCTGAGCGCCGCGGCGAGGCCCGCCGCACCGCCGCCGATCACCAGAACGTCGCAGAAGGCGTGGGTCTTCTCGTAGGTGTCCGGGTCTTCGCCTTCCGCCGCCCGGCCAAGGCCCGCGGCGCGGCGGATCACCGGCTCGTAGAGCTTCTCCCAGAAGGCCGCCGGCCACATGAAGGTCTTGTAGTAGAAGCCGGCGCCGAGGATGGGAGAGAGCAGGCCGTTGACCGACAGGAGGTCGAAATCAAGCGAGGGCCAGCGGTTCTGGCTCTGCGCCACAAGGCCATCGAACAGCTCCACCGTGGTGGCGCGGGTGTTCGGCTCGCGCCGCGCGCCGGTGCGCAGTTCCACAAGGGCGTTCGGCTCTTCCGAGCCCGCCGAGAAGATGCCGCGCGGACGGTGATATTTGAACGAGCGGCCGACCAGCCGCACGTCGTTGGCGAGCAGGGCCGAGGCCAGCGTATCGCCGACGAAGCCGAGATAGGTCTTGCCGTCGAAGGAGAAGGAGAGGGGGCGCGAACGGTCGATCCGCCCGCCGGTGGCAAGACGGCTCATGGCGTCACCTCACGGGCGGGCGTTGCGCCGGCGATGGCGTGGGTGCGCGTGTCGCGCTCCACCACCACCCAGGAGCGGCAGCCGGAGCCGTGGTACCACAGCTCCTTGTGGGCGCCGGCGGGGTTGTCGCGCAGATAGACATATTCATAGAACGCCTGCTCGGCGTCCGGCGCGGCGGGATCGGGGCGCTTCACGGTGGCGTCGCCCAGATAGGCGAACTCGTGGGCATCGCGGAGCCCGCAGTAAGGGCAGGGAATGCGCATGACGGGAGACCTTCAGTGCAGGTTCGGCTGCGCGCCGACGCCCTTTTCGTCGATGATGTGTCCGGTACGGAAGCGGTCGAGCCGCATGGCGGCGTTGAGCGCGTGGGGCGCGTCCTTGGCCAGCGTCCAGGCGAAGCACCAGCCGGAGGCGGGCGTCGCCTTGAAACCGCCGTAGCACCAGCCGGTGTTGAGATAGAGGCCGGGGATGGGCGTCAGATCGATGATCGGCGTGCCGTCCATGGACATGTCCATGACGCCGCCCCAGGAGCGCAGCATCCGCACGCGGCCGAGGCGCGGGATGAGCGCCATGGCGCTCTCCGCCACATCCTCCACCACCGGCAGGTTGCCGCGCTGGGCATAGGAATTGTAGCCGTCGATGTCGCCGCCGAAGACGAGGCCGCCCTTGTCGGACTGGCTCACGTAGAAATGCCCGGCGCCGAAGGTGATCACGCCATCAATGAGCGGCTTCAGGCCTTCCGAGACGAAGGCCTGGAGCACGTGGCTCTCGATGGGCAGGCGCATGTCGAGCTTCGAGGTGAGCCGCGAGGTGGAGCCGGCGACCGCAAGGCCTACCTTCTTCGCCCGGATCGGCCCGCGCGTGGTCTCCACGCCTACCACCGCGCCATTCTCGCGGATGAAGCCGGTGACCTCGCAATTCTGCACGATGTCGACGCCGAGCCGGTCCGCCCCGCGGGCATAGCCCCACACCACCGCGTCATGGCGGGCCGTGCCGCCGCGCCGCTGGAGCAGGCCGCCCTTGATGGGGAAGCGCGCATTCTCGAAATCGAGGAAGGGATACATGGCGCGCACGCCATCCTGATCCAGCAGCTCGGCATCCGCGCCATTGAGACGCATGGCGTTGCCGCGCCGGGCATAGGCATCGCGCTGGGCGTCCGTGTGGCACAGGTTCAGCACGCCGCGCTGGCTGACCATGGCATTGTAGTTGAGGTCCTGTTCCAGGCCCTCCCACAGCTTCATGGACCATTCATAGAAGGGCTCGTTGCCCGGCAGCAGATAGTTCGAGCGGATGATGGTGGTGTTGCGCCCGGCATTGCCGGAGCCGATCCAGCCCTTTTCGATCACTGCCACGTTGCGGATGCCATGCTCTTTCGCAAGGTAATAAGCGGTGGCGAGGCCGTGGCCGCCGCCGCCTACCACGATCACGTCATAGGCGGGCTGGGGCGCGGCATCGCGCCAGGCGGGCTTCCAGCCCTTCTGCCCGGTGAGGGCATTGGCCAAGAGGCTGAAGACGGAATAGCGCATCGTCGTTCCTGAGAAGGGTCCCGCATCGGGGCGCGGCTGGACTATGGATCGCCCATCCCGCCTCTGGCATCATGCCCAAAAGCGACGCTTTGTTGACGAAAAACGACGTCGCGCACGAAAGGACGATCGTGACACCCAGCAGCTCGCGCACCTTCGGCTTCCTGCTGCTGCCGGATTTCGCGCTCCTCACCTATGCCAGCGCCATCGAGCCCTTGCGGGCGGCCAACGCCCTTTCGGGGCAGGATCTCTATCGCTGGCGGCACATTTCGGTGGATGGGCAGCCGGTGAAGGCCTCCAACGGCGTCGCCATCGCGGTCGATGAGCGGGTGGGGGAGAATCTCGCGCTCGACGCTCTGGTGGCGGTGGCGGGCGGCAATCCGGCGCGCTTCCGCCACAAGGCCACCTTCACCTTCCTGCGCCGGCTCGCCCACCGGGGCGTCATGCTGGCGGGCATCTCGGGTGGGCCTTATGCGCTCGCCCGCGCCGGCGTGCTGGCGGGCCACCGCTGCACGCTCCACTGGGAGCACATCCCGGCTTTCACGGAGGAGTTTCCGGACTTGGACGTGAAGCGCACGCTCTATGAGATCGACCGCGACCGCGTGACCTGCGCGGGCGGCATCGCCACGCTCGACATGATGGCGGACCTCATCGCCCGCGATCACGGGCCGGGGCTCGCCAACGCGGTGTCCGAATGGTTCCTGCGCACACAGGCCCGCCCCGCCTCCGGCGCGCAGCGCATGGCGCCCCGCGAACGTTTCGGCATCGGTAATGCCAAGGTGCTGAGCGTTCTGGCGGAAATGGAGGCGCGGCTGGAGGAGCCGGCCACGCGGCAGGAGCTGGCGGCCCTGGCGGGCATCTCCGTGCGCCAGCTGGAGCGGCTGTTCGCCGACCATCTGGGCGAGACACTGGGCGCCCATTATCTGCGGGTGCGGCTCGATCGCGCCCGCTCCCTGCTCAAGCAGACGGCGTTGCCGGTGGCGCAGGTGGCCATGGCGACGGGCTTCGTCTCCACCAGCCATTTCTCCCGCGCCTACAAGGCCCGCTTCGGCGCCTCGCCAATCAAAGAGAAGAAAATATAGACCCAATATTTATATGGGGTCTATTTCAAATGGAATGTTAATTTCTGGAAAACTTTTTGAAACGTTTTTAATGGTCTCATTTATATAATTTAAGGTTCGTTCATTTACGTCTGAGTGATCTAGATCAAACTCGCATCTAATTCTCATTAGAGTTTTGTCTTCGTTTAAGCTGACGCTTTTTATGAGCTGGCATCTCTTGAGCCCCTCTTGCAGAGCCTCGAATCCATCGTTCATCGTCGCCCACTCCCAGATTCTTAAATTCAATGATTGAGGATATCATGCCCTAAAATCAAGGCGCGGACTCAATCTGAAGAGGCAATGTTGAATGCTGCCTCTTTAAATTTCAGGGTGTCCAGCTTGGTGTCGCGCTTCCGATTGCGCGGGTACCTTCTGCTTGGCAGTCCCTTGGTACCGGGTTAGCGTTCCGTTGCGGATGCTTGCGTCTTGATGCTGGCGGACCGCGCAACGAAGCAACTGACGAACGCGGGACCAGTCTCGGCTGGGTGAGTGCCGAGGCTGTCTCATCCGTAAAAAGCGGCAGGACACCAGGGAGAGGGACATGCTCAGCAGACGAGGGTTTGTATCCTGCGCAGTCTGCGCAGCGGTGGGGATGGTGGCCTCTGGCGCCGATGCGGTGGCGCAGACGCCGGGCGTGGTGCGCACCGTCCTGCAGAGACGGAATTTCCCGGCGACAAATATGTCTGCATCCTGATGACGGCGGAGTTCGACGCCGGCCTGAAGGTGGCGCGCCACACCCATCCCGGCGTGGAATCGACCGTTCTGGTCGCCGGCGGCGGCACGCTCTCGGTGAAGGGGCAGCCCGACCGGGTCATGGCCGCGGGCGACGGCTTCCAGATCCCGCCCGAGGTGCCCCATGCCTTCCAGGTGGGCAGCGAGAAGGTGCGCCTCGCCATCACCTATATTGTCGAGAAGGACAAGCCGCTGTCCTCGCCGGCGCCGGAATAGCCAAAACAAAAGCCCCCGGCATGGGCATGCCGGGGGCCGGTTTGGTCGGCGATATCGGGCTTCAGAGCCCGCTTGGAAATTTCGGGCCCGGGCTCTTTTTCATCGGGGTCTGCCCCCTCCCAACCCTCCCCCGCAAGCGGGAGAGGGCTTTCCCCGCCAGAATTTCGCACCTGTCGCTGCGGCTGGCGCAACAGGCCCCCTCTCCCGCTTGCGGGGGAGGGATGGGGAGGGGGAAGGGGCGTTCGGGATCTCCAAGAGCGCCCTCAGATGTCCAGGGTGTGCTCGCGTTCCCACTGGGTGAGGTGGCGGGAATAGGCGTTCCATTCCTCGGTCTTCAGCTTCAGATAGCCGTCCACCAGCGCGGAGCCGAGGGAGTCCTTCAGCACCTTGGACTTTTCGAGTGCGCGCAGGGCGTCCAGCAAGTTCAGCGGCAGGCGCTTGGCGCCGCGCACCTTGTGGCCTTCCGTGTACATGTTGATGTCGAGCCGCTTGCCCGGATCGCGCTCGTTCTCGATTCCGTCGAGGCCCGAGGCCAGCACGCCCGCCTGCAACAGGTAGGGGTTCGCCGCGCCATCCGCGAGGCGGAATTCGAAGCGGCCCGCGTCCGGAATGCGGATCATGTGGGTGCGGTTGTTGCCCGTGTAGGTCACCGTGTTCGGCGCCCAGGTGGCGCCGGAAATAGTGCGCGGGGCATTGATGCGCTTGTAGGAATTCACCGTCGGATTGGTGAGGGCGCAGAGCGCATCCGCATTGTGGATGAGGCCGCCAATGAAGTGGTAGCCGAGCTGCGAGACGCCCAGTTCCCCCTTCGGATCGGAGAAGGCGTTGCCGCCCTTCTTCCACAGCGACACATGCACGTGGCAGCCCGAGCCGGTGAGGTTGATGAAGGGCTTCGGCATGAAGGTGGCGCGCAGGCCATGCTTCTCGGCGATGCTCTTCACCATATATTTGAAGAAGACGTGCCGATCCGCCGTGATGAGGGCGTTGTCATAATTCCAGTTCATCTCGAACTGGCCGTTGGCGTCCTCATGGTCGTTCTGATAGGCGCCCCAGCCGAGCTGGAGCATGCTGTCGCAGATCTCCTTGATGACGCCATACTGGCGCATCAGGGCAGACTGGTCGTAGCAGGGCTTGGCGGCGGTGTCCGATCCGTCATGGATGGCCGAGCCATCGGCGGAGATGAGGAAATATTCGCACTCGACGCCGCTCTTCATCTCATAGCCGAGGGCCTCGGCGCGGGCGAGCTGGGCTTTCAGAACCGACCGCGGCGCCTGCTCCACGATCTTGCCGTCCATGACGAGGTCGGAGGCGAGCCAGCCCACTTCCGGGTTCCAGGGCAGCTGGATGAGGGAGGACGGATCCGGCACGGCGAAGAGGTCCGGATCGGCCGGGCTCATGTCGAGCCAGGTGGCGAAGCCGGCGAAACCCGCGCCCGCCTTCTGCATCTCGTCGATGGCGCTGGCTGGCACGAGCTTGGCGCGCAGGCCACCGAACAGGTCCACGTAGGAGATGAGGAAATACTTGATGCCGCGCTCCTGCGCGATCGTCGCAAGGCTGGCGCTGGCGGCCGAGGCGCGGCCTTCCGCGTCCTTCACCTGCTTCGGCAAACGGGCCATGTGTGTTCCCCTGAATTTGGTTCGTCTGGGAGGCTTTATGTGAAAAGCCCGCGCCGCCCTTCGGGACGACGCGGGGTGGGGTGAGCGATCAGAAGCCGCCCTTGCCCGGAATCCAGTCGGTGCCTGCAAGCGGCACGCCAGCCATGGCGGCCGCTTCCATGGTGAGGGCCACGAGGTCCTCCGGCTCCAGATTGTGCAGATGGCTCTTGCCGCAGGCACGGGCGATGGTCTGCGCCTCCAGCGTCATCACGGCGAGATAGTTGGCAAGGCGTCGCCCGGCCTTCACCGGATCGAGACGGGCCGCGAGCGCTGGATCCTGCGTGGTGATGCCCGCCGGGTCCTTGCCCTCGTGCCAGTCGTCATAGGCCCCGGCGGTGGAGCCGAGCGCCTGATATTCGGCCTCGTGGATCGGATCATTGTCGCCCAGCGCCACCAGAGCCGCCGTGCCGATGGCGACCGCATCGGCGCCCAGCGCGAGCGCCTTCGCCACGTCCGCGCCATTGCGGATGCCGCCGGAGACGATGAGCTGCACCTTGCGGTGCATGCCGAGGTCCTTCAGCGCCTGCACCGCCGGGCGGATGGCGGCAAGGATCGGGATGCCCACATGCTCGATGAACACGTCCTGCGTTGCGGCGGTGCCGCCCTGCATGCCGTCCAGCACCACCACATCGGCGCCCGACTTCACGGCAAGCGAGATGTCGTAATAGGGGCGGGAGGCGCCGACCTTCACATAGATGGGCTTTTCCCAGTCGGTCAGCTCGCGCAGCTCCTCGATCTTGATCTCCAGATCATCGGGGCCGGTCCAGTCGGGATGGCGGCAGGCCGAGCGCTGGTCGATGCCGGCGGGCAGGGTGCGCATACCGGCGACGCGCTCGGTGATCTTCTGGCCGAGCAGCATGCCGCCGCCGCCGGGCTTGGCGCCCTGGCCGATCACGATCTCGATGGCGTCCGCCTTGCGCAGATCGTTGGGATTCATGCCGTAGCGCGAGGGCAGATACTGATAGACCAGCGTCTGCGAGCTCTGGCGCTCCTCCGGCGTCATGCCGCCGTCGCCCGTGGTGGTGGAGGTGCCCATGGCCGAGGCGCCGCGCCCCAGCGCTTCCTTGGCATTGGCCGACAGCGCGCCGAAGCTCATGCCGGCGATGGTCACGGGCGTCCTGAGGCGGACCGGCTTCTTGGCGAAGCGCGTGCCGAGCACCACGTCGGTGCCGCACTTCTCGCGATAGCCTTCCAGCGGATAGCGCGACACGGAGGCGCCGAGGAACAGCAGGTCGTCGAAATGCGGCAGCTTGCGCTTAGTGCCGCCGCCGCGGATGTCATAGATGCCGGTCGCTGCCGCGCGCCGGATCTCGGACAGGGTGTGCGGATCGAAGGTGGAGGAGAAGCGGGGCAGGGTGCGGGGCACGTTGTTGTGCGCGGTCATGGTTGTCTCCCGCTCAATAGGCATCGACATTGTCGATGTGGAAGTTGTAGAGCCGCCGGGCCGAGCCGTAGCGCTTGAATTCCGAGACATCGATGGTCCCGGCAAGGCCGGCTGCGCTCAGCTTTTCCGCCAGCAGCGCCTTGTGCTCCTCGCGCATCTCCTTCTCGATGCAGTCGGCGCCGAGGCTCTGCACCGTGCCGCGCACGAAGAGTTTCGCTTCATAGAGGCTGTCCCCCAGCGCATCGCCCGCATCGCCGAATACGATGAGGTGGCCGGCCTGCCCCATGAAGGCGCTCATGTGGCCGATGGAGCCCTTCACGATGATGTCCACGCCCTTCATGGAGATGCCGCAGCGGGCCGAGGCATTGCCCTCGATCAGCAGCGTGCCGCCATGGGCGGTGGCGCCCGCCGCCTGGCTGGCATCGCCCTTCACATGGACGAAGCCGCTCATCATGTTCTCGGCGACGCCGACGCCCGCATTGCCGTTGATGGTCACGCGGGCCTGCTGGTTCATGCCGGCGCAGTAATACCCAACGTGGCCGTCGATCTCGACCTCCAGCGGGGCGTTGATGCCAACCGCCAGCGCATGGCGGCCGTTGGGGTTCGCCACATGCCAGCGGCGGGCGTTGGTCTCAACGCCCGCCTTGTGGAGGGCGGCGTTCAACTCGCGCAGCGGCTGGGCGGCGAGATCGAAGGTGAGGTCGGTTGCTGGCGCGGTCATGCTGCGCGGTCCCAGAAATAGACGGTGGCGGGTTCGGGTTCGAAGACCTTGGCCTTGGCGATGCCGGGCAGGTCCACGAGCGCCCGGTATTCGGAGCCGAAGGCCACATACTGGTCGGTCTCGGCCATCACGGCGGGCTTGCAGGCGATGGGATCGCGCAGCACGCCGAAGCCGCTCTCGGTGCCCACCACGAAGGTGTAGAAGCCATCGAGATCGTCGAGGCCCGCCTTCAGTGCCTCGCCGAGTGTCGCGCCCTCGCGCATGCGCCAGGTGAGATAGCCGGCGGCCACCTCGCTGTCGTTCTCGGTGGCGAAGGTGAGGCCTTCGCGGGTGAGCACGCGGCGCAGGTCGTTGTGGTTCGACAGCGAGCCATTGTGCACGAGGCACTGGTCGCGGCCGGTGGAGAAGGGATGGGCGCCGGCGGTGGTCACGGCGCTTTCGGTGGCCATGCGGGTGTGGCCGATGCCGTGGGTGCCGCGCATCTTCGATAGATCAAAGCGCAGCGCCACGTCGCTCGGCAGGCCCACTTCCTTGAAGATTTCCATGCGGGCGCCGGAGCCCACCAGGGCGACCTCCGGATGGTCGGTGGCCAGGGCCGCGCGCACCGCTGCCTCGGCAGCGGCCGGCACCTCGATGACGGCGTGGGTGGCGCGGACGGAGAGGCCCGGCGCGCCGCCGGCGCTCACCGAGAGGCTGCGGGCCAGCGCCTCGAAATCATAGCCCGCCGCTGCCCGCAGCGAGAGCTTCACATGGTCCGCCGTGCCGGCGCCATAGACCGCGAAGCCGGCACTGTCCGGCCCCCGATCGGTCATCACGCAGAGCATGGAAGAGAGCATTTGGCCGAGCTCGGGTTCGAGCTTCGGGTCTTTCAGAAAGATGCCGACAATGCCGCACATGGCGTTGCTCCATCGCCCTTCGGGGCCATGGAGATTTGGTACGTCGCGCCGCCGGAATCGTCAATGGGGGGAATATTATTTTCCTGCGAAGAAAATCACTCCGCCTGCCGACTGTAGACGATGATGGAGAGATAGGTCATCGGGCGGGTGATCAATTCCTCCGGTCCATGGGCCGCCGCGGAATCGAACATGAGGGAATCGCCGGGCCGCAGGTGGTAGGTGCGGTCGCCGTGGCGATAGACCACCTCGCCGGACAGCATGTGGATGAACTCCACCCCGCCATGGCGGAAGCTGGTGTAGGGCACGGCTTCCTGCGTGAGCGTGATGAGATAGGGCTCCACCACGATATCGCCGCCGAGCCCGTGGCCCAGCAGTTCGTACTGGTGGCCCACCTTCGTGCCGCGGCGCTCGATGACGACGCCCTGGCCCGCCTTCACATAGGAGCAGTCGTGCCGCTCCTCGAAGGTGGAGAACAGCGCCGTGATAGGCACGTTGAGCGCCCGCGCGACGGACTGGAGCGTGGAGAGGGAGGGGGAGATCTGCCCGTTCTCGATCTTCGAGAGCATGCCCACGGAGATTCCCGCCGCATTGGCGAGATCGGAGACGGTGAGGTCGAGCTGGCGCCGGATGGAGCGGACCTGGATTCCGAGGGCCTGCTCGAGGCTGGTCGCGCCGGCGGCGGGCGCACCGGAACCCGTGATGTAGGAGGCTGTCTCGGTTTCGTCCTTGGCGGCTTTGCTTCTGCGGTCCGGCACTCTCATGTCCTTCTCGGGCCTCCCTCCCTTTCGGGCGGGAATGACCAAACTACCAGATGCAGAACATACCGCTGCGCGCGTCGGTGCCAATCATCAACCTGAAAATTGCCTTGGGTCCCGGCGGAGCGTTCCGTCTCCCGCCCCGCACGGTGTGTGTCCGGTACGGGGCGGGAGACCGGGCCGCGGCCCCGCCCCGGGTCGCGGCCGCACCCTGAAGCGCGCTCCGGCCGGAGCGCGCCCGTTTCAGGGAAGGCCGGTCAGAAGGCGACCTTCAGATTGGCCTTGAGGGTGGAGTCCTGCGCATCCGCCGCCAGCACGCCGTCATAGGCGACCGAGGCGCTGACGTTGTTCGTGAAGCCGTAGGCCAGTCCCAGGTTCAGGGCGAGCGCATCGCGGGCGATGGGCGTGCCGGTGACGAGGAAGGGGTTGGAGCCCGCGAACCACATGGTCGCTCCGGTGGCGGTGTCGCCGAAGGCGTGCTGCCAGCCGAGCTTGGCGCTGGGCGTCAGCGTGCCGTTGCCGAGGGCGATGTCGGTGCTGACGCGGGCACCCACCGTGGTGAGGGTCGTCGTCGTGCCGAGCGTCGAGCCATAGAGCGCCACCGCGCCGCCGGTCTCCTCGAAGGCATCGAAGTCCTGCTTCACGTAGGCGACCGAGGCGAAGGGCGAGACCTGTGCCTGGTTGACCTTGAAGTCGTAGGACAGTTCACCGAACACCTGCGTGGTGTTGCCGTCCGCGCTGCTGCCGAGCTGGTTCCACAGGCCGGAGAAGGCCACCGTGCGGCTGGTGTCGATGTTGTTCCAGCTATAGGCGACGCCATACTTGGCGAGCAGGGCGCCGAAGCGGGTGGCACCATAGGCGGCGAGATCCGTATGGCTGTTGTCCACGCTGGAATTCAGGCTGCCAACATTGCCGGCCGACGAGCCGGTGCCGAGCGCAAGGCCGAGCCGCGTGTTGCCGAACACCTCCACGTCCGCGCCGCCGATGAAGCCGCTCTGCGTCCAGTCGAGCTTGTAGGCTCCGCTGCCGGAGGCATTGCCCCAGCCGCCATAGCCCGTGGCCCAGATGGCGATATCGAGGCTCTTGGAAAGCCGGGCGCTGTCGGTGCCGGCCTTGGCGGCGGCGGAGCCGTCGAGGCGGTCATAGATGGCCGAGCGCACCTGCCGGGCATCCTCGAACACCTGCGCGGCCGCGGAGGCATGGGCCTCGCCCGAGAGCTGGGCGAGGGCATAGGGCAAAGCGGCCGGGGTGAGGGTGTAGAGATTGCCGAACAGGAGGCCGGTGGTGCCGGCCATGGCAACGCCGGCCGTCGGACGGAAGCTGTCGAGCGCCGCGCCCGTGGCATTGGTGTTGGCGGTGCTGGCAAGGCCGTTCGCCGCCAGCGTGCCATAGGAGAGCGGCGTCACCACGAGGCTGAGGCTGGTGGGCGTGTAGAGCGCATCGAAGCGCGTGGAGGTGGGCAGGCCGCTCGCCGGCTGGGCGAGGCCCGAGAAGGAGCCGGCAAGACCGGCGCTCGTCTGGATCACCGTGTAGCTGCTGCCGAGGCTCGGCGTGTAGCTGTTCGTGGCGCTGCCGGTGATGCCGCGCAGCGTCGGCCTAATCGTGCCGCCGGTGACCGTCACCGTGCCGCTGGAGCCCGTTGTGACGAGGCGCGAGTAATTGCCCACGCCGGTCCCCGTTCCCGTGCCGTCGATGTCGGTCTGGAAGGTGGAGCCGGAGGCGAAGGTGACCGGGCCGGCCACCGTGAGGGTGCCGGGCGAGTTGCCGGGGGCGAGGCGGCCGGCGACCACCAGCGGGCCGTTCAGCGTGCCGGTGCCGCGCAAGGTGCCCGAGCTGCCGATGGCGAGCTGGGACGCAAAGGCGCCGTTGACCGAAAGCTGGCCGCCGATCACCGCCGTGAGGCCGGTATAGGAATTGTTGCCGGTGAGCGAGAGGGTGCCGGCGCCGTCCTTCACCAGATTGCCGGTGCCGGAGATGGCGCCGCTGAAGATGAAGCTGTCCGAGCGGTTGAAGGCCAGCGTGCCATTGTCCACCACATTGCCGATGATGGAGCCGGAGGTGCCGCCATTGCCGATCTGGAGCGTCCCGGAGCTGATGGTCGTGCCGCCGGTGTAGGTGTTGGTGCCGGTGAGGATGGTGGTGCCGGTGCCGGCCTGGACGAGACTTCCGGTGCCGGAGACTGCGCCGCCAAAGGTCAGCATGTCGGAACGCTTGAAGGCGAGCGTGCCGCTGTTGGCCACATTGCCGACGATGGCGCCGGTGGTGCCGCCATTGCCGATCTGGAGCGTCCCAGAGCTGATCGTCGTGCCGCCGGTATAGGTGTTGGCGCCGGTGAGGGTGAGCGTGCCGGCGCCCGCCTTCACGAGATTGCCGGCGCCGGACACCACGCCGCCATAAGTGAGCGCGTCCGAGCGGTTGAAGGCGAGTGTGCCGTTGTCCAGAACGTTGCCGGTGATGGAGCCCGTCGTGCCGCCATTGCCGATCTGGAGCGTGCCGCCTGTGATGGTGGTGCCGCCGGAGTAGGTGTTCGTGCCGATGAGCGTCAGCGTGCCGGTGCCCGCCTTGACGAGCCCGCCGGTGCCGGAGATGTCGTTGCTGAAGGTGGAGCTATAGCCCTTCGTGTCGAGCGTCGTCGTGGTGACGAACTGGCCATAGCCGAGCACGGCCTTGGCGGCGTTCACAAGGCCCCAGCCATAGACGTCGTCCACCCCGGGCGCGCCGAGGTCGGTCGCGGTGGTGAGCAGCGTCTGCTGCAGGTCATAGGCGGTGAACCAGGGGAAGGCTTCCTTGACCAGCGCCGCGACGCCGGAGACGACCGGCGTCGCCATGGAGGTGCCGGACTTGTCTCCATAACCGCCATCGGTGCCGGTTCCTTCGCCCAGCGTCACCGTGGAATAGATGGCGACGCCCGGCGCCACGAGGCACCAGTCCTTGGCGACGCCGCAGCGGTTGCTGAAATTGGCGATGGTGTTGTTCGCATCCACCGCTCCGACCGCGAGCCAGTTGTTCTTCAGCTCCGGCACCAGATAGGGCATGCCGCCGAGCACGTCCGGACTGGACTGGGCCTCATTGCCGGTGGCGAACACCATCAGCGTCCCGGCCGCCGCGGTCGCCCGCATGGAGGCGAGCATCGTCGGATACAGGGAATCGACCTCGGCACGCGTATATTCGGTGACGTTGCACTTGTCGGTCGGGCGCCGGACGCAGTCGTTCAGGCCGAGGCTGTTGTTGACGATGGGCACATTCTGCGCAGCGATGTAGGTCCAGGCTGCGGAAAAGTACGTGTCCGGATTGTTTGTGCTTTCATTATAGATGACCGGAAGGATCTTGGCGTTATAGGCGACGCCCTGCATCTCCGTGCCGTTCCGTGCGGCGGCGATGATACCGGCCACATGCGTTCCGTGCGCTGGCGAGCTCGCGTCCGTATCGTGATCCTCATTGAGCTGGATCGGCACATTGTTGGCGAAGTCATAGCCGGGCACGATCCTGCCGGTGAATTCCGGATGCCGCGTATCGAGGCCGCTGTCCACCACGCCAACCGTCACGCCGGCGCCGGTGAAGCCGAGCGCATAGGCTGCGGCCGCGTTCACCTGCGCCAGGGCGCCTGAGCGATAATATTCGGGGGTCAGGAACGAATTGGCGCTCTGCGCGAGGGCCGGCTGGGCCAGCAGGCTCAATGCGGTCGCGGCAAGGAGATATTGCAGGCGCTTGGCCAGAACGGAACGATTGGGCATTTCTGCATCCACTGCGGGGTGGGGATGGTATTGAAAGCTATTCAACTGTCCGCCTGCGCAAAGTGCGGCTGCATATCAAGACTTGGGTCGGCTCGGCCCAAGTCGTGATCTCGACAGTCTGAAGCTGCTACTCAATGTCTAGCTACCTCGGCCATGGCGGTGTATCGCGTCAAGGGGGCGTTGCCGGTCATTGTTGTCGCTGTTTTTCGGAAAGCCGCACGGAAACAGGATTTCCCGGTGTTATCCATGTGTACTCGACCCGAAAAGTGCCGCCTGCCGCGGGTCTCGGAGGCGCGCTTCGGAGCGGTTGCGGATGGGAGCGCGGTTGGGGTGAACGGCACGACTGGCCTCCGCCGGCGCCGCGGGAGAATGACGGCGCTCTGCCCCAGAGCCTCATGACGATACCGAGACGGGGGATCCCTGCTTAAGGCCGGAGGAACTGCCATGCGGGACGGGCGGGGCGCACGGGATCGCCGCCGCAGGGCCCATCGTCGCTGCGAGAAAATCGGAAGCCTTTGCGGACGGTTTCAGGTGGGTCGCGGGGCGGCACTTGCGTGGGAATTGCGGCTGAATATGTTGCGATTGCTGGGGTTTTCGGGCACTTGCCCGACGAAATATCCACAGGCTGCACGTTGCCGGCGCCCTCCTATGGACAGGCCCGGCCGTACCTTCTATACACGCGGCTCTGAGGCGGTCACGCACCGCCCGGCGCCCAGGTAGCTCAGTTGGTAGAGCATGCGACTGAAAATCGCAGTGTCGGTGGTTCGATTCCGCCCCTGGGCACCATCTCTCTTCTGAAAATCACATATCCCTAAGCGCGAGCGTTTACGTTATCGTAGCTGATCGGTTCAGCCCGGCCGTCGTGCGCGTCCGCCGGCGCGGGGCCGGCGGGAGATCACGCGCTTACATGCGGGCGACGGCTTCCGCGTCGCCCGGCGTGTGGAGGGTCGTCTCCGAAAGGGGCGCCACGGCCCGGCGCAGCATGGGCAGGATTTCGGACGCCTCGTTCGCCACCAGCAGGTTCACCGGCGCCGCGTCGCGGATGAAGGCGCTGTCGCGCATGTGGTCCAGCAGCTTGAGGAAGGGATCCCAGAAGCCGGCCGTGTTCAGCACCAGGATGGGCTTGGCATGCTGGCCGAGCTGGGCCCAGGTCAACTGCTCCACCAGTTCTTCCAGCGTGCCGACGCCGCCGGGCAGGGCGACGAAGGCATCGGCCCGCTCGAACATCAGGCGTTTGCGCTCATGCATGTCCTGCGTGACGATCAGTTCCGCCTTGTGGGCGAAGGCCCGTTCGCGGGAGATGAGAAATTCCGGGATGATCCCGGTCACCTCGCCTCCGTTCAGCGCCACAGCGGACGCGACCTCACCCATGAGACCGATGCCGCCGCCGCCATAGATAAGACGGATGCCGTTGTGTGCGAGGTCGAGCCCGAAGGCGCGGGCCTCGGCGACGAAGCGCGGGTCGGCGCCCTTGGACGCGCCGCAGTAAACACACACGCTGTCGATGGTGGCCATGGTGCCGTCTGGGTCTTTGGGGGCTTGCACGTTCATTCTCCGGCCATCTTAGCGGACCGGCTCCTTTCCGAAAGAGTGGCGGCGGCAAGGGCCAAATGACATCGCCGCCTTGTGAATGTCATCTTTATCGTCTATCGACGATCAACGATGATGATGCCCCCTGCCGATGACGTGACCATGAGTGCCGCGGACGACACCCTCGCGACAATGCTCCGCGCTCTTGGCCATCCCGCGCGGGTCGCTGTGTTGCGAACACTCGCGCGGCAGGAGGGTTGCATGTGCGGCGAGATCGTCCGGGGCCTGCCTCTGGCGCAATCGACTGTCTCGCAACACATAAAGATCCTCGTCGAAGCGGGCCTCGTGCGTGCCGCGCCGAACGGCACGCGCATCTGCTACTGCCTCGACAAGGCTAAGATTGCCGCCTTGCGTGACGATGTCCTTGCGCTGTTCGCGGCTCTCGAACGACCCAGCCCCGCTGAGACCGGAGAGGGAGCGCCGCCTGCGGCCGCTCCCGAGACCGCCCCTGCGGGCGATATGACTGTCAAAGTGGGTACCCATGACTGATCTTTCAACACCGGGGCCTGCGGCCGCGGCCTCCCGCCGCCGCATGTTCAAGGGCGTCTCGGCGGCCCGCGGCGCGCTCGGCAAGACCATTGCGGCGCTCTGGCCCTATCTCTGGCCGGTGGGCCGGCCGGACCTGAAGCGCCGGGTGATGGCGACGACCGTCCTGCTGTTCCTCGCCAAGTTCGCCACCATGGCGGTGCCCTTCATCTTCAAATGGGCCACCGACGCGCTGGCCCATGTGCCGGACGGGCAGGGCGACCCCGACATCTCGTGGCTGCTGGCGGCTCCCGTCCTTCTCACGCTCGCCTATGGCTTCAGCCGCATCGTGATGGCGGGCATCACGCAGCTGCGCGACGGCATGTTCGCCGCCGTGGCGCTCCACGCGGTGCGCCGGCTCGCCACCGAGACCTTCGAGCACATGCACGCCCTGTCCCTGCGCTTCCATCTGGAGCGCAAGACCGGCGGCCTTACCCGTGTGCTGGAGCGGGCCCGCGAGGGTATCGAGACCATCGTGCGGATGCTGGTGCTCCAACTCGCGCCGACCATCGTCGAGATGGTGCTGGTGCTTGCGGTTCTGCTGTTCGCCTTCGACTGGCGCTATGTGGTGGCGGTGTCGCTGACGGTCGCGCTCTACACCTGGTTCACCTATGCGGCCAGCGAGTGGCGCATCGCCATCCGCCGGGACATGAACGAGAGCGATACCGAGGCCAACACCAAGGCGGTTGATAGCCTGCTCAACTACGAGACAGTGAAGTATTTCGGAGCGGAGACGCGCGAGCGCAACCGCTACGACCGTTCCATGGCGCGCTACGAGCAGGCGACGGTGCGGACCTTCACCTCGCTCGCGTGGCTGAACGCCGGGCAGGCCTTCATCTTCACCCTCGGCCTCACGGCGGTGATGGTCATGGCGGCCTATGACGTGCGCGCCGGCCGCCAGAGCCTGGGCGCCTTCGTCATGGTCAATGCCATGATGATCCAGCTTTACCAGCCCCTGAACTTCCTCGGCATGATCTATCGCGAGATCAAGCAGGCCATCGTGGACATCGAGGCGATGTTCGCGGTGCTGGCCCGCGATCCCGAGATAGAGGATCGGCCGGACGCGCCGGCGCTGAAGATCGCAGGAGGCACCGTCCGCTTCGAGGACGTGCGCTTTGCCTACGACCCCGACCGGGACATCCTCAAGGGCGTTACCTTCGAGGTGCCGGCCGGGCGCACGCTCGCCATCGTCGGTTCGTCCGGCGCGGGCAAGTCCACCATCTCGCGCCTGCTGTTCCGCTTCTATGACGTGAAGGGCGGGCGCATCACCATCGACGGGCAAGACATCCGTGATGTTTCGCAGGACAGCTTGCGGGCCGCCATCGGCATGGTTCCGCAGGACACCGTGCTGTTCAACGACACCATCGCATACAACATCCGCTATGGCCGGGCAGACGCCACCGAGGCAGAGGTGGAGGAGGCGGCGCGTCTGGCGCAGATCGACGCCTTCATCCGCGCGACGCCGAAGGGCTACAAGACCGAGGTGGGCGAGCGCGGGCTGAAGCTCTCGGGCGGCGAGAAGCAGCGAGTGGCCATCGCTCGCACCATCCTGAAGGCGCCGCCCATTCTGGTGCTCGACGAGGCGACCTCCGCGCTCGACAGCCATACGGAACGGGAGATCCAGGACGCGCTCGACCGCGTGTCGCGCGGCCGCACGACGCTGGTGATTGCCCATCGCCTCTCCACCGTCATCAATGCCGACGAAATCCTCGTGCTCTCGCAGGGGCGTGTGGCCGAGCGGGGCACGCATCCGGAGTTGCTCGCCAAGGGCGGTCTTTATGCTGCCCTCTGGCAGCGCCAGCGCGAGGCGGACGACGCCCGCAAGAAGCTGCTGGAGGCGGCCGCCTCACCGGAGCCGGAGGCCGAGCCGCAGCGGGAGGAGCCGCATCTCGTGGCGCATCGCGAAGAGGAGCCGAGTTCGGCCGTCTGACACCGCGCTGATTGCCCCGCCCGCCATAGCCGGTGTGGACGCCCGCAGGCGTGCAAGATTGGAACAATCCCACTTGCACACAAGACGGGCTCCCATGCTATGCGGTAAATTCGTGCGGTGGGTGTCCCCGTGATTGATCGCTTCTATTTCCAGTCGGACCAAGCGGGCCCCAGATTGCGGATCGGCCTGCTGGTCGATGGCGATCACGTTCCGGCCTTTGCGGCGGCGGTGATCGAGCACATTCGCGCGTGCGATTTCGCCGACATCGTTCTGGTGGTGGAGCGCAAGGACGGACAAAGCCAGCTTGCGGAAAAGCTCAGCTGGCTTAAGCGCGCGTGGCGCGTCCTGCGCACCAAGGCGCGCCGGCGCACCTTCTGCTACGCCCTCTATACCAGGCTTGAGGAGAAGCTCGCCCGCAACCCGCAGGCCGATCCTCTGCGCATGGTGGATGTGAGCCATGAACTCTCGGACATTCCGCGCCTCGTGGTCGAGCCCCAGGCGAGCGGCTTTGTCCATCGCTTTCCCGCCGAAGCGGTGGAGACCGTGCGGGAATACAAGCTGGACGTGCTGCTGCGGTTCGGCTTCAACATCCTCAAAGGCGATATTCTCACAGCCGCGCGCTGTGGGATCTGGTCCTACCATCACGGCGATCCGGAATTCTATCGCGGCGCGCCGCCGCAATTCTGGGAGATGGCCGAGGGCAATCCGCGCTCCGGCGCCGTGCTCCAGATCCTCGATCAGCATCTGGACGGCGGGACGGTGCTGGAGAAGGGCATCTTTTCCAACGACCTCTCCATTTCCGTCCGGCGCAACCGGATTACGGTCTTCTGGGGCTCCGTCCACTTCGTCATCGCCCGCCTGAAGGTGCTGCACGAGCAAGGGATCGAGCATCTGCTGGCGCAGGCCTATCCCGCCGTGCCCTATCGCGGGCGGCGGGTCATCTACCGGACCCCATCCAACGGCGAGTTCCTGCGCTGGTTTCTGGGCACGCTCGCCTGCAAGCTGCGCCACAAATTCGGTCCGCGGCAGGTGGAGCACTGGCAGATCGCGGTGCGCCGTTCGGGCACAACCTTCGCCGTGCAGCCCGAGCGCGGCAGCGTGGACCTGTCTGGATTCGCATTCGTGCCGTCGCCCAAGGGCCTGTGCTACGCGGATCCGTTCGTGTTCTGGCACCACGGCCAGCCTTACGTCTTCTTCGAGTGCGACAGTTATCGGGGCCAGCCGGCCATCATCAGCGTGGCGCAGATCGGTGCAGACGGCATCGGCCCTGTCTCCCCCTGCCTCGCCTTGCCCTTTCACCTGTCGTTTCCCCAGGTCTTCGAGGCCGAGGGCGAGATCTTCATGATGCCGGAGAGCCTAGAGGCCGGGGAATTGGCGCTCTACCGGGCCGTGGCGTTTCCGCATCACTGGGAAAAGGACCGGGTGCTGTTGCAGGGCAATGTCGTGGATGCGGCACTTTGGCAGCAGGACGGGCACTGGTACCTGTTCGCCACCGTCGTGGATCTGCGCAGCCGCACCTCCAGCCTGCATCTGTTCTTCTCCGAGACGCTTCACGGCCCGTGGGAGCCGCATCCGGAGAACCCCCTGTCCTATGACGTGCGCCGGGCGCGCGGCGCGGGTGCGCTGTTCCAGCGGTCGGGAAAGCTGTTCCGGCCAAGCCAGGACGGGTCCGGCAGCTACGGGCGGGCGCTGGAGTTCAACATGGTCGATGAACTGTCGGCGGGCCACTATGCGGAACACGTCGCCCTTGTCGTGACGCCGGACCATGTGCCCCGGCAGGGCAAGGCGGTGGCGACCGGGGTCCACACCTATCACGAGGCGGGAGGCATCGAGGTGATCGACGCCAAGTTCCGTGTGCCGGCCCGCCGGGTGCTTTGACGCCGGATCGGCGCGGGGTAGGGCTGCCACATGGCTGCCCTCCGCGCAGGATATTTGACGCCGGAGCGCCCCGCCACTACCTCTTGGCGCCAGAAAAGCCCTCGGGGCGCATCCGGAGACACGCGTGTCCGTTCTCACCTCCATCCGCAAGTCGCTCGTTCCGATCCATCGCGAGGGCTATCCCTTCATCGCCATTGCGGTCGTGATCGCCATCGGCCTCCTGTCGGTGTCCACCTTCTTCGGCATGCTGGCGGTGGGCCTTGCCATCTGGACCGCGCTTTTCTTCCGCGATCCGCAGCGCGTCACGCCGCTGCGCGAGGGGCTCGTGGTGGCGCCGGCGGACGGGCGTATTTCCCAGATCGGCCCTGCACTTCCGCCGCGCGAGCTTGGCCTCTCCGAGGTGCCGCTGCTGCGCATCTCCATCTTCATGAACGTCTTCAACGTCCATGTGAACCGTGCGCCGGTCACCGGCCGCATCGAGAAGATCGCCTACAAGCCGGGCCTTTTCCTCAATGCCGAGCTCGACAAGGCGAGCGAGGACAATGAGCGCAACGGCCTCATCATCCACGGCCCCAACGGTGTGGTGGGCGTGGTGCAGATCGCGGGCCTCATCGCCCGGCGAATCGTCAGCTTCGTGCATGAAGGCGAGACGATCGGCGCCGGCGAGCGCTTCGGCCTCATCCGCTTCGGCTCGCGGGTCGATGTCTATCTCCCCGTGGGCACGCGGGTTCTCGTCTCCGAGGGGCAACTCACCGTCGCCGGCGAGACCATCCTCGCCGATTACGACGCCGCACCCACCCGTGACATCGCCTTCCGGGTCTCGTGAGGCTGAGATGACCCTGCCTTTCCCGCCCTTCGACCCCAACGGCCAGAGCACGGAGCGGCCGCGCCGTTTC
This sequence comes from Azorhizobium sp. AG788, assembly GCF_004364705.1. Lineage (NCBI taxonomy): Bacteria > Pseudomonadati > Pseudomonadota > Alphaproteobacteria > Hyphomicrobiales > Xanthobacteraceae > Azorhizobium > Azorhizobium sp. AG788. Next base: position 58,793 of record NZ_SOBM01000004.1, read on the forward strand.
GCCCGCATTCCGCTGCGGCTGCTGCTGCCCAACATGGTCACCCTGCTGGCCCTGTGCTCGGGCCTGACCGCAGTGCGCATGGCCATCGAGCACCGCATGGAACTGGCGCTGGCGGCCATCGTCTTTGCGGCTCTGCTGGACGGCGTGGACGGTCGGCTGGCGCGGGCGCTGAAGGGCACCTCGCGCTTCGGGGCAGAGCTGGACAGCCTCGCGGACTTCGTGAATTTCGGCTGCGCGCCAGCGCTCATCCTCTATCTCTGGGGGCTGGACGAGGCGGGCTCGCTGGGCTGGATCGGCGCCCTCATCTTCGCCATCTGCGCAGCACTGCGGCTCGCCCGCTTCAACGTGATGCTGGATGATCCCAACCGTCCGGCCTTCACCGCCGACTTCTTCACCGGCATTCCGGCTCCGGCAGGCGCCATCACCGTGCTGCTGCCGGTTTATCTGGAACTCCTCGGCATTCCGCACGTGACCCTGAGTGCGCCCATGGCGCTGATCTATTGCCTCGCCATCGGCGTGCTGATGATCTCCAAGGTGCCTGCCTGGTCGGGCAAGACGCTCGGCAAGCGGGTCCGGCGGGATATGGTGCTGCCGCTGTTCGTGCTCTTCGCGGTGTTTGCCGGGCTGCTGGCCAGTTACCCCTGGTTGGTTCTGTCTGTGTGCAGCGTTCTCTATCTCGCCATGTTGCCGCTCTCGGCGCTGCGCTACCGACGACTGATGGCAGAGCACGTGGCGGGCTTGCCGCCGCAATAGAAACGTTGTCGTGACGGCATGCTGTCGCAAATTCGCCGTCCGTTTTGGGCTGCGCCGCAATTTCGTGCAGTGGCGCAATGGTCCTGCAAGCATGGCAAAAGGTTAGGGTTGCGAATGTCGCATGCACTTTGCTCGCGTAAACGCGCGCAGCTCGCGACTTTGTCCTGGGTGCCTTGCTCCTGGAAATGATGTTCACAGATCGGGGTGTAGAGGAAGGCCGAATGCGTTACGATCATTATATTTCTCTTGGCCGCAACTGTGAACCTGCATTCCAGTTCCGTCGGGTCTTGCAGGAAGACCGATCTGGATTCTTTTCGTGGAATGTTACTGAATTCAATTCACTCATATCTATACTCGATTCCGATTTTTCGAACGTTGTCCAGCCCGGAAATCTGATCTACGAAGGGAATGGTAATTTGGTAAGGGATAAGTCCCATGATTACCATTTTCATTGGGTGGATGCTGATCTTTCGGAGATTCACGGTGAGACGGAGGCCTTGAAAGCTCATCAATCCAAGGCGCTGTATTTGATTAAAAAGTTTAAAACGGTTCTTTCTTCCACGGAATCCAAGGTGTTGTTTTATACGACCGAGGAGTCTGATGTGCGAGAGCGGGCTGAGAAGGTGGTCTCCCTGTTGCGCGAGAAATTCCTGGCGCGGAATTTTAAGCTGGTCGTGCTTCAGCCCATGACACACCGTGAAGATGATTGGGGCGTGCCTTCCATTGCCAATCGGTATCTGGATCGCTTTGCCCCATGGGCGGATGCGACCGATGGCCATGTTAGAAGCTGGGATGCGGTTTTTCGGGAGTTCCCCCATCGGGATCCCATGCATTTGGCGGGCTTTTAGCGGCTCCGTCCCTCCTTGGCTCCCTCTCCGGAGGGGGCCAAAGGCGGCGACAAGGTGCGTATCTGCCTATATCTGCATGCAACGAAAAAAATATGCTCAATTTTTGATCTGTTTATGTCGTTTCTCTCCGGGCATGAGCCGCTACGAAAATATCTAACATAATGTATAATAAGCGTTTTCAGGTTTTAGTATGCAATTGGCATAGTGCTTGAATGGTTGGGCGAGGCCGCTTTCAGACGGGGATCCTTGCCTATGAACCGCCGTGAGTTTCTCACTACCGCTTCCGCCACCGCCGCTGCTGCCGGCGCCGCCGTTTCCGCGCCCGCCGTCTTCTCTCCCGCCAAGGCGCAGGCGCGGTCCGAGACGCTGCTGATCGTCTCCGAGAGCGGGCCGAACAATCTGGACATCCACGGCGTCGGCACCAACGTGCCCGGCTATGAGGCGAGCTGGAACTGCTACGACCGCCTCATCACCCACCCCATGAAGGACGTGAACGGCACGCCCTATTACGACCGCGACAAGTTCGAGGGCGAACTGGCCGAGGACATGAGCATCGGCGACATGTCGGTGACGTTCAAGCTGAAGAAGGACGCCATCTTCCAGGACGGCACGCCTGTCACCGCCAAGGATGTGAAGTGGTCGCTGGACCGCGCCGTCTCCGTCGGCGGCTTCCCCACCTTCCAGATGAAGGCGGGCTCGCTGGAGAAGCCCGAGCAGTTCGTGGTGGTGGACGACCGCACCATCCGCGTCGACTTCATCCGCAAGGACCGCCTCACCATTCCTGATCTCGCGGTGATCGTGCCCTGCGTCATCAATTCCGAGCTGGTGAAGAAGAACGCCACCGCGCAGGACCCCTGGGGCCTCGAATACACCAAGCAGAACACCGTGGGCTCCGGCGCCTATAAGGTGACCAAGTGGACGCCGGGCACGGAAGTGATCTTCGAGCGCTTCGAGAACTGGAAGGGCGGCCCGCTGCCCAAGGTGAAGCGCGTGATCTGGCGCATGGTGCCGTCTTCCGGCAACCGCCGCGCGCTCCTAGAGCGGGGCGATGCGGACATCTCCTACGACCTGCCGAACAAGGACTTCGCCGAGCTGAAGTCCAACCCCAAGCTCAACATCATCTCCACGCCCTATTCCAACGGCGTGCAGTACATCGGCATGAACGTCACCAAGCCGCCCTTCAACAATCCGAAGGTGCGGCAGGCGGTGGCCTATGCGCTGCCCTATGAGAAGATCATGGAAGCGGTGCTGTTCGGCCTCGCCAATCCCATGTTCGGTGCACCGGCGGATTATCAGACCAAGGTCGCCTGGCCGCAGCCCACCAAATACAGGCCCGACATCGCCAAGGCGAAGGCGCTGCTGGCCGAGGCGGGCTATGCGGATGGCTTCGAGACCACGCTCTCCTTCGACCTCGGCTTTGCCGGTGTGAATGAGCCTCTGTGCGTGCTGGTGCAGGAGAGCCTCGCCCAGATCGGCATCAAGACCACCATCAACAAGATCCCTGGCGCCAACTGGCGCACCGAGCTGAACAAGAAGGAGCTGCCGCTCTTCACCAACGTCTTCTCGGGCTGGCTGGACTATCCGGAATACTTCTTCTTCTGGTGCTACCACGGCTCCAACTCGGTCTTTAACACCATGAGCTACCAGTCTGCGGCCATGGATGCCTTCATCGACGGCGCCCGCGCCGCCGCCGCCAACGGCGACAAGGCGGCCTATGATGCGGACGTGAAGGGCATGGTGGACCTCGCCTTCGCCGACGTGCCGCGCGTGCCGCTGTTCCAGCCGTATGTGAACGTCGCCATGCAGAAGAACGTGACCGGCTACGAATACTGGTTCCACCGCCGGCTCGACTACCGCGCGCTCCAGAAGGGCTGAGGCTGCCTGCTGGGGTAGGGGTCGCGCGCCACGCGCGTCCCGAATGCCCCCTCCCGACCCTCCCCCGCAAGCGGGAGAGGGCTTTCTCGCTCAGTCTTCCTTGGCTCGCCCTCGCCGTGCGCGCGACAGGCCCCCTCTCCCGCTTGCGGGGGAGGGCTGGGGAGGGGGAACGGGCCGGGAAGAAGATTCCAGGGGCTGGACCAGAGCCCCATCGCGCGCTCGCCGGATCGGCGGGCACGCATCTTGCTCCTGCGGGGGAGCGGGCCGGGAGGCGGGCGCGGCGGCCTGTCTTCCGGTTCCCCCGCCGACCGCCCCATGGACAACCATCAGGAGGGTGCCGTGCTGAAGCTTATTGGCAGCCGTCTCGCCACTGCGATCCCGAGCCTCATCGGCGTCGTCATCGTCACCTTCCTTCTCACCCGCGTGCTGCCGGGCGACACGGCCGCTTATTTCGCAGGCCCCGCGGCGACGCCGCAGGCAATTGCCGAAATCCGCACCAAGCTCGGGCTCGACAAGCCGCTGCCGGTGCAGTTCGTGGACTATGTGTCCGCGCTGGCGAAGGGCGACCTCGGGTCTTCTCTCTCCACCGGCCAGCCGGTGTCGAAGGAGATCGCCACCCGCCTACCGGCCTCCGCCGAACTCACCCTTTCCGGCCTCATCCTCGCCCTCGTCATCGCCGTGCCGTTCGGCATCGCGGCCGCCGTGAAGCAGGGGTCTTGGATCGACCACGCCTGCCGGCTCATCACCACGGCGGGCGTCTCGCTGCCGGTCTTCTTCACCGGCCTGCTGCTGGTCTATCTCTTCTATTTCCGCCTCGGCTGGGCACCGGCGCCGCTGGGGCGGCTCGATGTCTTCTATTCCGCGCCAGACACGGTGACGGGCTTCTATCTCATCGACAGCCTGATCGCCCGCGACGGCGAGACCTTCCGCGCCGCGCTGGCCCAGCTCGTGGTGCCGGCGCTGACGCTCGCCATCTTCGCGCTGGCGCCCATCGCCCGCATTACCCGCGCCTCCATGCTTCAGGTGCTCTCCTCGGAATTCATCCGCACGGCGCGGGCGGCGGGGCTGACCTCCAAGACGGTGATCGTCACCTATGCCTTCCGGAACGCCATGCTGCCCGTGGTGACGACGCTGGGCATGGTCTTCTCCTTCCTGCTCGGGGCCAATGTACTGGTGGAGAAGGTGTTCGCCTGGCCCGGCATCGGCTCCTATGCGGTGGAGGCGCTCATCTCCTCCGATTTCGCCCCGGTCCAGGGCTTCGTGCTCGCCATGGCGATCCTCTACGTCGTCCTCAACCTCGTGATCGACCTTGCCTACGGCATCATCGATCCGCGCGCCCGGAGCGAAGCATGACCGCCATCTCCTCCGAACCCGCCCGCCGCCGCGCCTCCGGCGGCCTTTCGGCGACGCTGAAGCACGCCCAATATGTGATCTCTGACAATCCGGTCACGGGCCTCGCCTTCTTCATGCTGCTGGTGCTCGTGGTGGCGGCGCTGATCGGCCCCTTCATCGTGCCCTATGACCCGCTGGCCTCGGACACGGTGAATGCGCTGAAGCCGCCGACTGCCGCCCACTGGTTCGGCACCGACCAACTCGGCCGGGACATCTTCTCCCGTGTCATCGTGGCGACGCGGCTTGATCTCGCCATCGCGGTCTTCTCGGTGGCTCTCGTTTTCGCGGCGGGCGGCATCGCCGGCATTGCGGCGGGTTTCTTCGGCGGCTGGACGGACCGGATCGTCGGGCGCATCTGCGACACCATCATGGCCTTCCCGCTGTTCGTGCTGGCCATGGGCATCGTGGCGGCGCTGGGCAATACGGTGACGAACATCGTCATTGCCACGGCCATCATCAATTTCCCGCTCTATGCCCGCGTGGCGCGCTCCGAGGCGGCGATCCGGCGGCAGGCGGGCTTCATTCAGGCCGCCCGCCTCACCGGCAATTCCGAATGGCGCATCCTGCTCACGCAGATCCTACCCAACATCCTGCCCATCATGATGGTGCAGATGTCGCTCACCATGGGCTACGCCATCCTCAACGCGGCGGGGCTCTCCTTCATCGGCCTCGGCGTGCGCCCGCCCACCGCCGAGTGGGGCATCATGGTGGCCGAGGGCGCGACCTTCATCGTTTCCGGCGAATGGTGGATCGCGCTGTTTCCGGGCCTCGCGCTCATGTTCGCCGTCTTCTGCTTCAACCTGCTGGGCGATGGTCTGCGTGACATCGTCGATCCCCAGCGTCGCACGTGAGGACCGGACCCATGCACGGCGTCATCGATCCCGCCCTGAAGCAGGCCCCCGCCGAAGAGGCGCGCGGCCCCCTGCTGGAGGTCCGCGACCTCACCGTTGAATTCGCCACGCGCCGGGGTCTCGTGCGCGCGGTGGAAAAGGTGAACCTCACCCTCGCCAAGGGCGAGACCCTCGGCATCGTGGGCGAGAGCGGCTCGGGCAAGTCCGTCACCTCTTATACGGTGATGCGCATCCTCGACCGCGCCGGGCGCATCGCCGAGGGCTCGATCACCTTCTCCGGCATCGATGTGGCCCATGCGGACGAGCGCGCCATGCGTGATCTGCGCGGGCGCGAAATGTCCATGATCTTCCAGAATCCGCGCGCGGCGCTGAACCCCATCCGCACGGTGGGCCAGCAGATCGGCGACGTGCTGCTCCAGCACGTGCAGGCCGAGCCGCGCAACGTGAAGGAAAAGGTCATCGACATCCTCAACCAGGTGCGCATCGCCCGGCCGAAGGAGCGCTATCACGCCTATCCGTTCGAGCTGTCCGGCGGCATGTGCCAGCGCATCGTCATCGCGCTGGCGCTCGCTTGCCGGCCGCAATTGATGATCGCCGACGAGCCGACCACGGGCCTCGACGTCACCACCCAGAAAGCGGTGATGGATCTCGTGACCGAGCTGACGCGGGCGCGCGGCATGTCCACCATCCTTATCACCCATGATCTGGGCCTTGCCGCCGCTTATTGCGACACGGTGATGGTGATGGAGAAGGGCAAGGTGGTGGAGACCGCCCCCGCCGAGCAGATCTTCCGCAACCCGCAGCACGCCTACACCCGCAAGCTGATGCGCGCGACGCCCCGGCCGGGGATCTCGCTGCGCGATCTGCTGCCGGCGGAGGAGGGGGCGCAGTCCACCGCTACGCCGGCCACGCCAGCGGCGGAAGCAGCCTCGTCGCCCGGTGAACCCCTGCTCAAGGTGGAGAACCTGCTGAAGGAATATCCCCGCCAGGGCGCCCCTTCCACCTTCCTCGCCAAGCTCACCGGCAAGGCGCCCGACCCGAAGGACCTCATCTTCCGCGCCGTGGACGGCATCTCCTTCGAGGTGAAGAAGGGCGAGAGCGTCGGCCTCGTGGGCGAGAGCGGCTGCGGCAAGTCCACCACCTCCACCATCGTGATGCGGCTCATTGACCCGACCTCGGGCCGCATCACCTTCGATGGGCAGGACATCGGCGCCATTCCGGCCCGCAGCTTTGCGCACCATCCGCTGCGCCGGCGCATCCAGATGGTGTTCCAGGACCCCACCGAGAGCCTGAACCCGCGCTACACAGCCTCCCGCGCCATCGCCGACCCGCTGCTGCGCATGGGTGGAATGGGTGGCATCGGCGGCGGCTCGGCGCTGGACGACAAGGTGGAGGAACTCGCCCGCATGGTGGGCCTGCCCCTCGACCTGCTGGACCGCTTCCCCCACCAGCTCTCCGGCGGCCAGAAGGCCCGCGTCGGCATCGCCCGCGCCATTGCCCTCAAGCCCGATCTCGTCATTCTCGATGAGCCGACGGCGGCGCTGGACGTGTCCGTGCAGGCGGTGGTGCTGAATCTTCTGGAGGAGCTGAAGCAGACGCTCGGCATGAGCTATCTCTTCGTCTCCCACGATCTGCACGTGGTGCGCCTCTTGTGCGACCGCGTCATCGTCATGCGGCAGGGCCGCGTGGTGGAGGAGGGCACCTCGCAGGAGGTGCTGGAGGCGCCCAAGGACGCCTACACCCGCGAACTCATCGCCGCCATTCCCCATCCGCCCGTGTGAGGTGCCAGATGTCATCCAAGCCGGACCTGCCGCCCGTTCCCGATGCGGCGCTCGCGCCTCTGCTCGATGGCGCGATTGCCGCCTTCAGCCTCACCGTGGAGCCGGACTGGCACAAGGAGGCGCTGGCCAATCTGCGCTTCATTGCCGACGCCGCCCATCTCGTCCTGTCTTATGAGCTTGGCGACGAGGCCGAGCCGGCTGCGGTCTATCGCCCATGAACGCCCCGTCCTCCGTCGCCGCCGGCTACGCCACGGCGCCCTCCGCCGAGATTGCCGCCGCTGTGCGCTCAGGCGCTGTGAGCGCGCGGGCGGTGGTCGATGCCGTGCTCGCCCGCATCGCCGCCGTTGATCCCAAGGTCAACGCATTCACCGACGTCACCGCCGCCCGTGCCCGCGCGGCCGCCGATGCACTGGACGCCCGCCGCGCGGCGGGCGAGACGCTGGGACCGCTCGCCGGCGTGCCCTTCGCGGTGAAGAACCTGTTCGACATCAAGGGCCTGCCGACCCGCGCCGGCTCGCTGATCAACCGCGAGCTTTCACCTGCCGGCCACGACGCGACGCTGATCGAGAAGCTGGAGGCGGCGGGCGCCATCCTCGTGGGCGGGTTGAACATGGGCGAATATGCCTATGACTTCACCGGCGAGAACGTCCACGATGGCCCCTCGCGCAATCCGCACGACCTCGGCCACATGACCGGCGGTTCGTCCGGCGGCTCGGGCGCGGCGGTGGCGGCGGGGCTGGTGCCGCTGACGCTGGGCTCGGACACCAACGGCTCCATCCGTGTGCCGTCGTCCCTGTGTGGCATCTTCGGCCTGAAACCCACCTATGGCCGCCTGTCGCGCGCCCATTCCTTCCCCTTCGTCTCGGCCTTCGACCATCTCGGCCCCTTCGCCCGCTCGGTGGAAGACCTCGCGCTCGCTTATGACGCCATGCAGGGGGGCGATGCCGCCGACCCGGTGCAGGTCGAGCGCCCGCTGGAGCCGACGACGTCCGCACTGGGGCAGGGCATCGCGGACCTGAGGATCGCGGTGGCCGGCCGGTATTTCCGCCAGAAGGGCATGCCGGAAGCCTTCGCGGCGGTGGACCATGTGGCGGCGGCGCTCGGCGTCTCGCGCACGGTCGAGTTGCCGGAGGCGGCCCGCGCCCGCGCGGCAGCCTATGTCATCACCGCCGCCGAGGGGGCGAGCCTCCATGCGGAGAGGCTACGGACGCGGCCGCAGGATTTCGACCCGGCCGTGCGGGACCGTCTCATAGCTGGCCTTGCCATTCCGGCCGCGTGGGTCGCCGGCGCGCAGCGCTTCCGCCGCCATTTCCGGGCGCGCATGCTGAAGCTGTTCGAGGAGGTGGACGTCATCCTTGCGCCCGCCACGCCCTGCCGCGCGCCGAAGCTGGGGCAGGCCACCATGGTGCTGGACGGCGTGGAACTGGCGGTGCGGCCGAACCTTGGCATTTACACGCAGCCCATCTCCTTCATCGGCCTGCCGGTGGCGGCGGTACCCGTGTGGCTCGATGGCGGCCTGCCCATTGGCGTGCAGGTCATCGCCCCGCCGTGGCGCGAGGATCTGGCGCTGCGCGTGGCGTATCATCTGGAACAGGTCGGCGCCGTGCGCGCGCCGGTGGCGCAGGTTTGAGCGGGAGAGGCGTTGTGGAGATCAACAATCCGGCCGTCGTGGCCGAGGTGGAAGCCGCGTTCGCCCGCTATGAACAGGCGCTGGTCACCAATGATGTGGCGGTGCTGGATGAGCTGTTCTGGGATGACGCCCATACGATCCGTTATGGCGGCGGCGAGAACCTCTACGGCATCGAGGAGATCCGAGCCTTCCGGAGCGCCCGTTCCCCTCAGGGCCTGATGCGGACGCTGGCCGGCACGGTCATCACCACCTTCGGCCGCGACTTTGCCACCGCTTCCACTCTGTTCAGCCGGGAGGGCATGGTCGGCAAGGTCGGCCGCCAGCAGCAGACCTGGGTGCGCTTTCCCGTCGGCTGGCGGGTGGTGGCGGCCCATGTGAGCGTCATTGCCGAGCCGATTGCGTAACGCGTTTTCACCCGCCTGCGAGTGCTTTAGCCTTGTCCTCCATGTCCGGTTCCCTGCCAGAGGCCGTCACGGCCCCTCCCGCTCAACGCCCCCGCCGGCGCCGCACCGCCAGCCGGGCGGTAACGCGCACGGAGGAACTGCGTCTCCAGATCGCGGATGACATCGTGCGCGGCCGGATTCTGCCGGGCACCGCGCTGGAGGAGATGGAGGTCGCCAAGCGCTATGGCGTCTCGCGCACGCCGGTGCGCGAGGTGATCCGGGATCTCGCCGCCTCAGGCCTCGTGGAGACACGCCCGCACCGTAGCGCGCTGGTGGCCAAGCCCTCGCTCGATCGCCTGCGCGGCATGTTCGACGTGATGGCGGAACTGGAGGCCCTGTGCGCCGGCCTCTGTGCCGTGCACATGACCAAGGCCGAGCGGGGGCAACTGGAAGCGATCCACGCGGAACTGGCAGACCTGACCCGGCGGGGCGATGAGGCCAACTACACCTTCCTCAACGACCGTTTCCACACCTTCCTCTATGGCGGCGCGCACAACGCCTATCTGGCGGAGATCACCCTCGCCACCCGCGCGCGCCTTCAGCCCTTCCGCCGCGCCCAGTTCCGCAACCTCGGCCGCCTTGCGCTCTCTTATGCGGAGCATGACACCGTCGTGCAGGCCATCCTGCGCGGCGACAAGGCAGAAGCGGCCAGTGCCATGCGCAGCCACATCCTGACCGTGGAAGTCGCCTACGAGCGCTATGCGGAAGGGGTGTGAGGGGCGCTCGGATGGCCCCCTTGTCCTTACGCCGGCTTGCGGAGGATCAGCACATCCTGGAAGGTCGGGAAGCGACGGCGTACGTCCGCGATTTCGAAGAAGCGGGACCAGGTCTTCTTGAGATAGTCGAGCTTGTAGAAGACATTGGACGCGTAAGACCTATCCGAGTGCCAGCGCAGGACCATCCGGTCGCCCACAAAATTGCGCTGGGCATCGAGTTTGGTCGCGGCTTCCGGGTGGGACATGGTCGGGTTCCAGAGCGGCCAGTCCGTTGTCATGTCCTGCAGCGTGAGCTCGCTGTGCACCGTGATCCAGGCCACGCCACCGGGCCGCAGAATGCGGCGCAGTTCCATCAGCCATGCGGTTTCCAGCGCTTCGATGTGGGTGAAGACACTATAGGCCGAGACGATGTCGACCGAATTGTCCGGCAGCGGCAACGACGGGATCGAGTGGTTCTGAAACACCGTGCAGTTTGCGGGAAGGTAGCGGTTGCACCATTCCACGTGCAGGCGGTTGATGTCGCATCCCAAGGCGCGCATGCCCTGCCGCTCGTGGGCCATATGGCGTAGGACGCGGCCCGACGCGCAGCCCATGTCGAGGTAGCACTGAGGATCGACACCAAGCTGGGCTGCGGCCTCAAGGAGGTAGCGGGCATCGGCCAGGCCGCTCGCCCAGTAGCTGAAATGGTCGGGTCCGTAATAGCCTTCCCGGTCGCTCGTCAGCGGCAGTGGTGCGGTATCTCGCTCTAGCGGGGCCTTATAGTCCAGCGCCGTCCAGTCCCCCAGCCGGGAATCGGTGGCGTGGTAATCGCGCGCCGGACCCAGGACCTCGAAGCTGGGCTCCACGTCCGAGTTCAGGCAGACGAGGTTTTCCCAGATCATCGGCTTGGACGTCTCTGCACTCATGATGGTCTCGTTCCTTGGCTCGTACTGGCCTAGGGACGGAACTCGCCGCCTAGGTGGCGAGATCCGTGTCGGATGGCAGGTACTTGGCGAGGTGCGGCAACCAGACGGGGAAGATGTTCTCGTCCTGAATATGGTTGAAGATCGTGACATTGCCGCGCCAGGCAACGCCGAGAATCTGCATGGTGTTTATCACGCGGGTGGAAAAGCCCGCGTCGCGGTACACGGCGAGGCCCGCCTCCACATGGGGCGAGGTCATGTCGTGGAACATCACCACGGCATCCGGCGCCAGGAAAGGCAGCACGCCGCGTGCGTCATCGGCGGGGGCGGTGCCATCGTGCAGGCCGTCGATGAAGGCAAACGACCAGGGCTCCGGCCGGCTGGAGTAAACCTCCTCGAGCATCTGCGGCGAGTAGCCGCCCCAGAGCCGGTAGGTGCCTTCGGTCTGGACCTGAGCCAGTGACGCATCGACCTGACGCAGCCGTTCGTCCCGCATGAGCTCCGGGTCGATGCAGTCGAGATGGAGACCGGCGGCCAGAATGTGGGCAGCCGTCCAGCCGTAATGGGTGCCGACTTCCAGTCCGCGCTTACCGGCGAACTGGCGGGCGATCTCATAAAGGCAGGCCGCCTCTTCCACCGAGGCGTTCCCGGTGACATAGGGGGTGTCGTTTCGGCTGTCCGAACGCCAGATATGGGGAACTTGCGGCCTCAGATACGGCCACTGCACCGCATAGGGGTTCTGGGGGACTGCATCCGGGAAAATGGGCTTCAGGTCGGGCGGGGTGAGGCCGGGCGGGATATAGTCGTATCGGGCGATCTCGACGTTTTCCTTCTGCTCGGCTTTGACCGCGCCCCGGCCCGTATAGTCGATGCTCCAGAGCATCGGCCGCGCATAGCCCGTCTCCGGATTGGCGAAATATTCCTCCACCGCCTGCTTCGCCCCGGCCCAGTGGCCGTAGTCGTCGATAATGAGAATGCCGCGATGCGCCAGACGCGGATACAGATGTGTCAGCTCGGCCAGCGTGCTGTCATAAAAGTCCGTGTCGAGCCGCAGCAAGGCGATCCGCAGCGTCTGAACGCGGGGAAGCGTCTCCGACACGTCGCCCTGGACCAGTCGCACCAGCCGCATGTCATAGCCGGTGCTCTTCATCGCTTCATAAACGGCGTCGCGCGGCGCCGCGGCGCGCACCAACTCGGCGATGTCCGGACCTTGCGAGCCGGCCATCAGATCGTTCGCATGTAGGCCATGCAGATCCACGTCCTGGGATCCGGGTGCGGTCATACCTTCAAAGGTGTCGAACAGGAACAGTTCCCGGTGCCGCTCGCCCCGGGCCAGAAGCGTGAGCGCAATCAGCATGGAGGAACCGCCACGCCACACGCCGCATTCGACGAAGCTTCCGGGAATGTCGCTGTCGATGACGGTATTGACTGCGGTCCAGAGCGCAAAGCCGCGTTCGGGCGATGTCATCGTAAAGGGCTGAACGCGGGTCCAGATTTCCGCAAATTCCGGGTGGGCGTCGAAATCGAACGTCGAAGGCATGCCATATTCCAGTTGCGATAGGCGAAACACAGGACCCCAATTGAGGCGGCGGTGCAACGGGGCAGAAGAAAGATTAATCATTTTGGGGTGTGGATCATACCCACTGGATCGACTTCGGCAGTTCGGTTATGTCCGGTGGGATTAATGCAGCTAGGTATCGGGTTCGGGGGAGTTAGGTGATGTCCGCTTTCGATCAGCAGGAGGAAATCGCGAGGCTGCGCGCGATCGTCGCTGATTACGAGCGGAAAAGTCATCGTTCAAAGTGGCTCATCCGGCAACTGATCAAGAAGATAAGAAATGCCCCCCGCGACTTCGTGATGCGGATGAAGAACTCCCGCCGGAAGCGACGGGAGCGGGCAGCACTGGCCCGGGCCGTGCGGGTCCATATTGCGCCGGCCGTGCAGGAGATCGATCCCTCGGTTTCGACTGCGGTCACGCTCGCGCCTCCGTCCCCGGCATCCGTGTGCGCCGAGCCCCGTCCGATGTTCTTCCATGTGGCTCCGGGCGAGGTGGCGGACCTGATCTCCATCCTTGAGCGGGATCAGGCGAGCAGCCTTGCGCTTGCGCATATGGATCGCTTCTGCGGATCCCGCGAAATGGCCGCGCTGGTCGCCGAGGCTGCGGCCATCGATCCGGAAGTGGGATCCCTGACCGGGCACGAGATGGGCTATCTGACGCCTTTCCAGGACACGGAATACCGTGCGGTGCGCCAGGCCATGGACAAGATACCCGGTGGCGAGTTCGACGCCGTGGTTCTGGTGCCTTTCGGCAAGCTTGGTGGTGCCGATCTCGTGGGCGGTGTACTCGCAACGGCCCTGGCGGGCCTCGGCCGCACATTGATCCTGCGCACCGACCTGCCCGATTGGGACCGACCCGACTGGTATCCGCCGGAGGCGCCTGCGATCGACATCTCCGGTGATCTGGCGATGATCCATCGTCGAACACGGGCGCTTTATGTCATCCTCCAGCAGATCGCCCCGCGGCGCATCTTCAACGTCAACAGCCGTCTGGCGTTCGACATGATGGTGGAGTATGGCGCGCGCCTTGCCGTGACGTCCAAGCTTTATTCCTATTACTTCTGCGCCGACCGCGATCCGCACGGCAACGAGGTTGGATATCCGATCTGGTATTTTGCGAATATTCTCCCCCATCTCCAAACAGCGATCTTTGACACCGAATATCTGGTGAAGGTTCTGACGGATCGTTACGAGCTGCCTGCGGAAATGCGGGCCCGCATGCGCACGGTCTATACGCCAGCACGGATGCCTGTGCGCGAATCCGTGGTTGAGAAGCAGATCGCGAGCAGCGTCACGCGGGAGCGGCCGCGTATCCTGTGGGGCGGGAGGCTGGATCGTCAGAAGCGGTTCGATCTCGTGATCGAGCTCGCGCAGGTCATGCCCGATGTCCAGTTCGACTGCTGGGGCAAGGCCGTGCTCGATGCACCGCCCGACCTGTCGTCCCTGCCCAAGAACATGAACATGCATCCGCCCTTTGCCGATTACGACGAACTGCCTCTCGCCGACGCGGACGGCTGGCTCTACACGGCCGAATGGGATGGACTGCCCACGATCCTGATCGAGCTCGGCACCATCGGCATGCCCATCGTGGCCAGTGCGGTGGGGGGCGTGCCCGAACTGATCGACGACACAACGGGCTGGTTGGTGTCGCCATCTGAGGGCGTCGCGGGATACGAGCGGGCGATCAGGCAGATGCTGGCAGATGCCGACGGGCGCCGGGCGCGCACCGCCGCACTGCAGGCGCGCGTGGCGGAGCGGCATGCGCCCGCCACCTATCTGCGCGCCATCGAGGAGATTTGAGATGCCACAGACGACCGATGCGCCGGTGGATATCACGGTTGTCATCACTGCGCATGGCGAGGGGATCATCGCCGGGCAGTCCGCGAAGAGTGCCGAGGCGGCCATTGCCGAGGCCGAGCGGGGGGGCCTGAGATGCGAGATAGTGGTGGTGCTGGACCGGGCCGACGAGCTCACCAGTTCCGTGTTGCGCGAGGCTCTTGGGGACCGCGCGCGCTACGCGATCTCCGATGCCGGCGATCCCGGCGGTGCGCGCAACCGGGGCGTGGCCGAGGCCAGGGGTACGACGGTGGCCTTCCTCGATGCCGACGACCTCTGGTCCTCCAACTGGCTGAAGGCAGGCTTTGCCCAGATCACGGCGCGTCCGGACACCATCGCCCATTCCGCCTGCAATCTGGTGTTCGGCGGCAAGCGCATGCTCTGGTGGCACACGGATTCCGAGATCGCGCTCTGCGATGGCGCCTATCTGGCGTGGGGGAATTTCTGGGATGCGCTGACCATCGCGCGGACCGAGATTTACCGCCGCTTTCCCTTTCGGGCGAATGACCTGCGCCTCGGCTTTGGGCACGAGGACTGGCACTGGAACGTCATGACGCTGCGCAATGGCGTCGCGCATAAGCCCGTGCCTGGTACCATGCATTTCAAGAGGGCGCGCCGCGGTTCGCAGATGGAGGCCGTCGAGCGCGTATCGGGCCTGCCGTGGCCCGACGCCATCATCGGGTTGGGCCGCTCTCCTGCTTCCTGACGTCTTCCGCCGGCGCCCACCCTGAACAATTACGACGGATTACCAAGACATGGTCGAGCACCATCTCATTCTGGGGGGCTGTGGCTTTATCGGACGCCATGTGGCGATCCTGCTGGCACGGGCGGGACACAAGGTCATCCTGGCGGATCGGGTGCCGCTGTCCTTCGGATTTGATGACGATGTGGCCGGCTCCATCGCCTGGCGTCCGTTCGATCTTGCCACCGCAGACTGGGATGATCTGATCGCCGACATCGACGTCATCCATCATTATGCCTGGGCGTCGATCCCGTCTTCCGCCAATGCCGATCCCGGCGCCGACATGAAGGGCAACGTGCTGCCGACCATCGCCCTGCTGGATGCGATGCGGGCCCGTCAGGAAGAGCGGAAGCGGCGCCTCGTTTTCTCGTCGTCGGGTGGCACGGTCTACGGGCGTCTGCACCGCGTGCCGGTGCGAGAGGATCATGCGCTCAATCCGCTGAACGCCTATGGTGCCGGCAAGGCTGCCGCCGAGCTGTATATCTCCACCTACAGCAATCTCCATGGGCTCGACACGCGCATTGCCCGCCTCTCCAATCCATTCGGTGCGGGTCAGAACCTGGCGCGCGGGCAGGGGGCGGCGACCACCTTTCTTGCTCGGGCCATCAATAATGAGCAGATCGTCATCTGGGGTGATGGCGAGGTGGTGCGCGACTATGTCCATATCGCCGACGCTGCGGCGGGGCTGGTGGCGCTGGCCTGCGCCAACAGTGTTGGCGCGTCGCACACCTTCAACATCGGCTCGGGGCAGGGCGTGACCCTCAACGCGATCATCGCGGAACTGGAGACGGAACTCGGCCGGCCGCTGGATGTGCGCTACGAGCCGGCACGCCCCTACGACGTGCCGGTCAGCGTTCTGGATATCTCCGCCGCCCACGCCGCCCTCGGTTGGCGGCCGCGGCTCAGCTTTGCGGAAGGGATCAGGCTCACCCTCGCCGATCTGGCGGCGGGTCACGCCTTCTCGTCATTGCGGTGAAAAGGGGCATGCTGCCCCTCTCCGTCTCACCCCACTGAGGCCACATAGGCCCGGAAGCTGCCGAAGGCGGTGATGTCCGGGCAGCCGTGCGTGGCGGCGGCTTCGCAGAGGAAGCCGGTCACGGTGCGTCCGTCCGCGAGTTCCACGGTGCCGAGGCCGAGGGGGGAGACGATGGCGCCCACGAGCCGGCCGACCCCCTCATAGGGCAGGGACCAGATCTCGCCCTTGAGGCTCGCGCCGCCCTCGTTCACCCGCACCACGCCGGGGCGGGGGCCTTCCACGAGCGACATGCGATAGACAGGCGCTGTTTCCACTTCGGTGACGAAGCGGGCTCCGAAGGATTTCAGCTCCGCATTGAGCGGCATGCCGGACATGTGCGCGCCGAACACGCAGATCTCGTAGCGATCGGGATCGGCGGGCGGGGCAAGCGGGGGATAGGCGGGCCTCTCCGCGCTGGCGGCCACGGGCAGGCCGGTATCGGCCGCAAAGGCCCGGGCGAGAGAGGCGACCTCCGCATCCTGCCCGGCCGGGGCGAGGAAGGTGATGCCATAGGGCACGCCCGAGGCCGCGACGGCGGCGGGCACCGCCGTGCCGCACAGGTCCAGCAGGTTGACGAAATTGGTGTAGGTGCCGAGCCGCGAGTTGAGGCGGATGGGATCGGCCAGCACCTCCTCCACGCTGTAGGCGGTGGGAGCGGTCGGTACCACGAGGGCGTCGAGACCGGCCAGCACGGGGCGCACGACGGCGCGCAGTTCCTGCAGGCGATAAAGGGCGCGGAAGGCATCCGCCGCCGTGGGCTTCGCCCCGCCCTCGGTGATTGCGCGGGTCACGGGATGCAAAGCGTCCGGATCGGTGGTCATGAGTGTCTCGGCAGCGAGCCAGCGCTCGGCCACCCACGGGCCCTCATAGAGCAGGCGTGCGGTTTCCGCGAAGGGCGAGAAATCGATCTCCTTCAGCGTGGCGCCCAGCGCCTTCAGGCGGTCGAGGGCGCCTGCATAAGCCGCGGCGGCATCCGCGTCGCCAAAGAATTCCCGTTGCGCCTCGGGCAGAACGCCCAGTGTGGGGGCGGCCGGCATGGGGCCGAGGGCGCCGACCGTATGCGGGCGGGAGAAAGCGTCCGTGGGCTCAAAGCCGCCGATGACCTCCAGCGCGGCCATGGCATCGTCCACCGTCAGCGCGAAGATGGAGATGCAGTCCAGCGTGCGGCAGGCGGGCACGAGGCCGAGGCTGGGCACGAGTCCAAGGCTGGGCTTGAGGCCGACAATGTTCTGGAGCATGGCCGGCACGCGGCCAGATCCGGCGGTGTCGGTGCCGAGCGCGATGGGCACGATGCCCGCGGCCACCGCGCTGGCCGAGCCGGAGGAGGAGCCGCCGGGCACCAGCTCCGGCTTGAAGACGTTGCGCGGGATGCCGTAGGGCGAGCGCACGCCCACGAGGCCTGTGGCGAACTGATCGAGATTGGTCTTGCCGATGATGAGCGCGCCCGCCGCCTTGAGCCGCGCCACGGCGGCGGCATCGGCCTGTGCTTCATAGGCGAATGCCGGGCAGGCGGCGGTGGTGGGCAGGCCGGCGACGTCGATATTGTCCTTCACCGCCACCGGAATGCCGTAGAGCGGCAGGGCGGCATCGTGGTGCGCCTCCAGCGCGGCGGCTTCCGCCAGCACGTCCGCTTCCGGCCGCAGGGTGATGAAGAGGGCAGGGTCGGCGTGCTCGGCAATCCGTCGATAGGTCGCGCGCACCGTGTCGCTCGGGGTGCGCTGGCCGCCCCGATAGGCGGCGAGAAGGGAAGCGACGGTGTCCATGAGGGCTCCTGCAATGACCTAGCCCCGCCCAAGCACGAACCGCGCCAGCGTGACGGACTGCACGACGACGCCTATTTTAATATGCATCTTCAATGACTTGCATGAGGCAGTCAGACATCCTTGAGCAGGGGAGTAGCTTTAATTTTGCGCATGGCCATGTGGCTATTCAGTGGGCAATTGTCTATAAAAAAGGCTGTTGGATGCGTATTGCATGCAGATTTGCGTGATCCTCGCAATTGCTTCGCCGCCCTTGCAAAACAGCGCCCGTGATCTGATCTGAAGGGAAAGCGGGGGCTGGCGCGGGACCTTTCAATGACCAAGCTTTCCATTCTTGATCTTGCCCCCATTCCTCAGGGCGCGACCGCTCGCGCTGCGCTCCAGCGCAGCCTCGATCTTGCCCAGCATGCGGAAGGGTGGGGCTACAATCGCTTCTGGGTGGCCGAGCACCACAATATGGTGGGCATCGCCAGCGCCGCTACCTCGGTCGTCATCGGCTATCTGGCCGGCGGCACGCGGAAGATTCGCGTGGGTGCTGGTGGCATCATGCTGCCCAATCATTCCCCACTGGTGATCGCCGAGCAGTTCGGCACGCTGGAGGCCCTCTATCCCGGTCGCATCGACCTCGGCCTTGGTCGCGCGCCGGGCACCGACCAATGGACGATGCGCGCGTTGCGCCGCGATCCGCGCGCCGCCGACACCTTCCCGCAGGATGTGCTGGAGCTTCAGGCCCTGCTCGGTCCGGCGCAGCCGGACCAGCGGCTGCGGGCGGTGCCGGGCACTGGCGCCGAGGTGCCGCTCTGGATTCTCGGCTCCAGCCTCTTCGGTGCGCAGCTCGCCGGCATGCTGGGCCTGCCCTATGCCTTCGCCTCGCATTTCGCGCCGGAGCTTCTGATCCAGGCGCTGGACACCTATCGCGCCCGGTTCGAGCCTTCGCGCCAGTTGCAGAAGCCCCATGCGATGGTGGGCGTGCCGGTGGTGGTGGCGGAGACGGATGCCGAGGCGCGGCGCCTCTTCACCTCCACCCAGCAGAGCTTCACCCACATGTTCCGCGGCACGCGCGGCCAACTGCCTCCGCCCATCGACGATATCGAGACCTACTGGACGCCGATGGAGAAGGTGCAGGTGCAGGGCATGCTCGGGCGGGCCATCGTCGGCGGGCCAGCGACCGTGGAGGCCGGACTGAAGGCCCTCATCACCGAGACGCAGGCGGACGAACTGATGGTGGCTTCCGCCATCTTCGACCATTCCGCCCGTCTGCGGTCCTACGAAATCCTTAGCACCCTCGATATCGCGGCGCCGGTGCCGGCCTTGTCCTGAGCGCTGCGTCCAGCCGCGAATCGTGCGTGCGTACAAGGCGGCGTGTGCGACGCATGCTAGGATCGACCATGACTGGGAAACGCGCCGCTGCGCCGCGGTGCGCCCCGTGCGGGAGAGAGCCATGACCGACGTCCGCCCCGACGCGCCCGAAACGGCACCGGACCTGCCCGAGAGCAAGCTGACCGCGACCAAGCAGAAATGGGCGCGGGAAGGCCGCTTCCTCACCGGGCGGGTCGCCCGGACAGGCGAGGACCGACTGCCGCCCGGCCAGCATCTGGTGAAGGACTGGCCGGTCCTCGACCTTGGGCTGCAGCCCGAAGTCCCGCTGAACGCCTGGACTCTGGACGTGGACGGCCTGGTGGCCCATCCCGCGCATTGGGACTGGTCTGCCTTCAAGGCGCAGCCGCAGTCAGATCTCGTGACGGACATCCACTGCGTCACCACCTGGTCGCGCTATGACAATCGCTGGGATGGCCTGCTCACCCGCGACCTCATGGCCATGGTGGAGCCGCTGCCGAGCGCGCGCTTCGTGGTGATGCATTCCTATGACGGCTACACCACCAACGTTCCCATCGAGGATTTCGCCGCCGAGGACGCCCTTCTGGCCCATTCCTGGGAGGGTCAACCGCTCACGCGCGCCCATGGCGGGCCGGTGCGGGTGGTGATCCCGCATCTTTATTTCTGGAAGAGCGCCAAGTGGGTGAAGCGCATCGAATTCATCCCTGCCGATCGGCTTGGCTTCTGGGAAGTGCGCGGCTATCACGAGCGCGGCGATCCGTGGACCGAGCAGCGCTATTCGGAGTGAGCGGGCGGCGCGGGTCGCGGAAGGTCAGGCGTTCACGGACCGGGCCCTTTTGAGGCCGGAGCGCGGCGTTTCGGGAGGCGCGCGCCTGCGAAGGTCCGGCGCCGGACGGTCCCTACCGGCTTATGTCAGGCCTGTCTCGTGAGCCCGATGGGCTGGCGGATAGGGCTCGACGTAGCTCGGCGGCAGCACCGCCGGGCGGCCTCTTTCTCCAGCGGGGATCAAGGCTTCGGGGCGCAGAGGGTCGTCTCGACGATCCCGCAGATGAGATGTCCGATGACGATGTGGGCTTCCTGAATGTGGCTCGTCACCTTGTGCGGCACGGGGATCAGGATGTCCGAGAGCGGACCCATCAGGCCCGGCTGCTCGCCTGTCATGCCGATGGTGACGATGCCAATTTCCCGAGCCGCCTCGAAGGCCTTCACCACATTGCGGCTGTTGCCGCTGGTGGACAGCCCCACCAGAACGTCGCCGGGCCGTCCGAGGCCGAGCACCTGCCGCGAGAAGACGGTGTCATAGCCGTAGTCATTGGCGATGGCCGTCAGGGCGGAGGTGTCCACGGTCAGGGAGAGCGCCGCCATGGGGGCGCGGTCGATCCGATAGCGGCCGATGATTTCCGCCGCGAGATGCTGCGCATCGGCCGCCGATCCACCATTGCCGCAGAACATGACCTTGCGATCCGTGGAGAGGGCCGAGATCCAGGCGTCGGCTGCCCGTTCCACATTCGAGCTCAGGGCGTCGAGGCTGGCGATCACACGAGCGGATTCGGAAAAATAAGAGGCGATGGTCTGGCTTCGCTCCGCGGACTTGGCTTGCACGCAATCCCCCTCGGCCGAGCCGATCCTCAGGCCCGATCCTGTTCTTCAACGTCCCGCCTGACGCGCACCACGGCTCCGTCGGAGCGTCGTTATAAATGGGGATTGTGAATGCGCAATCCAGCCCCGGACCGCACCCGCGTCACGGGCTCATCTGCCGCAAGAAGGGTCGGATTGCGAAAGTGCAAAAGCTCTGGCTGGGGCGCCAGGATTCGAACCTGGGAATGGGGGAATCAAAATCCCCTGCCTTACCACTTGGCTACGCCCCAAAGCGCAGGGCCGGGACCATATCCGCACCCGCCGTCGGCGCGCAACCCGTTCCCGTGGCACAACCCACAGGCCGCATGCGCAGCGATGCGGGCGGGCCGGTCAGGCGCCCTTGAAGCGGGGTGCGCGTTTCTCGGCAAAGGCGAGCCGGCCCTCACGATAATCCGCGCTGGCATTGGCGGCCGCGGCGAGACGCCGGGCCTCCGCGAAGGCGCCGCCGCCCGCACCCTCTGCTGCACGGATGGCGAGCTTGGCCGCCTTCAGCGTCAGCGGGGCATTTTCGGCCATGCGCGACAGCAGGCGCTCTGCGGCCGCGTCCACCGCGTCCGCGGCGGCGATCTCGTCCACGGCACCAAGGGCGAAGGCGCGCTCCGCCGGCAGGCGCTCGGCGGTGAACAGCATCAGCCGAGCGGCTTGCGGGCCGAAGGCGCGCACGAGGCGGGAGACACCGCGCGGATCATAGCCGAGGCCGAGGCGCGCAGCGGGAATGGCGAAGAAGGCGTCCGTCGCCGCAAGGCGCAGGTCGCAGCAGGCGGAAAGCGCCGCACCGGCGCCGACGCAGGCCCCGTGCACGAGGGCGAGGGTGGGAAAGGGCAGCGCCTGGAAGGCGGCGCAGGCCGCTTCCACCACTTCGTCATAGGTCTGCGCGCCGGAGGCGTCCGCCCGCGCGGCGTCGAAATCGGAAATATCGGCCCCGCCCGAGAAGGCCAGCGTGCCCTCACCCCGGATCACCGCCGCGCGGATGTCGCTGCGGCCTCCCGCCTCGGCGGCGAAGTCCGCCAGCGCCTTCCACATGCCGCTCGAGATGGCATTGCGGCGCTGGGGATTGGACAGGACGAGACGGGCGATGCCGCCCTCCACGGTGACGAAAACGGCGCTTGAGGCCGGCGCGGGTGCGGACGTCATGGGGCCCCCTCAGTCCTGGCCGCGCTCCAAGACAGGGCGCGGGCTTCGTGCGGTGGCGCCGGGACGATCGCCTGCCCGGTGCCGACGCCTCCATATGCCCGGAATGTGCGCAGCCTGCCACCCCCTGCGCCTTGGGGACAGGCCGAGGGCGGACGATCGGGCGGGGAAATATCGGGATGTGAAGCTCAGGGAAGATGGGACGGCGCCCTCTAGAAAGGCACCGTCCCACCCCTACGGGCACCGGTCAGGGCTTGGTACCCGAAGCTCGCGGCGCGTCAGCGATGCACCGGATGTTCTTCGCTATACAACCTGCCGCGATCATTCCTGCAAGGAAAATCTCGCCGCTTTGCACCATTCGTTCAAAGCTCAAGCGTCGCGAAAGAAAAGTCATGCATTTCAGCATTCCTCCGCGACCGAGCGACGGTAGCGGGGGCTGGGATAGGTGCGTGTTTTTTAATCGCGACGAAACACCACATTGGCCCCGAACCCGACGGAAAGTGCCGCAAATACAACCGCGAGGCCGTATAAAAAGCCTTCATTCTCGGCAAATCCGGCCATCCTGGCCTCAAATCCCGCCTTGCGGATTTCGAATGCCGTACGGGCTTCGGCCACGAGAACCCCGCCCCGCAGCAGCTTTGCCACCACCTCATAACGACCGGTGCGGGCGCGTCCGGGCAAGGCGAATGTCGCGCGGAAGGCACTGGGCGACAGGAAGCTCACCCCCTGCGGCTGCTCCTCGTAGAGCCCTTCCGATTCCTTGATCCGCAGGAAGGCGGCGCGGAACGGATCGTCCGCGACCACGTCGGCGAAGTCCGGCCCCACCCGCTGGATGAAGATGT
The DNA here is from genome assembly GCF_004364705.1 of Azorhizobium sp. AG788. Classification (NCBI taxonomy): domain Bacteria; kingdom Pseudomonadati; phylum Pseudomonadota; class Alphaproteobacteria; order Hyphomicrobiales; family Xanthobacteraceae; genus Azorhizobium; species Azorhizobium sp. AG788. The sequence goes on from NZ_SOBM01000004.1 coordinate 81,843, forward strand.
TCCGAGACAGGCCGATCTGCTCCCGGCGCAGCAGTTCCGCCGGTGCCATCTCCGCCGCCGGCCGGCTGGTGGCGACGGCGAGATAGGACGGGGTGTCGATGAAGGTGCGGCTGTCGGTATTGATCCAGAGCCCCAGCAGGCGGGACTTGCGCCAGGTCACGGCCGTCTCGTGCGGGCCTCGCACCGTCACCGCCACATCATAAGAGCCGGGCGTCGCACCCTCGATGGCGCCGAACAGCACGAGCTCGACGCCCGCGAAATTGGAGGAGATGCGCACGTCCGCCTGCGATGGCGAGAGCACCAGCCGTTCGGCATGGGCGCGGCCCGCGCCGCACGCCAGGGCGAGACCCAGCAGCATCGCCGCGAGTGCTCTCATGGCTGGACACTCCGTGCCGGCGAGAGGCCACGGGCTTCCTGAACGCTGACGGCATAGGGATCGGCCGGCGTGCGCACCAGGTCATAGCCGACGCGCAGGCCGACGCAGAGCACCAGCAGGCCCAGCAGCAGGCGCAGGTGCTCGGCCCGCATGCCCTGTCCGGCGCGGGCGCCGAACTGCGCGCCCACGGTGCCCCCGAGCATCAGGATCAGCGCCAGCACGGCATCCACCGTGCCGTTCACGGTCGCCTGGAGGATGGTGGCGATGCACATGGTGACGAGGGTGATGACGAGCGAGGTGCCGACCGCCGTCTGGGTCGGCACCCGCAGCATATAGATGAGCGCGGGCACCAGAATGAAGCCGCCGCCGATGCCGAGCAGGGCGCCGAGAAAGCCGATCACGAGGCCAAGGCCCACCACTGGCAGCAGCGACACATAGATGCGCGAGCGGCGGAAGCGCATCTTGAACGGCATGCGCAGGAACCAGGCGCGTGTCCCGGGCCGGCGGACCAGTGCCGCCTGTCCGGCGCGTGTCCGGGCGATGGCGCGCACGCTTTCGGTCAGCATCAGCAGGCCGAGCGTGGTGAGCAGCGTCACGTAGGAGATGCCGATGACGAGATCCACCTGCCCATAGGCCCGCAGCACCGTGAAGGTGCCGACGCCGACCACCGTCCCGGTGAGGCCGCCCACCAGCAGCATGCCGGACAGTTGCAGATCCACCATGCCTTTGCGGAAATAGGACAGGGCGCCGGAGAAGGAGGAGGCGGCCATGTGGGTGGAGACGCTCGCCACCGCCACAGCCGGCGGCACGCCGATGAACAGCAGCAGCGGCGTCATGAGGAAGCCGCCGCCCACACCGAACATGCCGGAGACGAAGCCCACCGCTGCCCCGAGCGCGAACAGGGTGAACATGGCGACGGGCAGTTCGGCGATGGGCAGGTAGATGGTCATGGGAGGGCGGTTTTCCGCGCCGCGCTCACCAGCGCCGCCAGCAGGTCGCCCAGCGCGGCGAGTTGGGCTGTGTCATAAGCGGCCCGCCGCCCCTTCGGCACGCCCGGCAGATGGATGAACACGGCCGGAGTGTCGCGCTGATGCGCCCTGAGGGCGGCGAATGTCTCGAAGGAAAGCGCGTTGCACAGATAGCGGCCGGCGTCGCGGGAGAGCGCGCTCGGGACCCGGCGGCCCAGCGCCGCCTTGAGATGCCTTGGCCGGACTGGGGCCGGCAACACGTCGGGCGCGTCGGACCTGAGGCGCCGGGCGACCGGATGGCGGCGGCGGGCATCGGGTGCGTCCTTCGCGGCATTCACGGCCCGCGTTTCCACGCACAGGCGTTTGCGGCGCGCGGCGACACCCAGCATGAGGACGACGTCCGGCGCTTCGTCCGAGATCCAGTCCGCCACCTGCGGCAGCATCTCCCATGTGGTGGGGAGCAGCTTCAGGCGGATGTCGAGACCCGCCAGCGCAGGGCGTCGCAGCCGGGCGAGCTTGCCGGCGAGGCGTCCGGAGGGGTTCGACGGGACGCCGGGAAAGGGGCCGAAGCCGCAGATGAGCACGCGGAGCGGCAGCGCCATTGGCTCAAAGCCCCAGCAAGGCGGCGATCTCGTTCGCCGCGAGGGTCGGGGCGAGCGTGCCGTCGGCGACGCTGCGTTCCAGGCCGGGGAGACGCGCCTTGATGGCGGGATCAGTCCGTACTTTTTCCGCAAGGCGCTCCTGGAGCAGGGTCCACATCCAGCGCACCTGCTGGGCCTGACGGGTCGCCGCGAGCGCCCCCGCGGCCTCGGCCGCCTTGCGATGGTCGAGAACAGCCTCCCACACCTGCGCGACGCCATCGTCCGTCAGGGCCGAATAGGTGAGAACGCGCGGCGACCAGAAGGGCTGGCGGGCGCCGAGCAGATGCAGCGCCGCGCGATATTCGCCCGCCGCCGCGCGGGCGCGGGGCAGGTTGTCGCCATCGGCCTTGTTCACGGCCACGATGTCGGCGAGTTCCAGCACGCCCTTCTTGATGCCCTGCAATTCATCCCCCGCGCCGGGCAGCATGAGCACCAGGAAGGTGTCGGTGAGATCGGCCACCGCCGTCTCCGACTGGCCCACGCCCACCGTCTCCACCAGCACCACGTCGAAGCCGGCAGCCTCGCACAGCAACATGGTTTCGCGGGTCTTGGCGGCGGTGCCGCCCAGCGTGCCACCGGAGGGCGAGGGCCGGATGAAGGCATTGGGATTGGTGCCGAGCCGCGCCATGCGCGTCTTGTCGCCGAGGATGGAGCCGCCGGTGCGGGTGGAGGAGGGGTCCACCGCCAGCACCGCCACCTTGTGCCCGGCGGCGGTCAGATGGCTGCCGAGGGCATCAATGGTGGTGGATTTGCCGACACCCGGCACGCCGGTAATGCCGACGCGCACCGCATTCCCGGTGCGCGGCAGCAGCGTCTGGAGCAGGGCTTCCGCTCGGCGGCGATGGTCCGGCCGCCGGCTCTCGATCAGGGTAATGGCGCGGGCCAGCGCCGCCCGCTCGCCGCGCGCCACCTGTTCGGCCAGCATGGCGTCTGCTGCATCGGGCGCCGGGGCCGGCGGTGAAGCGAGGGGCGGAGAGGCGTCCATCGGCGGCATCAGACCTTGGGCGCAGGGGGCCGGGAGGAGAGGCCTCCCGTGGTTCCTGCGCGCTTCTATCAACGGGCCCGGTTCAGGCGGGCCCGCAGGGTGCCCTCCCGCAGGCGCGAAGGGAACCCCCGATGAGGCTCCTGATCGATGCTTTTCGGGGAGTGCCGTTCAGCGCGCCGGGGCGAGGCGGGGCCGCGAGGAGAGGGGCGCATATTCCACCCAGGCCCCGAAGGCGATGCCCATCACCCCCCACAGCACCGCCTGAAGACCGAGCGCCGACAGGCGGAACTGCCACAGGAGGCTGGCCGAAAAGCCGTCGGGAACCTCGTCGATGGCGGGCAGCAGGGCCATGACGCCGGCGATCACCGCCACATAGACCAGCGCCGCGATGAGGCTGCCGTTCCAGGCCCCGTTGCGGGCGGCCAGGCGGCGGGCGAGCACGACGGCGCCCACCAGAGCGATCAGCGACGCCGAAAGCATGAGGAAGAACAGCCGAGTCCGCAGGCCGATGGTGGCGGCATCGCCCACCGCCGGCGGGTTGGGCGGATATTTCAGCCCCGGCACCAGCACCAGCGCGACGAAGGCGGCGAGCGCCAGCAGGGAGGCTACGGCGCGCGGCGACAGGGCGCCGAGCCGACCGTTGGCGAAGGCGAAGACCAGCGCGAGCAGCCCGCCCATGGCGGCGCCATAGACGGTGAGGGCCACCAGAAGGCCGGGACCGGCCTGCGTGGCGCGGCTGAAGACCTCTTCGTCGGCGGCCGCCGGGCCGTGGTCGTGGGCCTCGCCCGCGTGGGCATGGCCATCATGGCTGTGCGCGGCGGCCGGCGCGGGCTCCGCGTGGCTGTGGCCGCCACTCGCTTCCTCAAAGGCGATGGCGAGCGCCACCTGAGGTTCGCCATAGAGGCGCGCGAAACCGAATGCGACAAGACCCGCGAGGACGCCGACCAGCATCCCGCGCAAAAGAAGAGAACCGACCATGGGAAATCCCCGGCTCAAAGAGGAGCGTGGCCGCGTCCGCAGGGACGCAGCAGCGTATCGTCAGGCGGGAGGCCTGGATCAGTGGCAGGGGAAACCGAGGAGATGGCGGCCGTCGTGGACGAATTCGTGCACGGAGGTGCCGGAGAAGATGGCCGTCGCGCCCTGTTCGGCACCGACGAAATAGACCGCGAGCAGCAGCATCAGGCCGCCGAAAACGGCCCAAGGCAGGATTTCGCCCACCGGGATGGGCGTGGCTGCGGGGCGGGCGAGGATGTCGGAGGAAGCGATCGAGGCCATGGGTCTCTCCGGGGATGACGCGTCCCGAAATGGGAGAAGTGAAAACGTGCGGACCAGGTCTGGCTCTCGGCCCCGCTCAAGGTTGCGGAACCGATCACAGTGGCGCGACCGCGCCGGGTTTGCACCGGCTTCCGATCCGCAGATGAGATGCGACTATGTTACCCGGCGCCGACTCGTGTCAATCGCGGTTTTCCCCTGCCGCAGCGTCCGGAGACACAGGAAAATGACCCGCCGCCTGTTCCTCCTCTCCCACGGAATGACGCCCGCCCTGCGCGCTGCGGCCTTTCCGGCGGACGAGGCTCTGGAAGCCGGCGCGCTCATGGCCGCCCGCGCGCTGCCGTCTGTTTTGCCGCGCGCCCACCTGCTCCTGTGTGCGCCGGAGCGACGGACGCGGGAGACGGCCGAAGCCGCGGGGCTTGCGGCTTTACGGGAGGAGCGGCTGGCGGACTGGGACTGTGGCCGCTGGCGCGGGCTTGGTTTTGATGCTTTGGCGGCGGCGGAACCCGCCGCCGTGTCTCGCTGGCGGAATGATCCGGAAGCGGCGCCCCATGGCGGTGAGAGCCTGCTGACGCTTCTGGCGCGTCTGCGCGGCTGGATCGACGACCTTCATCGGGAGCGGGGCAGCGAGCGCGTGCTGGCCGTTACCCATCCCGCCGTGGTCCGGGCGATGGTCGTCGCAGCGCTCGATCTGCCGCCGGCGGCCTTTTGGCGGCTCGATGTGCGGCCGCTGACGCTGACGGAACTGCGTGGCGGCAGGGGGGGCTGGAACCTCCTCACCTTCGCGGCGCCGCTCGGCCGCGCGGCGGCAGAAGCCGGCGAGGCCTGAACCGGGCGTCGGTCAGCCGTGGACGGGCAGACTTGAGACGAGATCGCGGATGCCCAGCCACATGATCTGCATGCCGATGCAGAGCAGGATGAAGGCGAACAGACGCACCAGCACGTTGGTGCCGTTGGGTCCGAGGAAGCGCTCGATATCGCTGGCATAGCGATAGGCGAAATAGACCGAGGCCGAGACCGCCGCGATGCCCGAGAGCGCCCCCATGGCCTCGATGATCATATGGCCGTAGCCGTCCGCCGGATTGAACGTGCCCTGCGAGCCGAGCGCGATGGCGGTGGCGATGGAGCCGGGGCCCATCGTAAGGGGCATGGTGAGCGGATAGAAGGCCTGCTGCTCCACCCGCAGGACGTCCACGTCCCGCGTTGCGGTGGCGTCCGGCGCCTTCTCCGCGCTCGCGTCTCCCTGATGCAGGATGTTCCAGCCGACGAAGGTGACGACGAGCCCGCCCGCCACCCGCAGCACCGGCAGGCTGATGCCGAAGAAGGTGAGGATGCGCGAGCCCGCCACCAGAGAAACCACCAGCAGGATGAAGCCATAGATGGCCACCTTCATGGCCAGCGAGGCGCGCACCTGCGGCGCGCAGGCGCGGGTCATCTCATAGAAGATGGGCGCGCCGCCGAGCGGGTTCACGATGGGAAAGAGGGCGGCGAAAACCGCCACGAAGATGTTGATGAACTGGCTCAAGCCGCCCCCCGGCCTTGGTCTTTAAGGTTTTGAAGGACCTTCGACTATTCGTCCACGCGCTCCCAGCCGTGGGGCGAAAGGCGCTCCTGCGGCAGGAAGCGGCGCTTGTAATCCATCTTGCGCGAACCGTTCACCCAATAGCCGAGATAGACATAGGGCATGCCCATCTCCTTGGCCTTGGCGATGTGGTCGAGGATCAGGAACGTGCCGAGCGAACGCTCGGGAATGTTCGGATTGTAGAAGGAATAGACCATGGACAGCCCGTCGCCGAGAATGTCGGTGAGGGCGACGGCGAACAGGTCGCCGGTGCCGCGCCCGTTGATGCGGCTGTCAGGCCCCCGGCGGCGATATTCCACCAGCCGGGTCTGCACATGGGTGTCCTCCACCATCATGGCGTAGTCGAGCACGCTCATGTCCGCCATGCCGCCGGAGCCGTGGCGGGACGTCACGTAGGAGCGGAAGAGGCCATACTGCTCGGAGGTGGGGCTCGGCGGGCGCAAGGCGCCGATGAGATCCTCATTCTCCTTCAGCGTGCGGCGGAAGGAGCGCGAGGGCACGAAGTCATCGACGCAGATGCGAACAGAGATGCACGCCCGGCAGCCCTCGCAGGCGGGGCGGTAGGCAATGGACTGGCTGCGCCGGAATCCGCCCTGGGTGAGCACGTCATTGAGCGCACCTGCGCGTTCACCCACCAGATGGGTGAACACCTTCCGCTCCTCCTTCCCCGGCAGATAGGGGCAAGGGGAGGGGGCGGTCAGATAGAATTGCGGCGTGTCGCGCGAATGTTCGGTCACGGCACCCAAGCCTCGGATGCCACAGCATCGCATCCGCGAATCGAGTCGGTCAAAGACTTATCGAACCGGACAGGATGCATTTATCGCCAGCGCCGCAGCGATGCGGCCCGGGCCTCCGTGTTCACGACCAACGTTCCGAGGGCGAAATCGTGCAGGAGCCGGCGCCGGCCGTTGAACAGCGCCACCAGCAGCACGAAGGGCGTGAAGAAGCTGACCGACACCCAGAACAGCACCGCATGCGCCGCGCCGAGCACGGAATAGGCCGGCGCGCCGTACCAGGTGCGCATCTGGATATCCATGAGGCGCATGCCGAGCGTCGCGGAGGCCGGGGCGCCGAGCGTCAGGGCGTTGTAGCAGATCGCCCATACCACAAAGGCCGGACTGAGCAGCGGGAACAGCATCCAGCCGAGGCTCAGCGTCACGAGGCCGAACACGAAGATGAAAATGGCCAGGAGGCCGATGGGCGCGGTGATCATCACCGCGTCCACAAGGAAGGCGAGCGCCCGGCGCGCGAGCACGCCCTCGAAATATTCCGGCTGGGCCACGGGATCATAGGCATGGGGCCGCACGCCCTCATAAGGCGCCGACCGGCCGTTGTCCTGCGAAGTGTAGCTCATGGCTTCCGCCTCCTCGGGCACAAAGGTGGTGGTGCCGTGCGGCAGGCGCAAGGCGCGGCGCCCGAAGCGCAGGCGCGCGGGGGACCTAAAGATTGCGCGTGCCGGAGCCGAACAGGCCCTCCGGCCGCGCCACGAGCCCAAGAATGAGGAGGCCATAGAGCGCCACGTCGCGCCAGGCGATGTCCCAGAGCGACGACCAGCCGCCCTCCAGCGCCCCGACAAGCAGGCCGCCAGCCGCCGCCCCGCCGACTGAACCGACGCCGCCAAGGATGGCGCCGGCCAGCGTTTTCAGGGTCAGCGGCAGGCCGAGGGCCGCGTCCACATTGCCGAAGACGAGCACGAGGCTGGCGCCAGCTAGCCCCGACAGGGCACCGGCGAGGAGGAAGGTGGCCCCGAGCAGCCGGCTTGGTGCCACGGCACACAGCGAGGCCATCAGCGGATCGTCGCGGAAGGCCCGCCAGTCCCGTCCGAAGCGGCTGAAGCGCAGCAGTGCGAGAACGCCGGCCACGCCGCATCCGGAGGCCAGCGCGCCGCTGATCAGGGCGGGCGTCACCGTGGCCGTGAAGGCGGCACTGCCGGCGAGCGGGACCGGGGTGTGAACGAGGCGCGGGAGCCAGAGGCCGGATCCGCTCTGGGCCAGCGTCATGGCCTCACGCAGCACCAGGGCCAGACCGATGCTGGCGATGATGACCGCCTGCGAGGCGTCTCGCCGCTCCGCCATCCGCCGCAGGACAAGGCGGCCGAAGGTGAGCATCCAGAGACCGCCCGTGGCGGTGCCCGCCACCAGCCCGAGCAGGAGATGGGCCAGCGTGAAGGCGCCGGTCGCCGGAGCGAGAGCGGCCACCGCCAGCATGGCGCCGCCGCCGGCCACAGCGATCTCGCCCATGGCGAGAATGATCCGTCCGGTCAGCCCATGGATGAGGGTGAAAGCGGCGGCGAGCGCCGCATAGGCTGCCATGTTCGGCAAGGCGTTCAGCGCCTGCTGGAGCCCGTAGGCCCATGGCGTCGGAAGGCGAAAGAGAGCGGAATGGGCAGGGAAGCCCGCGCCCCCGCCCGCCTCCAGCCACCAGCGCTTGAGGATAAACAGGCGAGCCTCGCCGAGATCGCCCTCGATGGTGGTGACGCCCACCAGATCAAGCCGCCCCGGCCCGGTGGGGGCGGTGAAGCGGCAGGTGATGCGGTCCGGCCGGGCGGCCGTATCCTCCGGGGTGCGGGCGAAATAGGCGAGAGTGACGCCGCTCGATCCGGCCTCGGCCGGCCGGCTCTCCACCCGCTCGATGCGGGTGCCGTCCGGCAGGAGCGCTGGCAGCACCCGCTCGCACAGGCGCGCCTGATCCACGTCCACCACCGAACCGCAGCCCGCGCACAGCAGCGCGAGCAACGGCCAGAGGCAAAGCGGAAGGCGCGCCGCCGGTGTCACGCGCCGGCGGCGAGCCGCTCGGCCACGCGCGGGGCGAAATAGGTGAGGATGCCGTCGGCACCCGCCCGCTTGAAGGCGATGAGGCTCTCCTCCACCACGCGGCTGCCGTCGAGCCAGCCGTTGCGGATGGCGCCTTCGATCATCGCGTACTCGCCGGACACCTGATAGGCGTAGGTGGGCAGCGCGAAGGCCTCCTTCAGGCGATAGACCACGTCCAGATAGGGCAGGCCGGGCTTCACCATCAGCATGTCGGCGCCTTCCTCAATGTCGAGGGCAGCTTCCCGGATCGCCTCAGCGCCATTGGCGGGGTCCATCTGATAGGTGCGCTTGTCGCCGATGAGGGTCTTGGAGGTGCCGATGGCATCGCGGAACGGACCATAGAAGGCCGACGCGTACTTGGCCGCATAGGACATGATCTGCACGTCCTCGAAGCCCGCCTTGTCGAGGCCGAGGCGGATGGCGCCGACGCGGCCATCCATCATATCGGAGGGGGCGATCACATCGGCTCCGCACTGGGCCTGGACGATGGACTGGCGCACCAGCACTTCCACCGTCGCGTCATTGACGATGCGCTCGCCGTCCATGAGGCCGTCATGGCCATGGCTGGTGTAGGGATCGAGCGCCACATCGGTGATGAGGCCGATCTCCGGCACGCGGGCCTTGATGGCGCGCAGCGCGCGGCAGACGAGATTGTTGTCGTTCAGCGCCTCGGAGCCATGCGGATCGCGCAGGCCCGGCTCTGTGTAGGGGAAGAGCGCGAGGGCGGGAATGCGCAGCTTTGCCGCCATTTCCGCTGCGCGCACCGCCTCGTCGATGGACAGGCGCTCGACGCCCGGCATGGAGGCCACATTCTCGCGCACCTTCTCGCCTTCGACGACGAAGATCGGCCAGATCAGGTCATCGACGGTGAGCGTGTGTTCGCGCACCAGCCGCCGGCTCCAGTCGCTCTTGCGGTTGCGGCGGGGGCGGGTGACGAGATCGAGGGACTGGCCGCCCGCTGCCTTCGCGGGATCGATGGAGTGGAGGCGGGCGGGGGAAACAGTCATGGTCAATCTCGCTTCTGGCACCGGCCGACCGGGCGGGGCGGCGGGCGTTATCCGGCGCGCGGGCGGGGAGGGCTTCGGCCTCTTGCAGAAGCTCCGGGCGGGCGCACAAAAATGCCGCAACGGCAGGCATCGCGACTGGCTCTTTATATCGTCTCGAAACAGCGTGCGCGAGGGCTGCGATGCCGCGCCCTTGCGCTTCCGCCCGCTCGCGTTGACGCTGGCCTGCGCGGGGTCTAACCCTGCACCGTCCTTTCAGCGGCGAGGAGCCCCCGTGACCCCTGAGCCCGAGGTTCTGTTCGAGCGCCGCGGCGCAGCCGGCCTCATCACCCTCAATCGCCCCAAGGCCCTCAACGCTTTGACGCATGCCATGGTGCAGGCCATCGATCCGCAGTTGCGGGCGTGGGCACGTGACCCTGGCGTGACGCGGGTGATCCTGAAGGCGGCGGGCGAGCGCGCCTTCTGCGCCGGCGGCGACGTGCGGCAGATCTATGATCTCGGCCGCGCGGGGCGGCAGGCGGAGGCTCTCGCCTTCTGGCGCGAGGAATATGTTCTCAATCATTTGATCGGGACCTATCCCAAGCCCTTCGTCTCGCTCATCGACGGCATCTGCATGGGCGGCGGCTTCGGCCTCTCCGCCCACGGCACCTATCGGGTGGGCGGGGATCGCTATCTCTTCGCCATGCCGGAAGTGAACATCGGCCTCTTTCCGGATGTGGGCGGCACCTATGTGCTGCCGCGCCTGCCGAAGGCGGCGGGCGTCTATCTGGCTTTCACCGGCAACCGCATCAAGACCGCCGACGGCCTGCACGTGGGTCTGCTGACCCATGCAGTGCCCTCCGCCGGCATGTCCGCTCTGGAAGAGGCGCTGTGCGCGGGCGGCGCGGTGGCTGAGGTGCTCGCCGCCCATGCGGTGGACCCGGGTCCCGCGCCCATTCTCGCCCATGAAGCCTTCATCGCGGAGGCCTTCGCTTCGGCCGATCCGTTCGCAGTGCTCGCCGCCCTCGATCAGGCGGCGGAAAGAGGCGGGCCGGAGGCGGATTTCGCGCGCGAGACCGCGGCGGCCCTGCACACCAAATCGCCTACCAGCCTGGCGATCGCCGCCGAGCAGATGCGGCGCGGCCCTGATCTCAGCCTGGGCGAGGCCCTGAAAGCCGAATTCCGCGTCGTGACCCGCGTCGCCCATGGCCATGATTTCTACGAAGGGGTGCGGGCGCTGCTGGTGGACAAGGACAATACGCCCCGCTGGCAGCCGGCGCGTCTCGCCGATGTGGATCCTGCCGCCATTGCGGCGCATTTCGATCCCATTGCCGAAGAACTGGAATTTCCGGCCGGAACCGCATGAGCCATTACGACCCCATCGATGCCAGCGCCCGCGCGCGCATGGAACGCCTGACGCCCTGGCGCCGGCGCCTCGTCTTCTTCCTGCGCGCGGTCGCCTTCTTCCTGCTGCTGGAGGGCATCTACCACTGGGCGATGATCTGCGGCGTCGGCGACGGGCGCGAGACGCGCTTCGAAAGTCTGCCCATGGCGGCGCAGGGCGTCGTCATCTGGTCGGCCATCATCGATCCCATCGCGGGCGTCGGCCTGTGGCTCGGGGCCGGATGGGCCGTGGTGCTCTGGCTGCTTGCCACCGCCAGTCAGGTTGTGGTCGGCGCTTGGGCGCCCGACGGCATGTCGCGCCTGCTGGTCTTCACCCTGTTCGAGGTAGCCCTCGTCATCGCCTATGCGGTGCTCTCCATCCGCGCCGCGCGGGAGAGCGATCAGGATTGACGCCAACCCGCCGCTACGTTGCCCGGCGGCGGTTGGATGTATGATCATAACGCTTGCGAAGCAGTTTCACGCAAGGTCCGGTGCCTACACAACCTTTAGTCGTATGGTGGCGCTGGAACACGATCGCGGTCTTGTCTGGACGGCGGCACCCCACACGAGAAAAAGGGGGGCTCCATGGCCGTTGCCGCATTTCCGTTTCGCCGTGACACCGCTTCGATCGGTGCAGCGGCGCAGTTCCTCGACAATCTGCCTTCCGCGGTCATGCTCTGCGAACCGCAGAATCTGGTGATCTGCTATCTCAACAAGGCTTCGGTCCAGCTCCTCAAATCCATCGAGCATGTCCTGCCCGTGAAGGCGGACCGGGTGCTGGGCTCCTCCATCGACATCTTTCACAAGAACCCTTCGCACCAGCGCCGCCTCCTCGCCGATCCGAAGAACCTGCCCCACACCGCGCGGATCAAGGCGGGCGACGAGATCCTTGAGCTCAACATCAATGCGGTGCGCGACGCCGGCGGCGCCTATGCCTATGTGCAGCTCACCTGGAGCGTTATCACCAAGGCTGTCGAGCATGAGGAGAAGACCGAGCGTCTGCTCCAGATGATCGAGGAAATGCCGATCAACGTGATGACCTGCACCCTCGACGATTTCCGCATCGATTTTGCGAATCGCGCCAGCCGCGAGACGCTCAAGCGCATCGAGCAGTATCTGCCGGTGAAGGCCGCCGATCTCATCGGCACCTCCATCGACGTGTTTCACAAGGCCCCGGCCCACCAGCGCCGGATGCTCGCGGACCCCTCGAACCTGCCGCATCAGGCCAACATCAAGGTCGGACCCGAGACGCTGCGCCTGCGCGTTTCGGCCATCAAGGACCAGAAGGGCAACTATGTGGGCCCCATGGTCACCTGGGCGGTGGTCACCGAGAGCGTTGCGCTCGCCAACAGCGTCAACGAGGTGGTCGGGTCCATGACCGACACTTCGGCCGAGATGCAGCAGTCCAGCTCGCGCCTGCTCGAACTGACCCAGAGCTCCGACCAGACGGCAGCGGCCGTCTCCGCCGCGGCGGTGGAGATGTCCGCCTCCTTCGACGAGATTTCCAGCCAGATCCGGCAGGCCACGGGCATGTCGCAGGATGTGGCCGAGCGCGCCCGCTCGACCGACCAACTGGTGAGCGGCCTCACCGAGAGCGTGGAGCGCATCGGCGCCTTCACGGCCCTCATCGACAAGATCGCCGCGCAGACCAACCTTCTCGCGCTGAACGCCACCATCGAGGCGGCGCGCGTGGGCGAGGCCGGCAAGGGATTCGCGGTGGTGGCGCAGGAGGTGAAGGCGCTCGCCATGCAGACGGCGAATGCCACGCAGGACATTCGCCAGCAGGTCTCTGCCGTCCAGACCGCCAGCGAGGCAGCGGCGACGGCCGTCTCCGACATCTCCGGCAACGTGCGCCAGTTGAGCGAGGTCTTCACCGCTCTGTCGGCGGGCGTCGAGGAACAGGTGGTCACCAACCGTTCGGTGAGCCAGATGATCACGGGCGTCTCCGACACCACCGGCGAAATCCGGGACGCCGCGCTGCGGGTCCGCTCGGTTGCCGATCAGGTGGGTGGGTGCGCGGGACGGCTCACCAACGAGGTGGGAACGCTTCTCAAGACCTGATCCGGGCCGCCGCGCGGAACAGGCGGGCGGAGCATTGGTTGATCTCCCGGGGCACCGAGGAGGTCACCCATGACCATCGCCCGCACGCGCCATCCGGCTGCAGCCTTTGCCTGTGCCCTGCTTGTCGTCCTTACAGCGCTGTTGCCGCAGAAGGCCGCGGCCCAGCTTACAGGCACGCTCTCCGGGCCGCGCTTTGTCGAAACCGCCGCCATCGCCGGTCTGTTCGAGATCGAGGCCGCGAAGCTTGCGCTGACCCGCAGCCGCAATGAGGCGGTACGCCGCTTCGCCCAGCAGATGGTGGACGACCACACCCGCATCGCCGCCGACCTGAAGCGCGCCGCCGTCGCCGCCAATGGCGACATATCCGTGCCGTCGGCACTTGATGCCGAGCACGATGCCCTGTTGCAACGGCTGAAGGCGGTGCCGGAGCGCGAGTTCGACGCGCAATATGTGGCGACGCAGAAGACCGCCCACGAACAGGCCGTGGGCCTGTTCGGCGCCTTCGCCCGCCAGGGCGACCAGACGGCGCTGAAGGAGTTCGCGCAGCAGACGTTGCCCATGCTCCAGCATCATCTGGAGCAGGTGGAGAAGATCGCCATCAACACCTGAGCGGGAAAGGGCGGCGCTCCGCCCCTCTCCTCGTCAGGCAGCGTTCGCGACGCCGGCCAGCGACAGCACCGTGTGCAGCAGCACGTTGGCGCCGGCCGTGCAATCGGCCTGCGTCGCGTCTTCCAGCTCGTTGTGGCTGAGGCCGTCCTTGCAGGGCACGAAGATCATCGCGACCGGCATCCTGGTGGCGAGGTTGAAGGCATCATGCCCCGCACCGGAGACCATGGGCCGGTTGCTGTAGCCGAGCCCTTCCGCCGCCTCGCGGATGGCGCCGATGACCTTCGGGTCGAAATGGGTGGGGTCCTTGCGCCACACCTGCTCGATCTCCACCGTGACGCCCTTGCGGCCGGCCGCGATCTCCGTCACGGCAGCGGCAAAATCCGCCTCCAGCGCCTTCAGAATCCCGGCATGGGGCGAGCGGAACTCGCACGTGAAGTTCACCTCGCCTGGAATCACATTGCGCGAGGGATTGGCGATGGTGACTTCGCCCACCGTGCCCACCGCATCCGGCCCATGCTTGCGGGCGATGGCCTCCACCGCCAGCACGATCTGGGAGAAGGTGGCGAGCGCGTCGCGCCGCAGCGGCATGGGGGTGGAGCCCGCATGGCTCTCGAAGCCGGTGATGTGGCCGTCGTACCAGACGATGCCCTGACCATGCTCAACGACGCCGATGGTCTTGCTCTCCGCCTCCAGGATCGGCCCCTGCTCGATATGCAGTTCCACGAAGGCCTCGAACGGCTGGCTGCCGACCGGGGCCGCGCCCACATAGCCGATGGCCTCCAGCGCCTCCTTCACGGTGACGCCCTCCGCATCCTTGCGGCCGAGAATATTCTCCACCGTGAAGTCGCCCACGAAGGCCGCCGAGCCCATCATGGCCGGGGCGAAGCGGGAACCTTCCTCATTGGTCCAGTTGGCGACGCAGAGCGGCGCTTCTGTCTCGATGCCGGCATCATTGAGCGTGCGGACAACTTCCAGCGCCGCCAGCGTGCCGAGGATGCCGTCGAACTTACCGCCTGTGGGCTGCGTGTCGAGATGCGAGCCGAGGCCGATGGGCGCGCGGGAAGGATCGCGGCCCGGCCGCAGGGCGAACATATTGCCGAGCGCGTCCACGGTGACGGTGCAGCCAGCGGCCTCGCAGGCGGCCTTGAACCAGTCGCGGACCTTCCGGTCTTCCTGAGACAGGGTGAGGCGGCGCACGCCGCCCTTGGGTGTTGCGCCGAAGGCGGCGGTCTCAAGGATGGTGCCCCAGAGGCGGTCGCTGTTGACGGGCAGATTGGACGGCTTTTCGGACATCAGGTCACCGGGACGTTTTCTTCAGCCAGCACGCACCTTACGACCCGACCGGGGGCGAGTTCCACAGCCGGAGGCAGGCGTTCACGGCAAATCTGCCGCGCGAAATTGCAGCGGGGGGCGAAGGAGCAGGAGGCGGGCGCCTCCGACAGCGAGGGCGGGGTGCCGGGAATGGTTTCAAGCCGCGCGCCGCGCTTCGCCCCGTGGACGGTCGAGGCGAGCAGCCCGCGGGGATAGGGATGCTGGGGGCTGCGCACGATGTCGCGCATGGAACCCGTCTCGACGATCTGGCCGGCATACATGACGGCCACGCGGTCGCAGATCTCGATGGCGACGCCGATGTCGTGGGTGACGAAGATTACCGACATGCCCATCTCCCGCTGAAGCTCGCGCAGCAGCAGGAGGATCTGGATCTGCACGGTGGCATCAAGCGCCGTGGTGGGCTCGTCCGCCAGCAGCACCTGCGGACGGCAGGCGAGCGCCAGAGCGATCATGGCGCGCTGGCGCATGCCGCCGGACATTTCATGCGGATAGGCGTCCAGCCGGCGCTTCGCGGAGGGGATGCGCACCAGTTCCAGCATCTCCAGCGCGCGGGCGCGGCCGGCGGCGTGGCTCGCGCCCTCATGGCGCATCACCGATTCGGCGATCTGGTCGCCGATCGTATAGACGGGATCGAGCGCGAGAGCCGGTTCCTGGAAGATCATGGAGACGGTGCGGCCGCGAAAGGCCGAGAGCGCATCGTCATCGAGCGCCAGCACGTCCTGCCCGGCGACGCGGATGCGGCCGGAAATCTGCGTGCGCTTCTTCGGCAAGAGGCGCATGAGGGCGCGCATGGTCACGCTCTTGCCAGAGCCGGATTCCCCCAGCAGCCCCAGCACCTGGCCCTTGGGCAAAGAGAGCGAGACGCCGTTCACCGCATGCACCGTGCGCTCGCCGGTGAAGCGGATGGTGAGGTCGTCGATCTCGACGAGCGGGGCTTCGGCCGTGGTCTGGCTCATGCGGGCAGCTCCGGCGTGGCGAGATGGAAATCGGTGGCGCGCTGGAAGCCGGCGCCGATGCGCAGCAGCACGTCCTCCGCGAACGGGCGGCCGATGAATTGCAAACCGATGGGCAGGCCGCTCGCGGTACGGGCGACGGGCACCACCAGCGCCGGCAGGCCGAGATAATTCACCGGACGGGTGAAGCGCGTGATGCCCTGAATGACGGCCTCCGCGTTGAAGCTGCCGCCCACGTCAGTCTCCGCCAGAGTCGGAGAGGGCGCGGGGCAGACGGGCGCCAGCACCGCATCCACCTCCGTCACCGCCGCGAGATGAGCGGCAAGGGCCGGGCCGCGCCAGCGCAGGGCCTCCAGATAGGCGACGCCGGAGAAGGCATGGCCATTCTCCACCCGCGCGCGGACCTGCGCGCCATAGTCCTGCGGCCGCTTCCGCAGCCAGGGCAGATGGATAGCGCTCGCCTCGACCCCCAGCAGAACCTGCGCGGCGGCGGAGAGCTGGCGCTGGTCGGGCAGCGACACGCGCACGATGTTCGCGCCCTCGCGCACCAGCGTGGCGATGGTCGCATCCATCGCCGCCGCCGTGTCGGGCGAGATGTCGTCCACATAGAAGCTGTCGGGAATGCCGATGGTGAGGCCTGCAAGGCCGCCCTTGGTGGCGGCGACATAATCGGGCAGGTCGCCGCCGATCGTCGTCGGGTCCGCCGGATCGGCCCCGGCCATGAGGCCGAGCAGCAAGGCGGCATCTTCGGCGGTGCGGGTCAGTGTGCCCACCGTGTCCAGCGAGTGGGAGAGCGGCATGGCGCCGAAGCGGCTGACGCGCCCCACCGTGGTCTTGAGCCCGGTGACGCCGCAGAAATGGGCCGGCATGCGCACGGAGCCGCCGGTGTCCGAGCCGAGCGCAGCAAAGGTGAGCCGCGCCGCCACCGCCGCGCCGGAGCCGGAGGAGGAGCCGCCGGGCGCATGGGCGATGTTCCACGGATTGTGGCAGTCGCCATAATGGACATTGTGGCCGGTGGGCCCGAAGGCGAATTCCACCATGTGCAGCGTGCCGAGCCGCACGGTGCCCGCCGCCTTGATGCGGGCCAGCGCCGTGGAACTGGTGTCCGGCACGAAGCTGCGGCGAATTTCGGTGCCGCAGGTGCACACCTTGCCTGCCTCGTAGAACATGTCCTTGTGGGCCAGCGGCACGCCATGCAGCGGGCCGGCGCTCTCGCCCTTTGACAGGGCGGTATCGGCGGCGTCTGCGGCTTTGAGAGCTTCCTCCGCCTCAAGGGCGATGAAGGCGTTGAGGTGCGGCTGCCAGTCGGCGATGCGGTCGAGGCAGGCCTGCGTCGCCTCGCGGGAGGAGACCTGCCGGTTGGCGATGGCGGCGGCGATCTCGGTCAGCGACAGCGTGGCGATGTCAGTCACTTCTGTGTCTCCGCCGGGCGCTGGGTCACGAGGAAGGTGGCGGGCTCAAGGTCGAACGGCAGGCTTGCCGCGACGGGTGCGAAGAGTTCGACGGCGGGGCCGACCGCATGGGCAATGCGCGCGGCCGTCTCCGGAGCAAGTTCCAGCTGCACCTGTCGGGCGTTGGCGGTGACGGTGTCAGCGGTGGGACGTTCAATCATGCGGCAGTCTCGGCGGCGGGGGCGCGGCTGTGGCCGGACCCTGGAATGACCATGTGGCAGGCGGCTTGATGGCCTTCGGTGAAGGCATCGGAGAGCTTCGGCACGCTGCTCTCGCACACCGCCTCGCAGAAGGTGCAGCGGGTGTGGAAGCGGCAGCCGGAGGGCGGGTCGATGGGGTTCGGCGGATCGCCCGTGATGGGCGCGACTTCGGTGCGCCGGTCCGGATCGCTCGCCGGCATGGCGGCAAGGAGGGCCTGCGTATAGGGGTGGGCCGGGCTGTCCCACACCGCATCCACCGGCCCCAGCTCCACCACCTGCCCCAGATACATCACCAGCACGCGGTCGGAGATGTAGCGCACCACGTTGAGATCGTGGCTGATGAACAGATAGGTGAGGCCGAACTCGCGCTTCAGGTCCATGAGCAGGTTGAGCACCTGCGCTTCAACGGACTTGTCGAGGGCCGAGACGGATTCATCGAGGATGACGAGGCGCGGGTTGAGGGCGAGCGCGCGTGCGATGTTCACGCGCTGGCGCTGGCCGCCCGAGACCTCGTGCGGATAGCGGTTGGCGAAGGTTTCGGGCCTAAGGCCCACCTTGGTGAGGAGATCGCGGGCGAGTGTGCGGGCTTCCGTGTCGCCCATGCCGTGCACCTTCGGGCCGAAGGCGATGCTCTCCTCGATGGTGAGGCGCGGGTTGAGCGAGGCGTAGCTGTCCTGGAACACCATCTGCATGGCGCGGCGCAATTCGCGCAGGCTCATGGCCTCGCCCACCAATTGGCCGTCGAAGACGATGTCGCCGGCATTGCGGGGCATGAGCTGCATGAGCAGGCGGGCGGTGGTGGACTTGCCGCATCCGCTCTCGCCGACGATGCCCACCGTCTCGCCCTTGGCGACGGTGAAGGACACATCGTCCACCGCCTGCACCACCTTCTTCCTGGCGAAGAGGCCGCCGCCCACGGGGAAGTGCTTTACGAGGCCCTTCACCTCCAGCAGGGGCTGGGCGGCGCCGCCAATGTCTTCAAGCTGCTCCAGCATGTCAGTTCCTGATGTCCATGGCGCTGCGCAGGCCGTCGCTCAAGAGGTTGAAGCAGATGGAGACGGCGAAGATCATCACGCCCGGCATGGCGGCCACCCACGGGTTCACATAGATGGCGGTGCGCAGGGTGTTGAGCATCAGGCCCCATTCCGGCTCCGGCGGCTTGGTGCCGAGGCCGAGGAAGGAGAGGCCGGCGGCCAGGATCATCGACACCGAGATGAGGCCGGTCGAATAGACGAAGATCGGGCCGAGCACGTTGCCCAGCATGTGCACGCGCATGATGGTGAGCGCGCCGGCCCCCGAGGCGCGGGCGGCATCCACGAAATCGAGATTGCGCACGCCGGTCGTCACGCTCTCCGCCACGCGGGTGATCTGCGGCACGAACACCACCGTGAGCGAGACGATGGAATTGACGATGCCCGCCCCCAGCACGCCCGAGATGGCGATGGCCAGCAGCACGGAGGGGAAGGCATAGAACACGTCCACGGTGCGCATGATGGCGGTGTTGAGCCAGCCGCCCGCATAGCCGGCCACGAGGCCGAGGCTGGTGCCGATGATGAAGGCCAGCACCACCGGCAGGATGCCGATGAGCAGCGACAGGCGCCCGCCATAGATGAGGCGCGAGAGCATGTCGCGGCCGAGTTCGTCGGTGCCGAGCGGATAGCCCGGCGTGCCGATGTGGCGCAGCCGGCGCACCATGGAGCCCTGATAGGGATCGGCGAGGTGCAGATAGGGCGCGAAGAGCGCGGCCAGCAGGATGGCGAGCAGGACGAAGGCGCAGACCATGCTCACCTTGTCCCGCGTGAGGCGGCGGCCGACGGTCGCCCAATAGCCGCGCGCCTTCTGCGCCGGCGCGGCCTGAAGCGCGGTGTCCGTTGCGGTCATGTCAGGCCCGCTTGATGCGCGGGTCGATAGACGCCTGGGCGATATCGACCACGAGGTTGAGGAAGACGAAGAACAGCGCCAGCACGAGAATGGTGCCCTGAAGCAGGGGCAGGTCGCGCTGGAAGATGGCCGAGTTGAGCAGGAAGCCCGTGCCCGGCCAGGAGAACACCGTCTCGATGAGGATGGAGCCCCCGAGCAGATAGCCGAGCTGGAGGCCCATCACCGCGATGGCGGTGGGCGCGGCATTCTTCACCACATGGCGGAAGACGCGGGTTTCCCGGAGGCCCTTGGAGCGCAGCGCTTCAACAAAATCCTGGGAGAGGATGTCGCCGGTGAGGGCGCGGATGGTGCGCGTGACGATCCCCATGGGGATCACCGACATGGTGACCGCGGGCAGGATGAGGAACTGGATGTGCGCCCAGTCCCAGTGCCATTCGCTGGAGCCGCCGGGCCCGGCGCCCACCGCCGGCAACCAGCCGAGCGTGACCGAGAAGATGATGACCATCACCATGCCCAGCCAGTAATGGGGGACGGAGACGCCGGCGACGGCGATGGAGGTGGCGAGCTTGTCGAGCCAGGTATCGCGGAAATAGCCGGCCACGAGGCCGAAGAAGACGCCGAGCGTGAAGCCGATGAGCGACGCGGCGCAGGCGAGGATGAAGGTGTTCTGCACCGCCCGCATCACCTCGGAGAAGACCGGGCGGCCGGTGGCGATGGAGGTGCCGAGATCGCCATGCAGCGCCTTCCAGACCCAGAGGCCGAACTGCACCGGCAGCGGCCGGTCGAAGCCATAGGCGGCCCGCAGCTGGGCGGCGAGTTCCTGCGAGGCGTCGGCGGGCAGGATGGCCACCAGCGGATCGCCGGGCGTGATGTGCACCAGGAGGAAGCACACCAGCGCGACGCTGAGCACGATGGGGATCACATAGATGATCCGGCGGGCAATATAAGCGAGCAAGAGACCACCCTGGGCGGTTGGACTGTGACGGCCGGTTCCCCGGCTGGACCTCACCCGCGTGCGGGGGAGGGGAGGGCGCACCCTCTGGTGTTGCGGGCGGGGGGCGGAAGCCTTGCGGCTTTCCCCCTCCCCAACCCTCCCCGCAGGCGGGAGAGGGGGCCTGTCGCGTGGAGCGGGTGGCGTGCGCCCGAAGCGGGTGGGCAGCTCCCTCCCCCCTTGAGGGGGGAGGGCGGGGGAGGGGGGTAAGACCCTCTCCGCTGTGGGCTGTTGCCCTATCGAGCCATGCCTGATCGTCATGCATTCGAGAGGAGAGGGAGCGTTCGGCCACAGCCGTTCTACCCCCCCCACCCAATCCTCCCCCGCAAGGGGGGGAGGGCTTTTCGAGGTGTCCGCCATTTCCGAGCGATGATGAGCGAGCGCTCCTCAAATGCCGGTCAGCGCCAACAAACCCTCAGGGCGCCACCACCACGGGCGAGAAGTCCACGAACCAGCTCTTGGGCTGCACGAGGCCGGAGACCTTCGGGCTCAGCGCCCGCGGGCCGACGTCGTGGGCCACATAGAGGAAGGCCGCGTCGTCCACGGAGGCCGCGTGCAGTTCGGCCAGCGCCGCGTCGCGCGCCGCCGGGTCGAAGGTGGAGCGGGCCTTCTTCACCAGTTCGTCGAACTTGGGGTTGTTGATGAAGCCCCAGTTGTTGGAGGTGGGCGGCGCCATGCCGGACTGGAGGAAGCGCACGAGGGCGAAGAAGGGGTCCATCGCCGCATAGGTGACGTTGATGGCGTTCGAGCCGTTGGCGCTCGGGTCCTTCGCGCCACGGCGCCAGTTGGTGAACAGCGTGTTCCACTCGATGACGTCGAGCTGGACGTCGAAATAGCACTCGGCCAATGCCTGCTGGAGATATTCGTTCATGGGCAGCGGCAGCATCTGGCCGGAGCCGGAGGCCGACGTCTGGATCTTGACGGTGAGCTTCTTGCTGGGGCCGAAGCCGGCCTCCTGCATCAGCTTCTTGCCGGCTTCCGGATCATACTTGATCTGGAAGGTCGGATTGCCGCGCCACGGGTGGCCGGGCTCGACCGTGCCGGTGGCCGGCGCCATCAGGCCGCCGAGCAGGCCGTCGCGCATGCCCTCGCGGTCCACGCACAGATTGGCCGCCTTGCGCACGCGGATGTCGTTCCAGGGCGAGCCCTCCACGCGGGAGAACTGCCAGGGCCACACGTGCGGCTGCTCGTTGGAGCGGATCATGAAGCCGCGCTGGCGCAACTGCGGCAGAGCGTCCGGCGCCGGAGCCTCGATCCAGTCCACCTGTCCGGCGAGGAGGGCCGCCGTGCGGGCATTGGCCTCCGGCATCGGCAGGAGCACCATCTTGTCGGTCTTGGGCACGCGGCCCTTGTCCCAATAGTCGGTGTTCTTCACCAGCTCGAGGCGCTCGCGCGGCACGAACTTGGACATCTTCCACGGGCCGGTGCCGGAGGCATCCTTGGCGAAGGCGGCCCAGGCGGCCTGCGATTTCGCCTTGGCGTCGGCGCCCTCGGCCGCGTCAAAGAACTTCTTCCACTGGGTGGGGCTCGCCATGAAGAGGTTGGTGATGTTGTAGGGCAGGAAGCTGTCCGGCTCCTTGGTCACCAGCTCAACGGTCAGGTCGTCGATCTTCTTCGCCGAGACGAGGGTCGGCATGCGCGAGGCGGTCACGCCCACCTGGCTGGCGTCGAACTGGGGGGCGCTCTGGTTCAGCACCTTGTCCACGTTCCACACCACGGCATCGGCATTGAAGGGCGAGCCGTCGTGGAACTTCACGTCGGGACGCAGCTTGAAGGTCCACTTGGTCTTGTCGGCATCGTCCACCTTCCATTCGGTGGCGAGGCCCGGCACCAGAACCGAAGGCTTGGTGGCGGAGGACAGGTCCCAGTTCACCAGCGCGTCATACATGGTGAGGCCGGTGAAGCGGTTGCCCTCGAAGCCCTGGTCCGGCTGTCCGAGGGTGCGCGGGATGTCCGCCGCTGTCATGCCGATGCGCAGCGTGCTCTCGGCCAGCGCCGCGCCCGAGACGAGCGTGCAGCCGGTCAGAAGGGCGGCCGCGAGCGTGAGCGGCAGACGGTGGGCAGGCCTCTTTCGGATAGACAGCATGGGCAAGCTTCCCCTGTGGTTCGACAGGTTCTAAGCAACGGCTGTGCCAAGGTTGCGGACGTTGCGTAAGGTTGGGCGCAAACGGAGAAAAAGCAGACGATCTGTCGATAAATTGAGGAAATGCCCATGTTTTGGGCATTCGGATTGAGGCAGTCGCCCGTAGCGGCGGCAAAGGGAGGTCAGGACGCCTGGGGCTGGTGCTCCCGGAGGGGCCGCAACGGTCGTTGGTGCGTACTTCTGCCGCGCCGGCCATCCGGGTGGCAGACGAGTTGCGACCACTCCTTAGGCACACGGGTGACCGGTCAAGACGCCGCCTTGCCGGACCGTGGCCTTCCGCTATCCTGCACATGGGCCGCAGCGGCCCGAGAGAAGAGGCCGGCAGGTGCTTCGACCGGTCCGCGGCGGCAGCCGCAGTCAGTGAGGATACCCATGGGCGGAACCGCAAAGACGATGCGCCAGCCGGAAGGCCAGTTCATCGAGGCACTCGGCGTCATCGAGACGGTCGAGAGTGACAATATCGTGCGGTGGGATGGGAAGATGCTCTATGTGGAGCAGGACATCTACCACAACGGACAGCTCGTCCATTCCAAGTACCGCCGCCGCGTGACCCGTGATGTGGCCGTGGCCCTGCTCGACATCCTGCGCGAGAACCACTGAGGTCCGGGCACGACGTGACGCGCGCCCGGCGGCGCGCGTATCATCCGCGACGGGATCGAAGGAACGCCGGGCCGCCTCGCGCGGCGGTCCGGTCCATGGGCGGATGGAATGGCGGGCAAGCTGAAGGTGGGCGTCGTCCTCGAGCCGGGGGATGTACCCGAGTGGATCCACCGTCTCCTGGATGACATTTCCGGTGGCGACGTCGCGGAGATCGCGACGATCGCCCGGGACACGGTGCCCGCTCCGGCGGTTCTGCCGGCCCTGGCGGCAGCGGTGCGGGCGGATGCGGCCCGCACGGCCGGCGCACCCGATCCCCTCATGCGCCGCCCCCTCTCCTTGCCGGAGCACACCCCGCGCGGGCCCGAACCGCAACTCGACCTCGTGCTCGACTTCGGCGGAGGCGCCGGCGCAGCGCAACCCTCCCGGCTCGGCACCTTCCATCTCGCCTTCGACGGCGAGCGTCTGCTGGCCGAATGTGCCGCCCTGTTCCGCGCGGTGGCCGACGGCGCGCTGAGCTGCGATCTTGCATTGATCCTGACGCCGGCCGGGGGAGGCGCACCGCTCGTGGTCGCGCGCTCCACGTCCCATGTGAATGACCGCTCGTTCTGGCGCACCCGCGCGCCCGTGGCCTGGAAGGCGCGGGCGCTGGTGCGGCGGGCGCTGGATCGGCTTGCCCGCATCGGCGGCGAAGCCTTCTGCGCCGAGGCGCGCGCCACCATTGACCAGACGCTGCCGCCGCTACCGGGGCCGGTTTCAGCGGCCGAGTTCACCCGCTTCCGTCTGCGCCACTTCTTCCGCCGCTGCCTCGTGCCCTATGTGCTGGTGCGGGACCAGTGGCGCATTGGCCTTCGCCGCCGCACGGACAAGGATCCGCCCTGGGGCAGCCGCGCCTGGGCGCAGGGCTTCCGCTTCATCGAGGCGCCGCCCGGCCGCTTCTATGCCGATCCGTTCCTGTTCGAGCGGGACGGTCGCACCTTCCTCTTCTACGAGGATTGGGAGTGGGCGGAGGGCAAGGCCATCATCTCCGTGTCCGAGGTTTCGTCGGCCGGCGAGATCGGCCCGGCGCGGCCGGCGCTCGTCACCAGCTATCACCTCTCCAATCCCTTGGTGTTCGCCGCCGAGGGCGAGATCTACATGATCCCTGAGACGCTCGCCCGCCGGCGGGTGGAGGTCTATCGCGCGGTGGATTTCCCCACCCGCTGGGAACTGCATTGCCTGCCGCTGACGGACATCGACATCGTCGACCCCTGCGTGGTGCGCGAGCCGGACGGCTGGCTGATGTTCGCGGCCGTGCTGGATTATGGCGGCTCCGGCTGGGACGAGCTCCATGTCTTCCGTGCCACGGCGCTGTGCGGGCCATGGACGCGCGTGGGCGACAATCCGGTCCTCTCCGACGTACGCCGGGCCCGGCCCGGCGGTCGCATGTGGTGGCAGGGCGGGAAGCTGCGGCGGCTGGCGCAGAATTGCGCGGGCGGTTATGGCGCGGGTCTCGGGTTGTATGAGGTCGAGCGGCTGGATGCGGGCGGCTATCACCAGCGCACGGTGGCCGAGGTGAATGCGTTCGATTTCCGCATGAATGGTGTTCATGCCTATGACGCCACCGACCGCTTCGAGGTGGTGGACGGCCGGCATTATCAGGCGGTGCTGGGCGGCCGTGCCTTTTACTGGCCGTTCCCGCGCTGGTTCGGAAAGCACTGACCCATGCCTGCCCCCAAGAGCCCCACACCTCAGCCCGCCGCTCCCCACCCGTCCGCGTCCCTGTGGCAGCCGGTCCTCGCCGAACACCGGCACATTCCCGGCATCCTTGCGCTCTACCAAACCGTCTGGGGCCGGCCGATCGCCGAGGACGAACTGCGCTGGAAGCTGTTCGATGGGCCCTATGGCCCGCTGGCGTCCGTTGCCATGATCGAGGAGCGCTGCGTCGGCCTTTATGCGGTCATCCCGACCCCGCTCCTGCTGGACGGCGCTCCCGTGATGGGCGCCCAGTCCGTGGACACCATGACCCATCCGGAGTTCCGGCGGCAGAACATGTCCGTGACACTCGCCCGCCATTGCTATGCGGAGGCGACGCGGCGCGGCTACGCCCTCGTCTATGGCGTGCCGAACGAGAATTCCTATCCCATGTTCATGTCGAAGCTGGGCTGGCGGCATCTCGACACGATGACGAGGCTCGCCCGCCCGCTGGCGGCGCCGCGTGCCGTGCCGCGGCTGCTGGCGCCGCTCGCCGATGCGGTCATTGCCGCGCAGGTGCGCCTCTCCGGTGCGGCCGCTCCGGTCCATCTCGACCGTGTGGGGCGGGGAACGCACTTTGTGCCGCCGCCTCCCGTCGGCGGCGCCGCCCGCTGCCGCGTGCACCACACGCCGGAATGGCTCGCCTGGCGTTACGGTGCCGCGCCGGGCGCGTCCCATGAGCGGCTTGTGCTCGGCCCACAGACGGCCCCGGAAGCGCTCGCCGTCTTCGACATGGCGCTGGACGATAACGATCCCGCCGGCCGGCCGCTGCTGCGCATCAGCCTGCTGCTCGGCGCGCCCGAAGCGCGGGCGCGGGCTGCCCGCGCGCTTCTGCGCCTTGGGCTCGAGCGCGGGGCGCGGTCCGCCATCTTCGTCTCGTCCGATCCCGAGACCCACGCGCTGCTCCGCCCGCTGGGCTTCCGGCCGCGCGAGGGGATGCCGCTGGCGTTCGGCGCGCTGGCGCGTCCGATGGAGCGTCTGCCGGACCGGGCAGGCGAGATGGCATTCGAGGGCGGCGACCGGGACTGAGGGATGAGGCGCGCAGCCACGAAGGATGCGCGCCCGGTGCTCAGCAGAAATGCGCGCCGCGGGTCTCCACATAGACCGCATAGAGCGACTGGCTCGCCGCCATGAAGAGGCGGTTGCGCTTGGCGCCGCCGAAGCAGACGTTGGCGCAGATTTCCGGCAGGCGGATCAGGCCGATGCGTGCGCCGTCGGGGGCGAAGACATGCACCCCGTCATACCCCTCCCCAACCCACCCGACACCGGCCCACACATTGCCGTCCACATCCACCCGCAGGCCGTCGGCGAAGCCAGACTTTCCGTCCATGGTGGTGTCCGCGAAGGTGCGGGGATTGCTCAGCTTTCCGCCATCGAGGTCATACTGCCAGATGATATTCTTGGCGTTGGGATAGTGGGTGATGCCGGTGTCGCAGACATAGAGCTTCTTGTAGTCGGCGCTGAAGGCGAGGCCGTTGGGCTTCAGCGGTTCGTCCGCCACCTTCGTCACCTGCCCCGTCTGCGCGTCGATGCGATAGACGGCTTCCTTCTGAAACGGCTGGACGGAGCCGGTGTTCGCCCGCTGTCCCTCATACAAGCTGTTGGCACCATAGCCGGGGTCCGTGAACCAGATGGACTTGTCCACGGGATGGACCACGGCGTCGTTCGGTCCGTTGAGTTGCTTGTCATTCGCCCGCTCCGCCAGGACGGTGGCGGTGCCGTCATGCTCGTAGCGCACCACCCGCGTGCGCTCGCAGGTGATCTGCCGGCCTTCCGTGTCGAAGGTATTGCCGTTGCTTTCGTTGGAGGGCTGGCGAAAGCGGTCCGAGACCCGGTTCACATCGTCGAGGTAGCGCAGTTGCCGGTTGTTCGGAATGTCGCTCCAGACGAGATAGCGGCCCTGTGCATTCCAGGCCGGCCCCTCCGCCCAGAGACAGCCGGTGAACACCCTCTGGATGGCGGTGTTTCCGACCTTCGCCTTGAAGCGCTTCTCGTCGATGATGACGATGTCCGGATCGGGATAGCGCTGGGGCGGGGCATTGGGTCCGAAGTCGCGGCCGAGCGCGCTTCCGCCGAGCGCGACCGTCGCGGCAAGCCCACCTGCGGTGCGCAGGAGATGGCGACGGTCCATGGACGCCGGAGACGGGCGGTCTACCGGCGAAAGATCGGGATGAGGCATGGCGTTTCCCTTGCTGGCACATATGGCCGGCACGCCGCCCCATGACGGACAGCGGCGCGCAACCCTCTGCGGGGTCAGGGAAAAGCTGTGGCTCGTCTATGGCATCAAGATGTCGCGCTGTTGAATGTGTCGTTCATATTCGGAAATATTCTATTTCTCTGACAAGGTGGAGGTATTTTAATAGATTTATTCGTCAGATTTTCTCGCGGTTGCAATATTGCGTCGCGGCATTATTTCAATCTCAGCACGCGGGCCAGATCATAAGCGGCATCGCGGGCGGCATTGGCGTTCGGTGCCATCAGGAAGGCCGCCGTCTGCTGGCAGAAGGCCCGGACGCGTTGGTCCCGTTCGCGCGACAGCATGGCGTCCGAGGTCAGCAGGCGCGCCTGCGCGATGCGTCGGTAGGGCTGGGGAATGCGGCTCGGGTCCGGTACGCGCTCGCGGAAGATCTGGCGCACCGAGCGCACCAGTTCCGCCGTGTCCTTGGAGGCGGAGCCGGGGCGCTTGAGATAGCGCGTTGAACACACCGTATCGCACCAGACATTGCCCGTGGCGGCGAGCTTCAGCCACAGGTCCCAGTCCTCGCCGATCCGGTAGCGCGTGTCGAAGCCCCCCACCGCCTCCAGCGCGCTCTTGCGGGCGATCACGGTGGAGGTGCCGCAGACGGTTTCGGCGAGGATCATGGCGAAGGCATCGGGCCCGAGGTCCAGAAGCCCCGTCCGTCCGCCGATCCATTCCCGGAAGAAGGGCCAATAGGTGAACTGCCTGCCCAGCTCCTCGCCCTCGGGCGTCACCGAGACCACGTCCGCAAAGGCAAGGACGACGGAGGGATCGCGCTCCATCAGGTCCATGCGCGCGGCCACCACGCCGGGCATGTATTGGTCGTCCGCATCGAGAAACCCGATGATCGGCGCCCGCGCCACCGCAATGCCGGCATTGCGCGCGGCCGACACACCGGCGGGTTCATGCACCAGAACCGTGAGCCAGGGATCCTTTTCCGCTTCCGCGCGCAGGAAGGCGTCGCTGCCGTCCGTCGAGCCGTCATCCACCACCACGATCTCGATTGGGCCGAAAGGCGCGGGGGCTCCGGCCTGGGCGCGGATGCTGGCGAGAGCGGCCGGCAGGTAGGGGAGGCAGTTCCGGGTGGGAATAACCACGCTGAGGCGGGGCGTCATGCGGGCAGGGGACCGGGTGGCGGTAGGATCGCAGGAGCAAGCTTAGAGCGCGGGGGCGGGCAGGGAAAGGCCACCCCTATCAGCTCTTTGGCGTCATCCGGGCCAGCGCTTCGCGCCCCGCATCGCCGAACAGCAGGAAGATCGCGCAGAAGAAGTCGGTCAGGGCCGAGCGGACCGGGGCCTGCAACTCCACCGTGGCACCGTCGCCGTCGGAAACCCGCCGCAGCAGGCCCTCGGCTTCGGCATCGCGCAGCATCTTCAGCACGTGGGCGCGCGAGACATGGAAGCGCCGGCCGAGCGCAGCCACCGGGATCTTCAGCGGTCCGGACGGCGGGAAGGGTGAGCCTTCGGGTGCCGAAAGCGTCAGCGCCAGCAGCATGACGAAGCCGCAGTCGCGCGCCGCGAAGAGTTCGAGCGGCGGGGTGAAGTCCAGCACCCGCCATCCCGCGCGGAACCGCCGCATCAGCGCTTCCGAAAGGCCGGCGCGAAACTCGGGCTCTTCGATGCGGGCCAAAGCCTGCACGCCGATCTCGTCCACCAGCGCGATCGATCCGAACACGTCGCTCCAGCGGGCCGTGTAGTCGTCGAGCAGTGCCTGCGTGGGGGACAGGGGGCGCTGGCGCCGGTCCGCATCGGAGGGAAGGTCCGGCGTCGGTTCGATATAGCCGGCCCAGCGCATGAGCAGCAGCATGGCCTTCGCCCGGCCGCGGCTGCACATGCCGGTCTCCTGGCAAAGGCCGATGATGCGCCCGGCGGTGAGCCGCGTTCCCGATGCGTCCGGATTGGTGTGCAGATACAGGACCATGATGGCGAAGATCGCACGGGCCCGGTCATTCAGCACCCGGTTCGCGATCCGGTTGCCCTCGTAGCGGCGCACCAGGCTCGATGCCATCTGACGGGAGACCTGGCCGATCTCCGGGTGGAGACGAAGTGCGGCAATCCTCTTCCGGACCACGTCACGCTCCGGATCGTCCGACCGCAGGCTGGTCACCGAGGCGGCGTTCTTGTGTCGATGCACGGTGGACATGCCTCGTTATCCCTGCATCCCGACCTTTGCCACCAGAACGCTCCGACCGCCCCGCGCAGGGCTTCCGGACATGGCCAGAAATCGCCATTGCCGCTCCTGCGACCCCATTCTACCCCTCTCCGCACGGCATTAGCCAGCGAGAGAGATCATGGGGCGCAGCCACTTTAAGTCATTCCTGAGCCTTGCGGCTGCTGGGGTGTGTTTCAGCCTCGCCTCAACCATCCCGACGGCAAGCTGGGCTGTGGTTTATTGCAAGACTGCAGGGGTTCCGCAAGGCTGCGTGCAGCGTCCCACACGGGTCGTCTACTGCACGCGCCCGGGTTATCCCGCAGGATGTGTCGCCAAGGGAAATGGCACCGGTGTGGGCGTGATGCCCGGCGCGGGCGCGGGGGCAGCGGGTGTCGGTCTGGCACCGGGGCCTGGCCTCGCCGGCGACGGCGTCAACACCGGCGGCCCAGTGAACCGCGCGGGGGTGCGTTAGGAAGCGTCCCGGCCGGATCGGCTGCCGATCTTGCCGGAGCGCTTTCTGTCAGAGGGGAGAGGCTGATCGTCAGGGGCTGCCGCGTGTCGGCATGTCCCGAATCAGACGCTCGAAAGCCGCGTGTATCTGCGGGGGTGCCGCGGCCTTTAACGCCCATGGATGTCAGCACCGGTCCATCCATGGGCGTATCCCTCCGCCGCGGGAGCTTCCCGCGCGATCTGCGAAATGGGAATTGCGCCCAGATGCCGGATCTCCGCGCAAACCCGCTGTCTTCTCCAAAGCCAAACCCCAAGAGGATGATCATGTCCAAGCTGTCGCTTGCGCTTGCTTTCGGCTTCGGCGCCGTGTGCCTTGCCTCCTCGGCCTATGCGGACCGCGCGGCCGCCGACAAGTGCGCCGCCAAGCTCGATGCCAATGGCAAGAAGATCTATCAGGCCAGCGCGCCGTCCATCGCGCCCGGCGCCGACATCCGCTCCGTGGTCACCGACCAGACCAAGGCGCTGGTGATGGGCGGCACCATCAGCCGCAGCGCCGCCAAGCCGGCGGCCGAAGCGGCCGGCTCCTGCCTTGCGATGATCAATTCCTGACCGTTCGCCGCCGTTTCGGTAACACCGCCGCGTTGTCAGCGGCGGTGCTGCTGATTATAGAACAGGTCCGTGCGGGAGTGCTCCCGCACGCTCCGCGAGGGTAACGGGCGAACGACGATGGTGGCACGCATCTACAAGCCGGCGCGCAACGCGATGCAGTCGGGAGTGGCCAAGACCAAGCACTGGGTGCTCGAATATGAGCCGGAGCGCCCGCGTCAGGTGGAGCCGCTGATGGGCTACACCAGCTCGAGCGACATGAAGAGCCAGGTGCGCCTGCGCTTCGAGACCCGCGAGGAAGCGGTGGCCTATGCGGAGCGCCACGGCATTCCCTATCAGGTGGCCGAGCCGCACGAGCCGGCACGCCGCCGCATCGCCTATTCCGACAATTTCGCCCACGCCCGCGTGGGGCAGTGGACGCACTGAACGCCTGAAAGTGCCGGGAGCGGTGGCCTGACGGCGCGCGCTCCCGCCTTTCACGTGGATGAGAGCGCGTGCGCGCGTCTGACGTGCGGCATTGCGGCGGGCCATGTGGTAAAGGCTGGTCCGTTCCGGCGCATGGCCCCGTAGCTCAGCTGGATAGAGCAAGTGCCTTCTAAGCACTAGGTCGCAGGTTCGAGCCCTGCCGGGGTCGCCACTAATTTGTTGCGATCTAACGTCAATATTGCTTGACGACATCACCCACTTTGCCGCCGGTTCCCAATACTCTCTGCTCGGTTGCCAAACTCCGTTCGTCGATCGTTCCCGGCGACCTCATGTCGGTTGTAGGTGATGCTCGGTTCGGGTTGTACTTGGGGCCTCTGATTCGTGGCCGATGGGTGCCCAGTGACCGAAATTCGCCTTTCCAAAGAGATTTGGGAAATCGACGAGGATGACCGCCTCGGCAAGCCGGGAGGTTTTGGGGAGGTTTTTCGCGGACGTGGCCTCTTGGGCGAGGTGGCAATAAAGCGCCTAAAGATGACAGCGGATACCGCCGCCCATCGTGAAATGGTGATTGGGGAAGAGTTAGCAAATCGGTCGCTGATCCATGTGGTTCCGGTGCTTGATTTTGGGCAGGATGCGAACAGCGATAGATATTATCTCGTGATGCCTGTTTGCGAGTTTAGCCTTGCCCAAAAACTGGAGCACGGTGTCCTATCGTGGCCAGAAGCCTCCAAAATATGCTTGGATGTAATTTCTGGGTTAATGGAAGTTGAAAATATCGTTCATCGCGACCTTAAGCCTGGGAATGTTCTGTTCCATGATGGGTTGTGGAAGATAGCGGATTTTGGCATTGCTAAATTTATCGAAGACAGTACGTCGGTGGAGACTCTCCGCAGGTGTCTGACACCTGCATTTGCCGCACCAGAACAGTGGCGCGGCGAACGCCCAACACATGCGACGGACGTTTATGCGTTAGCGTGCATGGTCTACGCAATGCTAAGCGGCGGGCCACCATTTAGTGGCGGCTGGGACGAGGTTCGTGAGGCTCACCTGAACCGAGAGCCTCCCAACCTGGGGGGCGTCGACGAGCGTATTCAATCACTCGTGCGTCTAATGCTCCGAAAATCTCAAGAGATTCGGCCATCGCTTTCGCGGTGCCGCGATGTCATCGCGTCCGTGAACGAGGGGCCCCTAGAAAAAGCAAACCAAGGCCTAGCTGCAGCAGCGGCAGAGTTTGCCCGCCGGGAAGCAGCGGCTGAAAGCGCGCGACGTGCGGCGGAGGACGAGCGCCTCGCGCGAAAGCGTGTGGCCGAAGAATCTCGTGCGGAGCTTGAAAGAATTTGTGACCGCTTATTCGCTGAGGTTGAAGTGGCTTGCGTTGCTGCATCTCGCATAAAAAATAACCAGATCGCGCTCGGTGCGGCCGAGCTGGAGTACCGGCCAGTAGAAGTTATCGACGGTTCGAAGATTGGAGCTGGATGGGAGGTTTTATCCTATTCGGTGATGTCCATCAGTTTGGGTAATCATTTTAGTAAATCTATTGTTTATAATTCTACTTTAGCATTCTGCAAAACAAATAAGGATAGTTCATTTAGATGGAGGGAGATGTCGTTTTTTAATTTTGCTAGGCTAGGTCGGCTCAGGGTATCTGCGCTAACGCCGAGGGATGCGGATTTCTACAATTCTATCGCTCCGGTCGTGAATGGATGGCAGTTTGCCTTCGGGCCTAAGCCTATCGACGGGGAGGATGAGGCGGCTTTTAAAGAACGATGGTTGAATTTGTTCGCTCGAGGGATATCGGGAAAATGGCGGGAGCCCAACGAGTTGCCTCTCCAAGACTCGTTTTTCACGTAGCCCTAATGGTCAATCCGCTCGCTTCACGGCGACCGAGAGAAGGGGGCTGGTGGCGCCACCAAATAATCTTTGGCGGGTTTCAGTCCAACCCTCTTCCAGCTTGCGCATGCCGCTCATTGCCAGCCGGCGCTTGTTCACGTCCTTAGAGTAGTGGCGGACCATCGCTTCGGTCATCTCGACGATGGATGACACCTCGGCCTCGGTGCAGCCCACCTCCAGCAGCATGTTCACGGCGTTCTTCCGGAAGCCGTGAAAGACGAGGCCCGTGTGCCGCAGGCGCTCCATGGCGGCGGCCTTGGCGGGGTTCTCGGCCCGCTCGGCGGCGGCCTCGTCAACGGTCTTGGCAATGGGCTGCCCGAAGCTCATCTCGCGCTGCCACGCGGTGCGATAGGCCGGCAGCGCCCATGCGGCACCGTCCTCACGCAGGTGAAGGCGCACGTGATCCACGTGGGTCACGTCCAGCACCTGGCGATAGTCGGAATGGATCGGCACGAACACGTTGGCGCCGGTCTTGCGCGCCACCAACTCGATGGCGCCGGCATCGCGCTTGGGCCGAACCATGGGTACCACGTCCACCGAGCGCTGGCCGGTGTAGATCGCCGAATAGACGGGCAGGTGCAGCCCCACGCGCGCGTGCTCGAAGAAAAGCTCGAATGCCCAATCCGGCCATGGCTTGTAGGGCTCGGACTTGTAGCGGATCTTCTCCGTTTTCTCGGCAACGTTCGTTTCGCTGAAGCCGCGCGGAATGCCGAAGTCGATCAGCCGGCACAGCACCATGCGGAAGAATTCCGCGGCGCGCGGCGTCTCCTGCTGGGCGTCGATGGCGGCCTGTGCCTCGATGGTGGTGAGGGCCTGCACGGGCAGACTGCGCCAGCGTGCGGCGATCTGATCCAGATAGCGGTCATAGGCGCTGCGGCTCGATGGCTTGAGATCGAGATAGGCCGCGTGCGCCCGGTAGAGATCAATCAGCGCCACGAACGTGCGTGCGTGCCCGTTGGTGGCGGCCTCGTCCGTTGTGATGGCAGCCTCGATGGCAGCCCAGAAGACATCCGGCTCGCGCGGCGAGGGCAGGGGATAAGACTTGCCCGAGGGCGCCCGCCAGCGCCATGCCCAGCCGTCGCCGGCGGCTTCCGCGTCCAGCATGGTGCAGAGGTCGCACCGCAGCCAGAACAGCGGATCCTGCGGCTGGGCGAGCAGGGGCACGCGGGGCAGGGCGCGCGGCGTGCCCCGGTGGCGTTCGTAATAGTAGAAGACGCGGCCGTTCGGCTTGCGCTGCGGCTTCACATAGCGCGGCAGCTCAACCATGCCGCCGGTGCTCCTTGGCCTCACGCAGGCGATCTCCCAGGCTCCGGGTTTCGGGAGCCTGCTCCGGTTTCAGCTCGCGCGTCAAATCGTAGAGCGCGGCGTGCCGGCGGCGGCGCCAGGCGTCAATGGCCTCAAGGTCATACATGCCGGTGTCGATGTCCGGCCGTGGGAAGCCACGCAGGAACAGGCGATCCTTCACGGCCTCGAACTGCGCGAGGGTGAGGTGCATCCGCCGCGCGGCCTTCTCCGGCGGCACGTCAGCGGGTTCGACGGAAAAGCGAACCTGTGGCGCTTTGGGGGGCAGGCGGCCGGAGGGGCCTAGGCTCATGTTCGCCCCCCTATACGCGCATGGGCATGAGTACGAAGACGGCGGTGACGTCGCCTTCAGCGATGATGCGTGCGGGAGCGCCGGGGTCGGCCATCTCCAGTGTGATGGTGTCGGTGGAGAGGGCGCCGGCTACGTCGCCCACATAGGCGCCATTGAAGCCAATCTGGAGCGGCGGGCCGGCGTGCGTGGTCTCGATCTCGTCCGTCGCCGCGCCGGCGTCGGGATTGGTGACGGACAGCACCGCCCTGCTGGCCTCCTCCTCGAACGAGAACTTCACGGCCCGGCCGCGGTCGCTGGAAACTGTCGTCACGCGGGCCGTGGCCGCGATGAGATCCTTGCGGTCCATGGTCACGCGCGTGGCCGCGCCGGGCGCGGGAATGACGCGCGAATAGTCCGGATAGGTGCCGTCCACCAGCTTGGTGACGAGGCGGGTATCGCCCATCTGCACCTGAAGCTTGGTGGGGCTCACCACGAGGCGGGCCGGGCCGTCGCCAACGGTAGGCAGCAGCTTGGCGAGTTCCGCCACCGCCTTGCGGGGCACGATGATGCCGGGCTCGGGCCAGCGCTCATGGCCTTCGGGTGCGGCAAGGCGGCGCTGGGCCAGCCGGTGGCCGTCGGTGGCCACGCCCGTCAGCCAGGGCGTGCCGTCCACCTGGGTGATGTGGAGATAGATGCCGTTCAGGTAATAGCGCGTCTCCTCGGTGGAGATGGCGAAGCTCACCTGGTCGATCAGGCCCGCGAGTGCCTTGGCCGGCACGCTGATGACATCCGCCTCCGGCGCGGCGAGCGACGGGAAGTCCGCATCCGGCAGGGTCGGCAACTTGAAGCGGCTGCGCCCGCTGCGGATGACGAGGGGCTGGGTGCTCTCGTCCGTCACTTCCAGCGCCACTTCGCTGCCCGCGAGCTTCTTCGCGATGTCGTGCAGCGCCGTGGCCTGCACGGTGGCGGCGCCGGGCCGCACCACATCGCAGGCAATGGAGGTGGCGACCTCCACGTCCAGATCCGTGCCCGTGAGAGAGAGGCGGGAATCGGCCGCGCGCAGAAGCACGTTGCCAAGGATGGGGATGGTGTTGCGCCGCTCGA
The DNA here is from genome assembly GCF_004364705.1 of Azorhizobium sp. AG788. Classification (NCBI taxonomy): domain Bacteria; kingdom Pseudomonadati; phylum Pseudomonadota; class Alphaproteobacteria; order Hyphomicrobiales; family Xanthobacteraceae; genus Azorhizobium; species Azorhizobium sp. AG788. Next base: position 117,237 of record NZ_SOBM01000004.1, read on the forward strand.
CGATGCGGGTGATCTGCGCCAGCGCGCCGGCGAGCGCATCACGGGCAAGGGTGAGTTTCATGGCCGGCAGGCCTCCGCGTGGGTGAAAAGGTCGGGCGTGGTGGCGGCGGAGCGCTTGCGGCGCGCGGCGAAGGTCGGCCCGGAGGATGTCGCAGGTGATGGAGCGCAAGCGGTGGGAGAGCCGCCTGCGCGCGTCGTGCCGCCGTGTGGCGGCGGCGAGGGCCGCGATCATCTCGCGGCGCTGGGCCTCAAGATGCGCGGCCGATGCCATGGGTCAGGCCCCGGTTTCCGGCGCACCCTCATAGGCGGGCAGGCCGGTTTCCTTGGCGGCGATGGCGAGATCGCCCTGCACACGCTCGCGCAGCCAGAATTCCCAGCGATAGAGCTGATAGAACCACGCAATCTCGCCGCCCTTGATCCGGTAGCGGATGCGGGCCGGGATACGCACGGTCTGCGCCTCCGCGTCGCCGCTCACGAAGGGGGCGACGGACACCATGAAGATGCCGGGGATATCCACCGGCTCGCCGGCCGCATTGGTGTGCTCGGTGGTGAAGATCACCTGCCGCTCGCCCGTCTGGAGGCGCACGCCCTGCTTCACCTTCGCGCTCTGGAACACTTCGAGCGAGCGCGAGAGGTCGATGAGTTCGTTGGGATTGGCGAAGCGCTCCTTGAACAGGCGCTCGAACTCGGCGATCTCGCCGGGCAGCGGCGTGGCCAGTTCCGCGGCGTGGTTCTCGAGGAAGGCGGCAAAGCCCACCTGATCGAACTCCTTGCCGTTGCTCCCAACCCACGCCTTGAACTCGTCCGTCAGCGGGAAGGCATATTCCACCCGGTGGTTGCTCCACCGGGCCTCGCCGGCCGCCGTGTGATAGTTCAGCACCGCCGTGAGCCTGGGGCTGGGCCAGGAGGTGGCGGCGAAGATGACGCAGTTGTCATCCTTGTGCCGGTTCACCAGCGCGATGAACGACGCGAGCGTCTCCACCTTCGCGGTGCCCTTGCGCTCCATGGGCGGGCGAGCGGCCTCGATGTGTTCGAGCACGGGAATGACCTCGTGCTTCACGCGGTCGAACAGGACGGGCACATGCTCCGGCAGGCCGGGCTTCAGCCCCTTGGTAGGCAGCATGATCAGTTCCGGCTTGCTGGCGTCACGTCCAAGGCCGGCGACGAGGTTCAAGGCCTCGGCGTCATAGGAATCGGAATGCGACATGGTCGGCTCTCTCGGGGGTGGGAGGGGAGATCAGGCGCTGTGGCGCTCGGCGGCGTCGCGCGGGCCGGCGAACATGTCCGCCTGGCTTGGGTGCTGGACGGACAGCCCGCCTTCCATCGGCCAGAAGGCGGTGGAGGGATGGCCCTTCTCCTCCGGCAGTTTCACCTTGCTGGTGGGCTTCACGTCGATGCGGTCAGCGAGCTTGGTGAGTTCCAGCGTCACGGTGACGGTGGCCTTTGCCTTCTCTTCGGGGTGCTCCTCCAGCGCCTGGATGGCGCGGGAGAGATCGTCGTTGCACCGCTGCTCAAACCGGCCACGGGCGAGAAGCCCGAGCGCCTGTGTGAAGCTGCGGATGATGCGCGGCGTGGTCATGCGGGCTCCTTCTGGAGGTGGGGGAAAAGCCGGAGGAGAAGCTTGCGGAAGTCGTCAGCCGCCTCCGGCCACGGCTGGACCTTGATGCGGCCCTTGATGGGGGCGGGTTCGGCGCGCTCCACTGCCGGGTGCCAGGGCTTGGGCGCCGGGCCGAGTAGCTGGCGGCGTTCGCTGGCCAGCATCCGCAGATCCCACACCTTCACGCGGTCGGCGATCTCCTGATCGAGCGGCCAGCTCATGCCGGCGGCCTCGTGCACCGCGCGGTCAATGTTGGATTTCAGCGCATGCAGCCCGGTCTTGAGGATGGTGCGGCCGAGCTCCGCCGGCTCAACGCCGCTTTCGGGCGGCAGCGCCACCGTCGTGGCGCACCCACACCAGAAGGCCAACGCCTCCACCACCGGCGTGGCGATATCGCCGACGGCGAATTCATGCACATCGTGCAGGATGAAGGCGCGGGCGAGCGTCACCGCGCCGCGCCGCACCTCCACCGGATCGTCCAAGATCGCCTTCGCCCCGAGGACGCTATGCTGCGCCACGCTGTAGGGCCCGGCCCGCACATGCCCGTTGAAACGCGGCGTGCGCGCCAGCACCTCGGGCACCTCACCCAGGAGGTCGATATCTGACGCGCGCGGGCTCAGCAGATCGAACACCTCGCTGCGGCTGGTCTGGATCCAGGCGTGGGCGCTCATGCCACCTCCCCGTCGTCGGGCTGTACGGGGGCGAAGGTGGGCGCGGTGCCGCCGAAGGCGCGCAGCGCGATCTCCATGGTGCTGGTGATGAGGCGGGCGCGGGCTGGCGTGCAGCGCCGATCCTCGCGGGTGTTGATGAGCAGCGTGCCCAGCTCTTCAGCCTGCCGCCGGTCTCCCGCGCGCACGGCGGCGAGGAGCGCGGTCGAGGCGCTCCACACAAGGGTGGCGCTGGTGTCGAGCGCGGGCGAGCGCGGAGGCAGGGCGAGCAGCATCGCCATGGATCAGGCCGCCGCCAGTTCGGAGGGGGCTCCGGCAAGGCCGCGGGCCTCGTCCGCGTATTCGAGGATCTGCGCCGAGGTGAAGCCGGCGCGGGCGAGATCATCCGCCGTGCAGGCGCCGGTCTCGGCCTCGTGGCGGCGCATCACCCGTGCCATGCGGATGGCGACGGGGTCGGCCCCGGACGGCTGGATGCCGTGCGCCTGGAGCTTGAAGCGGAAGGGGGCGAAGGCGCCGGGAATGCCCTCGAGGTGAACGATGGGCGAGACCGCGAGCTTCGCGGGCTCGATGGTGTCGAGGCCTTCGACGGCCTTCACCGTGTAGATGTGGCCGCGCGTCAGGGGCGCATCGGGCAGGCCGGCGGTCTCGATGCAGCGCACGATATCGCGCGGCCCGAAGCCGAGCCGGGGAACGGACGGATGGATGTGCATGGGGTGCCCCATCTGGAGTGATGGAGCACAGTCAATACCGATTTGGTTTTAACGGTCAACACCAAAATGGCATACGGGAGGCCGATGCCGCTAGCGCCTCGCCATTAGGACGGAGCCACGACGACTGCTAGCCCGCTAAAAACATAGCTGTTTGTTCTGTTGTTCTGTCCGTCGAGCCGCTTCCAGCCGCCCGCCGCAACCGGAATCCATGCCGGGCTATTTTCGTTGGAGTTGTAATAATATTCAGCGCCTTTATGTTTAGTAACCAAAATGTTGTGAAACAAAGCGAACGTATTTTTAGACGGGATTCGTGAATGAAAATGATAGTATGTGCAGCTATAATATTTTCCCTCATCGATGTTCAATGTGGCTGTCTTGTACTCTCCGGCCAAGACATTTAGACATGCATCTACTTTCTGTTGATCGGTTTGATTGAGGAAATTATTTGCAGCTGCCTGCGAAACGGTATCAAGAATGAGCTCTGCCTTGATGGGAAGAGATTTATTGTTGATATAAGTAACGACCCTTCTCGGGTCGGTGTATTTGTTATTGGCCATTAATATTGTCATCGGGTCATGGCTTGCTCTGAAGATAATGGAGTTCCAGAGAATGCCTTCAACAATCGCCTCATCCGTAAAAATTGCATTTCCGGTCAACTCGGAGATTGCTAGCGCGGCACAATGGGCACCGCAGGAGTTGCCATTTTGTGATTTCATTGTTGATTTTGGCATCTTGCGCCTCGGGCAGAGATTTCATGTGACCAATAATCATGAAATGCGGCGCTGAATCACTGGCGAAATTCGGGTCTACTCTGAATGCATCGTCTCAGGTCAAATGATACCGTGGCGCCTAGCCGCGCGCCGATCAGCCTACTACCCCGAATTTCCGCACGACGCGGCCAATGATCTGAATGTCGGAGAGGGCCCGCTCTTTAGGGGCATGGCGGGAATTGTCTGAGATAATCCGCACGGTGATTTCCTCGTCGCGGGGATGAGAGGAAATCTCCAGCCGCTTCACGACTAAGCCGCCGAAATCGTCGGTCAAACAATAGAGACCGTCAGGCGACGGAAGACGATGACGCGTGTCAACGAACACGAAGTCGCCTTCGGAAAGGGTGGCCTCCATGCTGTCCCCTTGGACGGGAATGACGATGACGTCGGCGGCCTTTAGACCGAGGGCAGCCGTTACATCGTGAGGCAGCCGCCAATAGTCACGGACGTGCTCAGCGGAGAACGTCATCCCGCTGCGGCCCGGCACGCCATCCGACACGATGGTCAACCCGCCGCCGCCCATTCCTGCCGTGACGTCGATCTGGGCCGAGGCGTCATCAGGTATCCCGCGCCTTCCTGTTTCACTTCCAATCGTCATCTCATCGATAGGCGGAGGGGCGGTCTCGATGATCGCAGCTGCCTCCTCGGATTCGAGGTGCCTGGCATCCTCCGCGAACATCAAATCGGATGGGTCAACGCCAAAGATTGGTGCCAGACGTAGGGCCCATTGCTTCGTGAGCGAGCGCTGCCCCTTTTCCAGCCTGTCGATTTGAGGCTGCGACGTGTTGGCAAGCTTCGCCAATGCCGCTTGGCTCAGCTTCAGGCGTTCGCGGTGAAAGCGCAGCGGGTTCATACCGAATTGGTAATGCCCGTCCCTTGCACATTCCAACACCAATGCGGTATTGCGTGGTGAAACCAATATGGTATTAGTCATGGCATGACTCTCTCTGACTTCCTTACCGAAGCGCAGCTCACCCACGCGGAGTTCGGTCGAAAGATCCAAACGACGCAGGCAACGGTCAGCCGTTATGCAAACGGCTCACGTGTTCCACGCCCTGCGGTGATGGCCCGCATTCAGGCTGTGACAGGAGGCAGGGTTACTCCCAACGATTTCATTCCGTTCAAGCCGGAGCTGCCCGACGCGGCACGCGAGGAGGCGGCATGAAGTATGCGTTGGAAGTCCTCGTGATCGTTCAATCCGCCACTCTCGGCATTCTGATTGCTGCTCTGACCAAGAAGTATCTTCTGCTGTTGGACATCGAGCGGCACTTGATGCTGATCCGCGGCTCCATTGATGGGTTCTTCGAGAGGGCCTCGCCGGAGATCCACAGCACGAGCCTTGGCGACTTGCCACGCACGGCTGATCCGATCTCGACCGAAGACGCACTGGCCTCTGGATCGGGCACGGGGACCGAGACTGTGCGCACGTCAACATATCCCTCGGTCTCCCAGAAGCTCGATCCTCTGCGCAGTCTCTCGCGCTGTTCCTTGCGATAGGTGGAGGGAGCAATGCGCAGACCGTTCCCGATCTTCACATGCGTAACCTCGAATGGCTCGTCGTCGCGTGGAGTAATGGTGATCAGCACCATTCGCCAACCATTCTCCTCCCTGCCCATCTGGGCCTCGACCCTCGGTGCTTCCTTTTCTTTCCGCCGGCGGGCTTCGGCCATGATGTCCCATCGGCTCCAGAGGCCGAGCCCTATCCCGGTGGCGATCCCGGCTGCGGTGAGCAGGTCTTTGGCGAGCATGAAGTCGAATTCCATATCCGTCTCCGTGTGCGTCTCCCGCACGGGGGCTGGCGGGTGCGGGGTGTTAGCTGCGCCCCGCCCCCATCTCTTCAAGGCCATCCCGGCGACTCATCCGCCGTGATCTGAACACCGCCAATAAAGCACATGAAAAGTATTCCCGGTTCGGGAAAACGCGGCGCGTTTTCCCAACTTGGGAAAGCTGTTGCCTTTTGACAGGAGAGTATAGATGGACAGTCGCGCGGTTTCGGAACAATGGTTTCATCAGATCAAGTCGGCCACGCGCGATCTGGTGAAGCTCTGCGGCGGCGTCATGCGCGCCGGCGAGCTGGCGAGCACCAGCAAGACCGAAGTGTCCCGCTGGCAAACGGTGACGGCGCCGGACCTGATCGACCTCGCCTCGGCCATCGCGCTGGAGGCGGATTGCGGGGTTCCGCTCGTCACCACGGTGATGGCGGAGTTTCACGGTCGGCGGCTCACGGATGAGGCCTCCGCGCAGACCGCCTCCAGCCTGCTGGACCGCCACGCCGAGGTGCTGCGCAAGAGCGCCGAGATGGCCACGCTCATGGCCCGCGCCCTGGAAGACATGACCATCACGCCTGCCGAGGCGGAGCAGCTGGATCGTGCGGCAGCGGAGCAGGAAACCTCACTGCGCACCTTTCGCGCCGGCCTCGCCGCCGTGAAGGCCACGGGCCCGGCCGGGGCGGCTGACAACGTGCGCAGCTTCCGGGCGGGCTGACGATGATCGCCCGCGATCTTGAACGGCTGCTTCCGGAGATCTCCGGCCGCACCACAGCGGACCTCGACATCCGCTTTCGCAGGCTGCGCGGAAGCGGCGCGCTGCCGCTGGCAGGCCGTGGCCGTCATGCGCCTCGACTTCAGGCCCACCATCTGGCTGCTGCCCTCATTGGCGTGGGCGGAAGCGTGAGGGCAACTGACGCGGCTCGGGCCGTGGTTGATTTTGGCGCTATGCGGGAGATGGGTTGGGCTGACGGGGATCGGCTCTCGGACGTTCTGGCCGCAGTCCTTGGCGATGTGGGTCAGGCTCGCAGGGTGCATGCCATCCGCTTCTGCCATTCACATCCCTATGCCGTCATCGAGAGGGCATCTGGGCGGGAGCGTCTCTTTTCGCGGTTGGGTGAAAGGCCGGCGCCGATGCGCATCGACGGTGCTGGAATCCGTGACCTGTGCGTCGTCAGCGGCGATCTGGTCTACTGCCTCGCCCAGGAGCTGGCACGTCAGTGCGGCGCTCCGCAGATCGTGGCGGCCTGAGCATGCGCCGCCCGCCCGTCATCATCCGTCTGTCGAGTCGCTACCGCCGTCGCGCCGTCGCGGCGCGGCGCATGGCGGCGCGCGGCTATCAGCCGAGCGAGATCGCGCGGCTGCTGTGCCTCTCGCCGGAGCGCCTCGCGGATGCGCTGGCCGGCAAGGCCGCCAACGGGCGGGTGTGGAGCGAGCGCGAGAGCGAGGTGCTCCGGCGCGAAATGCGGAGGGCGGCATGAGCGGCCCGCGCGATCCAGATTTTGATGCCTGGGTGAAGGCGGCGCGGGATGTCTCCTGCCTTGCCGTGCTGGATCGCCGTGGCATCAAGCTGCGGCGGGCGGGCACCGAGCATGTGGGCCCGTGCCCGGTGTGCGGCGGCACGGACCGCTTCGGCGTCCATGCGCGCAAGGACATCTGGATCTGCCGGGGCTCCGGCCGGGGCGGCGATGCCATTGCGCTGGTGCAGTATCTCGACGGGGCCGACTTCCTCGGCGCGTGCGAGACGCTCACCGGCCGCAAGGCGCCGCGCGGCGAGGGCACGCGCCTCTCGCCGGAGGAGTTGGCCCGGCGGGCGGAGGAGCGTCGCGCGGCCGAGGCGAAGCGCGAGGCGCAGGCGGCAGATTATCGCGAGCGCGAGCGGCGGCACCTCTTCCACGAACAGTGGCTGAAGGCGCAGCCCGCGCACGCCGCGCCCATGCTGGCGGGCTATTTCGCGCGGCGCGGCCTCGCCCTGCCGGAGCCCTGCAAGGCGCTGCGCTTCCTGCCCGACGCGCCCTATTTCAACGGCGAGGTCGAGGATGACCGGGCGCGCAAGGTGCCGCGCCTCGTCCATCGCGGCCCGGCCATGCTCGCGGCCATCACGGATGCGGAGGGCGTCTTCCGGGGCCTGCATTGCACCTGGCTCGATCTCGCCCAGCCCAAGGGCAAGGCGGTGATCGCCGATCCCGAGACCGGCGAACTGCTGCCGGCGAAGAAGGTGCGCGGCTCCATGAAGGGCGGGCGCATCCTGCTGGCGCCGGCGGCAAGCGGCACGCCGCGCCGGTCCGTCGCGGGGGAGGGGATCGAGACGGTGGCGGCGGCGCGCACGGCGCTGCTGACCACCTCCGGCATCCATGCCGATTGCGAGTTCGCCGTTGGCATCTCGCTCGGCAATCTCACCGGCAAGGCGACCGAGACCGTGCCGCACCCGACCCTGAAGCGAACCGACAGCCTCGGCCGCACGCGGGCCCAGCGCGTGCCCGGCCCCCAGCCGGACATGGAGAGCCCGGCCATGTTCGTGCCGGACACCGTCACCCATCTGACGCTTCTGGCGGACGGGGACAGCGATCCTTTCGCCACCCGCTGCGCCATGGAGCGCGCGCAGGCGCGCCACGCGGCACCGGGCCGGTTCGTCACCGTCGCCTGGCCCCCCGAAGGGCTCGATTTCAACGACATGCTGATGGAGGCGGCGGAATGAGCGGCAAGGCGGGTAAGGAGACCTGTTCGGCTCTGTCGGTGCGTGGCGATGATTTCTATGCCTCGCCACCCGAGGCCGTGGCTGCGTTCCTTCGAGCTGAAGCGGGCCGGATACCGGGCGTCATCTGGGAACCGGCTTGCGGCGACGGGGCGATTGTCCTGCCGCTCCGTGCCGCCGGCCATCGGGTGATTGCGACTGATCTCGTGGACAGAGGATGTCCCGACAGCAGGGCCGGGGAAGATTTCCTCATGCCGTTCCCTGTCCCTGCAGGCGTCGAGGGCATCGTGACGAATCCGCCCTTCAAGCTGGCACAGGCCTTCGTTGATCGTGCGCTCGATGTCGCGCCCTACGTCGCGATGTTGCTTCGGCTGGCCTTCTTGGAGGGGGCCGAGCGCAAGCCGTGGTTCGAGGCGGGAGCGCTGGCGCGTGTTCATGTGAGCTCGCGGCGGCTCCCGATGATGCACCGCAACGGCTGGGATGGGCCGAAGACAGGGTCGGCCATCGCCTTCGCCTGGTTCGTCTGGGAGCGCGCTCACTGCGGCGCGGCTGAAATCCGCTGGTTCGATTGGAGGGAGGGGCTGCCATGCGCGGCGGAATAGGGCGGCGGATGGACATCGCCAGCTTTGGCTTCGTGAGCGACGTGGCGGCGCCGATCGCACGCCGCCACGAGGACCCAGTGGGGGGCGGAGTTGCTTCGTTATTCAGCCTTGCGCTCGAGAGCGCGTATCATTCGGACCCGTTCCGCTTCCATGTGATGCAGGTCACGCGTGAACTTGTCGAACAGTTCCGCCAGGCTTTGTTCCGGCCTCGTGCTTTCAAGCTCGCCCAGCTTCATTTCGACCGACAAGGCCATAGCTTCCAGGGTCCCGTTTACGCCCATTACGGCCAAAGCTGCGGCACCGAGGCTGGCGGCGTGGGTGTAGTTCGCTGGGTCTTGCCCACCTGCGACCAGAAACCCAAATGTGAAGACCAGCAGAAGAGCGTACAGAATGAATCCCAAAATGCGGGCTCGCCTAAGCTGCCGGAGTCGCTTGTTCAGTCTATCGGACATTCGGAAAACCACCATCTAACGCAATTTCACGATCGGCCAGAGGATCTGGCTGATCGTGACGGGTGCGCTGGCGGCATTGCGCGAAGCTTGCACGACGGCTCATCGATAAACATCTGCCTGCCGTGGACGATTGCGGTGAAGGGCGTCGGCACGTGCTGCAAAAGCCGGATGACCGGCATGACCTCGATCAGCGCCTCCTATGTCCCGCGCGCACCGGGCGCTTCCACGGTGAACTCCGGCTCCTCCTCGGCGGACGGGCGCATGCGGGCGAAGCCCTCATCGGTGAGCGGAGGGCTATCTGGATCGGCCGCCGCCATGGCAGTGATGGCGGCGTCTTCCGCGTCGGTCATCTCCGCCAACTGCTTTAGCGCTTTGGCGCGCGCTTCGGCCCATGTCCTTGATCGTCTCGGCATCGCGTGGAGCTCCCCTGCCGCCGTGCGTGCGGGGGCGGCAGAGTGACCGGCGCCCAGCACTCGGCCGGGCGCCATCGGGTGTCAGGGGCGCATGATCGCGTCCAGCGCGCTGCGGGCGAGGAAACCCGAGCGGGTTTCGCCCGAGCGTGCCGCCGCCGCATCGATGGCGGCAAGCGTGCCCTCGTCCATGGTCACCTGCACGCGCACGGTGCGGCCGCGCCGAGCCACGACAGGAACCGCCACCAGAATGGCGCCGGCGGAGAGATCCGCCTTCACCTCAGGATCGGCGGTGATGGCGTCGAGGGAGCGGGGCGCGGCGAGCGGAGTGCCCTTGCCCTCCAGAACCTCGATCCAGTCGCGCAGGGCCTCGACGGCATTGGCTGCCGCCTCCTCAAGGGTCGCGCCGGTGGAGGTGCATCCGGGGGCATCGGGGAAGGTCACGCCGAAACTGCCGTCAGCGGCCTTGTCGATCAAAGCGGCGTAGTGGGTCATCTGATTTACGTCTCCATTCAGGAATCGGAGGCGGATGGAAACCGCCCCGATTATCGGGGCGGCCACTTCCAGCCTGCCACTTTCGCGATCTGGCGCATGACGCCCGGCGAGAGTGGGTTGCGGCCTTTGGGGACCACGATCGCGACCCCCGGCTTTTCCGGGTGGCTGAAGGTGTGGTGCTTGTTCGCCCGCTCCTCGATCCAGCCTTCCCGCTCAAGCCTGCGCCGCACCTCGTGGGCCTTCAGTGGTTCCATCCGTTCTCCTTTCGTGTCCGTCTTTGTATGTATAGTTATACACCACGCGACGGGTGCGTCAAGAGCGAATGTGTATTACAATACACCATTTTGCGAGATTGAGGAATGACGACGCACCCGAACGAGAGCGCGCTTCCAATCCCGCGCGGGGCTGCGGCGGTCGCGGCCATCATGCAGCAGGCCATTGGCGCCCCGCAGCCCCCTGCGGGCGATTATGGCGACCCGCGCCGTGCGGATGATGATCCGGACGTGGACCCCGGCGAGGATGACGTTTTCTCCGCCGGACCGGACCCTGATTTTGAGATCGTGCGGGAATGCGCGCTCCAGCCGCTGAACGACATCGGCAACGCGAACCGTCTCCTTGCGCATTTCGGCAAGGATCTGGTGTTCGGTAGGGAGCTGGGCTGGCACGTCTGGACCGGCACGCATTGGGATGTGGAGGCCGGGCGGACTGCTGTGGAGCAGCGGGCCCACTGGACCGCTGGCCGCATCGTTCTGGAAGCGCGCGAGCTGCGCCGCGCCGGGCATGAGGAGCCGGAGGAGTTTGCCAAGCGGCAGGCGGCGCGCCGCAAGTTCGGTATCAGCTCGGGCAACCGGGCGCGCACCGTCGCGATGATCCAGCAGGCCGAGCCTTACCGCACCGTCTCGCCGGAGGCCTTCGATGCCGATCCGCTGCTGGTGGCTGTGCGCAATGGCGCGCTGCGCTTCGTGCGCGAGCCCGATCCTGAATGCCCCGACCCTGACGCGGCCCGTTGGAACGTAAGCGTGCGGTTCGAGCCGCACGCGCGCGAGCAAATGGTCACTAAGCTGATGCCGGTGGACTACGATCCCGCTGCCACCTGTCCCAAGTTTGATGCCTTCATGCGCCGCATGCAGCCCAAGGAGGCCATCCGTCTGTGGCTACAGGTGTTCCACGGCCTCGCGCTCACGGGCCGCACCGTGCAGGCGCTCGCCTTTCACTATGGCAGCGGGGCCAACGGCAAGAGCACGTTCATCAACGTGATGTGCGATCTGATGGGCGGCTATGCGCAGACGCTGTCTGCGGAAAGCCTCACGGGGCAGGGGCAGCGGCGCGGCGATCAGGCTACGCCGGATCTGGCGCGCTTGCCCGGCGCGCGCCTGGTGCGCATCTCCGAGCTGCCGAGGGGCGAACCGCTGAAGGAGGCCCTCGTGAAAGGGCTCACCGGCGGCGAGCCGATGAGTGTTCGTCATCTCAATAAAGGCTTCTTTGACTTCACTCCGACATTCAAGGCCGTGATGAGCGGCAACGACCGTCCGAGAATCGGCGGAATTGACCACGGCATCTGGCGCCGCATGCGCCTCGTGCCCTGGGAGGTCACCATCCCCGACGGAGAACAACGGGAGATGACAGAGGTGCTGGGTGAGTTCGCAGCGGAGCGGTCCGGCATCCTCAACTGGCTGCTTCAGGGCGCCTGCACCTTCCTCGCGGAGGGCCTGCACACGCCGGCGGAGATCGCCGACGCAACAGCCGAGTATCGCGAGGAGATGGACCCCATAGGGGCCTTCATCGCCGATTGTGTGGAGCGGACGGCGGAGGTGGCGAATAGCTCCGTCACGGCGCGCGAGATGTATGAGGCCTTCGTGTCGTGGTGCCTCGCCAACGCGAAGAAGCCATGGCAGGAGACGGCCTTCGGGCTCGCCATGCCCAACAAGGGGTTCACCAAGACCAAGGAGCGCGTGCGGCGCTATCTCCACTGCCGCCTGCACGATGTGCCCATGCGGCCTGACGCGCCCCGCAGCCCCCCGCCGCCGTATGCCGATGCGGACTGAAACCCTCGCTCGCGCCGCCCTGCGAGGGTTGCGAGGGTTCTGCGAGGGTCTTTGCGTGGGTTGAGCCCTTGCAAATGAAGGGTTTGCGAGGGTTGCGAGGGTTTGCGCGCACGTGTGTATATGCAGCGGGGTTACGGGGTGATTTTTTCCTTACGTACTCAAGAAAAACCCTCGCAACCCTCGCAACCCTCGCAACAGACAAAGCAACACGTTGAATATTCACGAACAAAACTCGTGCGAGGGTTTGCGGTTTCCGGACCCATACCCTCGCAACCCTCGCAAACGGAGGCGAGCGTATGAAGACCATCGGGATCGAGGCGCTACTGCGCTGGGCGTATGTGGATGAACTGCCGAACGGCGAGGTGGACCGCGTCGGCCCGGCCGCGCCGCGCGCAGGCTGGGCCAGCATGAGCATGTTCCGCGAACTGCTCACCCGCGTCTCTGGCACGGACGTGCGCAACATCTACGGCCTCTCGCCCACGGGCGCGGCCCGCGTCCCGCATCAGGATGCCGTGACCGTCTTTCACGCCGTATCCACGCTGGAAGGGGCCTTCTTCCGCGTGCCGGCTGGCTGGAACCCGATCCGCGACATGGGCGATCTGGGCGAGGATGGCACGGCGGCCATCCAGCGCGGGCTGGACTGCCTCACCACGGCAGTTGACGGCCAGACGCGCCTGCGCCGGCCGGTGGTCAACCTGGTGCAGCGGCACGCCATCTGCGGCGGCGCGCCCATGTGGGAGTTCGACCCGCCCGAGGCGAAGCTCGTGACGGCCAATGGCAAGCCGTGCTGGTTCCGCAGGATCGTGGAGGAGGTGCCCGGGGCCTTCGGTCCCGTTCGGCTGGAAGTCGAGGTCGATGGGTATGACACGCGCCGTCAGCGCCCGTTCCCCGGCGCCTACCGCAAGACGTTGCTCGTGCCCGATCCGGCCGAGGCCGTCGCCGCGCGTGCCGAATATCAGCTCTGGCACGCAGCGCTTTCGCACCTCGCCACCATGCTGATCGTCTCCCTTGAGGCGCACGAGGTGCTGCCGCCGGCGCTGTCTGCGCGGCCGTGGGCGCCCGATGGTGAGCCGAATCTCACCCTCCAGTTTCGTGGCTGGTGATCGGAGGCTCGGAAAAAGAATCCAGGCGCCGCTTGACTTGCGGCAGAAACTTGGTGCATCACTTGTCACGGATAAAAACGAACCCGGTGGCCACTCGGTCAGCCGGGTTTTTTCATGCCCGGTGGAGGTGGATCGGTGTCGCGCCGGCTTGCCAACCGGGGCTATGACGCGGACCGCCGCGCCAACCGCAAGACACGCGGCCTCTACAGCACCGCCCGCTGGCAGGGCATCCGCACCAGACAGCTGGCCGACCATCCGCTCTGCCTCATGTGCGAGCGGGAAGGCGTGGTCACACCCGCCACCGTCTGCGACCACGTCACCCCGCATCGGGATGACGTGGAAGCCTTCTGGCGTGGCCCCTTCCAGTCGCTCTGCGACCCCTGCCACTCCTCCCGCAAACAGCGCGAGGAGCACGGTCGCGAGAGCCTGACCTGGGGTGCCGACGGCTGGCCGGTGTGACGGCCCGTCGGGCTACGACTTGAACTGGTCATCCATCGTGCTGTGGACTTTGTACCGACCTGAGGTGTCCGGAACGTAGATCGTCCAATGCGCTCCGGTCCCTTGCGCTTTGATTGCGGCGATCTCGGTGAACCATAGAGCGCCTTCAAATGTGTTCGCGTCGGACGCCCGAAAACCGCGCCCGTCTTCAGCATCGCCGTACCCCCAGCGACCTTGTTGCTGCATCACATAGAAGCTGGCTTCGACCATGTTCCGCCCTCCCTGATTGCGGAAGCATACCACGCGCAGCCTGTCTCATCGGAGGGCGGGGGGGGGGCAAAAGTGCCCGCCCCATGGGACCGCAGACCGGTTGGGGGCCTTCGGACGGAACAAGTCGAAATTGAAAGGAAAAAGCCCACTGGAGGGGCGGTGAAACATGAAGGGCCGTAGAGGTGATCCCGGCAATGTCGTGCCGCTGCATGGCGCGCCGACTGCCGAAAGCGAGGCGCGGCGCAAGGAGGTTGCCCAGCGGCTCGCGGCGGATCTGCGCCCTTCCGGTATGAGCGATGCCGTCGCCGCAGAGTGGGACCGCATCGCGCCCGTGCTCGCCGATCCGACGCTCAACCGCCTGAAGCCGCAGTTCACGGATGTGGTGCTGGAATATTGCCGCGTGGTGGTGCGCCTGCGCGAGCTGCGGGCGCTGTTCCCCGGCGTCGGCGACGAGACTTATGAGATCGAGGGCCGCAACGGCGCCCAGATCAAGACGCGGCCCGAGGTGGCGCAGATCAACGAGAGCTGGCGGCAGTGGCGTTCGCTCGTCGCCATGCTCGGCCTCTCGCCGGCGGATGCCCGCGGCCTTGTCGAAGGGCAGGGCGATCTCTTCGACGATCCGGCCAACGCCTACTTCTGACCCATGACCGTGCCCGCCGACCAGACCACCGCATACGCCCAGGCGGTTGCGGCGGGAGAGAGCGTGGCCGGGCCTTATGTGCGCGCCGCCTGCGCCCGCCACCTCCGCGACCTGGCGGAGGGCGAGGCGCGCGGCCTGTCGTGGGATCTGGCGGGCGCCGAGCGGGCCATCGCCTTCTTCCGCGACGTGCTCACCGTCACGGTGGAGGAGAAGGACGAGTTCGGCGACGTGAGCAGCCGGGCGGTGCCCTTCGTGCTCTCGCCCTGGCAGGCCTTCATCGTCGGCTCGCTGTTCGGCTGGCGGAAGGGCGGCTTCCGGCGCTTCCGCCGCGCCTATGTCGAGATCGGCAAGGGCAACGGCAAGTCGCCGCTCGCCGCCGGCATCGGCCATTACATGCTGACGGCCTTCCGCAAGCTCGAGGCGGAGGTCTATTCGGCGGCGACGGATCTGGATCAGGCCACCATCCTGTTCCGCGACGCCTGCGCCATGTTCGAGCGCAGCCGGCCCTTGCGGGCGCGCCTCACCGCGCGCGGCGAGAACCCGATCTATCAGCTCGACTACAAGGCCACGCGCTCCTTCTTCAAGCCTATCAGCGCGGAGAAGCGGGGCAAGTCCGGCATCCGCCCGCACTGTGCCCTGATCGACGAGGTGCATGAGCATCGCGACAACAGCGTCATCGAGATGCTGCGGGCGGGCACGAAGGGCAATCAGGAAGCCCTGATCTTCGAGATCACCAACAGCGGCTTCGACAAGAAGTCCACCTGCTGGTTCGAGCACGAGATGACGGTGAAGATCGTCACCGGCGAGATCGAGAACGACGGCTGGTTCGGCTTCATCGCCTCGCTCGACGAGGATGACGATCCGTTCGAGGACGAGGCCTGCTGGATCAAGGCGAACCCGAACCTGGGCATCTCGATCCATCTGCCTTTCATCCGCGAACAGGTCGCGGAAGCCAAGGGTATGCCCTCCAAGGAAGGCCTCGTCCGACGCCTGCATTTCTGCCAGTGGACGGATTCGGAAACCTCGGCCATCCCGTCCAAGCTCTGGCTGGCCTGCGTCAAGGAGTTCGACCCGGAAGAACTGACCGCGCGCGGTGTGCCATGCTTCGGCGGGCTCGATCTCAGCCGGGCCAATGACCTCACGGCCTTCACGCTGACCTGGTTGCTGGATGCCTCGCCGGATCAATGGCGGTTCGCCAGCAAGACGTGGTTCTGGACCCCGAAGGACACGCTGCTGGAGCGGTCGAAACGCGACCGCGCGCCCTACGACCTGTGGGTCAGGGAAGGTCTCATGGAGGCCGTTCCGGGGAAGCGCATTTCTTATTCTCGGGTGGCCACGGCCCTGGGAAGGATCTGCTCGATCCACAATCCGGTGCAGATCGGATGTGACGATTACGGCCTTGAGAACCTCGCCGAACACCTGACGCTGCAAGAGCTTCAGTTGCCCTGCGTGGTTCACCCGCAGGGCTTCAAGCGACGCATCGTTGACGAGGACGAGGCCCGGCCGGACGGCGCCGAGCAGATCTCGCTCTGGATGCCCGACAGCATCCTCAAACTCGAAGCCGCCCTGCTGGAGGAGCGCATCATGGTGTTCCCCAACAGCGTCATGAACATGTGCTCGCGCGCGGTCGTGTACAAATCAAACCTTACGGGTCACCGCATGTTCGACAAGGACAAGGCATCCGGGCGCATCGACGGCATGGTGTCTCTCGCCATGAGCATCGGCGTCGCCACGGTTGTCCGCACCACAACTGCGAAGTCGTTCTGGGAGACCGCGTGATGGGCCTGCTGTCGCGTCTGTTCTCCCGCGAGGTGAAATCGGCTTCCATCATTGAGGCCGTGCGCAACTTCATCTCGCTGGGCGAGACCAGCCTCGGCGGCCATTCGGTCACGCACGACACCGCCTTGCAGGTCACCACCGTGCTGGCCTGCGTCCGCGTGCTGGCCAATGGCGTGGCGCAGGTTCCCTGGAAGGTCTATCGGCCGACGGCGGATCATCGCGGCAGCAATCCCGATCCTGATCATCCGCTATATTGGGTGCTCTATCGCCAGCCCAACGAGTGGCAGACCTCGTTTCAGTTCCGCCGCACGCTGGTGATGCATCGCACGCTGGCCGGAAACGCCTATGCCTTCATTAACCGCGTGGGCGGCCAGATCAAGGAGTTGATCCCGCTTGAGCCCGGCCGCGTGGAGGTGGAGCAGCGCGCCGATCTCTCGCTCGTCTATTGGTACACGGGCCTCGATGGTCTGCGGCAGGCGATCCCGGCCGATGCCATCTGGCACCTGCCCGATCTGTCGTGGAACAGCTGGAAGGGCCTCCCTGCCGTGAAGCTCGCCCGCGAGGCCATCGGCCTTGCGATGGCTGCGGAACGCTCGCAGGTGCGGGTGCAGCAGACCGGCGGCCGGGTGAATGGCCTGTTCTCGGTAGACAGTACCCTGACCGACGCCCAGTACGAGATGCTGCGCGGCTGGCTGGATAAGCAGATTTCAGCCCAGATGGCGGCCGAAGCTGCGGGCGGGTTTCTGCTGGATCGCAAGGCCAGCTTCTCGCCCATGCAGATGACATCTGCCGACGCGCAGACCATGGAAACGCGCCGCTGGCAGGTGGAGGAAGTCTGCCGTGCCCTCGGCGTAATGCCCATCATGGTGGGCTACGCCGAGGGCAACACGAGCTATGCGTCGTCCGAGCAGATGTTCCTCGCTCATGTGGTGCACGATTTGGCGCCTTGGTACGAGGACATCGAGCAGTCGGTAGACGTGAAACTGATCGCCGAGCGAGGGGCCGCCTTCTGCAAGTTCTCGCAGAACGCCCTGCTGCGCGGCGCCATCGCGGATCGGTTCGAAGCCTATGCCAAGGCGCTCGGCTCGGGCGGCACCAAGGCCTGGATGACGCCCAACGATGTGCGGAAGCTCGAGGATATGAACCCGCACGATTCGCCCGAGGCTGACCAACTGCCCGGCCCGACCAACACCGCCGCCGCCCAGCCCGCCCCGAAGGAGCCCGCCTGATGGATCGCCTTGCCTTTGACTGCGAGTTCAAGCTCGCCGACGGCTTGGACACCGCCGCCGGCACCGTGGAGGGCTATGCCTCCGTATTCGGCCTGCTGGATCGCGGCGGCGATATCGTGATGCCCGGCGCCTTCAAGGCGTCTCTCGCCGACCTTCGCCGCCGCAAGGCCGCCGTGCCCATGCTCTGGCAGCACGATCCCAGCCAGCCCATCGGCGTGTGGACCGATCTTGTGGAGGATGAGAAGGGCCTGAAGGTGAAGGGTGAGCTGGTGCTCGGCGTGAAGGCCGCCGAGGAGAAGCGCGCGCTCATGCAGGCCGGCGCCGTGAAGGGCCTCTCCATCGGCTATATGACCAAGGATCATGAGATCGACCGCGCCACCGGCGCCCGACGCCTGAAGAAGGTGGACCTGTGGGAGATCTCCCTTGTCACGTTCCCCATGCTGCCGGAGGCGCAGGCGAGCGTGAAAGGCATTGAGGAATTCGACCCCAGCCAGTGGGAGCGGGCCTTTCGCGACGAAGGCCTGTCGAACCGTGAGGCGAAGCTCGCGACGAGCGTTGCCCGCAAGCTCATCCGCCGTGACGGTGGACCGTCCGAGCCCGCGCCCCGTGACGGGGCGGCAGACGTGCTCATGGCCTTGCGCCGCGCCACAGAATCCATGCGCGGCTGAGAGGATAAGCACCATGTCCATGATGTATCGAAAGGCCGCCGTGCTCGCCGGCGCCGCTGCCATCGCCCTGCCGCGTCCCGCGCCCGAGCGGAAGGAGGCGGATCACGCCGCCGTCTCCCAGGAGGTGAAGACCGCCCTCGGCGACTTCATGCGCACGTTCGAGGAGTTCAAGACCAAGAACGACGCGCGCCTCAAGGAGGTGGAGCAGAAGGGCTCCGCCGACGTGACCACCCGCGAGCAGGTGGACAAGCTCAATGCCGCCCTCGACAAGTCGCAGGCCGAACTGAAGAAGCGCCTCGACGAGATGGAGGCCAAGGCCAACCGCCTCGCCCTGGGCGGTGGCGGCGGCGCTGACCGCGAGGTGAAGGCGGCGGAGGAGTTCTCCCGCATCACCGGCCAGACCGTCACGGCCGAGCAGCTGCGCGAGTACAAGTCGGGCCTCAACGAGCACCTGCGCAACCCGAACGTGAAGGCGGCGACCCTGAGCGTCGGCTCCGACCCGTCCGGCGGCTATCTGGTGACGCCGGACACCACCGGCCGCATGATCAAGAAGATCTATGAGAGCTCGCCCATGCGGCAGCTCGCCAGCGTCGTCACCATCGGCACCGATGCGCTGGAAGGCCCCATCGACAATGGCGAGGCCGATGCCTCCTGGGTGGGCGAGCAGCAGCCGCGCCAGCAGACCGGCATGCCTCAGCTCGGAAAGTGGCAGATCGAGGTCCACGAGCTCTACGCCTATCCGAAGGTGACGCAGCGCCTGCTCGACGATGCCCGCGTGGATCAGGAAGCCTGGCTCGCGGACAAGGCGACCGCGAAGTTCGAGCGCAAGGAGAACACGGCCTTCGTGCTGGGCGACGGCAACCTCAAGCCCAAGGGTCTGCTGGCCTATCCGGTGGTGTCGGAGGCCGACGGTGCGCGGGCCTGGGGCAAGTTCCAGTTCATCGCCAGCGGCAAGGCGGGGGGCTTCGCGGACAGCGAGCCCGGCGATGCGCTGCTGGACCTGATCTACGAGCTGAAGGCGGCCTACCGCAACAACGCCCGCTTCTTCATGTCCCGCGCCACGGTGGGCGAGGTCCGCAAGCTGAAGGACGGCCAGGGCAACTACCTCTGGCAGCCTTCGGCGCAGATCGGCCAGCCCGCCACGCTGCTCGGCTACGGCATCGCCGAGGGCGAGGACATGCCGGCCATCGCGGCCAACTCCCTCTCCATCGCCTTCGGCGACTTTGCCGAGGCCTACACCATCGTGGATCGCCTCGGCGTGACGGTGATCCGCGACAACATCACCGAGCCCGGCTTCGTGAAGTTCAACTTCCGCAAGCGCGTGGGCGGCGGCGCCAACAACTTCGAGGCCGTGAAGTTCCTCAAGTTTGCGGCCTGACGGTCGCCCAACCGCGGGCGGCGGTGCCGCCCGCATCCCTCATCGATCCCTCATCCCTGGAGCTTCCCATGACCCCGGAGCGCGACGGCGCCACGGGCATCGCCCCCGTGCAGGCGATTGCCCCCGCCACCTATGCCGCCGACACCACCCCCGACATCGCCGATCTCACCGAGGCGCGCGAGGCCACCCTCGTCCTGCACATCGGCGCCGGCGGCATCGTCTTCTCGGGCACGAACAAGATCGATTTCGTGCTCACCCACTCGGATGACGGCACCACCTTCACCCCCGTCGCGGACACCGACGTGCTGAAGGATGCGCTGGCGCCCGCCACCATCACCAACGGCGTCATCCGGTCGCTTGCCGCCGCGCATGCCGCCGCGACCATCCAGAAGCTCGGCTACGTGGGCGGCAAGCCCTACGCCAAGCTGCTCGCGGACTTCTCCGGCACCCACGGCACCGGCACGCCCATCGCCGCCGTGTGGGTCAAGTCCAGCCTCGCCCTCCAGGGCGCGGCCTGATCCCGCGCCGGCGCCTCCGGGCGCCGGCGTCTCTCCGGAGGCGACATGACCACCACCGTCATCACCCCGTCCGCGCCGCTGCTCACCGCCGCGCAGGCCCGCTCGCTCGTGCCGCAACTGGCCGGCGAGACGGACGCCCGGCTTGATCTGCTGCTCGCCACGGCGCAGGCGGAGATTGATCCGCCCCATTCGCTCATCGGGCGCGCTTTCGGGGAACAGACGCTGGAACATGCCTTCCACGGCTGCGCGTGGCGGCTGGAAGGGCGGAACAGGCCCGAATATCGCGACGGCCCGCTGCCGCTGCCGTTTCCGCCCCTGCGCTCCATCGTCAGCGTCACCTATGACGATCCGGACGGCGCGAGCCAGACGCTTGCCCCGGAGGCTTACCGCGTCGAGACCGTCAACGGCATCGCTCTGCTGGTGCCCGCTGCCGCCCGGCCGGAGGTGGCGTCGGGCCCGTCCGCCATCCGCGTGCGCTATGTGGCCGGCTATTCCGAGGGGGCGCCGGAGCTGGCCCGCGCGCGGTATGCCCTCGTGCTCATGGCGCAGGATCTGCGCCTCGTCGCCGATGAGGATCTGTTCCTCAAGCGCGAGACGGTGGAAGGCGTCGGCACGGTGGAGCGCGCGCCCTCGCCGCAGGCCCGCCAGATTCTCTCGGACACGGCGCAGCGCCTGCTCGCGCCGTTGCGGGTGTGGCTGTGACCCCCGCCACCGCCATTGCCATGCTGGACCGCGCGCTCGCCCGCAACGGCACGGTCATCACCCTGCGCCGCTATGCCGGCGAGGGCACCGCCCGCACCGCCGAGGATGTCACGGTCCGGGCCCGGGTGCGCGATTACGAGCCGGCCGAGCTGGTGGGCGGCATCGCGCAGGGCGACAGCGAGGCCGTGCTCTCGCCGACACAGATCCGCGCCACCGGCTGGGGCGCGCCGGACCATCTGCCGGTGCGCGGCGACCGCATCGTCATCGGCGGGCGCGAGCGCGCCATCGAGGCGGTCGATCCCGAGCGCATCGCCAACGAGGTGGTGCGCATCAACGTGCAGGTGCGCGGCTGATGGCCTCCATCCGCACCCGCTTCAAGCCCTTCGACCGCGCTGCCGTGCTGCGGGCCATGCAGGGCGAGACGCCGAAGGAGCAGTCGGCGCGGCACGCGGCCTTCGCCCGGCAGCAGCTGGCGGCGGCGCAGGAGGTCAACCGTTCGGCCCTCGGCATCACGCCCGACCATGAGACCTTCGTGGACGGGCGCAAGGGCGCGGCGCCGGAGGAGGTGAAGCCAGGCGGCGTCATCGTCTTCGAGTTCGCGCTTCTGTTCTCGGCCTGCGAGTGGATCGCCGCCACGCTCTTGGAGCACGCCCCGGTGCGCAGCGGCGCCTATGTCCGCTCCTTCGTCTTCACCGCCGATGGCGACGTGGTTGATCCCATGGCCGGCATTCCGGAGGCGCGGGAATACGTGTTTACGAGCACGGCAGTGTACGCCCGCAAAATCGAACGCGGGCTGTCGCCGCAGGCCCCCGATGGCGTGTTCGAGGCCGTGGCGGCGCTCGCCGCCCGCCGCTTCGGGAACATCGCGAGCATCAAGTTCAGCTACCGCAACCCCTTGTTCGGCGGCATCGACGCATGGGCCAAGGGCACGTCGCTGTCCAGCAAGGGCCACGCCCGCAACGGCGCGCAACGCGATGAATGGCTGCGCCATCAGCCGGCCATCGTCATCACGAGGTGAGCCATGGCGAGCTTGTCTGTCATGCAGGCCGTCCGCGCCCGCCTCGATGCGGAGTGGTCCCGCTGTCCGGTCATCCATCCGAACACCGACGCCCAGCCGCCGGGCGGCACTGATCCGTGGCTCGTGGTGCAATACCCGATGGCGCGCGAGGCACAGGCCTCCATCGGTTCGCCCGGCAGCAACATCTTCCGCGAGGAAGGCGCCATCCGCCTGGTGCTGATGGTGCCGGCCGGCTCGGGCGCAGAGGAATGGACCGGCTGGCTCGATGAGCTCCGCGCGCTGTTCCGTGCCAAACGCTTCGACGGCGTCCGCACCTATGCGCCGTCCCCCGCCGTCTTCGATGACCGCAACCGGGACGGCGGCTGGTGCGCCCTCAGCACCGCCATTCCTTACGACGCCGACATCCGCGCCTGACCCTCACATCGCAGGAGTTTTCCATGTCCAGCCCCGCAAGTGGAAGCGAGGTTCGCTACGCCTTTGTCCCGGAGACCGCATATGGCGAAACGCCGGCCACGCCAGCGTTTCAGGTGATGCGCGTCACGGGTGGTGGGCTCAAGTCGAACAAGTCCACCACCACGTCCAAGGAGATCAATTCGACCGGCGAGGTGAAGGCGGAGACCCTCGTCGGCATCGACGTGGCTGGCTCCTATCCGTTCGAGCTGTCCTACGGATCATTCGATGCTTTCTTCGCCGCAGCGCTGCACGGTACCTGGACCAATAACGTGCTCAAGAACGGCACGGTGCAGCACTCGTTCACCGTGGAGGAAACCGTCAATCTGGCCGACGGGAGCAGCTATTCACGCTTCCTCGGTGTGGAGGTGAATAGCGTCTCGCTGTCACTGAACTCCCGCGAGGACATCACGGGCTCGCTCGACTTGATGGGCAAACTGGAAACCCTCGACGATGCCGAGATTGCCGGGGCCACCTATGTGGCTGCCAACGATGAGCCCGTGCTCGCCGCCTCCATGGATATGGGCACGCTCACCGTCACCGGAATCACGGATCCCATCGACATCAAGAGCATCACGCTCAGTGTCGGCCGTAACCTGCGCACCCGTCCTGTGATCGGCTCGCTCTACAGCCTGCGCAAGGGGCGCGGTCAGCTCGACGTGACCGGCACAATCGAGTGCTATTTCGAGAGCCGCGAACTCTACCAGAAGGTGCTGGATCACGGCATCGCCGAGGTCAGCTTCACCGTCGGAGCCGCCTCCGGAAAGAAATACACCTTCAGGATTCCCAAGGCGCAGTTCCTCGACGGGAGCCGCACCACCGGTGGCAACACCGAGGACGTGATGGTGTCCATCCCCATCCGTGGCCTCAAGGACAGCACCTCTGGCTGCTCGATCCAGATCACGCGCGCTGTCGCCTGACGGCGGGCCGATCCCTCACACCACCAACAGGCAGCACATCATGAAACTCTCCGAGATCGAGACCATCACCGGCCGCGTCGAAGATGGCGCGTGGGTCCGCTCCATTCCGGATCTTCCGGGGCTTGCCCTGAAGGTGCGCGGGGCCGACTGCACGGCCGCGCACCTGCTGCGGCGCAAGCTGCTGATGGAAATGCCTGAGGAGGCCCGCCGCAATCTGAGCGATGCCGAGAGCGAGCGCATTGCCCTCGAAGTGATGATCCATGTCCTGCTGGTGGACTGGAACATCACCGAAGACGGCGAGCCCGACGCGGACGGCAAGCCCGCGCAGGTGCCGGTGCCCTGCACGCCGGTCTATGCCCGCGCGGCGCTCACCGACCCCAAGACGCTGCTCCTGCGCGAGGCGGTCAGCTGGGCCAGCCGTTATGTGGCCCTGCTGGGGGAGGCCAGCCTGGAGATCGACGGAAAAAAATCTGTAACGTCCTGATCTGGCATCTGGATTGGGGCGACAAGATCACGTGGATGCACGAGCGGGCGCGGCGCACCGGCCGCGCTCTGCCTGCGCTGGCCACCATGCCCAGCCTGCCGGATCACCTCTCCCTCGAATGGGAGGCCTTCTGGTCCCTCGACGGTGACCGGAGCACGGGCTTCTCCAGCGTCGGCCGCATCCCATTCACCGCCATCGAGCGCTACGCCGCCCGGCTCGGCCTCACCGATCCGGACGCCTTCCGCCGCTTCCGCGTGCTGATCCAGCGCATGGATGCCGCCTATCTCGCTCATCTCGCCAAGCGCCGGCCGCAGCCCGGCAAGTAAGGAGTGGCCCGATGCCCACCCTTGAGACCATTGCCCGGCTCCAGACCGAGATGGTGTCCACCGGCGCCGACAAGGTAGCGGCGGACATCCGGAAGGTGGAGGCGGCGCAGGATGCCGCCGCCTCCTCGGGCGAGGCCCTCGCCACCGTCACCGATACGGTTGCCAGGCGGCAGCTGTCCGGCGCCACGGCGCTGGAGCGTGTGCGCAAGGCGGTGGATGACGAATATCGGGCGCAGCAGCGCCTGGTGCAGACGCAGCAGGTGCTCGACCGCAACCTGCAACAGGGCAATCTCACGCAGGAAGAGCACGCGCGCCTCCTGTCGCTTGCCGCCACCCGTTACACGGTGGCGAAGCAGGCGAACGACAATTTCTCCAGCAGCGCCGCTTCCGGCTCCAAGCTGGCGGCCCATGAGGTGCAGAACCTCACCTTCCAGCTTAACGATGCCGCCACCATGCTCGCTTCGGGCTCCAGCCCGTTCCAGGTGATGGCTACCCAGGGCGGGCAGGTCTATCAGGTGCTCTCGGGCGCACAGGGTGGCCTCGTCGGCGGTCTGAAGGGGCTGGGCGGCACCATTGCGGGGCTCATCACCCCGGCCCGCCTGCTGGGCGCCGGGCTCGTCGCCGGCGCCGCCCTCGGCGTCTCGGCGTGGTCGAGCTATACGGCGGCCACCAAGGAATTCTCCCGCGCCCTTGAAGGCACAGGCAAGTCCACGCAGGCGTCCGCCGCCGATCTGGAGCGCTTCGCCGAGCAGGGCTCGCGGGCTGCCAGCGTCAGCCTGTCCGATGCGCGCAGCATGACGGTGGCGTTCGCTCAGACCGGCAAGATCGGCACCTCGAATTTCGCAGGCCTCGTCTCCGTCACCAAGAGCTTCGCGCGGGTGATGGGTACCGAGCTGGAGCCCGCCGCCGCGGATCTGGCCAAGGCCTTCGCCGATCCCGCCCAGGGCGCGCAGGATCTCGACCGCAAGCTCAATTTCCTCGACCAGACCACGCTGGATTACATCCGCACGCTGGCGGACACGAACCGGAAGAGCGAGGCGCAGGCGCTCCTCCTGCGCAAGCTGTCGGAGGGCCTGCCGACGCCGACCGAGCGGCTGACGCTCCTCGGCCGCGCGTGGCAGTCGGTGGCGACGTTCGCAGATCAGGCTTATGTGGCCATGGGCCGGGCCCTCGCCAGTGCCACGCAGGGCCCCTCGCTGGATGAACAGATCGCGGCTGCCGAGAAGCGGCTTCGCGATGCCCAGCGAACCTTGGCCGGTCCGCGCGGACGCGCCTCGGGTGTGGCGGCCACGAATGCAGCGGCGGCACAGGCGGAGCTCGATCGGTATCGTACGCAGAAAGCCGCAGACGAGGCAAAGGCGAAGGCCGCAGGCGACGGCGAGGCCGTCAAAGAGGCGACGGCCACAGCCCGTGCCCGTAACCCGCAGTTCGCGCAGCTTCAGGATCTGATCAAGCAGCAGGGCACGCTCCGCGCCGCCATGGACAAGCCGGGCGCCGATGCGGACCTGCTGATGCAGGCGCTGGAAGGTGTCCGCAACCAGATCGATGCCATTACCGATGCCGACGGCAAGCTTGCGCCCGTCGCCGAGCAACTCCGCCGCCGTCGCGAGCTGGAACTGAAGGTCATCAACGCCACGACGGACGCGTCGCGCATCGCCGCTCGGCAGGCGCTGGCGGAATTCGATGCCAAGGCGCAGGGTGCCGGAGACGCAACTGCGAAAGCGCAGGCGGAGAATACGGCGCTCACCGAGCAGGCGCAGCTCTACGCCCAATTGTCGGCGGCGGCCCGCCAGCGCCTCGCGACGGCAGACGAGGGCATTCTCGCCGCCCGGAACGAGGTGGAGCTGATCGGGCGGACGGCTTCGGAGCAGGCGCTGCTCAACGCCAACTATCAGGCCGAAGCGGATCTCCGCCGGCAGGCGGCACAGACCGGCATCGCGGTCGATCAGCGCGAGCTGGCCCTCCTGAAGCAGAAGAGTGTGGAGCTGGCCCAGACCATCGAGTTGCGCCAGCGCACCCAGCTGCGCAGCGAGATGGATTTCAGCCTCCGGCAGCTTGGACGCACCGATCAGGAACAGCAGGTGGCCTCCACGTTGCGGGGCTACGGACTTGCCGAAAACCTCGACAGCGCCGATGCAGCCATGGTGCGCATGACCCTGCGCATGCAGGAGTTCAAGGCGACGGCCAAGGACGCCATGGGCGGCTTCATTGATGACCTCGTCAACGGAACGTCCGCGACCGAGGCCATGTCGAACGCGCTCAAGCGGCTGGCCTCCCAGCTCGCCAGCAAGGCGCTGGATTCCGCGCTCTCCAGCATCTTTCCGTCCGGCAAC
The DNA here is from genome assembly GCF_004364705.1 of Azorhizobium sp. AG788. NCBI lineage: Bacteria > Pseudomonadati > Pseudomonadota > Alphaproteobacteria > Hyphomicrobiales > Xanthobacteraceae > Azorhizobium > Azorhizobium sp. AG788. The sequence goes on from NZ_SOBM01000004.1 coordinate 143,703, forward strand.
GGCGGCGGTCTAGGCGGGCTGCTGGGCATGTTCAGCGGCTCTTCCGCATGGTCCGGCGCAAATCTCACCGGCCTGCCGCTGGGCTTCGCCACCGGCGGCTTCACCGGCGCCGGCGGCAAGTATGAGCCCGCCGGCGTGGTGCACCGGGGCGAATATGTCTTCTCGGCAGACGCCACCTCCCGCCTCGGCGTCGGCCGGCTGGAAAGCCTGCACCGCCTGGGCCGGGGCTATGCCGACGGTGGCTATGTGGGCGCTGCCGCCTACATGGCGCCCTGGGCGGCGCAGCAGGCCAATGTGCCCATGCCGGCCGTCACCATCGGCGGCCCGACCATCACCATCCAGGGCAATGCCGACAGCGCGGCCCTCGAGCAGATGCGGGCCGAGCTTGAGGCCTACAAGAAACAGATGCCCGCTCTCGTCGGGCAGGTCTGGGACACCCTCCAGCGCAAAAAGCGGAGTTGACCCGTGAGCCTGACCTTCCCACGGTCCTATCCCTTCGCGGTGCTCGGCCTCTCCAGCCTCGTCTTCACCCCGTCGCGCGTGCAGGTCACCTCCCGCGCGCGGGGCGGTCTGGTGCAGGGGGCGGAGACCGGCCGCACGCTCTGGAGCGTGCAGGGGCAGACGCCCGAGCTCAATGAGGACGAGTTCGAGGAGATGCAGGCCTTCTTCGACAGCCTGCGCGGCGTGCTGAACACCTTCATGCTCTACGATCCCGCCCGCATCCGGCCGCGCGCCTATCCCGGCAGCGGCTGGGCCGGCGTCACCCGCGCCATGGGCGGCGCCTTCGATGGCACCGCCTTCCTCTCGCTCGCCTCCGCCTACAGCCTGTCGCTCACCGGCCTGCCGCTGGGCTACCGCATCATGGCCGGCGACATGCTCTCCTGGGCCTGGGGTTCCTCCCGCACCCTGCACCGGGCGGTGGAGACCGTCACCGCCTCCGGCGGCGGCGTCACCGTGCAGGTGGAGCCGGACATCCCGCCCGGGAGCGCCGTCGGCGCCACCGTCAAGCTGGAGGCGGCCGATGCCGTCTTCAAGCTCACGGGCGAGTTGCCCCAGCCCCGCCGCCGCACCGTCGGCGGCGAACCCATTTCCTTCTCGGCGATTCAGGTGCTGCGCTGATGGTCAAGGCATTCGACGCGGCGACGCTGGCCCTCCTCGATGGCGACAGCCTGGTGGTGCGCGACCTGCTGGTGGTCGCCTTGCCGGAAGGCACATGGGGCTTCTGGTCGGATGTCTATTCCGCCCAGTTCCCCGGCTATTGGCCGGGCGTCACCTTCACGGGAGCGGGCTCGCTCATCGAGATTACCGAGCCGCCGCAGGCCCTCTCGAACGATGTGCAGACGCTGACTGGCACCCTGTCTGGCCTCTCCAGCGACGTGCTCACCACCATCGGTGCCTACAATCTCCACCGGGCCAAGGTGGAGATCGCCCGGGCCTATTACGATCCGCAGACGCGGGCCCTCGTCACCATCGACGTGCGCTTCCGCGGCTATATCGACCGCGACGAGATCCGCGAGACCGGCGAGGAGGCGGTGCTCGTGATCGAGTGCGTCAGCCGCGCCAGCGAGCTGCAGCGCGCCACCTATCGCAAGCGCACCACCGCCGACCAGCAGCGCACCTTTCCCGGCGACAAGGGGTTCGAGTTCACCAACAAGGTGGTGAGCACGCGCATCACGGTGGGCCGATGAACAGGCTGCCAGACTGGCACGATGGCCTCGCCGCCGTCATCGCCCGCCATGACGCGCTGCCGTTTGAATGGGGCACGTCCGACTGCCTGAGCTTCCCTGCCGACGTGGTGGAGGCCATCACCGGCGCGAGCGTGGATCGCCCCGCCTATCGCAGCCAGCGCGGCGCCCTGCGCGCGCTGCGCCGCCTCGGCGCCGCCGATCCGCATGAGGCGCTGGCGCAGCGCTTCACGGAGATCCCGCCCGCCTTCGCCGCCACCGGCGACCTTGCCGCCATCATTGGCGACGACGGCGCGAAGAGCGGCGGCGTGGTGGTGGGCGCGCTCATCTACGTCAAGGCCCCGCAGGGCCTTGGCCGCCTTCCGCGCATCCGCATGGTCCGAGCCTTCAAGGTCTGAAATGCCCCTGACAATCTGGCTTCTGGCCCTCGCGGTGGCCGTCATCGCGGGGACGCCGGCGCATGCCGATCCCGTCGTCACGCCCATCGTCGCGGCCGTCACCGCCGTGGGCGGCGCCGTGTCCGCCATGGGCGCCGCCGGCACCTTTCTGGTGAATGCGGGGCTGGCGCTCGGCGCCTCCTATCTCTCCCGCGCCCTGGGGAAGAAACAGAAGGGCGCGAGCGCCGCATCCTCCGCGGTCACGCTCGATCTCTCCATCGATTCCGACCGGCCGCGCACGCTGGTGCTGGGCGAGCGGCTGGTGGCCGGCAGCCTGCATTACTTCTGCAAGGACGGGCCGCAGAACGAGAACATCACCCTCGTCATCGCGCTGGCTGACCACGAGATCGACAGCCTCCAGATGGTGTGGGTCAACGACCGCGCCATCTCCATGCACCTCGATGCGGCGGGCTGGCAGGACGTTCCCGAGTTCTCGGACAAGTACGGCGTCTCCATGCTGTCCTTCCGGCTCTACAAGGGCCGGGCGGATCAGGAGGCGGATCCCGAGGTCATTGCCAATTCCGGTGGCCAGTGGACCGCCGCGCACCGCCTGCGCGGCTGCGCCTATGTCAAGGTCCGCATCGTCTATAATCCGGATGTGTGGGGCGGCTCGCTCCCCACCTTCAAATGGCTGATCCGCGGCGCGAAGCTCTACGATCCGCGGCAGGACGACACCAATCCGGGCGGCAGCGGCCCCATGCGCTGGGGCCAGCCCGAGACCTATGTCTTCGCTGACAATCTCGAGGTCGCCCGCTACAACTTCCTGCGCGGCATCTATGTGGGCGGCGACAAGTGGTTCGGCGTCGGCCTTGAGGCCTCCGAGATCAACCTCTCGGATTTTTATGCCGCCGCTGCCGCTTGTGATGAGCAGGTACAGACGCGGGCGGGCACATGGGAGCCGCGCTATCGCGTGGCGGCCATCATCGACGCCGATGAGCCCTGGGGGGATGTGCTCAATAAATTCTCGACAGCCTGCGCCGGCAGCCTGCCGGACCTCTCCGGGCAGTATTCGTGTTTCCCGGGCGTGGCGCAGGTGCCGGTGCTGCACATCACCGACGATGATTTCGAGGTGGGCACCGAGCTCACAGGCTCACGGCATCGGCCCTTCGACGAGGTGGTGAGCGAGGTCACCGGCTCCTGGGCCTCGCCCGAGGCCCTCTACGAGATCACGGCCCTGCCCACCCGCTACAGCAGCGCGGATGAGGAGGCGGACGGCGGTTTCCGCCGCAGCGCCAGCTATGACCTCTCCTATGTGCGCTCCCAGTCGCAGGGCCAGCGCTGCATGGAGATCTTCCGCCGCCTCGCGCGCCGGCAGATCAGCCACAAGGGTACCCTGCGGCGCCGCTGCGGCGAGGTGCTGGAGGCCGGCGACTGGATCACCTGGAGCAGCGCCAAGTTCGGCTATGACACCCGCGTGTTCCGCGTCGAGGCCCGCACCCCCACGGCGTCCGGTTCGGTCACCGTGGGGGTGCGCGAGATCGACGGCGCCGTTTATGGCTGGGGCCCGGAGGATGAGCAGGATCCGGAGAACCCCACCGACCTGCCGTCCGGCGGCGCCGGCACCACGGTGGTGGTGGGCATCCATGTGGAGATCGCCCAGGTCAACGGCATCGACGGCACGCAGGTGCCCGGCATCCGCGTCACCTGGCAGCCCATCACCGATCCCACCGTCTATGGCCTCCAGATCGAATATCGCCGTGTCGGCGATGCCCCCTGGCAGAGCTACATGGCCGGCGAGGCGGAGACGCGGGCGGGCTCCGCCACCATCACCGCCGGCATCCTCGGCGGCGAGTTCTATCAGGTGCGCATTACGCCGCTGACGAGCCCCCGCCGGGTGGTCGACATCTCACCCGTCGCCACCACCGCCAGCAACACGGTCGAGGTCATCGTCAACCGCGCGCTCGTCTCCACCGTCACCGAGGCGGTGCGGCCCGGCGTCGTCACCAATGACGCAATGGACGCCCTGCTGCGCCAGCAGTTCGACGAAGCCCTCTGGCGCAATCTCGACAGCGCGGTCATCGGCCTCGTGTCGCAGGTGTTCGACGCGGCGGCGCACGACGAGGTGCAGGCCCGCGCCACGGCGAAACTGCGGGCCGACGTGGCGGCCGGTCTCAACCCCATCGGCGCCGGCATCGAGCGCATCGATCAGGTGCAGTCCGAGCTGACGGCGGCGCTCGCGCAGACGCAGGTCAATCTCAACGCCGCCATCGCCGGCGTGGCTGCGGATCTCCAGACCGAGGAGACCACCCGCGCCAATGCGGATCAGGCGCTGACCAGCACCATCACCACCATGACGGCCCAGCTCGGCGCCAACATCGCCTATGTGCAGTCGCAGGTGGATGCGCTGGTGGAACCGGGCGCCACCACCGCCCGGCGGGCCGATGACCTGTTCGTGCAGGACATCCAGAACGCGGATGCCGCCACCGTGGCCCTGTTCATCGAGGCAGCGCAGCGCGGGGATGACCTGACCGCGCTGAAGAAGCAGCTCGCGGTGAGCTCCGCCAGCATCTCCGAGGTGCAGACGGCGACCGTCAGCAATGGCGAGGCCATCGCCAGCCTCTCCACAACGCTTACGGCCGAGACCAGCGCCCGGCAGGCGCAGGTGGCAAGCGAAGCCTCGGCCCGCGTGAGCGGGGATGCTGCGTCGGCATCCTATGCCCAGACCATCGTGGCCGGCGAAAGCAACGCCCGCGCCGCCGCCGTCTCGGAAGAGCAGACGGCCCGCATCAATGGCGATGGGGCTCTGGCCTCGCAGATCACCACCGTCGCGGCCGTCGCCAATGGCGCCACCGCGCAGGGGCAATGGGGCATCGCGCTGGCGGCCGGTGCCGACGGGGCGGCGGCCACCTATCGCATCATCCTCAATGCCGGGGCGATCAGCTCGGGCCTGCGGATCGATGCCATGTCCGGCGGCACCAGCCGCGTCATCATCGACGCGCAGGCCTTCTACCTGCGCTCGGCCACGGACGGTTATCTGACGCCCGTCTTCGCCTATGACAGCGGCTTCTTCTATCTGGGCGGCAACACGCGCATCAACGGCAACCTCCTCGTCGGCGGCACCGTCTATGCGCAGGCGATCAATGACGCCACGCCGCTCACCGGGATGGCCTCGACCGCAGGCAACCTCGCCATCGGCTCGGGCTCCTCCGGCTGGATGACGGTGGGCAGCGGCATGCCTCTCACGGTCGCCCCGCGCAACGGCATCGTCTTCGTGCGCGTGGACATCCGCGCGGGCGCCACCCTGGCGAACAGCACCAACGGCACCGCGGGCGGCACCACTTATGTCCGCGTGCTGGTGAATGGAGCCGAAGTCTACAACTCGCAGATCTTCCAGGCGCAGGCCATTCCGAAGCTCTCGCAGACCGGTGACATCATGAACGACTTCTTTTTCTACACCGTCGGCGGAAGTGGCCACGTCAACGTCGAGGCTCAGGTGCGCTTCGACACGGATCCCGGCGTTGGCGGAAGCATCTTCGCAAAGGTCGGCGTCGTCGCCACCGGCAAATAGGAGCCCTCATGCCTCAGATCGACAGATACATCTCCGGCACGGTGTCGGTCACCAGCGGCAGCGGGACCATCAACGGCACCTCGACGGCCTGGGCCGATGCCAGCATGACCAAGTTCTCGGTGCTGGCGGGCCACTTCATCCGCATCGGCAACTATGTGGGGCTCATCGTGGCGGTGAACAGCCCCACGCAGGTGGTCGCCGTGCCGCCCTATGGCGGCGCCACGGCGAACGGCCTGAGCTACGAGGTCTATCGCACGACGTGGATCGAGACCGCCGCCATTGTCGGCTATCTCCAGGCCGTGGCCAACCGCGGGCTCGCGGCGGCGCCGATGATCGGCCTCTATCTCGACAACAGCGTCATGCGCATGGCGCTGCGCGACGATGGCGCCGGCAACCCGTCCCTGTTCGTGGGTGGCACCGGCGCGGCCGATGCCGCCATGCCGCGCGTGTTCTCCGTGGACAAGACGACGGGGAATTTCTGGACCACCAATGGTTCCCTCGGCGTCGGAACGTCCGGAGGAATCATCAGCTATCGCGCGGACGTCCGGGGCACGATCGCCACCACGGCGATCTGGTTTCAGAAGGCAGATGGCACTCAATACACAAACGGGTGGATCGGCGGGTTCCCCGGTCTCGACGGAAACAGCGCCCACAATTTCCTGCACGTGGGCGGTGTCACGTCCGCCGATGGCGTGCGCCGCATTTCGTTGCAGGGCGATCTCGTCAGCGTCGCGGGCAAGCTCGGAGTGGGGGAAATCAATCCCCAAGCGGCCATCCATTCAACCCCGGTTGGTGGAGCGTGTCCGCTCCGCCTTGAGGTCAACGCTACAAACCCGCCGATCATGCAGCTTTACCGCAGCAACGGCGCTGCAGATCAGAAGTTCTGGGATTGGAATATCTCGGCGGACGGCGCCATTCTGACACTCCGGGCGCTGACTGATACTTACGCGAGCCCCGGCGTCGTCATGGACATTACGCGCGTTGGTGCATCGGTGACCGGGATATTTGCCGGCGCCACGCTGTATCCCAACGTTGACGGCGGCGCTCGCAACCTTGGAGGGGCCTCTCTTCGCTGGGGCACCGTCTATGCGATCACCGCCGCGATCAACACCTCTGACATCCGCTTCAAGTTGGTCCGTGGCGCCTTCACGGATCAGGAGCTCGACGCCTGGGGTGATGTTCGCGCCAGCGCCTACCAGTTTCTCGACGCAATAGCTGAGAAGGGGGCGGCCGCCGCCCGCATGCACTCCGGCTGGATTGCCCAGGAAGTTGAAGCCGCGTTCACCGCTCGCGGCCTCGACGCGCGCCGCTACGCGCTGTTCTGTGCCGACACCGTCACCGAGAAGGTGAAGGTCACGGAGAAGCGCGAGCGCCCGGCCGTGGACATCATCGAGCAGGTTGAGGAGGTGGTTCACATCATCGGCGGCGTTCCCACCTTGGTGGAGGAGGTCCGGCAAGTTTCCATCCCCCGCCAGACGATTGAGCCTGTCGTTCGAGCCGATGGAACACCGGTGATGGTGTTCCGTCCCGATCCGAAGGGCGAGGAGACCGTTGCCGGTGAGAAGGGGCGCATGGAGCCCATGACGCACGCCATCCCGGTGATGGAGGAGTACGACGCCGAGGTTGAGATCGACGGCGACACATCCGAACGCCTTGGCCTGCGCTACGAGGAAGCGCTCGTGCTTGAGACCGCCTGGCTGCGCCGCGAGCTGGCTCGACAGGCCGCGCGCATCACCGCCCTAGAAGCCCGCGCCGCCGCCTGAGGCTGGGCGGACATCGGGAAATGGATGCCCGCCCAGCCAAGCCCGGCCTGCCTTCGGGGATGGGGGAGAGAAGGTCGGCCGAGTCAATCAAATAATACCGCCTTCCGGCGAGTCCTGAAACGCCTCCTGCGCCGATAGGGCGCGAATAATCCCGACAATCTGGAGAACTGACCGATGCGAGCAATCGACATCGTGCGACGGGTCGCGCCCGGCGCGCGGATGGAATATCTCGCCGCCTTCGAGGCCGGCGAGGATCAGCTGAAGGCCGGCGGCATCAACACGCCGCTGCGTCTGGCCCATCTGCTGGCGCAGGTGCTGCACGAAACCGGCGGCCTCGCCATCGTTCGGGAGAGCGGCGCGTATAGCGCGGCGCGCATCGTGGAGATCTTCGGACAGGGCATTCACAGCGCCGCCGTCACCGCGGCCGAGGCGAAACGGCTCGCCGGGGACGGCCGGGCACTCTTCGACCGCGTCTATGGCCTGGGCAACCCCACCATGGCCAACCAGCTCGGCAACACCCGCGCGGGCGACGGCTGGATCTATAGGGGCAACGGTCTGCTTCAGACCACCGGCCGGGGGCAGCATCGGGAGATGTCCGAGCGCGCCGGCCTTGGCGATCTCTTCGAGGTCGATCCGGGGGCGGTGACCGAGCCGGAGCACGCTCTCAAGCCTGCGCTCGCCGAGTGGGCGCGGGGCAACTGCAACGCCCTCGCGGATCGCGGCGACATCCGCCAGATCACCCGCGTCATCAATGGCGGCTACAACGGCTATGCCGACCGGGTCGCCTGGCTCGACAAGGTCTGGGCCGTCATCGGCACCGGCGATGTGTGGCAGGCGGCCGGCACGGACGACGTGACGCGCGACACGCAGGCCCGCCTCAACCTCCTCGGCTATGGGCTGCTCGTGGACGGCAAGCAGGGGCCCAAGACGACGGCGGCCATCAAGGACTTCCAGCAGCGTAACGGCCTCAAGGCTGACGGCATCGCCGGGCCGGCGACGCTGGCCGTCCTCACCGCGCGGCTCACACCCGCCAAGCCGCCCCGCGCCGCGTGATCCCGCGCCCGGCCGGGCCTGCCGGGCAATCCTGACACCGAGGATCCAATGTCTGATCTGCTCACCACCGCCTTGCAGGGCGCGGCGGCGGCTGTCGCCGCGCGCGCCGATGTGCCCCTGTCGCCGGCCGATGCCGGCAAGGTTGCCGATGCCCTGTCGCAGCAGTTGCCCAAGCCTGCGGCCCTGGAGCCCCTGTGGCCCCAGCTCGTCCGCTATGGCGTGTCCATGCTGGGCACGGCCCTTGCGGCGCGCGGAATCGGCGACGATGCCACCTGGCAGGCCGTCGCCGGCGCGGTGATCGCGCTCGTGCCGCCCGCCTACCGCATCATCTCCACCCTGCTCGCGCGCCGCGCGGCGGCCTGATGCCCGCCGCCGGCGGGCCGAACTGCCGGCGGCATCACCACCATGGAGAGGCCGGACATGACCGGGGCAGGGGATGCGGAGATCCACCGGGCGGTGGGCGAGTTGTCCGCAGGGCTCGATGCGGTGCGGGACCGGCAGGATGCGCTGGACCGCGTTATGAACAATGTGGTGCGCGAGGCCGCCGAGGATCGGCGGCAGATGCTGCGCAAGCTCGATGCCCTGCACGAGCGCATCGGCGACAAGGTGGATGCCATCGAGGCGCGGCAGGACCGGCAGGCGAGCGATATCGCCGGCCTGAAGCTGTTCCGGGACAAGGTGGGGGCCGTTGCGGCGCTTGCCGGCCTCGCCGCCACCACCCTTGCCGGCGGCATCTGGTGGCTCGTCCTGAGCTTCAAGACCGAGCTCGGCGCGCTCGCGCGGAAGATCCTGCCATGATGCCGCGCCTGTCGGATGCCGCCCTGCGCAAGGCGGCCCAGCTCATGGCCAAGCACGGCTCCGAGCGCGCGGCGGCCAGGGCGGCCGGCATGAGCCGCTCCACCTTCCAGCACCATGTCAAGCGCGCCACGGAGCGGGGCTTCATGGGCACGAAGCCCGTGCTTCCGGGCTTCGCCATCAAGAAAACCTCGGTCCGTTACGGGCCGGACGGCACCGTGCGCGGCGAGACCGTCGAGCAGCGCCCCGCGGCGGGCGAGCCCTCGGAGATTTCCGCCGGGCAGGTGCTCAAGGGATTGAGCACCCTCAGCGATCCCGAGGGGCGGGTGATCCTGAAATGGACCAAGACGCGGGAGGGGATGAGCCCGGAGCGCATGGGCGAGGCGCTGCGGGAGGCCCTCGCCGAGCACCGGGCCGCGGCGCCCGTGACGCATGCGCCGCCGGCGGAATGCGAGGATGACCTCCTCACCGTCTATGCTTTGCCGGATCTCCACATCGGGATGCTGGCGTGGGGCCGGGAGACGGGCGAGCGCTATGATCTCGGCATCGCCTGCGATCTGGTGCGCTCGGCCGTCGCGGACCTGGTGGCACAGTCGCGGCCGAGCCGGCATGCCGTGGTGCTGGGGCTGGGTGACTATTTCCACTCGAACGACCGCACGGCCATGACGCCGAAGTCGGGTCACATCCTCGACGTGGACGGGCGCTGGCCCAAGGTGCTGCGCGCCGACGCCCGGGTGGCGCTGGACATGGTGGGGCAGGTCTCCGCCCGTCTCGGTCGCGTGCTGCTCGGCGCCACCCATGGCCACACCATGAAGCCCGACCGCATGGCCATGATGCTCGCCGCTGACCGGCCGGAGGATTGGGGCGCAACCCTCTTCCGCCACGTCTTCTTCGGTCACATCCACCACGAGACGGCGCGGGAGGTGGGAGCCGTGCGGGTGGAGAGCTTCCAGTCGCCGGCCGCCAAGGACGCCCACGCCCATGGCGGCGACTGGCGGGCCGGCCGCAGCCTCACCGCCATCACCTTCCATCGCACCCGCGGCGAGATCGGCCGCCACCGCGTCAACCTTCCGATTCCCAGCGAGGCAGCATGAACGAGAAGCCGACGAACCCCAAGGATGCCATTGCCGGCAGAAAGTTGCCGCTCCACTTGGTCCCCGACTCCGTGCTCGCCTTTGCCTCTCTCGCCTTCGCCGAAGGCATGCTGAAGTATGGAGCAAACAATTGGGCAGCCGCGGGCGTGCGCGCGTCGGTCTACCTTGGCGCGATGAAGCGGCATCAAGCCAAGTTTAGCGGTGGGGAATGGGCGGATGAAAAGACGGGCGTGCCACATTTAGCGAGCATCATCGCGTGCGCGGGCATCCTGCTCGACGCGCGATTCCGCGGCATTATGATCGATGACCGTCCGCCGCTGTCGCCCATGGCAGATCTGATCGACGAGCTGGAAGGCACCTTCACACATCTTAGGGATCTATTCGCAGACCACCACCCGAGGCACTGGACTATTGCCGACCAGATTCCATCGGAGACGTTGCCTTGAGTCGGTGCTTCCGCCTGATGTGCGAAGTTATATGATTCCGTTGTTCTCGGCCTGCTTCACAATAACCCCTTCACTAACCCCAAGAGTAGCGGCCGTCTCAGAGATGATCTCCTCTCTGTTCTTACTCCGATTGCGAAGCACATTTCGGAGATATGCACGTGGAGCTGTCATCTCCGCAGCAAATGCGCGGCTCGCCTGCTGATCTCTAGTTACGGCCCAAGTCATTAAACGAGCATCATGCATCCGCCTGCCGGTCCAAGCCAAGTATGTACCTCTTGTGGCAGAGAATCTCCTCTGGCGCTCGTGCGGCTGCAACAGCCCTATGCGAGCGTCATTCCCGTCTTTTAATACGACTCCTAGAACCGGTGCATCGTCGGTGTCAATTGGAGCGGCCGCGATAGGTGAGTGAACGTCAACTCGGAGAAGATCTAGGAATTTGCGCCCGCCCAACGGATCGGTATCGCTGATATTGAGTCTGTCCCTTACTCGTTTGGCGGCATTTACTCCAATTTGCCAAGCAGGAAGGGAAAGGTCTTCAGCGGGCGGCTCAATCGCGGACAACGAGGCAAGATCTGCCAGTGAGCTATAGTTATTGAGCTTCGCCGCAACCGCTTGTTCAGCGGCGCCGTCGAACTCCTCATAGGTAGATGCTAAACATAAATCAAAAAGCAAGCTTTCGCCTAATTGCTCCAGCATTTTCTCGAGTTTTTCAGCGAACTTGTCGCTCGCACTGTACGGCGACAGGCCTAGTGCACCTGTTAATTTGCAGAATAAATGCTCTTCGTCCGACGTTTCTACGATGTTGCTCCATAGTTCATGGAGGTCGGTTTCTTTTATGTTGAGAGAATTAAGTCGGTCGACCGTATCTGCCACAAATGCGCGCAGCACTCGTTCTATATCTGCTCGCGGAGCGAGGCAGGTTGCGGCTTGCGAAAACTTCACTTCGGCGAAGCTATTGTATGCAGATCTCGCCTTGAGTATAATGTTGTCCCCGTTTGGAATGATGGTGAGGTCGGGAAGCGCAAAGCCTTGTTGTGCCGCCAAAAGCGAATGCCGATACTTAAATTGACGGCTATCGCCGCGGTCTTCGTTCTTCTTTGGCTCCCAAAGCAGACTCCACCAATTCTCCGCGAGCCATTCGGCGATGCCATAAACTGGGAGCGCAATGGATTCCGACGGGGCGTCATAATCGCCGCTGAACTTTGTGATATTTACTCCACCGACCTCGATAATTAGGTCAGCAAAAGTCGCGTCCAACTCCGTGCGGATGTTGGGCTGTGTAATCCATTCGCGGCGAAGTCCGAACGTGGTCATTATCCTAAGCCGTCAGGGAGCGCGATCTCGTTAATGGGATACCCGTGATATGCGCCTGGGCTGCCATTCTCAGTTTTGCCTTCATACCATACGGCACCGGCCTTGTACCAAATATGCATCGGATACTCGCCACCGCGCGTGAAGCGGTCTGAGATGTATCCAAGCCTGATCGCTTGACGCACTGCAGAGATCGCCGATTTCCGGTCTCGAAAATCCGGGCAGTGGCTAGCAGGCTTTCGTCTTGGCTTGGGGGGTCTTCCGTTATCGTCAGGGCAGTGGTAATCGCTCAGCCTGTATGTGGCTTTGGCCGCTAAGGATTCAAGATCCAGCCCGTTAGTGTCCCTTCGAAGCCGCTTTTTTTTGAAGCTGGGCTGCTGCGCGATTTTGCGAATTGGACGTTTCACGGCTCCCTCCCCGCGGAGTGGTGCCGTAATGCCTATGAAGTTGTCAATAGCACGGATTGGTCGGAGTGTGGGGAGGAATGGCAGGTCTCGACCAACCTGCGGGGCGGCATGGCCTATGGGCCGAGTGGCGCTTGTCTACGAGACCTCTTTCGTTGCGCGGTGTAGTGCCTTCGCTACCTGGATAATCCTGCCGCATCTTCTCCATCCGACTTGCGGCCGCGAGCGACGATGGTGAGCAGGCCAGAAGGCAAGGGGCGCTGTAGTGCCCTTGCCTCATCCCATGGCCCCGACATCCACACCTCCCACTCCGCCGGCTCGGTCAGGATCACCGGCATGGCCTTGGGGTGAACGGACGCCACAGGCTCCGTCGGTTCGCACGTGAGGAAGCCGAAGAGGTCCGAGGTGACCTCGCCTTCCTTCATCTTCCGGACGCTGGTCCAGCTCTGCACCCAGATGCCGGCGAAGAAGGCGAGGGGGCGGTCTTCACCGAGGGCGAACCACACATCTCCGCCGTGATCCCTGTTGAACTCGGAGAAGCTGGTGAACGGCACCAGGCACCGGTTCGCCGGGCCGAGCCATCGCTTCCAGTGGGCGGAACTGGTGTTGCGGATATTCGTGGTGCCGCTGTCCGGCTCCATCCGCAGCAGCGTCTTGAAATCCGCCACCGGCTTGCCCTTGGCCTCAAGCTTCTGTGCGCGCTTCGTCGCCGCGTCCAGCAGCGCCTTCTGTGAAGAGGGCATGCCCCACCGCGCCATGGCGAGTTCGCGGACACCATCCGGTGCAGTGCGGACGATTGGGGCCATGTAGTCCGGGAAGATGCCGGGCAGGGGCGGCAGATTGCCTGTCATGTCGCGCATGGCGCGCGCCAGTTCGGCAATGGCCCGCTGGCCCTTCGTGAGCGAATAGAGGTTGCACATTGGCGCCTTTGCCCTCCCGGTGGTCGGGCAAGGCTAGATCGCGGCTGGCGCACCGTCACGGCCCATCGTCGCCTCGGGTCAATCATGTGCCCATCGTTCGCGTGTTGGCAGTTACACGCATCAGCTTCGGCGGTCGCTGGCGCACTTCGCGTGGTGCATTCACCACCACCGACCACGCCGGACAAAACCAGTGCATCCAGGCAATTTCCAATAATATTTCATATAATCGCTGAATATGCTTCATAATGAATCATGAAAACATTTCTTAATGAAATATAAATCAATGAAGATCGCAGCCTCCTCAAACTAGGAGGTGGATATGGATGAGAACCTATATCGCGTTTTCAGGATCGATATAATCGACTGCGCCCGCGCTGCCCGAGAGCTAGAGCTTGATACCTTGCAATACATTATGTGCATGGCACTGGTCGAGCTGGAGCGGCACATGCGCGAGGATGTGCGTCACAACAAGCCGCTCGATATCCCGCCGCTCCCGCCCAACACGCCACCTATGAGCGTCGACACCGCTCTGGAGGCGCTGAAGCTGGAGTTACGGCTCAAGTTATAGGGCGCTGCCATTAAACGTGCGGCCGCCGCCCAACAGCGGCGGCCGTATTGCATCTACCGTTTCGGCACTCGCCGACATGGCCGCCGCGTCTCAATTTCCGAACAGCGCCTGCCAGACGGCATAGAGTTGCAGCCCGATGATGCCCAGGCTGATGGCGAGATAGAATCCGTTCGCCGTGATGCGCTTCCACAAGGGCGCATCACGGGCCGTCCAGGGCGTCTGCTCCGGACCAGTCAGTTCGCTGAGGAGCCGACGGCGTCGTTCACGCATTTCTTGGTGAAGCTCGTCTTAGCCGCGCCGTAGATCTTCTTGTCGGCCGCCTGCGCATCGCACGCGGCTTGGGCATCCTTCTGACATTTGGTCAGGAAGCTGGTACGGGCCGCGCCGGTGAGCTTTTTGGCGTCAGCATTCGCGACGCATGTGTCGGCCATCACCGGCACGGAAAAGGTCATCAGGAGAGCAGCGGCAATCAGGGCCTTCATGTGTCTTCTCCTCGCACCAACTCGCGCGTGGCGACACGATAGCGCCGATGGCCGGCAGGGCAAGCGGCGTCGGCGGGCGGGACGCTGGCGGTCGGCCTGTGGAGGAAAAATTTCCTTCTTGTTCTATTTTTGTTCTCATGGAATCGATATGGCGAAACAGCCATGGAGGTGACCATGCCGAGCGAAGCGGTTCGCACGGACGAGAGCGCTTTTGTCGGGGATGACGACGATATCGATGAGCTGCTGGCCGCACATGGCGGAGACGCGCGTGCCGCCATCAGCGACTGCCTCCGGTGCATCGCGGTCTTGCAGTTGCAGGTTTCGCGCGGCTACGTGCGTTTGCCCTTTGCGACACAGACGGCAGTCGAAAAGAAGGCGTGAAGCGTGTGGGGCAAGGTGGTCTCACGCCTCGTCGACTATCCCTATGCCGTGGTGACGGTGCGCTGCAAATTCTGCTCGCGGCACGTCCGCCACTATCGGCTGGCCCGGCTGGCGCATCGGCTGGGCCCGGAGGCCGATATAGAGACCGTGCTGGACAAGGTGGCCTGTCCCTACGGTCGACCGGCGAACCTCAGGCGCAAGCAGCCCTTCTGCGGTGTCTATTTTCCCGACCTCGACATTAAGCCGCTTCCGAACAGGAGCATCGGTACGAACGACTACGTCTGGGTGGTCAGGGTCGGGCGTGGAAAGGAGTAGCTGTGGTGTCGCGTCAGCAGATCAGGAGCGCGGAAGTGGTTCCCAAACCCAGCGTCAGGGCGGCCAGCTGGCCGCCGATGCCCCGTCCGCATTGGGAACCGTGCCCATTGAAAAGGCAGTACAAAATGCGTCGAGGCCATTTCTTCTAAGCACTAGGTCGCAGGTTCGAGCCCTGCCGGGGTCGCCAGCCAAGCCTTGATCCGGCCTTCTCCCCTTTCAGTTCGCACCGCCGGCGCCGGATGGCGCCGCTTTCGAACGCACCTCCGTTCCAGTCGCGCGCCCGCGCGTGAAACAAAGCGGGTCGGGTGCCGCCCGGCTGCGCGCCGCATGGCATACAGCGGCATGGGTGCTTCCTGGACAAGCGGGAGCGCCCGTTTCGTGGAGATGACCCTGGCCATGACGGAACTCGAGCGCCTGATCGCAGATCTTGCGACAAACCCTGAACTGACGGCTCGGCTGGCCCGGTTGCCAGCCGCCGACGTCCATATGGCGGCGTCCGTGCTCAATGCAGAAGGCTATAGGATCACGGCCGCAGACCTGACTGTTGCCGGCATGGCCAGTTCTGAACATCTTCAGCCGCTTGCGGACAGCGAACTCGATGCCGTGGCGGGTGGCTCGTGGAGCGACGTCCTGAATTCGATCAAGAAGCCGGGCCTGGGCTACATCGGCGGCATCTTGAAATAGGAGGAAGGGCACCCGCGCCTTTGAAAGTGATCCCGCTTGAGGCTTTTGAGCCTGCGGCTGTTCCTGTGGGGTGCAAGGCTCATTCGGCCTCGTCGCCCTCGGCCAGGATGCGGCTGACGGAGGTGCTGGTCCAGACAAGGGCGCCATTCGCGCGCACCACATATTCCGCGCGGCCGAGATGGCGCAGCACGGCCGGAGCGCCGCTGCCCTCGGGATTTGCATATTGATCCCGCACCACGAAAGTGCGGGTCGTGGGATCATGCCAGACCATGGTGGTGCGGCCGGGGCAGTCGGTGAAGGCGGGGGTGTTGGCGTCACCGGTGACCCGAACCATGCGCGCATGCAGCACGTTGCAGGCGTCACGGGCGGAAACCTTGATCTCGAAGAGAGGCGCGGAGAAGGGGTGTGCGGTCCTGCCGGAGCGCTCCGCCACGAGAGCCGCCGCAGCAAGGGCAAGCGACACGATGGCCACATGAGCGGCGCGCACCCGGAACTTCGGTGCTGCAACGGTCTGCGAGCCAAGAGTTATCGCCATGCCCGTCCCCTCGGGTGAATGAGGGAGCAGCTTGGCGACCGTACCTGTGTATGGCAAGCGATGATTCGCGGCAGGCGCGCATATAATTCAGGCACGCGTGCTGCGTGTCCTGGCGGCCACGCCTGGGCAAGAAAGGTCGGCTGGGCGGCGGAGACGCGAAACGAGGGGATGGAGCGCCGCCCAGCCGAGGCAAGTGATGAAGAGACTGCCCGCACCTATATCCGCACACCCCGCGCTGCGGCGAAACCGGAAGCCCTTCCAGCCCGACAACGATCGTCCGGATTTGCATCCATATCCGGGGAAATTTGCGGAAGCGTGGGGCGGCTCCCGCCGTCAGGTCATCGTCCGGTCACGGAGATGGTGGTCCAATGGACCCGGCCGTCCTCTGCGACCGTGTAACGGGCGGTGGCCTGGAAGCGCACCGCGGAGGGTGTGCCGCTCTGATCCTGCACATCCATCTGGTCGACGATGATGAAGACGTGATTGGCCGGATCGTGCCAGACGGACGATTTTGCGCCGGGACAGCCGGAGCGGCTGACGGGATGCTTTCCGTCCAGTTGTTCGATCACCTTCCGACGCACCGCCTCGCAGGCATCGGCGGGGGAGACGTGCACTTCGAAAAGCGGCCGCTCAACTTGCGCCACTGTGCGAAACCCGCGGCACACGCCGATCCCCAGCAGCATCAGCAAAGCCAGGGTGACGCCCGTGATCTTGAACCAGAACACTGTCTTGGAGCGAGATTTCATAGCTGACGCGATAACTGCAACGATCAATCAAAGCAGTCTTTGGTCAACCGCTCCACAGCGGGCAACGGCTTTTTCAGGCGCATCCCGAAGGAAATCTGACCGTACGTTGAAAATACGCGCCGCGATTGCAGAAAAATGCTATAACACCTGACGGGTCATTCATGGTGGATGTTTCTGGTATTTTAATACATCTGATCTTGTGTCCCCCGACGGCACAAGCTCCTATCTTCGAGGGTGCACGCCCTTGAGTCGGGTTTTGCCCCAATGACCCTCTGCACATGGATGCGAGATGGAACGAGATGATGTGAAGGCGCGCGCCGAGGCGGTGTTCGCGCGGGGGGCGAGCGAGAGCTCTTCCCGCGTCGAACAGGAGGCCGAGGCCGTCCGCGCCAAGATGGCGCGGCTGAAGGCGCTGCGCGAGGCCCGCGAACAGGCCGAGACGGATCGCGCGGAGACCGCCCGCGCCCGCCTCCGGCTTGCCCGGAGCCGCAAGGACAGCTGAACGGTCGCAGCTAAAGTTGTCGCGCGCCGCGTCACAGTGATGTGGCAGGCCGTGCATGTACGCGCCCGGGGCTATCCGGGCGTTTTTTGCTTTAAGCTCAGGGCGTTCACGTATTTATAAGCGCGTCTGTTTGTAAATCGACCTTGGAAATAAGAGACCTGTACGGCTTCATCGTGCAGTGCGGTAAGCCTGAAGCAAGCCTGGTGCCCGATAGCCGAGTCAACGTTTGTTGGAGGCTGTCATGCTGAGCGGGCTGAAGATCAGGACGAAGTTGTTACTGGGCTTCGGGGTGGTGGTTGCCCTGATGCTCCTGAACGCGATCTGGCTCACGGTGTCCAGCCGGCAGATCGAGGCGGCGATGAGGGCGTCCGACGCGGCTGCGGACACCGTCATCACCATGAAAGACGCATTCCTAGAGGTCCGGCAGGGCCGCGTGATGGCCTGGTCCTATATGGCGACCGGCGAGCCAAGCTATCTCAGCGGGCGCGACACCGCCTTCCGGAACTTCGACGACATCTACAAGAAGGCGCTGGCGCTCAAGCCCTCCGCCGAGGCCGTGCGGCTCATGGACGACTTCCGCGCGGCGGTGGTCGGCTTCCGCGACGCGGCGGTGAAGATGAACGACCTGAAGAAGCAGGGCGTCGCCGCCACCGCTCCCGAGATGGTCGCGGTGATGAAGGACGTCGATGCCGGCGCCCGTCTCTATGCGGAGACGAACGGCAAGGCGGCTGGCTTCCTGGCCAAGCAGAACGACCTGACCGCCAAGCAGGCCTATGACCAGCTCAGCAGCTCCAACACCATCACCCTGGTGCTCGTCGTCGTCCTGGTCGCTGCCAGCGCGATCATCGCCTTCCTGCTCTCCCGCGCCATCGCCACCCCGGTGCGCGACATTTCCGGCGTGATCGGCCAGCTCGCTCAGGGTTCGACCGATGTCAACGTGCCGCACCGCGGGCGCGGCGACGAGGTGGGCGACATGGCCCAGTCGGTGGAAGTGCTCCGCGAGGCGCTGCATGAAGCCCACCTGACCCGCGAAGCCCAGGCGGCCCGCGAGGAAGACGAGCGCCGCGTGCTCGCCCGCCGTCAGGCGCTGGCGGAGGACTTCGTCTCCCGCATGCAGCAGCTTGCCTCCGGCTTTGCCAGCTCCTCGCAGGAGGTGGCGGATTCGGCCCGCAATCTCTCCTCCACCGCGGAGGAGACCTCCCGCCAGGCCCAGCATGTGGCCCATGCGGCGGAAGAGGCGGCGACCAATGTGCAGACGGTTGCGGCCTCCTCCGAGGAACTGGCGGCATCGGTCAGCGAAATCACGCAGCAGGTCAGCCATTCGGCCGACGTGGCGGACGTGGCCTTCCGCGAGGCCGAATCCTCCAACGCCCGCATCGTCGATCTGACCAATGCGGCGGCGGCCATCGGCGATGTGCTCAACCTCATCAAGGGTATCGCCGATCAGACCAACCTTCTGGCGCTCAATGCCACCATCGAGGCGGCCCGCGCCGGCGAAGCCGGCAAGGGCTTCGCGGTGGTGGCCTCCGAGGTGAAGGAACTGGCCGGGCAGACCGCCAAGGCCACGACCGAGATCTCCACCAAGATCAACGAGATCCAGCAGGCGACCAACGGCACCGTCTCCTCCATGAGCGAGATCGTGCGGGTGGTCACCGACATCAAGTCCATCTCCTCCTCCATTGCCAGCGCGGTGGAGCAGCAGGGCGCGGCCACCGGCGAGATCGCCGAGAACTGCCAGCGGGCGGCGTCCGGCACCCAGCAGGTGACGGAGAATATCGAGGGCGTGGGCCGCTCGGCGCAGGTCACCGGCGCGGCGTCGCAGCAGCTCCTGTCGCTGTCGCAGAACCTGTCCGGTCAGGCGGCCGACCTGCGCACCGTGGTGGAGCGCTTCGTGCAGGATCTGAACGCGGCCTGATATGGCCATGTGGCGGACGGGGCCTGCCTCGCCCGGCCACATCCGGTCCCTGATCGGCATTGAACGACGATACCCAATGGCCGGGAGCAATCCCGGCCATTGCCGTTTTCAGCGCCTGCCGCCTCATTCCGCCGCAATGTCCTTATGGGCGTGAGCCTTGCTCCGCATGGGCCGGCGGCATCGCTCTTATGGGCTTTTTATACCGCAGCGCCGCATTCCCCATCTCGCGCTTACCACCACCGGACGTAGCTTGGCCCCCGCAAGAGAGGTGCCCTATGGCAGACGTCCTGTACCTTCTGATCATCCTCGTCTTCTTCGGCCTCATGGCGGTCTATGCCCGTTGGGCAGCGCAGGCCTGAAGGAGCGTGTGATGATCGATCTCATCCTCGGCGCCGCCGTCACGGTCGGCCTCGCCGCTTATCTCCTCACGGCGCTCGTGCGCCCCGAGAAATTCTGACGCGCGCCCGGCCGCGCTCCCAATCGAAAGACCCATCGCCATGACCGCCAACGGCTGGCTCCAGATCATCGTTCTGTTTGCGGTGGTGATCGCGACTGCGATCCCCCTCGGCCGCTTCATGGCCCGCGTCTATGCGGGCGAGCGGACCTTCCTGTCGCCCGTGCTCGGCCCAGTTGAGCGCGGGCTCTATCGCGTGGCCGGCGTCGATCCGAAGTCGGACCAGAGCTGGATCGGCTACACGCTCGGGATGCTCGCCTTCAATGGCGCGGGCGCCGTGCTGCTCTATGCCATTCTGCGCTTCCAGGACTTCCTGCCCTGGAATCCCCAGGGCTTCGCTGGTCTCTCGCCGGATCTCGCCTTCAACACGGCCGTCAGCTTCGTGACCAACACGAACTGGCAGGCCTATGCGGGCGAGACCACCATGAGCAACTTCAGCCAGATGGTCGGCCTCACCGTGCAGAACTTCCTGTCGGCGGCCACGGGCCTTGCGCTGGCCATCGCGCTGGTGCGGGGCTTTGCCCGCTCAGGTGCGAAGGGGGTTGGCAATTTCTTCGTCGATACCACGCGTTCGACCCTCTACATCCTGCTGCCGCTGTCGCTGGTGACGGCCATCGTCCTCGTCGCCATGGGCGTGCCCCAGACGCTGGACGGCTCGGTGGTCGCCACCACGCTCGATGGTGCCCAGCAGAACATCTCCATCGGCCCGGTGGCCTCGCAGATCGCCATCAAGCAACTCGGCACCAATGGCGGCGGCTTCTTCAACGCCAACGCGGCCCATCCGTTCGAGAATCCCTCCGCCCTCGCCAACATGCTGCAGGTCTGGCAGATGCTGGTGATCTCGGTGGGCATCGTCTTCGCCTTCGGCCAGCTCATCGGCGACAAGCGGCAGGGCCATGCCATCCTCGCGGCCATGCTGATCCTGCTCGTCACCGGCGTTGCGGTGGCCTATTGGGCGGAGGCGGCGGGCACGCCCATCCTGCACGGCGCGGGTCTTGATCCGGCCGGCGGCAACATGGAGGGCAAGGAGGTCCGCTTCGGCCTCGCGCTCTCGGCGCTGTGGGCTGCGGTCACTACCGGCCTGTCGTGCGGCGCGGTCAACGCCATGCACGGCTCCTTCACCCCCATCGGCGGGCTTGTTCCCCTCGTGCTCATCAAGCTCGGCGAGATCCTGCCGGGCGGCGTCGGCTCGGGCCTCTACGGCATGCTGGTCATGGCCATCATCGCCGTCTTCGTCGCCGGCCTCATGGTGGGCCGCACGCCGGAATATCTGGGCAAGAAGATCGAGGCCAAGGAAGTGAAGATGGCCGTTCTGGCAAGCCTCGTGCTGCCCGTCTTCGTGCTCGGCTTCTCGGCGGTCGCCGCGGTACTGCCCGGCCCGCTGGCGGCGGTCGGGAACGGCGGCCCGCATGGCCTGTCCGAGATCCTCTATGCCTATGCCTCCGGCACCGGCAACAACGGCTCGGCCTTTGCCTCGCTCAGCGCCAACACCCCCTGGTGGAACAGCACGCTTGGCCTTTCCATGCTCGCCGGCCGCTTCGCCTACATCGTCCCGATGATGGCCATCGCCGGCTCGCTCGCAGCCAAGACGCGGCTCGCCGCCTCCAGCGGCACCTTCCCCACCCATGGCCCGCTGTTCGTGGGCCTGCTCATCGGCACCATCGTCATCCTCGGCGGTCTCCAGTTCTTCCCGGCCTTCGCCCTCGGCCCCATCGCCGAGCAGGTGCAGATGCTGGCGGGCAAGACCTTCTGATCCCGGCGCAGGAGAATTCCATGTCCACCAAAGCCGTCGCCTCCGTCGCGACTCCCGACATCCTGGCCCGGGCCGCGCTCGACGCGGTCCGCAAGCTGGATCCGCGCCTGCTGGCCAAGAACCCGGTGATCTTCGTCACCGAGGCCGTGGCCGCCCTCGTCACCGTGCTGTTCATCCGTGATCTCGCGACGGGCCAGCCGGTGCTGTTCACCGGCCAGATCATGGCCTGGCTCTGGTTCACCGTCCTCTTCGCCAACTTTGCCGAGGCGGTGGCCGAGGGGCGGGGCCGGGCGCAGGCCGAAAGCCTGAAGCGCGCCCGCACCGACACGCTGGCCCGCCGGCTCGACGACATCCGCAACCGTGAGCGCTTCACCAAGATCTCGGCCCTCGACCTCAAGGTGGGCGACTTGGTGGTGGTGACCGCCGGAGAGCTTATCCCCGGCGATGGCGAGATCGTGGAAGGCATCGCCTCCGTGAACGAGGCGGCGATCACCGGCGAAAGCGCTCCCGTGATCCGCGAGAGCGGCGGCGATCGCTCGGCGGTGACCGGCGGCACGACGGTGGTGTCCGACGAGATCGTGGTGCGCATCACCGCTGCGCCGGGCAGCTCCTTCATCGACCGCATGATCGCGCTGGTGGAAGGCGCCGAGCGGCAGAAGACGCCCAACGAGATCGCCCTCACCATCCTGCTGGTGGGCATGACGCTGATCTTCCTCATCACCGTCGTCACCCTCTACGGCCTCGGCCTCTATGGCGGCACGGAGCTTTCGGTGCCCGTGCTGGTGGCGCTGCTCGTCACCCTCATCCCCACCACCATCGGCGGCCTGCTCTCGGCCATCGGCATCGCCGGCATGGACCGTCTCGTGCGCCACAACGTGCTGGCCATGTCCGGCCGCGCGGTGGAGGCGGCGGGCGACGTGGACACGCTGCTGCTCGACAAGACCGGCACCATCACCTTCGGCAACCGCATGGCCACCGAGATCATCCCGGTGCCGGGCGTGAGCGAGAAGGAGGCCTACGAGGCCGCGCTCCTCGCCTCGCTGGCGGACGATACGGCGGAAGGCCGCTCCATCGTGGCGCTGGCGCGGGACCGCTTCGGCATGAACATCACCGAAGCGCCGGCGGACGCCAATTTCGTCGCCTTCTCGGCCGCCACCCGCATCTCGGGCGTGGACCTCGGCGGGCGCCGACTGCGCAAGGGCGCGGTGGACAGCGTGCGCCGCTTCGCCTCCGAACTGTCGGGCGGGCGCCTGCTGGAGCCGGCGGACTTCAATGCGGCGGTGGAGCGCATCGCCCGCTCCGGCGGCACGCCGCTCGGCCTTGCGGATGGCGGGCGCCTCATCGGCGTCATCCACCTCAAGGACGTGGTGAAGCCGGACATCAAGGAGCGCTTTGCGGAACTGCGCCGCATGGGCATCCGCACGGTGATGGTGACCGGCGACAATCCGATCACCGCCGCCGCCATCGCTTCCGAGGCGGGCGTCGACGACTTCATCGCCGAGGCGACCCCGCAGGACAAGCTGAACTACATCCGCACCGAGCAGCGCAACGGCCGGCTGGTCGCCATGTGCGGCGACGGCACCAACGATGCGCCGGCGCTCGCCCAGGCGGATGTGGGCGTCGCCATGCAGACCGGCACGCAGGCGGCCCGCGAGGCCGGCAACATGGTGGATCTCGACAGCGATCCCACCAAGCTCATCGAGATCGTGGGCATCGGCAAGCAACTGCTCATGACGCGCGGCTCGCTGACCACCTTCTCGATCGCCAATGATGTCGCGAAGTATTTTGCCATCATCCCGGCGCTGTTCATCGCCGCGATTCCGGAGCTCGGCGTGCTCAATGTCATGGGGCTCTCCACGCCCCAGAGCGCCATCCTCTCGGCGGTGATCTTCAACGCCCTCATCATCATCGCGCTGATCCCGCTGGCCCTGAAGGGCGTGAAGTACACGCCCGCCAGCGCCGCCAGCGTGCTCACCCGCAACCTCCTCATCTACGGGCTCGGCGGCATTCTCGTCCCGTTCATCGGCATCAAGCTGGTGGACCTGGCGGTCACCGCTTTGCACCTCGCCTGAACGGAAGGACCAGCCATGCTGTCCCAGATCCGCCCGGCCATCACCCTTCTGGTGGCCTTCACCCTGCTGACCGGCGTCGCCTATCCGCTCGCCATCACCGGCATCGGCCAGACGCTCTTTCCCTCCGCCGCCAACGGCAGCCTCGTGACGCGCGGCGGCACGGTGGTGGGCTCGCTGCTCATCGGCCAGAAGACGACGGGGGATGGCTATTTCCATCCCCGTCCCTCGGCGGCCGGAGATGCCGGCTATGATGCCGCCAATTCCTCCGGCTCCAACCTCGCCCCCACCTCGCAGAAGCTGAAGGACCGCATCACGGCCGATGTGGCGGCCCTGCGCGAGGCCGGCGCCACCGGCCTGATCGCGGCCGATGCGGTGACCACCTCCGGCAGCGGCCTTGACCCGCACATCTCGCCCGCCTTCGCCTATGAGCAGGTGGAGCGCGTTGCCAAGGCGCGGAACCTTCCGGAAACGCAGGTGCAGACGCTGGTGGCGGGGCTGGTGGAGGGCCGCGACCTCGGCCTCTTCGGCGAGCCGCGCGTGAACGTGCTGAAGCTCAACCTTGCCCTCGACACGTTGAAATAAGTCCGGTTCCCCCGCCGGACGATCTCCCTCCCGCTTGGGAGGGATGGGGAGGGGGATAGGCGGCCTCCGCCTTCGGGACTGCGATCCTTGCCGCGTGCGCTTGCGCCCCCGAACGCGTCGGGGATCGCAGGATGGAGAGCGTTCTATCCTCCTCCCTCCCCCTCATGGGGAGGGCTTTGCGTTGAGCGGAACGAGGCCGCAGGCGCGACCTGCTCCCGTCCCCGCCTGCGGGAGAGGGCTTTGGCGGGCGCCCGGCAGCCCGCTTTGCCGTATAAGATCCAAATCCCTCGCTGCGGCGAGGGAATCGCGTCGAGCGTGAGGAGCCCATGGGGCAGGAGGACAAGCCGCGCGCATCACCCGATGCCCTGCTCGCCATGGCCGAGCGGGAGGGCAAGGGCAAGCTGCGCGTGTTTCTTGGGGCCGCGCCCGGCGTCGGCAAGACCTACGCCATGCTCCAGGCCGCCCGCGCCGCCAAGGCCGATGGCCTCGACGTGGTGGTGGGCATCGTGGAGACCCATGGCCGGCGCGAGACCGAGGCCATGCTCGAGGGCCTTCCCGTCCTGCCGCGCCGGCCGATCCATTATCGCGGCCGCCTCGTCCCTGAATTCGACCTCGAAGGCGCGCTGGCCCGCCGGCCGAAGCTGCTGCTTGTGGACGAATATGCCCATTCCAACGTGCCCGGCAGCCGCCACCCCAAGCGCTGGCAGGATGTGGAAGACCTGCTGGACGCCGGCATCGACGTCTGGACCACGCTGAACATCCAGCATCTGGAAAGTCTCAACGAGGTGGTCCAGCGCATCACCGGCGTGCGCGTGCGCGAAACCGTCCCGGACACCGCTATCCAGGAGGCGGACGAGGTGGTGATGGTGGACCTGCCGCCGGACGAACTGCTGAAGCGGCTCGCCGAAGGCAGGGTCTATGTGCAGGACACCGCCGCCCGCGCCATCGAGCGCTTCTTCAAGCCCACCAATCTCACCGCTCTGCGCGAACTTGCGCTGCGGCGGGTGGCGGCGCGGGTGGACAGTGACCTCATCGAGCACATGCAGGGCGGAGCCATCGAGGGGCCGTGGGCGGCAGGCGAGCGCATCCTCGTCTGCGTCGGCCCCGATGCTAGCGCCCAGAAGGTGGTACGCGAGGCCAAGCGCCTCGCCGATCTCGCGGATGCCCCCTGGCTGGCGGTGACGGTGGAGCGGCCGGGCCATCCGCTCGATGCCACGGCCCGCGCCAGGGCCGATGCGGCCCTCCGGCTGGCGGAAAGCCTGGGTGCCGAGACGCGGGCGCTGGTGGGCAGCGATCTTGTTGAAGAATTGCTCAAGGTCGCGCGTTTCGAGAATGTCACGCAGATCGTGGTCGCCCGCGCGCGGCCTTCGCGCCTGTCGCGCCCGTTCGTGCGCACGCTGGCGGACGCGCTGGTGCGCGAGGCGGACGGCATCGCGGTGCATGTGCTGACCTTCGAGGAAGGGGAGCGCACCGCGCCCCGCCGCCGCCTGCCGCCTGTGGGCGGGCTGGACGGCTATGTGGCGGCGGCCATGGCCGTCTCCATCGCGACCCTTCTGGGCGAGGAACTGACGAAGCACGTCGCCTTGCCCAACGTCTCGATGATCTTCCTGCTGGCGGTGCTCATCCCGGCGCTGTTCTTCGGCGTGTGGCCGGCTGTGTTCGCCTCGCTCCTGTCGGCGCTCGCCTACAATTTCTTCTTCATCGATCCCGTCTATACCTTCACCATCGCGCGGCCACACGAGGTGCTGGCGCTCGTAATCTTCCTCGTCATCGCCGTCATCATCTCCGCCGTCGCCGGGCGCGCGCGCGAGCAGGCGAAGGCCAGCGCCCAACGCGTGAAGGCAGGCCGGCGGCTCTATGACTTCACGCGCAAGCTCTCCTCCCTCGCGGACGCGCCGGAGGTGGCGGCTGGCGCGGCCTCGGAGATTCACGCCATCCTCTCGCGGGCGGCCGTCATCCTGTCCTCCACGCGGGGTGAACTCCACATTGCCGCGGCCTGGCCGCCGGAAGACCGGCTCGACACCGCCTCGTTGAGCGCCGCCCGCTGGGCCTATGAGCATGGCGAGCCGGCGGGGGCGCGCACCGCCACGCTGCCGAGCGTGCCGTGGCTGTTCATCCCGCTGAAGGCGCGGCAGGGCATCATCGGCGTCATCGGCATCGAGGCGCTCTCGGGCGAGCCGCTCGATGCGGAAGGGCGCGTGCTGCTCGATGCGCTGGCGGACCAGACCGCCTCGGCGCTGGAACGCGCCGCGCTGGCCGGCGAGATGGCGGACGTGCGCAGCGCTGCGGAGGCGGAGCGGGTGCGCAACATCCTGCTCGCCTCCATCAGCCACGATTTCCGCACGCCCTTGTCCTCCATCCTCGGCGCGTCATCGAGCCTTATCGAATACGGCGCCCGCATCGATCCCGAGCAGCGGCGCGACCTGCTCTCGCAGATCCGCGAGGAGGCGGACCATCTCGACAGCATGGTCCGCAACCTCCTCTCCATGACGCGGCTTGAGGCGGGCGCTCTCGATCTGCGCCGCGACTGGGTGGATGTGGGCGAGGTGGTGAACCAGTCGGTCGCTGCGGCCCGCCGGCGCGGGGCCATCCAGCACCTGACGGTGCGTCTCGGCGAGAACCTGCCGCTGGTGCGGGCGGATCAGATCCTGCTCAATCAGGTGCTGGCCAACATCGTAGGCAATGCCGTGCGCTATGCCGGCGCTTCCGCGAGCATCGAGGTTTCGGCCGAACGCGTGGGGGATGAGGTGGAGATCGCCGTCACGGACAGCGGCCCCGGCATTCCCACCGGCCTCCTTGGCCATGTCTTCGAGAAATTCGTGCGTGCCGCCTCCGACCGGGCCGATGGCGGGGAAGGGGCTGGGCTCGGACTTGCCATCGCCAAGGGCATCGTGGAGGCCCATGGCGGAACCATCATGGCGGAAAGCCCGCCGCCGGGGCGCGCCTCCGGCCTCCGGCTCGCCTTCCGCCTGCCCGTCGAACCGGACACCGGCCCATGACCGATATTCGCATTCTGGTGGTGGATGACGAACCCGCCATCCATCGCTTTCTCAGCCCCGCCCTCACCGCTGCCGGCTATGGCGTGGCCCGGGCGGACGATGCGGCGGGCGCGCTGCGCGCCATCGCCACACATCCGCCGGATGCGGTGCTGCTCGATCTTGGCCTGCCGGACATGGACGGCAAGGAGGTGATCGGCCGCGTGCGCCAGTTCTCGCAGGTGCCCATCATCGTCCTCTCGGCCCGCGACCGGGAGGCGGAGAAGATCGAGGCTTTGGACCTCGGGGCGGACGATTTCGTCAACAAGCCCTTCGGCGTCGGCGAACTCATGGCCCGCATCCGCGCCGCCTTGCGCCAGCGCGGCGGCGACACCCACGCGGCGGATGTGGTGCTGAAGGTGGGGCCACTGGAGATCGACCGTCCGCGCCATCGCGTCACTCGCGACGGGCAGGAAATCAAGCTGACCCCCAAGGAGTTCGAGCTTCTGGTCTATCTCGCCCGCCATCCCGGCCGGGTGCTGACCCACCGGCAGATTCTCGGGGCCGTGTGGGGGCCGGCCCATCTCGACGACACGCAATATCTGCGCGTCTATGTGGGCCAGTTGCGCCAGCGCCTGGAGGTGGAGCCGGCAACGCCGACCCTCATCCTCACGGAGCCGGGCATCGGCTATCGCATGGCGGAGTAGGGGACTGCCTTATTCTCCGCGGCATTTCGTGTAGCATCGCCCGATGCTCTGCGCTGAATGTCCCCGCTGCCGCCGCCGTTCCATCATCGGCAAGCCGCCTGCTGCCATCACCGATTCTCCCGCGCCCGAGCCGCCGGAGGGCGCGCGCCTGCGCTGCGACGTCTGCGGTTCCAAGAATGTGCGGGTGGTGCGCTTCGCCTCGCCCATCGAGGCGCTGCGCTTCGCCAACAACCGGATCTGAGGCGCCGAGCGGCAGCTTGGCAACCGGAAGGGCATCTGCCGCGTTGAAGGGGGGATCAACCCCGAGCGACGAGAGCGCCCATGCCGGCCCCTGCCAAAGAGACTGCTGAGACCCCCGCTGCCATCGGTGTGCACGGGGCCGCCGACCTGCCGGGCATTACTGTCACCAGCTATAATCTGGAAGTGAAGGACAAGGACGGCTTTCTGGGCGACCGTGCCTCGGGCACCGCCTTCCGGTCCTTCGTCCGCGACTGGCGGCGCACCCTGCGCGAAATGGGCAAGGATCCGTTCGACGAGGACCTCGACGCCCACATCAGCAAGAAGAAGCTCGACAAGTTCCTCGCCGAGGGCGACGCTGACGCTGCGGTCGTGGTGCAGGGCGCCATCGAGGATTTCGCCCGCAACCTCGCCCATGTGGCGGGGCGTTTCCTCTCCCAGAAAAGCTGGCGGGAGGTCTCGCACATCGTCGTCGGTGGCGGGCTGATCGAGGCGCGGGTGGGGGAACTCGCCGTCGCGCGCACGGCCGCCCTGCTGCGGGCTGACGATATCAAGGTGACGCTGGAGACGCTGCGCCATCATCCCGACGAGGGTGGCCTCATCGGCTGCCTGCATCTGGCCCCGTCCTGGATTTTCTCCGGCTATGACGGTATCGTCGCCGTGGACATCGGCGGGTCGAACATCCGCGCCGGCATCGTCCGGCACAATGTGAAGAAGGACCCGCTGCTGAAGAAGGCGGACGTCTGCCGCTTGGATCTCTGGCGCCATGCGGACGAAACCCGGCTGGGGCGAGAGGCTGCCGTGGACCGGCTGGTGGAGATGATCCAGGGGCTGGTGAAGAAGGCGGAGTCGGAGAAGCTGTCCGTGGCGCCCTTCATCGGCATTGCCTGCCCCGGCATCATCGAGGCGGACGGCAGCATCCGCCGCGGCGCCCAGAACCTGCCGGGCAAATGGGACAGCGAGCATTTCCTGCTGCCCGAACGCATCCGCTCGGCCATTCCGACCATCGACGGGCACGATACGCTTGTGGTGATGCACAACGATGCCGTCGTGCAGGGGCTGAGCCAGCGGCCCTGGATGACGGAGGTGCCCAACTGGGCCGTCCTCACCATCGGCACCGGTCTCGGCAATGCCAGCTACGCCAACCGGCCCGAGACGAAGGACTGACCGCACAACCGGACCCCGGTGCCGTGGGGCTTCGTCGCATGGGGCCTGACAGCCGGCTGTGATTCTTGCTAGAGCACGTTCCGATCCGCCTGCGCCGCACGCGGATCGGTCAAACCTTCTCTGCGTAGGCTCTGAAGCCACGCCGGGGTGTCATGTCTGCCGGCGGGGCCGGCGGGACCGAGCGCGAAGAAAGAGACCATGGTCAACATCAATCCGAACGGCCTGCTGCCGAAGCGCATCGCGGTGACGGGGGGCGCGGGCTTTGTCGGATCGCATCTGTGCGAGGCCCTGCTGGGGCGCGGGCACGAGGTGCTGTGCATCGACAATTTCTACACCGGCGCCCGGGTGAACGTGCAGCATCTGCTCGGCAATCCGCGCTTCGAGCTCATGCGCCACGACATCACCTTCCCGCTCTATATCGAGGTGGACGAGATCTACAATCTCGCCTGTCCCGCCTCGCCGGTGCATTACCAGTTCGATCCGGTGCAGACGGTGAAGACCAGCGTCATCGGTGCCATCAATGCGCTGGGCCTTGCCAAGCGCCTGCGGGTGCCGGTGCTTCAGGCCTCCACCTCCGAGGTCTATGGCGATCCGGAAGTGCATCCCCAGCCGGAGGGCTACTGGGGTAACGTGAACCCGATCGGCCCGCGCTCCTGCTATGACGAGGGCAAGCGCTGCGCGGAGACGCTGTTCTTCGACTATTACCGGCAGCACCAGATCGCCATCAAAGTGGTACGTATTTTCAATACGTATGGGCCGCGGATGCACCCGAACGACGGGCGTGTGGTCTCGAACTTCATCGTCCAGGCGTTGCGCGGGGAGGATATTACCGTCTTCGGCGACGGCTCCCAGACTCGCTCCTTCTGCTACGTCGACGATCTGGTGCGCGGCCTCATCGCCATGATGGAGAGCCCGAAGGACGTGATCGGTCCCATCAACATCGGCAATCCGGCGGAATTCACCATCCGTCAGCTCGCCGAGCAGGTGATCGCGCTCACCAGCTCGCGTTCGCGTATCATCGAGAAGCCCCTGCCGCAG
The DNA here is from genome assembly GCF_004364705.1 of Azorhizobium sp. AG788. Lineage (NCBI taxonomy): Bacteria > Pseudomonadati > Pseudomonadota > Alphaproteobacteria > Hyphomicrobiales > Xanthobacteraceae > Azorhizobium > Azorhizobium sp. AG788. Next base: position 174,232 of record NZ_SOBM01000004.1, read on the forward strand.
GACGATCCCAAGCAGCGCCAGCCCGACATTTCGCGGGCGCGGGACACGCTCGGCTGGGGGCCGACGGTGCAGCTGGAGCAGGGGCTGAAGGCGACCATCGCCTATTTCGACCGCCTGCTGTCGCATCGACCCGCCGACGCCACGGGGCCGCTGCTTGATCCCGCGCCGGCCGGGCAGGCCTGACGGAGGCGTCCGCAACCCATTGAAGGTCAAAATAAAAACGGCTGGCACCCCCCGGGAGCCAGCCGTTTTTTACGCCGTTTACTGAGTGGTCTTCAGGCCGCAACTGCGTTCGAGAAGGCCACCGGGGCCGACAGGATGGGTGCGGGTATAGCCATCCCGTGGCTCACCAAGGGAAAATCCGCGAGCAGGTCGCCATCTTCATCGAGTGCGTAGATGGCAAGGCCGGCCGCATAATGCTGGTCGTTGTCCGCGATCTCGAGCGCGAGGTCGAGATCGAAGCAGATGGTGTCCGGCTCGGCCATGAGGGTGCCGGATGACGTCCTCAGGTAAGCTTTGACAAGATAGGCATACGCCTCTTGGCCGAGTTGCATGGTAGCGTTCCCCGACTGGCTCTTCCCGTTCCCCCGAACGGTCTAGATGAACCAGTTGTCAGGAATCATAGCTGGCAAGGTCCGATCCGGCTACTGGGAAACAGTGTCAAAACGGATCAGTGCAGACGTTGGAAGGGAAAGGATGGGTACTGTTTTCCTCTCCGATCTGGTGCTGCTGGTAGGGTCGGCTCTGGTACTGCTCGGTACCGTTTCAAGCCTCCTGGCAGCCCGCTTCGGCGCGCCCATCCTTCTCGTCTTCCTGTTGCTCGGAATTCTGGCCGGCGAGGCCGGGCCGGGACAGATACACTTCTCTGACTACTGGGCCACCTACATGGTGGGCTCGGCGGCCCTGGCCGTGATCCTGTTCGACGGTGGCCTCCGGATGCGCGCGTCCACCATGCGGGGCGCCGTGGTGCCGGCGGTCATCCTCTCCACGGTCGGCGTGATGCTGACCGCCGGGCTCGTGGCGCTCGCCGCCTTGCCTCTGCTCGGTCTGCCGCCGCTGGAAAGCCTGCTGGTGGGCGCCATCGTCGCCTCCACGGATGCCGCAGCCGTACTGTTTCTCGTGCGGGCGCAAGGCCTGCGCCTCGGTCGCCGGGTGGGGGCGGTGATCGAGATCGAATCGGCCACCAATGATCCGGCGGCGGTCTTCCTCACCGTCACGCTGGTGGAGCTTCTGGCATCCGGCGCCGGCAATCCCGGCTGGGCCCTGACCGTCGGTCTCGTCCAGCAGATGGTGCTCGGCGCGGCGCTGGGCGTTGCAGGCGGCTTCGGTCTCGCCTTCGTGCTGAACCGGCTGGACCTGCCGGGCGGCCTGCATCCCGCGCTCGTGGTGGCGGCTGCGGTGCTGATCTATGCGGCGACCGCCATGCTGCACGGGTCCGGCTTCCTCGCCGTCTATCTGGCGGGTCTCGTGCTGGGCAACCGACCCGTGCGGGCCATCGCCTCCATCACCAGTTTCCATGACACGGTGACCTGGCTCTGCCAGATCGTGATGTTCGTGATGCTGGGGCTGCTGCTCTCACCCTCACGGATGGTGCAATATCTGCCCCCGGCGCTGCTGATTGCGGCCTTCCTCGTGCTGGTGGGCCGGCCGGTGGCGGTCTTCCTCTGTCTGTGGCCCTTCCGCTTCAACTGGCGGGAGAAGGCCTTCATCTCCTGGGCTGGTCTGCGCGGGGCGGTGTCCATCTTCCTCGCCACCATTCCCATGCTGGCGCAGCTTCCCAATGCGGAGGCCTATTTCAACGTGGCCTTCGTGGTGGTCCTGGTCTCGCTGATCCTGCACGGCTGGAGCCTTGTCTTCGCCGCCCGCCGGCTCGACGTGGCGCTGGCGGAGCCGGCGCGCGAGGCCAAGCGGTTCGAGATCGACCTGCCGGGCCAGAGCGAGCACGAACTGGTCGCCTATCCGGTGACTGGCGATACGCTGGCCATCTCCTCCGGCCTGCTGCCGCTCTGGGCCCGGCTCGTCTTCGTGGTCCGGCGCGGCCAGGTGCTCTCGCCGCAGGAGGCGGGTGTGCTGAAGAGCGGCGACTATGCCTATATTCTCGCCCCGCCGCGCAGGGTGCACAGGCTCGACCCCTTGTTCATGCCGGAGGAGCGGGTGCCGAGCGAGACCGTGGCTGGCTTTCCCTTCTCCGGCGAGGTGATGGTGGGGGACGTGGCCGATCTCTACGGCCTCTCCGTTCCGCAGGACGAGCGCGCCGTGAGCATCGCCGACACTTTTGCCGACCGCTCCGACGAGCGTCCCTTGCCGGGCATGCGTTTTCCGCTGGGCAATGCGGCCATGGAGGCGCTGGAGGTGGAGGAAGGCCGCGTCACCCAGGCCGCCCTGCGCTTCGAGACGCTCGGCGAGGAGGGCGACAGCCTGCTGACGCGCGTGCGCCGCCAGATCCGCCGCCGCGCCGCGACGGCCGAAGAAGGCGCAAGCCCGGGACCGTGAGCGGGGCTGCCGCCATGTTGACGTTTTCAGTGGGCCCTATGGCGCGTGTGCGCCGGTGCCACGCCGGCTTGAAAGGGAAGTGAGATGGTGCGCCTGTTCATGCGCCCGGGTCAGACCGCGTCCTCCGAGCGCCGCGACGCCACGCGCGCCCTCGCGGACATGACGCGCCGCCTGCTGGATCTGGAGGAGGAGGCCACCGTCTCCGTCAGCGAGATCGCGTGCGGCGACCCGGCCTGCGGCGGCGCCGAGACGGTGGTGCTGGTGATGCGCCCGGGCCAGCCGACTCAGGCCGCCAAGGTGCTCATGCCCGTCGCCCGCGTGACCGAGGAAGACCTCCTCGCCGCCCTCAAGCCGCTCTCCGAGCTCGCCCGCACCGGCACCTAGGGCTCAGGGCGTCACATCACCCCGGTGCACCACATGCACCTTGTTGCCGTCCGGATCGCGCAGATAGGCGCCGTAATAGCCGGCGCCATAATGGGGCCGGGGACCGGGCGGGCCTTCGTCCGTGCCACCCGCCGCCATGCCTGCCACATAGGCCGCATCGACGGCCCCCGGGTCCGGGGCAAGGAAGGCGACCATGTTGCCGTTGCCGGCCTGTGCCGGCGCGCCGTTGAACGGACGATGGGCGAAGAATTCGGGCAGGCGGCTCGCCCCGATCCAGCACAGAGCCTCCGGTCCACCATCGGGCTCGGTTTTGCGCTGGCTGAAGCCGAGGGGCGCCAGCAGCGCATCATAGAAGCGTCCCGCACGGGCGAGGTCCGTGACCCCGACGGTGATATGGCTGAACATGGCCGGGCCTCCCGCCGCTCTGCTGCCAGATTGTCCGAGCCGAGGGGCGATCGCAAGGCGGCCCGGCGGACAATCCGGCGCTTCCCGTCGCGGCCGAGTTGATCTAGAGCACGGACAACGGCCGGCGTTTGCCGGCTCACTCCATTGCGACGCTCAGGCCGGACAGCGGATGCCGCTCGGCAGGGGGCGCCGGAAGAACTGCCGAAGAGCGCCATGTCCGTCTCCCTCGCCCCGCGTCCGCTCGTGCCCGCCGTCAGCCGCCTCAATGCCATCTATTCCGCCTTGCCCACCACCATCTTCGAGGTGATGTCGGGTCTGGCCCGCAGCCATCAGGCCGTGAACCTCGGACAGGGCTTTCCCGATGATCCGGGCCCGCTGGATGTGCGCCAGAAGGCGGCGGACGCCGTGGTCGATGGCTGGAACCAGTATCCGCCCATGATGGGCCTGGCCGATCTCCGGCAGGCGGCGGCGGTGCACTACAGGCATTGGCAGGGCCTCGACCTCGATCCCGAGAGCGAGGTGATGGTCACCTCGGGCGCCACCGAGGCGCTGGCGGGTGCGCTGTTCTCGCTGATCGAGCCGGGCGACGAGGTGGTGCTGTTCCAGCCGCTCTATGACGCCTATCTGCCTCTCGTGCAGCGGGCGGGCGGCATTCCCCGGCTGGTGCGGCTGGAGCCGCCCTCCTGGCGCATCACCGCCGAGAAGCTGGAGGCGGCCTTCTCGCCCCGCACCAAGGTGGTGCTGTTCAACAATCCGCAGAACCCCACCGGCGTCGTGCATTCCCGTGAGGAAATGCAGCTCATCGCCGATTTCTGCACCCGCTTCGACGTCATCGCGGTGTGCGACGAGGTGTGGGAGCACGTGATCTTCGACGGCCGCCGGCATCTGCCCATGATGGCGATCCCCGGCATGCGCGAGCGTACGGTCAAGATTTCGTCCGCCGGCAAGATCTTCGGCATGACCGGCTGGAAGGTGGGCCTCGTCTTCGCCCAGCCCGAGCTGATGCGGGTGCTCGGCAAGGCGCACCAGTTCCTCACCTTCACCACCCCGCCGAACCTTCAGGCGGCGGTTGCCTATGGCCTCGGCAAGGAAGACGCCTATTTCGAGGACATGCGCGCCGACCTCCAGCGCTCCCGCGACCGGCTGGCCAAGGGCCTGTCCGACCTCGGCTTCCCGGTGCTGCCGAGCGCTGGCACCTATTTCCTTTCCGTGGACCTCGCGGCCATCGACCCGACGCTGGACGACGAGGCCTTCTGCCTCGATCTTGTGAAGACCCACGGCGTGGCGGCCATTCCCGTCTCCGCCTTCTATGCGCAGGACGCGGTGCGCTCGGTGGTGCGCTTCTGCTTCGCCAAGCGCGATGCCACGCTCGACGCCGCGCTGGAGCGCCTCGCCGGGGCGCTGCGCAACGGAAGGTAGGTAGTTTGTTCCGCTTTTGCTCCAGGTTGCTTGCCGCCTCGCGATAACGTTAGGTGAGGCTGGCATTTTTCGTTCCAGAATGAAGTGCACGCGATACAAACCAGTCGCGGTACTATTTGGCAGAGTGTAGCCTCTCTAAATTCTGGAGCGTACGAGTGGCGGTCCAAGAGGGACCGTCCTCCCTGTGAGGTGGTGCATGGGCGGGGCGAAGCGGACGGGACGCTGGCGTTTCTATTTTCTGTTTCTCTGCCTCGTTGCGGCAGGCGGGGCCGGCTGGGCGTGGTCGCAGGGGCTCATCGGCAAGGGCGGTGGTACGGCCAAGGCGCAGAGCCAGCCGGAGCGGCGGGTCGCTGTTGTCGTCGCCACCGCGCAGGACAGGCCCATGCCGGTGCGCATCGAGGCCCTCGGTACGGTGGAGCCTCAGGTTACGGTGACCATCCGCTCCCGCGTCGCCAGCCAGGTCACCAGTGTCGCCTTCGAGGACGGCGCCGTCGTCAACAAGGGCGATCTCCTCTTCCAGCTCGATCCGCGCGAGGTGGATGCGCAGATCCTTCAGGCCCGCGCCACCCTCGCCAAGGACAAGACCCAGCTTGAGAAGGCCCTGCGCGACATGGAGCGCTATTCGGGCCTTGCCGCGCGCAACACGGTCTCGCAGGTGACGCTGGACGACGCCCGCACCACGGCCGACGCCCAGAAGGCGACCGTCGATCAGGACGAGGCGAACCTGAAGGCGCTGGAGGTGCAACGCAGCCATTACGATATCCGCTCGCCCGTCTCCGGCCGCCTCGGCGTCTCCGCCGTGCGGCCCGGCGCGGTGATCCGGGTGGACGACACGCTCGCCACCGTGCGCCAGATCAAGCCCATCTATGTCGCCTTCGGCGTGCCGGAGCACTATCTGCGCGACATCCGCGCGGCCCAGAACGACGCAAAGGTCGAGATCGCGCTTCAGGGCAGCAAGGATGTGGTGGGCGATGGCCGCATCTCGGTGATCGACAATACGGTCGATCCGCAGACCGGCACGCTGATGGTGCGGGCCGTGTTCGAGAATGCGGACGAGCGCCTGTGGCCCGGCACCCTCGGTGCCGTGTCGGTCACGCTGCGCATGGAGAGCGGCGTCGTCTCCGTTCCGGCGGAGGCGGTGCAGAGCGGCCAGAGCGGCACCTTCGTCTTCGTGGTGGAAAATGACACTGCCCACGTGCGCCCGGTGACCATGGCCCGCACGGTGGATGGCTATGCGGTCATCACCGCCGGCCTCAAGGGCGGCGAGGTCGTGGTGACGGACGGCCAGCTCTCGCTGCGTGAGGGCAGCCGCGTCAGCGTGAAAGGCGCCGCCGCCTCGACGCCCGCGCCGGGAGCCTGAGCCATGTTCTCGGAGCTGTGCATCCGACGCCCGGTGATGACGACGCTGATGATGCTGTCCCTCATCATCGGCGGCCTTTTCGCCTATCGCCTGCTGCCCGTGGCGGCCCTGCCGCGCGTGGACTTCCCGACCATCAGCATCACCGCGACGTTGCCGGGCGCCAGCCCCGACACCATGGCCACCGCCGTGGCGACACCCATCGAGCGCCAGCTCTCCACCATCTCGGGCATCACCTCGCTCACCTCCACGAGCACGCAGGGTTCGACCTCGATCACCATCCAGTTCGACCTGTCGCGCAACATAGACGATGCGGCCCTTGACGTGCAGTCGGCCCTCTCCGTCGCCCAGCGCCAACTGCCGGACGAGATGACGACCCCGCCGAGCTTCCGAAAGGTCAACCCGGCCGATGCGCCGGTGATCCTGCTGGCGGTCTCCTCGGCCACGCTGCCGCTTTCGGCGGTGAACGAATATGCGGACACGGTGATCGGCCAGCAGATCTCGCAACTGCCCGGCGTGGCGCAGGTGCAGATCTACGGCACGCAGAAATATGCCGTGCGCATCCGCGTCGATCCCGCCGCAGCTGCCGCGCGCGGCATTTCCGCCTCCGACATCCAGAACGCCATCGAGGCGCGCGCCTCCAACACGCCCATCGGCCTGCTCTCCGGGCCGAAGCAGGCGCTGACCATCGACATGGGCGCCGCCAAGGCGGATGCGGGCGAATACCGCAAGCTGGTCATCGCTTTCCGCAATGGCGCGCCGGTCCGCCTCGACGAGATCGCCACCATTTCCGACGGCGTGGAGAACGAGCGCGTCGCCTCCTGGTTCAATGACCAGCGCGCCATCGTGCTCGCCGTGGTGCGCCAGCCCGACGCCAATACGGTGGCGGTGGTGGACGAGGTGCGCAGCCATCTCGGCCAGTATCGCTCGCAGGTGCCGGCCTCGGTGGAGATCGACGTCCTCAACGACCGCTCCGTCTCCATCCGCGAGGCGGTGCACGATGTGCAGAAGACACTGTTCGAGGCCATCGTCCTCGTGGTGCTGGTGATCTTCCTCTTCCTGCGCAACGTGCGGGCCACCATCATCCCCTCGCTGGCCCTGCCCATCTCCATCATCGCCACCTTCGGCGTCATGTGGGCGCTGAACTTCTCCATCAACAACATGACGCTGCTGGCGCTCACCCTGTGCGTCGGCTTCGTGGTGGACGATGCCATCGTGGTGCTGGAGAACATCTACCGGCACATCGAGGAGGGTGAGAAGCCCTTCGCCGCCGCCATCCGAGGCTCGCGGGAGATCGGCTTCACCATCATCTCCATGACGCTGTCGCTGGTGGCGGTGTTCATCCCCGTGCTGTTCATGGGCGGCGTTGTGGGGCGCGTGTTCCGCGAGTTCGCGGTCACCATCTCGATCGCCATCCTGATTTCCGGCTTCGTCTCGCTGACGCTGACGCCCATGCTCTGCGCCCGCGTGCTGAAGGCGCCGGACCACCACAAGACGCCGAACCTCTTCTATCGCCTCACCGAGCGCATGTTCGACGCCTGGCTTGCCGGCTATCGCCACAGCCTCGACTTCGTGCTGCGGCACCGCTTCTTCATGCTGCTGGTGACGTTCGCCACCATCGGTATCTCGGCGGCGCTTTATGTGGTCATTCCCAAGGGCTTCTTCCCCGTGGAGGACAACGGCTTCATCACCGCCACGGTGGAGGCCGCCACCGACACCTCGTTCGAGGCTATGGTGGAGCGGCAGAAGAAGGTCGCCGCCGTGGTGCGGGAAGACCCCAACGTCGCCTATCTGGTCTCCACCGCCGGCGCGACCGGCGTGAGCCGCACCACCAATACGGGGCGCATGTTCATCGCGCTGAAGCCCAAGGGCGAGCGCAAGCTCTCCGCCTTCCAGGTGATCCAGGACCTGCGCCGCCGCACCGCGCAGGTGCCGGGGGTGAACGTGTTCTATCAGCCGGTGCAGAACATCAACATCGGCGGCATCAACTCCAAGAGCCAGTATCAGTACACGCTGCAAAGCTCCGACACGGCCGCGCTCTATGCCGCCGCCCCGGCGCTGGAGCGGCGCCTCGCCGAACTGCCCGGCCTGCGCGACGTGACCTCGGACCTCCAGATCACCAACCCGCAGCTCACCATCGACGTGAACAAGGACCGGGCGGCGGCGCTGGGCATCACGGAAGAGCAGATCCGCAACGCCCTCTACACCCAGTTCGGCACCCGGCAGGTGGCGACGCTCTATACCAGCACCAACCAGTACGCGATCATCGCCGAGGCGCAGTCCCGCTACCAGCGCGAGGCCTCCGACCTCAGCCGGGTCTATCTGCGCACCACCAGCGGAACCGTCGTGCCGCTGGAGACCGTGGCCACCATCCGCCGCACCGTGGGGCCGCTCCAGATCGCCCATCAGCAGCAGCAGCCGGCGGTGACCATCTCCTTCAACCTCGCGCCCGGCACCTCGCTGGGGCAGGCGGTGGAGCAGATCGGGCAGGCGGAGCGGGACGCCGGCCTGCCGGCCTCCGTCTCCACCGGCTTCCAGGGCACGGCGCAGGTGTTCCAGGATGCGCTGGGCAACCAGGCCCTGCTCATCCTCGCCGCCGTGGTGGTGATCTATATCGTGCTGGGCGTGCTCTATGAGAGCTTCGTCCACCCGCTCACCATCCTCTCGGGCCTGCCGTCGGCCGGCATCGGTGCGCTGGTGACGCTGATGATCTTCGACATCGAACTGTCGGTGATCGCCATCATCGGCATCGTGATGCTGGTGGGCATCGTGAAGAAGAACGCGATCATGATGATCGACGTGGCGCTGGAGCGGCGGCGGCAGGGTGTCGGCGCCCTCGACGCCATCCGCGAGGCGGCCCTGCTGCGCTTCCGCCCCATCATGATGACGACGCTGGCCGCCATCTTCGGCGTGCTGCCCATCGCGCTTGGTGCCGGCGCCGGCTCGGAACTGCGCCAGCCGCTGGGCGTCGCCGTGGTGGGCGGCCTGCTGCTGTCGCAACTCCTCACCCTCTACATCACGCCGGTCATCTATCTCTATCTCGACCGGTTCGACGGCTGGGTGACGCGCAAGATCTCCGGCGACGAGACGCCCGCCGTGCCGCACGAGCAGCCTATGCCCGCGGAATAGGCGCGGTTCCAGTTTCCAATCGCGGATGTGCTTGAGGCCCGTCCCGACGGTATGTCGGGGCGGGCTTCCTGCTTCTATAGAACAGTTCTACCTGCTGGCGCATTGATTTGGCCATTGGCGTGTATTAACTGGAATTCACGCAGCTGAGCGAAATATTGAATCGCTCTAAAGTAGCGCAAGACTTGCTCTTGCGTCCAATTCGAATGGCATTAGTTTGGAGTCATTCAAATGACCAAGCATGACCATGGCCGCACGGCTTGGCAGCCTGAAGACCGCATCCGAGCCATTCCCGTGATGGATGAAAAGATGGACAGCCGTGACCTCTTCGCGGCGTCCCGGGTGCTGACGATCACGCACGGTTCGCAGACCTATCAGCTGCGCCTGACCTCGCAGAACAAGCTGATCCTGACGAAGTGAGTGCCGGCATGGCGGAAAACTCCGCCCCTATGCCTCCAAAGCGGTAGCACAAGTCCGGCGCGCGACCTTCCATATTACCGCCCCGAGTCGTTACCTTACCCTCGTAACCGAGTCGCAGGTCTCGCGGCCGGGGAGGGTAAATGCGTTCCAGAGATCTTGGCCGCGTCGATGCGCCGGAGACCGGCGTGCGGGAGAGCGGGGAGACGGTGTCCGATTACGTGGACGCCGGGCTCGTGCTGCCGCGACGCCTTGCGACTGGGCGGACGGCAGGTCCCGCGCCGGGCACCCGGTCCGCGTCCGACGGGTCGACGGCGCCCGATCTGGCGGACTGGCGCCCGCCGGCCGCCGGTATGGTGGACCCCCGCATGGTCGCCGCGGCCGGGACCCTGCTCGCGGGCCTCGATCAGGATGGCCTCGCCGGCGCCGTGCTCCAGTGTGAGCGGCCCGCCGACGGCCATCTGCTCATGGACATCGCCGCCCATGCGCCGCAGCGCCTGCGTGCCGTGCTGCCGCTGCCCGTGCGGCGCGTCGTCGCCGATGTTCCCCGGCTGATGGCCCACGGGCTGGTGGGGTTCTCCTTCGCCGGGGCTCCGTCGCTCGATGTCGCCTGGTGGGGCGCCATGCTGCGGCCGCTGGCGGCCCACGGCCTGCACCTCCATCTCGACGTGCCGCCCGAAAGTTGGGACGCGCTGCTGCCGGTGGTGCTGGGGCAGGGGGTGCCGGTGCGGCTCGCTCTTCCCCGCACCGCCGATCATCTGTGCCGGGCGTGGGGCGCCTTCCGCGTGCTGGAGCGTCATGCCGCGGACGAGCACCTCTGGATCGGCTTCGTGCCGGTGCTGCTCCGGGCGCAGGGGCTCGGCCGGCTGGTGGACCGGTTGCTGGAAGTGGCGGGGCCGGAGCGTCTCGTCTGGGCCAGCGGGCGGGATTCGGAACGGCGGGGCCACGGCCTTGCCGAGCAGGTGGCGGCCCTCGACGATCTCCTCCCCGATCCGCAGATCCGCGCGGCGATCGCCGGCAGCAATGCCCGGTGCCTCGCCTTCGGGCGGCCTCGCCCCAAGCGCGAGCACTAGAGCGCGATCCGAGCGGATTGAATCAATCCGCTCGGTGTATCGCCCTCTCACCTCAAGAAAGAGAACGCGTGATCCGATCAGATGGCGATGCAATCTGATCGGCGCGTGCTCTAGGGGCGGCAAGGTCCGCGCGGTCTGCTGCTCCCGGCGCCGGCGTTCGGCACGGCCTGCTCGCGCCCTTCCTCCCATACCGGTGGGGCAGGCTCCTGCATCACCTGCGGCCATCCGGCCTTGCGGGGGCCATCTTTGCGCCACCTTTGCACGGCCTTTGCCGGCCCGGCGTTTCTGCTATTGTCCGCGCCGAATTCGACCTGGGTCCGCATCACGCATGGCTATCACCGCACCGGCGTCCACGACGCGCCGGCCTTTGGCATTGGAATTGGCGCATCGGCTGTCCCGCGGCTTTGATGCCGCCGCCGGCAGCCATGTGCGCGCCTGCGCGCTGCTTCTCATCGTGGCCCTCGTGGCCTTCCTGCCCGGCCTTGCCTCCATCTCGCCCATTGACCGGGACGAGGCGCGCTTTGCGCAGGCCAGCAAGCAGATGCTGGAGAGCGGCAATTACGTGGACATCCGCTTCAAGGAGGATGTCCGCTACAAGAAGCCGGTCGGCATCCACTGGCTGCAGGTGGCCAGCGTCTCCGTCGGCGAGGCTCTCGTCGGCCCCTCGGCCCGCACTACCATCGTCTTCTACCGCATCCCCTCGCTGCTCGGCGCCATCGGCGCGGTGCTGCTCACCTACTGGACGGCGCTCGCCTTTGTGGGCCGGCGCGGAGCGCTGCTCGCCGGGCTGATGATGGCTGGCTGCGTGCTGCTGGGCATCGAGGCGCGTCTCGCCAAGACCGATGCGGTGCTGCTCTTCACCGTGCTCGCCTCCATGGGCGTGCTGGCCCGCTCGTGGATGGCGGCCCCCGACGTGAAGCGTGTGTCGTTTGGCCTGTCCGCGATCTTCTGGACCGGCCTTGCCGGCGGCATCCTCATCAAGGGGCCGATGGCGCCGCTCTTCGTGGGCCTGCCCATCGTCGTGCTCGCCATCATGGAGCGCTCGGGCCGGATCTTCACCCGTTTGCGGCCGCTGCCCGGCATCCTGTGGTGCCTGCTGCTGGTGCTGCCGTGGTTCGTGGCCATCTATTACGTCACCAACGGCCAATTCTATAAGCTCGCCGTGGGCGTCGACATGCTCGGCAAGGTGACTGAAGGGCAGGAAGGCCACTGGGCCCCGCCCGGCACCTATCTTCTGGCCATCTGGGGCACCTTCTGGCCGTCCATCGTTCTGGCGGTGATGGCGCTGCCCTTCGCGTGGCGGATGCGCCGCGAGCGGGCAGTGCGCTTCCTGCTGGCCTGGATCGTGCCGACCTGGATCGTGTTCGAGATCACCGCCACCAAGTTGCCGCACTATGTGCTGCCGCTCTATCCGGCCCTCGCCATCCTGACGGCCCTTGCCTTCGAGCGCGGCAGCCTCTCGGCCGGGCGGCGCCTCGCGCCGCTCGTGTGGCTGTGGCCGGTCATGGGCACCCTGCTGGTGGGCGCGCTGGTGTTCGGCTTCGTCATGCTTGGGCAGGGGCTGGCGCTGCTGGCATGGCCCTTCATGGCGCTGGCCCTCGTTCTGCTGGTCTTCGCCGCCCGCGTTCTGCCGGAGGCGGGTCCGCAGCCGGCCTTCCTCATCGCGGTCGCCGGCGCGCTGGCACTCTACATCGGCGTCTTCCAGGGGCTGATGCCGCAACTGCGCGGCGTGTGGATCTCCGAGCGCCTCGCCGCCATCGCCCGCGACAGCGGCTGCCCGGCGGACCGTATCGCTACCGTGCCCTATCAGGAGCCGAGCCTCGCCTTCCTCGCCGGCACCAATATCCGCTTCACCGGACCGGATGGCGCGGCCGACCTGATGAAGGAAGGCGGCTGCGCGCTCGCCTTCATCGGCAAGCCCATGCTGCCCTTCTTCGAGGCACGGTCGAAGGCCATTGGCGTCGAACCGAAGCTGCTCGAGCGGGTCGACGGCTTTGCCTATAACGGCGGGCGGATGCAGGAGATTTCCGTCTTCCGGGCACCGGAGCGCACCCCGTGAGCGAGACGGCCGCGACGCCCCCGCAGCCTTCGCACTGGCAGGAGGAGGTGCGCGCGACGCTCCACGGCGTCGGCGCGGCATGGCAGATGCTGCGCACCCGCAAGGTGCGCACGCCGCTGCCCCGCGTGCCCATGGACCAGACGGTGGAACTGCTCTGCCTGTTCCTGCTGGCCTGCGGCGTCGTCGCGGGGACAATGGTTCTCGTCGACCCACTGGTGCTCGGCCTGCGCGCCCGCCTGCCTCTGGAACTCGTGCGCGTGTTCGAGCGCGTCACGGACCTCGGCCTCGGCTCGGTGGTGCTCATTCCGCTCGGTGTCGCCTTCCTGGTGCTGCTCGCCACCCTGCGCCGGTTCGATCCGCTCTACCGGCGGGTGGCCGCCGCGGTGGTGGCCCGGCTGGGCTTCCTCATCCTGAGCGTCACCGGCGTCTCGCTGTTCGTGCTGGTGGTGAAATATGCCCTTGGCCGGGCGCGGCCTAGCCTCGCCATGACGCTGCCGGGCCCGCACCCCCACCTCACCTTCGAGTTCTTCCGCCTGAAGGCCAGCTACGCCAGCTTTCCCTCCGGCCATTCGGCGGTGGTCTTCTCCTTCGCGGTGGCGCTGGCCCTGCTGTTCCCGAAGGCCCGCTGGTGGCTGATCGGGCTCGCGGTTCTGGTTGCAACTTCCCGCGTGGTGCTGGGCTCGCACTATCCCAGCGACGTGCTCGCCAGCGCGGCGCTCTCCACCGCCTTCGTCTTCTTCATGGCCAAGGTGTTCGCGGCCCGCCGCCTCGTCTTCGCCGTGGCGGCCGACGGCACCATCCGCCCGAAGCCCGGCCCGTCCATGCGGCGCCTGCTCGCCCTGTTTTCTCCCGCCCACCGTACCAACGGTTCGAAAGAGGCCTGATCCGTGACCTCCACCCTCGCCGGCGATGCCGGCACGCCGCGCCTGTCCGTCGTCATCGCCGTCAAGAACGAGGCGGGCAATGTCACGCCGCTGATCGAGGAGATCGACGCGGCGTTCAAGGAGCCGTTCGAGTTGATCTTCGTAAACGACGGCTCCACCGACAGCACGCCGCAGGAGCTGGCAGCGGCCGCGCGCACGCGCCCCTACATGCGGGTCATCACCCACGCCAATTCCTGTGGAAAGTCGGCGGGCATGGATACCGGCGCGCGCCGCGCGCGGGGCGACATCCTCATCATGCTGGACGGCGACGGCCAGAACAATCCGACCTATCTGCCCCAGATGGTGCGGGTGCTGGACGAGGGCGGACCGCGCGTCGGCATGGTCCAGGGCGAGCGGCAGGGACGCAAGGATACGGCCTTCAAGCGCTTCCAGTCCCGCACCGCCAACCGCGTGCGCCGCGCCTTGCTGAACGACGACACCCGCGATACGGGATGCGGCCTGAAGGTGGTGCGCCGTCACATCTATGTCGCGCTGCCCATGTTCGACGGGCTCCACCGTTTCACGCCCGCGTTGGTGAAGCGCGAGGGATATGAGATCCGCACGCTGCCGGTGGTGGATCGGGCCCGGTGGCACGGTGTGTCCAACTACGGCTTCTGGAACCGTCTCTGGGTCGGCATCGCCGATCTTCTGGGTGTCTGGTGGCTGATCCGACGGCGGCGGGTGCCGCAGGTCGTGGAGTGAGAGCGAGATGCTGCTGGTCCAGCTGGTGCAGTCGGTCGGCGACTATCTGCACGACGTGTTCGTGACCCAATTCGACGGTTGGGTGGTCCTCGGTTTCGTGGCGCAGGTGATGTTCACCGGCCGCTTCGTGGTGCAGTGGATCGCCAGCGAACGGGCCGGCCGCTCGGTGCTGCCCTTCGCCTTCTGGACCTTCTCCCTCGGTGGCGGGACGCTGCTGCTGATCTACGCCATCTACCGGCGCGACCCGGTCTTCATCGCCGGCCAGGCGCTCTCCACCTTCATCTACATCCGCAACCTGCAGTTCGCGATCCGCGAGCGGCGCGCCAACCGCGCGACCACCTGATACGGAGCGCGGCCGCCGCCCGGCCGGACCGGACGGCGGCGCAAGGCATCACGCGGCGGCGGCCATCTTCTCCAGCGCCTGCTTGAGATCAGCGATGATGTCCGCCGGCTCTTCGAGGCCGATGTGGAGCCGCACGGCCGGGCCTTCCGCCTGCCACGTGGTGGCGGTGCGGTAGCTCGAGCAGTCGAAGGGGATGGCGAGGCATTCGAAGCCGCCCCAGGAATAGCCCATGCCGAACAGCTTCAGGCTGTCGAAAAAGGTGGCCACCGCCGCCTCGGGCACCGGCTTCAGGATCAGGCTGAACAGGCCGCACGCGCCGGTGAAATCCCGCTTCCAGATCGCGTGGCCGGGATGGCTCTCCAGCGCCGGATGCAGGACCCGCGAGACATAAGGCGAAGCTTCCAGCCAGCGCGCCACCTCAAGGCCCGAGGCCTGATGCCGGGCGAGGCGGACGGCGAGCGTGCGCAGGCCGCGCAGGCCGAGCGCCGCATCGTCCGGGCTGATGCAGATGCCCATGTCGCCATGGGTGGCGATGAGGCCCTTCCACGCATCGCCCTTGGCCGAGACGGTGCCGAGGTTGAGGTCCGCATGGCCGCCCAGATATTTCGTGCCGGCCTGGATCGAGAGGTCGATGCCGAAGGCGTGCGGCTTGAAGAAGAGCGGCGTCGCCCAGGTGTTGTCGATGAGGGTGGTGATGCCGCGGGCCTTCGCCACCGCCACGATGGCCGGGATGTCCTGCATCTCGAAGCTCTGGGAGCCGGGGGATTCCAGGAAGATGGCGCGGGTGTTCGGGCGGATGAGGTCGGCGATGCCGGCGCCTACGAGCGGGTCGTAATAGGTGGTCTCCACCCCCATGCGCTTCAGTACGCGGGTACAGAACTGGCGGGTGGGATTGTAGGCCGTGTCCACCATCAGCAGATGGTCGCCGGCCCCAACCACCGAGAGTAGGGCGACAGAGATGGCAGACAGGCCCGACGGCGTGAGCACGGTGCCGTCGCCGCCTTCCAGGGCCGTCACGGCATTCTGAAGCGCCTCGGAGGTCGGATTGCCGCGCCGGCCGTAGCTGTAGCGGCCGGTATGGCCGACGAGATCCTTGTAGGTCGGCGAGAGCACGGTGGAGCCACGCACCACGGGCGGATTGACGAAGCCGTCAAAGCGGAAGGGGTCGAGCCCCAGATGGACCACACGGGTCCCGGGCGCGAGGGCGTCGTCGTCGCCGGCATGACTCATGAAAAATTCTCCCATTTGCCTATAACGGCACCGTGCGCAATGTCGCGCCACCTATTGACCAAGACGGTGCGAGTGTTTGAGATGGGGTGAATAGACGCCGGGGAAACGGGCGTCTATTCCGTCCTGGCGGGGCGGGGACCGAGTTGGCCAACATAATCCCCATCAGGGGGGCCATCAGAGAAGGGACCATCCGTGAAACGCATCCTCATCGCCGTGGCAGGTGTTCTTGCCCTGACCGCGGGCGCAGCTAAAGCCGGCACCCTCGATGACGTGAAGGCCCGCGGCGCGCTCAACTGCGGCGTCAGCCAGGGCCTTCCGGGCTTCTCCAGCCCCGACGACAAGGGCAATTGGAAGGGCCTGGACGTTGATTTCTGCCGCGCCGTCGCGGCCGCCATCTTCAATGATCCCAACAAGGTCCGCTTCACGCCCCTCTCGGCGAAGGACCGCTTCACCGCGCTCCAGTCCGGCGCCATCGACCTGCTGTCGCGCAACACCACCTGGACCATGTCCCGCGATACCACGCTCGGCTTCAACTTCGCCGGCGTGATGTATTATGACGGCCAGGGCTTCATCGTCCGCAAGTCGCTGAACATCAAGTCGGCGAAGGAACTCAACGGCGCGTCCATCTGCGTGCAGGCCGGCACCACCACCGAGCTCAACCTCGGCGACTTCTTCCGTGCCAACAACATGAAGTATGAAGTCATCACCTTCTCGACCGAAGACGAGACCGTGAAGGCTTATGAATCCGGCCGCTGCGACAGCTTCACCTCCGACCAGTCGCAGATCTATGCCATCAAGCTCAAGCTCACGAATGCGGCGGACCATGTGGTTCTGCCGGAGCTGATCTCCAAGGAGCCGCTCGGCCCGCTCGTGCGCCACGGCGACGACCAGTGGTTCGACCTGGTGAAGTGGACCTATTACGCGCTGCTGAATTCCGAGGAACTCGGCGTCTCGCAGAAGACCCTCGACCAGTCGATGACCTCCACCAATCCGGAGATCAAGCGCCTCCTCGGCACCGACGGCAAGTTCGGCGAGGGCATCGGCCTCACCAACGACTGGGTGGTCCGCATCATCAAGGCCGTGGGCAATTACGGCGAGATCTTCGACCGCAACGTCGGCACCGGCTCGCCGCTCGGCATCGACCGCGGCGAGAACAAGCTCTGGAACAAGGGCGGCCTCCAGTACGGCATGCCCATCCGCTGACGCGCACGCGGTGCCCGGCGACAGGCCGGGCACCGCCCTTATGCCAGAGCCGGCGTGACGGGGAGGGAGGGCCTCGTCCATCGCGGCGGCACTTCCAGCCGGACAGCCCGCCGGCACCGGCCATTCCGGCCGGCCGGGCGCGATCCGCGCAGCTTCTTCTTTGACATCACCGGATCCGTGCACCCGCACGGGAGGTCCAAAGGGCCATCAGAGCCCAGGACCCACGAGCCCGTCCCCGGGAGGCCTGCCTCCGCGGGAGAGGGTTTGCAATCCAAAGACGGTCACGTGCCGAAGGCGCGGTCCGATCCACTTATTCGAGGGGTAACATGACAGACGCTAGCCTGCGTGGGGGGGAGCCCACCCGTCGCTGGTCGTGGACCGATCCCAAGGTCCGATCCCTGGTTCTGCAGGTGCTGCTCGGCCTCTTCCTGATCTGGATGGCCTGGTCGATCATCGCCAATGCGCAAGCCAACCTTGCCCGCCAGGGCATCGCTTCCGGATTCGGCTTCCTCGACAATTCCGCCGGCTTCGGCATCACGCAGACGCTGATCCCCTATGGGGAAAGCGACAGCTACGGCCGCGCCTTCCTGGTGGGCCTGCTCAACACGCTGCTGGTGGCTGTCCTCGGAATTATCCTCTCCACGATCATCGGCTTCCTGATGGGCGTGGCGCGTCTGTCCAACAACGTCGTCATCAAGGGGCTCTCCACCGCTTATGTGGAGATCACCCGCAACCTGCCCCCGCTGTTCCAGATCATGTTCTGGTACATCGCCGTGCTTGCCGCCTTGCCGGGGCCGCGCCAGAGCATCGGCTTCGGCCTCCAGCCGCTGCTGAACGTGCTCGGTGACGGCCTGAACGCGGTGGGCCTTGCCTCCGTGGGCGCCAGCCTCAAGGCGCTCGCCGGCGGGGTTAGTTCGCCCGGCGTGTTCCTCAACAACCGCGGCCTCGTCATCCCGCGCGCCATCTTCGGCGAGGGCGCGCAGTTCGTGTTCTGGGCCTTCGTGGTCGCGCTCGTGCTGGTGTTCGTGCTCGGTCGCTGGGCCAAGCGCCGCCGCGAGGCGACGGGGCAGCAGTTCCCGGTCTTCTGGACGTCGCTTGCGCTTCTCATCGGCCTGCCGTTCCTCACCGGCGCGGCGCTGGGCTTTCCGGTGACATTCGAGAAGCCCGAGCTGCGCGGCTTCAACTTCGCCGGCGGCCTCCGCGTCATTCCCGAACTCGTCTCGCTGCTCCTGGCCCTGTCCATCTACACCGCCGGCTTCATCGCCGAGACGGTGCGCAGCGGCATCCTCGCGGTGTCGAAGGGACAGACGGAAGCGGCCCACTCGCTGGGCCTCAAGGGCGGGCTGACCATGCGCCTCGTGGTCATTCCGCAGGCCATGCGCGTCATCATCCCCCAGCTGACCAGCCAGTATCTGAACCTGACCAAGAACTCGACGCTGGGCGTCGCGGTGGGCTA
Source organism: Azorhizobium sp. AG788 (assembly GCF_004364705.1). Taxonomy (NCBI): domain Bacteria; kingdom Pseudomonadati; phylum Pseudomonadota; class Alphaproteobacteria; order Hyphomicrobiales; family Xanthobacteraceae; genus Azorhizobium; species Azorhizobium sp. AG788. The sequence continues at coordinate 192,822 of NZ_SOBM01000004.1, forward strand.
CCCGGACCTCTTCTCCGTGTTCGCCGGCACCACGCTGAACCAGACCGGCCAGGCCATCGAAATCATTGCCATCACCATGGCCGTCTATCTGACGATCTCGGTCGTCACGACGCTGATCATGGACTGGTACAACCGGCGCGTTGCGCTGATTGAACGCTGAGGAGCCACGGTCATGGATGCCAATGCTCCCGCTTCCGCGCCGGTTTCCGGCTTCGTCGCCCCGGCCATGAAGGCCCCCGAGCCGCCGCCGGTTTCCGCCCGCGGCCCGGTCGCCTGGGTGCGCGCGCACCTGCTCGGCTCGCCGCTCCAGATCCTGCTCACACTCTTCGGCCTGTGGGTGGTGTGGCTGGCGGTGCCCCCGCTCATCCGCTTCTTCCTCATCGACGCGGTCTATACGGGCGACAACCGCAACGCCTGCCTGCCCGATGTGGTGGGCCGGCCGGTGGGGGCCTGCTGGCCCTTCATCGCCGCCAAGTGGAACCAGATCGTCTATGGCTTCTATCCGGAAGCCGAGCGCTGGCGGGTGAACCTCGTCTATGCGCTGGCGGTCATCCTGCTGGTGCCGCTGCTGCTCCAGAAGGTGCCCTACAAGCGGCTCAACGCGCTGCTGTTCTTCGGCGTCTTCCCGGTAGTGGCCTTCGTGCTGCTCACCGGCGGCCACCTGTCGCTGAACACCTTCATCCTGAGCTGGGTCGGCCTCGGCGGCGTGTTCACCGCCATCGGCAAGGCCGTCGGCCTGCCCAGCGGTTTCTGGCCCGACTATGTGGTCTCGGCGCTGCTGGTTTCGGCCATCGTCGGTGCGGTCGCGCCGCTGCTTGCGGGCTCGCGCCGCTCCGCCTTCCGGGCCACGCTCGTGGTCTTCGCGGTGCTCGGCTTGGTGCTGGCGGCGGTCAACATCAACTTCGGCCTCGAATGGGTGGAGACCCGCCAGTGGGGCGGCATGATGGTGACCCTGGTGATCGCGGTCACCGGCATCATTGCCTCCCTGCCGCTCGGCATCCTGCTGGCGCTGGGCCGGCGCTCCAAGATGCCGCTGATGCACATCGCGTCCACGCTCTTCATCGAGTTCTGGCGCGGCGTGCCGCTGGTGACGGTGCTGTTCTTCGCCACCTACATGCTGCCGCTGTTCCTGCCCGGCCGCTTCACCATCGACGGGCTGCTGCGCGCGCTGGTGGGCGTCGCGCTCTTTGCGTCCGCCTATATGGCGGAGGTGGTGCGCGGCGGCCTGCAGGCGATCCCCAAGGGCCAGTATGAGGGCGCCATGGCGCTCGGCCTGCCGGGCACGCTGATGATGCGCCTCGTGGTGCTGCCGCAGGCGTTGAAGCTGGTCATCCCCGGCATCGTCAACACCTTCATCGCGCTGTTCAAGGACACGACGCTGGTGCTGATCGTCTCGATCTTCGACCTGCTCGGCGTGCTGCGCGCGGCCTTCACCGATCCGTCCTGGGCGACGCCCACGACCCTCTACACGGGCTTCGGCTTTGCCGGCCTGTTCTACTTCATCTTCTGCTTCGGCATGTCCCGTTACTCGCTGGCGCTGGAGAAGCGCCTCGACCGCAACCATCGTCATTGAGGCCAGACCCCATGAGCGCTGATCCCATCATCGCCGCCACCGAGGCCAAGGCACCCGCCATCGCCATCGAACTCGTCAATGTCAGCAAATGGTATGGCCAGTTCCACGTGCTGCGGGACATCAACCTCACCGTGAAGCGCGGCGAGCGCATCGTGATCTGCGGGCCCTCGGGCTCCGGCAAGTCGACGATGATCCGCTGCATCAACCGCCTGGAGGAGCACCAGCGCGGCCAGATCATCGTCGACGGCATCGAGCTGACCAACGACCTCAAGCGCATCGACGAGGTGCGCCGCGAGGTGGGCATGGTGTTCCAGCACTTCAACCTGTTCCCGCACCTCACCATCCTTGAGAACTGCATCCTCGCCCCGACCTGGGTGCGCAAGATGCCGCGCAAGGAGGCGGAGGACCTCGCCATGCACTTCCTGGCGAAGGTCAAGATCCCGGAGCAGGCGAACAAGTATCCGGGGCAGCTCTCGGGCGGCCAGCAGCAGCGCGTGGCGATCGCCCGCGCGCTGTGCATGAAGCCGCGCATCATGCTGTTCGACGAGCCCACCTCCGCTCTCGACCCCGAGATGGTGAAGGAAGTGCTGGAGACCATGGTGAGCCTCGCCGAGGACGGCATGACCATGCTGTGCGTGACCCACGAAATGGGCTTCGCGCGTCAGGTGGCCGACCGGGTGATCTTCATGGACGCCGGCCAGATCATCGAGATGAACGAGCCGGACGCCTTCTTCTCGAACCCGCAGCACGAGCGCACCAGGCTTTTCCTCTCGCAAATCCTGCACTGAGACGGCATCCCGCGCCGGGCGCCGGGATCAAACCGCGCGCCCGCGCGTTGGCATGGCAGAACCCCAAGGAGGAGGCTGTCATGCAGGAGCCGACGGAACGGCGCGAGGAGCGCGAATTCTACGCGGGCGAAGGCACGGGCATTGCCGGCGAGCCGGTGAAGCCGCAGGCACAGGCCAAGCAGGGCATCGGCTCGGGCCGCGTGCTCACGGTTCTGGCCTGCGGCATCGCTCTCGTGGTGATCGGCTTCGCCGTCTCTTATCTAGGTGCGGTCTGAGCGTGTCCGCTGCTCAGACGCCGATATTGTCGATGAGGCGGGTGGTGCCGAGCCACGCCGCCACCAGCAGTCGCACCGGCTCGCCCGGCACCGCGAGCGGCGCCAGCGTCTCGGCATTGCGCGCGGCCACGTAATCCACCTTGAGGCCGGTTCGGGCGATGGTCGCCTCGGCCTCGGCTGCGGCCGTATCCGGCACCGCGCCTGCTTTGATGGCGATGGCAGCCGTGGTGAGCGCGCGGTGGATGATCGGCGCAATCGCCCGTTCCTCGGGCGTCAGATAGCGGTTGCGGGAGGAGAGGGCGAGGCCGTCGCTTTCGCGCACCGTCGGACCCGGCACGATGCGCACCGGCAGGTCGAGATCCCGCGCCATCTGCGTCACGACGCGCAACTGCTGATAATCCTTCTCACCGAACACGGCGACGTCGGCGGCTGTCTGGAGCAGCAGCTTCGCCACCACGATGGCGACGCCCGAGAAGAAGTGCGGGCGGAAGTCGCTCTCCAGCCCCTGCGCCGGCCCTGCGATGCTGATGCCGGTGGAGAAGCCCGCCGGATACATGGCCTCGCGCCCCGGCGCATAGACGAGGTCGCAGCCGGCTTGGGCGAGTTTGTCCACATCCGCATCAAAGGTGCGCGGATAGCGGGAGAAATCCTCATTGGGGGCGAACTGGGTCGGATTGACAAAGATGGACACCACCACCCGGTCAGCCAGGGTCTGCGCCTGTTTCACCAGCGCAATATGGCCCTCGTGCAGGGCGCCCATGGTGGGCACGAAGCCGAGCGTCTCGCCCGCGCGGCGATAGTCCGCCACCGCGCTGCGCAGCTCCGCCACCGTACCGACGATCTTCGGCGCCTTGCCCGCCTCGGCCATCCTCTGTCTCCCCACAATCTCGTCTTGCCCCGCGCCGAGGCGGGGCGCGCGACCCTAACGGCCCCGGGCTCTGGAGGAAAGCGCACAGGGCCGCATCCTCTGGGCCTTGGTGATCGCGGGGGCACCGCCTATTTTGCGGCCATGACCATCGTGCCGCCGCGTCCCCACAATGCCTGACGATCCTGCCCTTCCGGCCGGCGCACCGTCGGCGCCTGGAGAGATCGAGGCGTTCCTGCGCAAGGCCGGGGAGACCGCGCCGCCGCGTCCGCAGGCCGGGCAGGGAAGGCTCGCCTTCGCGCTCGACGCCACCGCCTCTCGCCAGCCCACTTGGGATCTCGCCTGCGGCCTCCAGGCGGAGATGTTCTCGGTCGCGGCCGGGCTCGGCGGGCTGGAGGTGCAGCTTGTCTATTATCGGGGCGCCAGCGAGTGTCGGGCCTCCGGATACGTGAGCGACGCGGCGCGGCTGGCCACGCTCATGGGTCGCATCTCCTGTGCCGGCGGACGCACGCAGATCGGCCGCGTGCTGCGGCATCTGGAAACTGAAGCCGGACGCTCGGGCCTGCGCGCCGCCGTTTTCGTGGGCGACGCGCTCGAGGAGCCGGCGGCCGGATTGCTGGAAGCGGCCGGGCGGCTCGGGCTGATGGGGCTGCGCCTGTTCGTGTTCCAGGAGGGGCGGGATGCTTCCGTGGAGCGGGTCTTCCGCGAAATGGCAGGCCTCACGGGCGGGGCGTGGTGCCGCTTCGATGCATCCGCGCCCGGCGAGCTCGCGACCCTGCTCAAGGCCGTCGCCGCTTATGCGGCCGGCGGTCAGGCGGCCCTGCTGGCCTCGCCCGAGGCCGGTGCCCGTCGTGTTCTCGCCGCCATGCCGCGTCAGCGCGGATGAGCGGCATCGCCTTTTCTCAGGAGCCCTGAATGGCAAGCGTTCTGGCGGGTCTCGCGCTGCTCGGCGTCGGACTTTACGTGCTGAAACTCTGGACGGGCATGGACGCCAAGACGCTCTCGCGCTTCGTCATGCGCACGGGGGCCTGGCTCGCACTCACGGGCGCTGTGGGAGCGCTGGTGACGGGCCGGATCGGCGCGGCCATTCCGCTGGCGGTGGTGGGGCTGGCCCTGCTTGGCCGCGTCAGCCCCAACGGGGACTGGAAATCGGCGCTCGGCGGACTGTTCGGCGGCGGGGCGGCCCGTGTGTCACGGGTGCGTTCGGCCATGCTGGAAATGGCGCTCGATCACCGCAGCGGTACCCTCACAGGGCGCATCATCGCGGGACCCTTGGCCGGCACCGAACTCGATTCGCTCGACCTGCCGGCCCTGCTGTCGCTCCGGACGACGCTCGATCCGCAGTCGCTGGGCCTAATCGAAGCTTATCTCGACCGCCGGGCGCCCGCCTGGCGTGAACACGTTCAGGGTGATGCGGGTCGGGGGAATATGGGCGGTGGCCGACCTGTCGACACCGCGATGTCGGAAGAGGAGGCCTATCAGGTTCTTGGTCTTGAGCCCGGAGCCGACGAGGCGGCGGTTCGGGCGGCCCACCGGACCCTGATGAAGAAACTCCATCCCGACCAGGGGGGCTCGGACTATCTGGCTTCGCGGGTCAACCAGGCCAAGGACGTGATCCTGCGCCGACATCGCTGAGGACTCCCTCACATCAGTTCCGAAGAGTCATGCAGTCGAATTTGTTGCGCTCGAGTAAACGGCAGGCCTCTTTCGCATCCTTTTCCGTGAGACCGGCAAAGCGGGCGCGGTAAATGTCGCTCCGGCCCTTCTCCACCTTCTCCGTGTAGGGATCGGCGCTCTTGAGCAGCTTGCCGGCCTTGCCGCGGGCGGCGTCGAGCTGGGAGCGGGCTTCCTTCTCACCGCCGAAGGCGCCGATCTGGATGATCCAGCCCGAGCGGGGCGGCGCGCTGCGCGGCGTCGCGACAGGTCCCGTGGAGGCGACGCGGACAGGCTTGGGAGCGGGCGTGGTGGCGCTCGCCACCGTGGCGGCCGGAAGGGCGACGGGAGCGGCCGAGGCGGTGCGCACGCCATGGGCGACCGGCGAGGTCTCACGCTCCGGGGGCGGGCCCATCAGCAGGTCGCCGGGAGGAGATTCCATGTCGGACTGGGCGGCGGCGGCGGACTGGGCGGGCAGATAGCCCAGCGTTCCGGAGGGCTGGCCGCTGAAGGTGGGCGCCGGCATCTGGTTGCTGCCGGGACGGGCGATGGTCGTGGTCCGCACGGCCACCGGCTTGATGGGCTCGGCGGAGCCCGGCGTCGGGGTGCGCACCGGCGCGACACTGGCGGTGGTCACCGGATCGGCGGCGGCATAGGCGACGCGCTGCGGCGGCGGCAGCGGGGCCACGGCCTGCGCGGGCTCGCTCTGGCGGGCCGCGACCGGAATGGGCATGGGGCGCGGCGCCGGCTCGTCGTCGCGCTGGGCGGTCTCGATGACCTTCGGCGCCACGCGGCCTCCCGCATAGGCGCGCGGCAGGTTGGAGGTGAGGATGCTGGCCATGCGCTGGTCGCGCGAGCTGGCGCTGGAGCCGCCGAGCACCACGCCCACGAGGAAGCGGTCGTCGCGGTGCAGCGAGGTCACCAGATTGAAGCCGGAAGCGTTGGTGTAGCCGGTCTTGATGCCGTCCACGCCTTCCATGCGGAGCATCAGGCGGTTGTGGTTGCCGATGGTCTCGCCGCGATACACGAAGGCGCGGGTGGAGAAGTAGCGATACTCCCGCGGGAAGCGGTCCTGGATCGCCCGGCCGAGGATGGAGAGGTCGCGCGCGGTGGTGACCTGGCCGGGGTTGGGCAGGCCCGAGGCATTGCGGAAGGTGGTGTTGTTCATGCCGAGCGCGCGCGCCTTGCGCGTCATCATCTCGGCGAAGTTGGATTCCGTGCCGCCGATGGCTTCGCCGATGACCACGGCCGCGTCATTGGCCGAGCGGGTGACGACCGCCTTGATGGCGTCCTCCACCTCGATGGTGGAGCCCGGACGCAGGTTGAGCTTGGTGGGCGACTGGGACGCCGCATGGGCGGAGACGGGCAGGTCGCTGTCGAGCTTGAGCCGGCCGGCCTGAAGCTGCTCGAACAGCATGTAGAGGGTCATGATCTTGGTGAGGGAGGCAGGATGCCGCAGGGAGTCGGCATTCTCCTCGTAAAGCACCTTGCCCGTGTTGCCATCCACCACGATGGCCGCCGTGCCGCGCTTCCAGCCGGCATATTCATCGCCGCCCGAGGAGCGGGAGGACGAGGACTGCGCGGCGCTCCGCGACTTCTTCGGCTTCGCCTCGGCTGCTGTTGCCGTCACCGCAAGGGCCGCCACGAGGGCAGCCGCAAGCCACTTTCGGGTGAGAGAGGGGCCGAGCGCAAGGGTCATGAAACTGTTCCATCTGCCCGGCCGGGGCGGAGGACCCGGCTGGTGGTGCATTGCGGTAAAGCTCAAGCTGGATGTGTCGCGGGAGCCAGCGAGCCCGTACCGCAGGAATGAACTCTGGATGCAGCCTAAGAACGTGCGGTTACCAAGGCGTAAACCCGACATTGCATGCCATATTGTGCAATGCACAAAAATGCTTGACGGTTATGGTGCGTTGCACGATATTTGGGCTGCGGGAGGTAGCGCCGACGACACCCGCTCATGCGTCAGTCGGCAAAAATGGATGGAGACACCCGATGGTTCAGGGACCCGTGGATTTCCAGAAGTTCGGCAAGGAAAACCTGGATCTGGCGATGACCAGCTTCGGTGCCGTGTCGAAGAGCGCGCAGGCGATCGCCGTCGAGCTCGCGGACTACACCAAGACCTCGTTCGAGACGAGCACTGCCACTCTCGAGAAGCTGCTGGGCGCCAAGACGCTCGAGCAGGCGGTCGAGATCCAGCAGGGCTTTCTGAAGTCCTCCTACGAGGCGCTGGTCGCCGAGACCTCCAAGCTCGGTGAGCTCTATGCGGACCTCGCCAAGGAAGCCTACAAGCCCTACGAAGCGGCCTTCTCCAAGGCTGTCTGATCCGAACGACATGAGGTTCCGCGACGCGGCGTCCGCTCACCTGTGAGAGCGGCGCGGATGCGGAACCCCTATTGCCCCGGGCGCGCCGTCGCACGGTCCTGCCGAAGTCGCGGGGCTGCGACCGGCTTGGCCCGGTTGCCCGCCCTCGTCGCGCGCCTTTCGGCGTCAAGCTGTGCGCGGGCTTGCATGACTGCCGCCTGAGGGCGTGCCGGCGCACAATTCCATCCTTGCCTGCTCTGGCGCTTCGGGGCTCTGCTTCCTATTATTCTGTCTGCGCTGAAGGTGGCCGCACGGGCCGTGCCTGCCGGACAGGGCGCAGAAGCCGATGATGACAGGGCAAGAGATGGTTTCAGACATGTCGGTCGTCCGGGCGCCGCAGCCGCGGGCTGCCGGGGATGACGACAAGCAGCGCCGGGGTCCGGGCGGACCCGGGACAGCCGTGATCACGCGCACCAAGCCGCAGGTGAAACGGCCCAATCTCTATCGCGTTCTGCTGCTGAACGACGACTACACCCCCATGGATTTCGTGGTGCACGTGCTCGAGCGCTTCTTTTCCAAGAGCCGCGAGGAAGCCAACACCATCATGCTGCACGTCCACCACCATGGTGTGGGCGAGTGCGGCGTCTACACCTACGAAGTGGCCGAGACCAAGGTCACGCAGGTCATGGATTTTGCCCGCAAACATCAGCATCCGCTGCAGTGCGTGATGGAAAAAAAGTGAGCGCGCATCCCTGATTATCTCCATTGCGGTGCATCACGAGGCCGCGCGTGGATGTATTGGGGGGTTGCGCAGCGGGGAGGTCGGTACGAAGTTTTACGGAGCGCGTGCATGTTCGAGTTGGCGGACTGTCCGTCTTCTCGATCAGGGCACGAGATAGAGGTGTCGATGCCTACATTTTCCCGCAGCCTCGAACAGTCGCTCCATCGCGCTCTGGCTCTCGCGAACGAACGCCACCACGAATATGCGACTCTCGAGCACCTGCTGCTCTCGCTGGTGGATGATCAGGACGCGGCTGCGGTCATGCGGGCCTGCAACGTCGATCTCGACAAGCTCCGCCGCAACCTCGTCGAGTATGTGGACACGGAACTCGAAAACCTGGTGCAGGCCGGAGGCGACGATTCCAAGCCGACCGCCGGCTTCCAGCGCGTGATCCAGCGCGCGGTGATCCACGTCCAGTCCTCCGGCCGCGAGGAAGTGACCGGCGCCAACGTGCTGGTCGCCATCTTCGCCGAGCGCGAGAGCCATGCCGCCTATTTCCTGCAGGAGCAGGACATGACGCGGTACGACGCGGTGAACTACATCTCCCACGGCATCGCCAAGCGGGCCGGCATGTCCGAGAGCCGCCCCGTGCGGGGCGCCGAGGACGAGACCGAGACCAAGTCCGGCGAGGAGCCGAAGAAGAAGGCAGATGCGCTCGACGCCTATTGCGTGAACCTCAACAAGAAGGCGCACGAGGGCAAGATCGATCCGCTCATCGGCCGCGACAAGGAAATCCAGCGCACCATCCAGGTGCTCTGCCGCCGGCAGAAGAACAACCCGCTGTTCGTGGGCGATCCGGGTGTCGGCAAGACCGCCATCGCCGAGGGATTGGCGCGCCGCATCATCAATGGCGACGTGCCGGAAGTGCTCGCTACCGCCACCATCTTCGCCCTCGACATGGGCGCGCTGCTCGCCGGAACCCGCTATCGCGGCGACTTCGAGGAGCGCCTCAAGCAGGTGGTGAAGGAGATCGAGGCTTACCCGAACGCCATCATGTTCATCGACGAGATCCACACGGTGATCGGCGCCGGTGCCACCTCGGGCGGCGCCATGGATGCCTCGAACCTGCTGAAGCCGGCGCTGGCCTCGGGCACGCTGCGCTGCATGGGCTCGACCACCTACAAGGAATACCGTCAGTATTTCGAGAAGGACCGGGCGCTGGTGCGTCGCTTCCAGAAGATCGACGTGGCCGAGCCGACCGTGCCGGACACCATCGAGATCCTGAAGGGCCTGAAGCCTTACTTTGAGGACTATCACAAGCTGCGCTACACCAACGAGGCCATCAAGGCCGCGGTGGAGTTGTCGGCCCGCTACATCCATGACCGCAAGCTGCCGGACAAGGCGATCGACGTGATCGATGAGAGCGGCGCGGCGCAGATGCTGGTGCCCGAGGCGCGGCGCAAGAAGACCATCGGCCTCAAGGAGATCGAGGCGACCGTCGCGACCATGGCCCGCATCCCGCCCAAGTCCGTCTCGAAGGACGACACGGAGATGCTGTCCAACCTCGAAACCACGCTGAAGCGCGTGGTGTACGGGCAGGACAAGGCCATCGAGGCGCTCGCCTCCTCCATCAAGCTCGCCCGCGCGGGCCTGCGGGAACCGGAGAAGCCCATCGGCTCCTACCTGTTCTCCGGCCCCACCGGCGTCGGCAAGACGGAGGTGGCCAAGCAGCTGGCCTCGACCCTCGGCGTGAACCTCCTGCGCTTCGACATGTCGGAGTATATGGAGCGCCACACCGTGAGCCGCCTCATCGGCGCGCCTCCCGGCTATGTGGGCTTCGATCAGGGCGGCCTGCTCACCGATGGCGTGGACCAGACCCCGCACTGCGTGCTGCTGCTGGACGAGATCGAGAAGGCCCATCCGGACCTTTTCAACATCCTCCTGCAGGTGATGGACCACGGGAAGCTCACCGACCATAACGGCAAGCAAGTGGACTTCCGCAACGTGATCCTGATCATGACCACGAATGCGGGTGCGGCGGACCTCTCCCGTGCAGCCTACGGCTTCACCCGCAACAAGCGGGAAGGCGATGACGTGGAGGCGATCAACCGCACCTTCGCGCCGGAATTCCGCAATCGTCTCGATGCGGTGATCCCCTTCGCCCACCTCTCGCCCGAGATCATCGGGCTGGTGGTGGAGAAGTTCGTCCTTCAGCTGGAGGCGCAGCTCGCCGACCGGAACGTCACCATCGGCCTGTCCGACGAGGCGACCCGCTGGCTGGTGGATCGCGGCTACGACGAGCAGATGGGCGCCCGTCCCATGGGCCGCGTCATCCAGGAGTTCATCAAGACGCCGCTGGCGGACGAGGTGCTCTTCGGCCGGCTCAAGAATGGTGGCCACGTCCGCGTCGTCGTGGTGGGCGAGGGCACGGCGGCGAAGCTCGGCTTCGAGTTCCCCGACGGCCCGATCACCCCGAAGCCGGACAAGATCCAGCCGGCCGCTCCCAAGCGGGCGCCCCGCAAGCGCGCAGCGCCCCGCACCTCCAAGGACGGCGGCAAGGGCGGGCCGAAGGGCGGCGGCTCCGGCGGCAGCCCGCGCCGGGGCAGCCCGGTGCCGAAGGTGCCGCTGGTCAAGGCCTGAGCGGTCCGGCACAGACAGTCAAAGGGCGGCTTCGGCCGCCCTTTTTCATGGGTGCTGGCTTGAAGCGGGTTGCGCCTCGAAAGCGGCGCGTGTCAGCCGATAGAGCACATGCCGCTTCAGGCGGTGGCCGCTCGGCACCAGCGGGCTGTCGAAATCCTCCGCCGGATCGCGGGTCATGCCGAGGCGGTGCATCACCGCCTGCGAGCGGGTGTTGGCGGGAACGGTGAGCGCCACCACCTCCTTGAGGTCGAACCGGGTAAAGGCATCCGCCAGCGCGAGGCGGGCGGCTTCGCTCACATAGCCATGGCCCCAATGGGCCTTTTGGATGCGCCAGCCGATCTCCACCGCCGGGGTAAAGGCCGCCGCATAAGGCACATGCACGAGGCCGGTGTAGCCGATGAAGGGCGAGACGCCCGGCACCTCCATGGCCCAGAGGCCGAAGCCATAAGCGGCGAAGTGGCGCTCGATGCGCTGGGCGACCGCATCGCTCTCCGCCCGGCCGTTCACCGGCATCAGATGTTCCATCACGTCCGGGTCCGCCAGCATCTGGGCGAGGCTGTCCCAATCCGCCTTGCGCCACAGCCGCAGGCGCACGCGTGGGCCAATGAGCGCTTCCGGCGGGGTGGAATAGGGCAGGTCCAGCATGGGAAAGCCGGCGGGCGTGCTCATGGGATCTCCGTCCGCAGGCGCTCCGCCACGGCGAAGCTCGAAAACACCCGGTCCCCGAAGGACCGGACAGAGCGCAGCCCGAGGCTGGAGGTGAGAAACACTTCTTCGGCGGTCATCACATCGTCCGGCGTCAGCGGCCGTTCCACGGCGCCACTCGCCAGCACCTCTGCCCGCATCACGCCGGGCAGGGCGCCTTCCGACAGGGGCGGGGTGAGAAGCTGGCCGTCGCGTTTCACGAAGAGATTGGCGATGGTGCTCTCGGCGAGGCGCCCTAGCGTGTTCAGGAGGAGCGCATCATCGTAGCCGGCGCGCTGCGCTTCCTGCCGGGCGAGGATGTTGTCGAGATAGTTCAGCGACTTGATGCCGCTCAGCGGCGAGAACTCGTTTCGCCGCGTGCCCTGTGCCAGCATCAGGCGCGCGGGCGGCGCGGGGGTCGCCAGGGGCGCGGTGGTGACGAGCAGGGTCGGTTGCGGCGCCTCCGGCGGCAGCACGCCGCGCGGTCCTTCGCCGCGCGTGAGGGTGAGGCGCAGCACCGCATCGGTGAGACCGTTGGCGGCAAGCAGTGCGGTTGCGATGGCGGACAGATCAAAGGTCGGCAGCGGCAGGCCGATCACCTCCGCGCCCCGCGCGAGCCGGGCGAGGTGGGCGGACAACCGCAGGGGCACGCCTTCCCGCACGGCGATGGTTTCGAACAGGCCGTCGCCCAGCATGAAGCCGCGATCGCCGGGGGCGACGCGGGCGGCGGCGGCGTCGACGAGCGCGCCGTTCAGCCACAGCGTCATGGCGTGTCTCCCGCCACCGCCTTCAGCAGGGGTGCGATCTTCACGAGGCTCTCCTCATATTCCGCCGCAGGGTCGCTGTCGGCGACGATGCCGCCGCCTGCCTGCGCCACCAGGGTCTCGCCCGCGCGCACCAGCGTGCGGATGACGATGGAGGAATCCATGGCGCCGTCAAAGCCGATCCAGGCGACGCTGCCGCAATAGGGCCCGCGCGGCGCGGGCTCCAGTTCGTGGATGATCTCCATGGCCCGCACCTTGGGCGCCCCAGTGATGGAGCCGCCGGGGAAACAGGCACGCAGCAGGTCCACCGGCCCGCGGCCGGGGGCAAGGGCGCTCCGCACCTCGGAGACGAGGTGATGCACGCTGGCGAAGGTCTCCAGCGCGCAGAGCGCCGGCACGGCGACGCTGCCGAGCCGTGACACACGGCCGAGATCGTTGCGCATGAGGTCCACGATCATCAGATTCTCGGCCCGGTCCTTCTCGCTGGCGAGAAGCGCGGCGGCGAGCGCCGCATCCTCGGCCGTGGTGCCGCCGCGCGGCCGGGTGCCCTTGATGGGCCGCGTCTCCACGCCGCCATCGGGCGCCACCTTCAGGAAGCGCTCGGGCGAGGCGCTGATGAGCGAAAGGTCCGGCCCGCAGGCGAGCAGGGCCGAGAAGGGGGCGGGGGAGAGGGCGGTCAGCCGCCGGTAGAGGTCGTAATCGGACAGGCCCTCCGGGCGGCGGCTCAGGAAGCGCTGGGTGATGTTGGCCTGGAAGATGTCGCCGGCATGGATGTAGTCCACCGTGCGGCCGATGCGGGCCTCCATCTCTGCGCGCGAGAGTTCTGCCGTCCAGTCCGCGCGGGCCGTGATGTCCGGCGGCTTGTCCTCGGCCGGTGCCTTCGAGAGGCGGGCGAGCAGATGCGCGGCCCGCGCCTGCGCCCGCGCCGTCCGGGCCTCAAGGGCCGTCTCCGGCAAGCCGGTGGAGATCAGGACGGCCGCCCGCGCCGCATGATCGAAGGCGATGACCACGTCGTAGAGGCCCATCACCATGTCGGGGATGGGCAGCCCCGACTTCGGCGGCGGCAGGCGCTCCACATGCCGACCCAGCTCATAGCCGAGGAAACCGACCGCGCCGCCGGCGAACGGCACGGGCGCAAGCCCCTCGGGTGCCGAACAGGCGGCGAGCTGCGCACCCAGAACGGTGAACGGATCGCCCGCCACCGACGCGCCATCCACCCGCACACCGTCGGCGTCCGCGACGATGACCCGGAAAGGTTCGGCGGCGATGTAGGAATAGCGCCCGCGCGCGCCATCCTGCGCCGCGCTGTGCAGCAGGGCGGCCATGGGGTCGTCCGCAAAGGCTCGGAACAGGCGGACGGGATCGCCATAGGCGATGGGGACCACGTGCACGGGCGGGGCATCTCCGGGCTGCGGCGATTCCACCGCGTGCCGTAACATTCACCTTGCGGTAGCGGGCGCAAGCCCTCTCCGCACGTCAGCCCGCCAAGCCATGCATCCCGTTGCCTGCCGCGCCGGGCGGACCGATGCTAAAGCACGCAGCGGCCTTGCCGAAGGCCGGTCCCGTCACCGCCCGAAGCCCCCGCCATGCTCGACACTGTTCCCGAAGCCCCTCCGCCCATGTCCCACGGCGCCCTGCATTATGCGCTGGCCGGCGTGCGCGGAGCGATGTCGGTGCCGCTGCTGGTGCTGATCGCCTCCTATATCGGCTTCGGCGGCCTGCTCCATGGCGTCGGTTTCCCGCTGCTGCCGGGCATGCTCTCCACCATCTTCATCTGGGCGCTGCCGGCGCAGGTCATCCTCATCGGCGGGCTCGCGGCGGGCACGGCGCTGCCGGCGATTGCCCTGGCAGTGGGCCTCTCCTCGATCCGCCTCCTGCCCATGGTGGTGGCGCTGGCCCCCTTCACGCGCGGGCGTCACCGCTCGACGGTGGGTGAATTCTGCGCCTCCCATTTCGTCGCCATGACCATGTGGGTGGAGGGCATGCGGCTCCTGCCCAAGGTGCCCGTGGAGGGGCGTCCAGCCTATACGCTGGCCATGGGCGCCACCTATGTGGGGGTGAGCACGCTGGCCACCTGGGCGGGCTTCGAACTGGCGGGCAGCCTGCCGCCGGCCTTCGGCGCGGGCCTGCTGTTTCTCACGCCGGCGTCCTTCACCATCCTCATGGTGCGCAATTCCCGCACGGCGCTGGACTGGATGGCGCTGGCGTTCGGCCTCGCCTCGGCACCGCTGGTGGCCGGGCTCGATGGCGGCATGGACCTGATGATCGGCGGCGTCGGCGGCGGCACGCTCGCTTATGGCATCGCCAGGCTCCTGAAGCGGAGGGCGGCATGATCTACGACAACGCCCTCGTGGCGGCCCTCATCGTGATCGTGGTGGGTTTCCTGCCGACCGAGATCTGGCGCTGGCTGGCGGTGGTCGCCGGCCGCCGGGTGGAGGCGGGGAGCGAACTCTTCCACTGGATCAAGGCGGTGGCGACGGCGCTGCTCGCCGCCGTGGTGGGCCGCCTCGTCTTCATGCCCACGGGCGCGCTGGCGGAGGTGCCGCTGTCGCTGCGCCTCGCCTCGGTGGGGGCAGGCGTCCTCGCCTTCCTCCTCATCCGCCGCTCGGTGCTGGCGGGCGTGTTAGCCGCGCAGGTGGTGCTGCTCGGCGGCATCTGGTGGCTCGGCATCCACTGAAGCCGGCCTGATCCCGAACGCTGCAAACAAAAGGGGCGCCCGAAGGCGCCCCAGTCTGGGAGAGACCCGTAAAGGTCTCCGGTCGATGCGGACGCGCTGGCCGTGAAGCCAGCGCGAACGGCATCAGACCGAGTAGTACATCTCGAACTCGACCGGGTGCGGGGTCATCTCGAAGCGAGCGACTTCCTGCATCTTGAGGTCGATGTAGGACTCGATGAAGTCCTTCTGGAACACGTCGCCCTTGAGCAGGTAGTCGTGGTCCTTGGCGAGCGACTCGAGCGCCTCGCGGAGCGAGCCGCAGACGGTCGGGATCTGCTTCAGCTCGGCCGGGGGCAGATCGTACAGATCCTTGTCCATGGCCGAACCGGGATCGATCTTGTTTAGGATGCCGTCCATGCCGGCCATGAACAGGGCCGAGAAGGCGAGGTAGGGGTTCGCGCCCGGATCGGGGAAGCGGACCTCGACGCGCTTGGCCTTCGGGTTGTTCGTGTAGGGGATGCGGCAGGACGCCGAGCGGTTGCGGGCCGAATAGGCCAGCAGCACCGGGGCCTCATAGCCCGGGACCAGACGCTTGTAGGAGTTGGTCAGCGGGTTGGTGAAGGCGTTCAGCGACTTGGCGTGCTTGATGACGCCGCCGATGTACCACAGGCACTCCTGCGACAGGTCGGCATACTTGTCGCCAGCGAAGAGCGGCTTGCCGTCCTTCCAGATGGACTGGTGGACGTGCATGCCCGAGCCGTTGTCGCCATAGACGGGCTTGGGCATGAAGGTCGCGGTCTTGCCATAGATGTTGGCGACCTGATGGATGCAGTACTTATAGACCTGCAGGTGGTCGGCCATGGTGACGAGCTGGCCGAACTTCAGGCCGAGCTCGTGCTGGGCGGAAGCCACCTCGTGGTGGTGCTTCTCGACCTTGGCGCCCATCTTGGCCATGGAGGCGAGCATCTCGGAGCGCATGTCCTGGGCGCTGTCGAGCGGGGGCACCGGGAAGTAGCCGCCCTTGGTCTTGATGCGGTGGCCGAGGTTGCCGCCTTCATAGTCGGTGTCGCCGTTGGTCGGCAGCTCGATGGAGTCCAGCTTGAAGCCCGTGTTGTACGGGTCGGCCTTGAACTTCACGTCGTCGAAGATGAAGAACTCGGCCTCGGGGCCGAAGAACACGGTGTCGCCGATGCCGGTGGACTGCAGGTAGGCCATCGCCTTCTTGGCGATGCCGCGCGGGTCGCGGCCGTAGGGCTCGCCGGTGGTCGGCTCGAGCACGTCGCACACCACCGAGAGGGTGGTCTCGGAGAAGAAGGGATCGACGCAGGCGGTGGTGACGTCCGGCATCAGGAGCATGTCGGACTCGTTGATGGCCTTCCAGCCGGCGATGGACGAGCCGTCGAAGGCCTGGCCTTCGGCGAAGAAGTCCTCGTCGACCATGGTGATGTCGAAGGTCACGTGCTGCCACTTGCCGCGCGGATCGGTGAAGCGCAGGTCGACGTATTTCACGTCGTTCGACTTGATGAAGTCGAGGACTTCCTTGGCCGTCTTCATTTGAGTAAACGCCTTTCCTGAAGGTAAAGGTAGGTAAGGGCTGGGAGAGGAGATCAGATGGCGTCGAGCCCGGTCTCGCCGGTGCGGATGCGGATGGCTTCCTCGATGCTGGACACGAAGATCTTGCCGTCGCCGATGCGTCCGGTCTGAGCGGCGCGGAGCAGGGCTTCCACCGCCTTCTCGACCATGTCGTCGGCGAGCACCACCTCGATTTTCACCTTGGGCAGGAAGTCCACCACATATTCGGCGCCGCGATAAAGCTCGGTATGGCCCTTCTGGCGACCGAACCCCTTTGCCTCGGTGACCGTGATACCTTGCAGGCCGACTTCCTGAAGGGCCTCCTTCACTTCATCGAGCTTGAAGGGCTTGATGATCGCCTCGATCTTCTTCATGCGCTCCGTCTCCCGTGGCCCGTCCTCTCCGCCGATTGGGCGAGCCGCACAACTGTAAGCACGATGTATGCCATTCGTGCCATTGCAGAGATCGTCACAGCTGTGGATGGTGTTGTCTGCCTAAATAGTATGCGATGTGCCCGCAAAATAGGCGACATTTCGCGGGCGGAAATTCTGTGTATGGATGCCTTTTAGGCAGGGTGATGCGGAGGGCGGTATGAGCGAGCTTCTCGATCCAGGTGAAATGGCGATCGCCGACCGGACGACCATCGCGCAGGGCACGCCCGGGATCACCCTCATGGACCGAGCCGGTGCGGCGGTGGCCGACGTGGTGGCGCGGCGTCCGCTCACCTCCCGCGTGCTCGTCCTCTGCGGTCCCGGCAACAATGGCGGCGACGGCTTCGTGGCCGCCCGCATCCTCGCCCAGCGCGGTTTCCGCGTGCGCCTCGCGCTGCTCGGAAGCATCGAGGCGCTCAAGGGCGATGCGGCGCTGGCTGCCGGCCGCTGGACGGGACCGGTGGAGGATGCCGTGCAGGCGGATCTCTCGCAGGCCGACCTCATCGTGGATGCGCTGTTCGGCGCCGGCCTCGCGCGCGATCTGGAAGGCGATGCGCGGGCGCTCGTGGAGCGGATGGGCGAGAGCGGCAAGCCGGTCATCGCCGTGGACCTGCCCTCGGGCGTCGATGGCGCGACGGGCGCCGTGCACGGCGCGGCGGCGCCGGCAGTGGAGACGGTCACCTTCTTCCGACGCAAGCCGGGGCATCTGCTGCTGCCGGGGCGGGGGCTCTGCGGCAAGGTCCGCGTCGCGGACATCGGCATCCCGGACAGTGTGCTCGCGGAGATCGCGCCCCGCACCAGCGCCAATGACCCGGACCTTTGGGGCGCGCATTTCCCGGTTCCTACCGTCGAGGGACACAAATACGGGCGCGGCCATGCGGTGGTGATGAGCGGCGGGCGCTGGACGGCTGGGGCGGCGCGGCTCGCCGCGCGCGGCTGTCTGCGGGCGGGAGCGGGGCTCGTCACGGTCGCCTGTCCTGAAGGCGCGGCCCTCGTTCACGCCGCCTCCTATGCGGCGCTGATGGTCCGGCACGTGGAGAACAGCGGCGATCTCAGCGATCTCCTGGTGGATCACCGCTATTCCTCTGTCGTCCTGGGACCCGGCCTCGGCGTGGGCGATGAGACGCGCGACATGGTGGAGGCGGCGGTGGCCGAGCATCGCAGCCTCGTGCTCGATGCCGATGCGCTGACGAGCTATGCCGGGGCGCCGCAGGCGCTGGCCGAGCGGATCGCGGGCGCCAAGGCCGCCGTCATCACGCCCCATGAGGGCGAGTTTGCCCGCCTCTTCGCCGACACCGACCTCATTCCCGCCGACGCCGACAAGCTGACGCGGACCCGCGCGGCGGCGCAGGCGCTGAAGGCCGTGGTGGTGCTCAAGGGGGCGGATACGGTGGTGGCGGCACCGGACGGGCGCGCCAGCATCGCGGAGAATGCGCCGCCTTTCCTTGCCACGGCCGGGGCGGGGGATGTGCT
Organism: Azorhizobium sp. AG788; assembly: GCF_004364705.1. Classification (NCBI taxonomy): domain Bacteria; kingdom Pseudomonadati; phylum Pseudomonadota; class Alphaproteobacteria; order Hyphomicrobiales; family Xanthobacteraceae; genus Azorhizobium; species Azorhizobium sp. AG788. The sequence continues at coordinate 211,218 of NZ_SOBM01000004.1, forward strand.
CGCCGGCATCCTCGGCGGCCTTCTCGCGCAGGGGATGCCGGCCTTCGAGGCGGCGGCGGCGGCGGTCTGGCTGCATGGGGAGGCCGCCCGCCAGGCCGGCCCCGGCCTCATCGCCGACGATCTGCCGGAAGCCCTGCCCAAAGTTTATGCGGCGCTGTTCGAGGCTTTGGGGGCGCGCGCCGGATGAGAGATGCCCCGGTCGGTTCCGGGGCATCGGAACGGCGGTCAGAAGGGCGCCTCACTTCACCTCATAGGCAGCGGCCGCGACGATCTCCGTCGAGCCGCCCTTCTGGCCGAGGATGGCCCATTTGCCGGCAGCATCGGGCCGCAAGGCCACGCGCACGGTGGCCTTGCCCGGCACAGGCACGGTGTCGTGCCACCAGGGCTTCCAGCCGTCGTCCGCGCCGTCCAGCACGCGCACCGGCATGCCGTGGAAATGCACGGCCACCGGCTCCTCCAGCTTGTTCGCCAGCGTCACCACGGCGGACTTGCCCGCCGCGACCGAGAACAGGGTCGGCAGGCTGGCGAGGTTCGCCGCGCCGGGGCCGAGGGCCAGTTCCGCCCGTGTCGCGCCCTGAAGCGGGATCTCGGTCGGCAGGGCATTGGCGGGCAGGGCGGCGGGCGTCGCGGTCGGGGCCGGCGCGGTGCTGGCTCCCACGGGGGCGATCAGCGCCAGTTGCACCGGCGCCTTCGGCGTCTCGATCTCAAGGATGATGGGGTCGCCCGCGCCGCCACTCAGGTTGACGTCCAGCGCGAGGTCGATGCGCCCGCCCGGCACCAGTTGCGCCCGCCCGTCCTTCAGTACGAAAGGGGAGGTCGGCTGGCCGTCGATGGCCATGACCCAGCTCTGGGCATCCACCACATGGAGCTTGAGGAAGTCCACCGAGGCATTGATGAGACGCAGCCGCGCGCGGGCGGCGGAGGGGGCCTGAAGGGTGGGCGAGACCGCGCCATTCACGGTGATGAGCGGCATGCCGAGCACCGGGTCCGGCGCCCAGGTCTGGATGAGCAGCGTGTGGTCGGCGCCGAAGGGGGAGGGGCCGGGCTCCTCCACGATCAGCGCGCCGGCGAGCGCCCGGCGGGTCTGTGCGGCGTCGAACGCGTGATACCAGAAGGTGCCGGCATCCGGCGGCGTGAAGCTGATGGAGCGGCTGGCGCCGGGCGCGATGGCCGGGCCGGTGAGGCCGGGCACGCCATCAAGCGCGTTGGGGACGCGCACGCCGTGCCAGGTTACGTCCATGGGCGCCTTGAGCGCGTTGGCGGCGGCAACCGAAAGCGTCTCTCCCTTCTTCACCCGCAGCAACGGACCGGGGAGCCCGCCCTCGAAGAGGTCGATGGGCCCGGCACCAGCGAGCTCGATGCGGTCGGCGGTGGCTGCCTTCAGCGAGACCGGCGCTGCGGCCGACTGTGCGAAGGCCAGGCGCGGCAGCAGGCCGCTCAGGGTCAAGGCGGCGGCGCCGGAAAGGGCCGCGCGGCGGGAGAAGGCTGGGACGCGCAAGACGATCGCTCCGCAACTTTTTGAAAGTGCGCCGCGACCTTCCCTCGCCGCATCCCAAAGGGCAAGTGGCGATTGGTGGCACCATTGTGTGGTCCCGCGGGATATGACGCCCCGGGCCGGCACACCATGCGGCTGCCTCCGCATGCGGCCCACGCCGATCAGGGGCCGCCCTGCGATCCGGGCCCGCCGGATCGCAGGGTTGAGAGCCTTTTCGCTGGGTGGCGCCCCGTCAGCCGGCGCGGCCGATGCCGTCGAGGGCGGCGAGGGCCTGAGGGGGCAGGTCCAGTTCCGCTGCCGCCAGATTTTCTTTGAGATGCGCGGTAGATGAGGTGCCGGGGATGAGCAGGATGTTGGGCGAACGCTTCAGCAGCCACGCCAGCGCCACCTGCATCGGGGTGGCCTTCAATCCTTCGGCCACCTCCGACAGCGTAGCGGACTGGAGCGGCGAGAAACCGCCGAGGGGGAAGAAGGGCACATAGGCGATGCCGTCGCGGGCGAGATCGTCGATGAGCGCATCGTCCGCCCGGTGGGCGAGATTGTATTGGTTCTGGACGCAGACGATGGGCACCATCTGCCGCGCCTCGGCGATCTGGCGCGCGGTGGCGTTGCTGAGGCCGATGTGGCGGACGAGGCCTTGATGGCGCAGGTCCGCCAGCACGGCCAGCTGCTCCGCGATGGGGCCTTCGGCCGGTCCGTGCGTATCGAACATCAGCCGCAGGTTCACGACCTCCAACTGTTCCAGCCCGAGGTTCCTGAGATTGTCGTCCACGGCCCGCTTCAGTTCGTCCGGCGAGAAGGCGGGGAGCCAGGACGCATCCGCCCCGCGGCGGGCGCCGATCTTCGTCACCAGCACGAGGTCTCCAGGATAAGGCGCGAGTGCCTCGCGGATGATCTCGTTGGTGACATGCGGCCCGTAGAAGTCGCTGGTGTCGATGTGGTTCACCCCTGCGGCCACAGCGGCGCGGAGCACCGCGAGCGCTTCCGGCCGGTTCTTCGGCGGGCCGAATACGCCGGGCCCGGCAAGCTGCATGGCTCCGTAGCCGAGGCGGTTCAAAGTGCGATCGCCCAGCCGGTAGCTGCCGGCGGCCGTGATGCTGGAGGTGGATGACATGCTGGACATGGGCGTCTCCGTTGGGTGGCCGATGGCTCGCCACAGCAATTAGGCCTTGCCGCGCGCGTCGATAATCCCGCACAGTCCGTACGGCTTGTGCGGATTTCAGAACAATGAGCATCGATCTGTCCGACCTCGGCGCCTTCATGGCTGTGGCGCGGGCGCGGGGCTTCCGGGATGCGGCGCGGGTGAGCGGGGCGAGTCCCTCGGCCCTCAGCGACGCCGTGCGGCGGCTGGAGGCGCAGCTCGGGGTGCGGCTGCTCCACCGCACCACCCGCAGCGTCGCCCCCACCGAGGCGGGCGCCCGGCTGATGGAGCGGCTCGGCCCGGCGCTCGGCGAGGTGGAGGCGGCGCTCGATGTGGTGAACGGGTTCCGGGATCGGCCGGCCGGCACCCTGCGGCTCAATGTGCCGGTGAGCGCGGCGCGCCTCGTGCTGCCGTCGCTCGTGCCGGATTTCCTGGCCGCCTATCCCGACATCCGGCTGGAGATCACGGCGGAGGACACGTTCGTCGATCTTCTGGCGGCGGGCTGTGACGCCGGCATCCGCTATGACGAGCGGCTGGAGCAGGACATGATCGCCGTGCCCATCGGCCCGCGCACGCAGCGCTTCGCGACGGCGGCGGCGCCGGCCTATCTCGACCGGCGGGGTCGGCCGGCGCATCCGCGCGACCTGCTCGCCCATGCCTGCCTGCTCGCCCGCTTCAGCAGCGGCGCCATGATGGCCTGGGAGTTCGAGCGGGACGGGGAGGTGGTGCGCGTCGAGCCCACGGGCCCGCTGCTGGTGAGCGTCGGGGCCGCGACGGAGCTTGCAGTGGAGGCGGCGGTGGCCGGAACGGGCATCATTGCTCTGTTCGAGGACTGGCTGCGCCCGCATCTGGACAGCGGCGCGCTGGAGCCCGTGCTGGAGGCGTGGTGGCCACGCTTCTCGGGGCCCTTCCTTTATTATCCGGGCCGCCGGCTGGTGCCGGCGCCGCTCAGGGCCTTCGTGGATTTCGTGCGGACGCGGCAGTAAGGCTGACGCTGGGTCCGTCTGCGGCGGGCGTTGTCCATAAGCCTGCCCTGGTGACGGGTGCTTTTTCTTGCTGCACGGGAAATCGGGCGTGATATAAGCCCCAACCCGGCCGGACCCGAGTCAATCGGTCGAACGGGCGAGAGGGGTGCGCCTTGCGCGTGCGCCCCGATGCCCGTATGCGGGCGTGGCGGAACTGGTAGACGCGCGGGATTTAGGTTCCCGTGACGAAAGTCGTGGGGGTTCGAAACCCTCCGCCCGCACCACGTCCACACCCGTTTCCGCAGGGATGAGGGCGCAGCGCTTCCGCCGCGCCGGACAGATTCGAACCGAACCGCCGTGCGCGGCTTATGGATGAAGGCAAGACGATGCAGGTGACCGAAACCCAGGCCGAGGGCCTCAAGCGCGCCTACACTGTGGTGCTCCCCGCGGCCGAGCTCGACGCCAAGGCTCAGGATCGCCTGGTCGAGCTCAAGGACAAGGTCCGGATCAACGGCTTCCGCCCCGGCAAGGTGCCGCTGTCCCACCTCAAGTCGCTGTACGGCAAGTCCGTCATGGCCGAGGTGATCGAGCAGGCCGTGACCGAGGCCAACGGCAAGATCGTCGAGGACAACGGCCTGCGCCTCGCGCTGCCGCCGAAGGTCGAGCTGCCCCAGGCCGAGGACGAAGTGAAGAGCGTCATCGAGGGCCAGGCGGACCTCAAGTACACGGTCGAGCTGGAAGTGCTGCCGAAGATCGAGCTCGGCAACTTCAAGGACATCGCCATCGAGAAGCCCGTCGCCATCGTCACCGATGAAGAGGTGGACGAGATGGTGAAGCGCATTGCCGACGGCAACCGCTCCTTCGCCGCCAAGGAAGGCGCCGCCGCTTCGGGCGACCGCATCACCGTTGACTTCGTGGGCTCCATCGACGGCGTCCCGTTCGAGGGCGGCGCCGGCGAGGACGTGCCGGTGGTGATCGGCTCCAACAGCTTCATCCCCGGCTTCGAGGAGCAGCTCATCGGGCTGTCCGCCGGCGAGGAGCGCACCATCAATGTCACCTTCCCGACGAACTATCTGTCGGCCCAGCTCGCCGGCAAGGATGCGTCCTTCGCGGTGAAGGCCAAGCAGGTGGAGGCTCCCGGCGAGCTGACCATCGACGACGAGTTCGCCAAGACGCTGGGTCTCGAGAGCCTCGACAAGCTCAAGGAGAATGTGCGCGAGCGCATCGCCAAGGAGCATGAAGGCGCCACCCGGCAGCGCGTGAAGCGTCAGCTGCTCGACGCGCTCGACGCCGGCCACAAGTTCGACGTGCCCCCGACCCTCGTCTCGCAGGAGTTCGAGGGCGTGTGGCAGCAGATCCAGACCGATCTGCAGCAGCAGGGCCGCACCTTCGCCGACGAGAGCACGACGGAAGAGGAAGCCCGCGCCGAATATCAGCGCATTGCCGAGCGCCGCGTGCGCCTTGGCCTGGTTCTTGCGGAGATCGGGGAGCGCAACAATATACAGGTCACCGACGACGAGGTGACGCGTGCGGTTGTCGAGCGGGCGCGTCAGTTCCCCGGCCAGGAACAGCAGGTGTGGGAATATTATCGCCGCAATGCGCAGGCGATGGCGTCCCTGCGTGCGCCCCTGTTCGAGGAGAAGGTCGTCGACTTCCTTCTGGAGCTCGCCAAGGTGACCGAGAAGCAGGTCAGCCGCGAGGAGCTCTACAAGGAGGAAGAGGAGAAGGCGGCCTGAGTTCAGGCCACCTTCACCGCTGCCTGCGACGATTTGCGCGCATTCTCCGCGCCGAGGACCAAAAATGCGTGATCCTGTCGATACTTATATGAACTACCTCGTCCCCATGGTGGTCGAGCAGACCAACCGCGGGGAGCGCGCGTACGACATTTATTCCCGTCTCCTGAAGGAGCGGATCATCTTCCTGACCGGTCCGGTGGAAGACGGGATGTCCACGCTGGCGGTGGCGCAGTTGCTCTTTCTTGAGGCGGAAAACCCCAAGAAGGAAATCTCCATGTACATCAACTCGCCGGGCGGCGTGGTGACGTCGGGTCTCGCGATCTACGACACCATGCAGTTCATCCGCCCGGCGGTGTCCACGCTGTGCATCGGCCAGGCCGCCTCCATGGGCTCCCTGCTGCTGACCGCCGGCGAGAAGGGCCTGCGGTTCGCGCTGCCGAATGCTCGAATCATGGTCCATCAGCCGTCCGGCGGCTTCCAGGGCCAGGTCACGGACATCATGCTGCACGCGCAGGAGATCCTCAGCCTCAAGAAGCGGCTGAATGAAATCTATGTGAAGCATACGGGCCAGCCGATCGAGAAGATCGAGGACGCCCTCGAGCGCGACAACTTCATGACGGCGAACGCCGCTCAGGAGTTCGGGCTCATCGATACCGTGATCGACAAGCGTCCCTCGGACGAGCCGGCCAAGGCCTGATCCTTCGACGTTTTCAGGGGGCGGTGTGCGCAATGCTCTTGCGTGCACCGCCATATCGCGCTTGCATGGCCCCAATAGCCGGCATTTGACCGGCTGCGTCGGGGCTTCGCAATTTTAGCGTCGCGCCGGGGCAGGAAATACCGCCTCGGCGTTCCCGATGTAGCCATCCGTCCGATGGCGGCGCACGATCCGGGGTGCGCGACTGGCTTCACCATTCGTTCATTTCCGGATCGCGGGTCTCTGGCAGGACGCGTGTCGGCACGCCATATGCATGTGCCAACACAGGCGTCTTGATTGGACCCAAGAGGGATGCTTGGCTGATACGGGGCGGAAAACGTCACGTATATGACAGGTAGCCGCAAGGCTGAGGCGGTACTCAGGGCTGCGGTGACAAGGCGAGGCATGGAACCCGGACCGCAAGGTGCGACGTTCCAGGAAACGGTCGAAAGGCCGGCACGGGGCTCAGGCGCAGCGTCGCCGGCCCCAACAAGGGTTCCGTCCAGACGGGGAGGGGTCCTGAACAGGACCTGAGCCGGAGGGGCGGACCGCACGGAGATGAAGATGAGCAAGACCGGCGGCAGCGACAGCAAGAACACGCTTTACTGCTCGTTCTGCGGCAAGAGCCAGCACGAGGTCCGCAAGCTCATCGCAGGGCCTACGGTCTTCATTTGCGACGAGTGTGTCGAACTCTGCATGGACATCATCCGCGAGGAGAGCAAGTCCTCCCTGGTGAAGTCCCGCGATGGCATCCCCACCCCGAAGGAGATCCGCAAGGTTCTCGATGACTACGTCATCGGCCAGGACCATGCGAAGAAGGTCCTCTCGGTGGCGGTGCACAACCACTACAAGCGCCTGAACCACGCCACGAAGCACGGCGATGTGGAACTGGCCAAGTCCAACATCATGCTCATCGGCCCGACGGGTTCCGGCAAGACGCTGCTGGCCCAGACGCTGGCGCGCATCCTGGACGTGCCCTTCACCATGGCCGACGCCACCACGCTGACCGAGGCCGGCTATGTGGGCGAGGATGTGGAGAACATCATCCTCAAGCTGCTCCAGGCCGCCGACTACAATGTGGAGCGGGCGCAGCGCGGCATCGTCTACATCGACGAGATCGACAAGATCAGTCGCAAGTCCGACAACCCGTCCATCACCCGCGACGTCTCGGGCGAGGGCGTGCAGCAGGCCCTGCTGAAGATCATGGAAGGCACCGTTGCCTCCGTGCCCCCGCAGGGCGGCCGCAAGCATCCCCAGCAGGAATTCCTGCAGGTGGACACCACCAACATCCTCTTCATCTGCGGCGGCGCCTTCGCGGGCCTCGACAAGATCATCTCGTCCCGCTCCAAGGGCGGCACCTCCATCGGCTTCGGCGCCAAGGTGGCCCCGGTCGAGGAGCGTCGTCCCGGCGAGCTGTTCCGCGAGGTGGAGCCCGAGGATCTGCTGAAGTACGGCCTCATCCCCGAGTTCATCGGCCGTCTGCCCGTGCTTGCCACGCTCAACGACCTCGACGAGGCGGCGCTCAAGCAGATCCTGGCCGAGCCGAAGAACGCGCTGGTGAAGCAGTATCAGCGCCTCTTCGAGATGGAGAACGTGGATCTCACCATCCATGAGGAAGCGCTGGGCGCCATCGCCCGCAAGGCCATCGAGCGCAAGACGGGCGCCCGCGGCTTGCGCTCGATCATGGAAGGAATCCTGCTGGACACCATGTTTGACCTTCCCGGCCTCGAAGGCGTCGAGGAAGTGGTGATCAGCAAGGAAGTGGTCGAGCAGAATGCGCGCCCGCTCTACATTTACGCGGACCGTGTCGGCGACGCCGGCGCCAGCGCCTGACGGGGTTTATCCCGCTTCCTTCCCTCGCGCCGCCGGCGCGGGGGAAACGCCAGAACCTGCCTGTTTCATGAATGTTTCACGTGCGGTGTCGGGAGCCTTCCCAACGGTCTTGAAAGCCAGCGGGGCGCTCTCCATGTCTTGGTCAACACTCCGGTTCCCGGGCTCGGTTCCTGTGCCTCTCGCGGCCTTATCGCCGCTCCAGCATCGATCATCCGCTCCCGTCCCGGCTGCGACCACGCAGGCGAATGCATTGTCGTCTGCGTTGGCGTCTTTAGAAAGGATTGGGTCATGACGAGCCCCAAGCAGCGCCCGCCTCTCGTTCCCGGCGTCGCACAGACCTTCCCGGTGCTCCCCCTGCGGGACATCGTGGTTTTCCCGCACATGATCGTTCCCCTCTTCGTCGGCCGCGAGAAGTCCATCCGCGCGCTGGAAGAAGTGATGCGGGGCGATACCTACATTCTTCTCGCCACCCAGGAAAACGCCTCGGACGATGATCCGGCCACCGATGCCATCTATCGCGTCGGCACGCTGGCGACCGTCCTCCAGCTCCTGAAACTGCCCGACGGCACCGTGAAGGTGCTGGTGGAAGGCGTCACCCGCGCCCAGGTGGTGCAGTACACGGACCGTGCCGACCTCTATGAGGCCGAGGCCATCTCCCTGCCCGACGAGGTGGGCGATGTGGTCGAGGCCGAGGCGCTCGCGCGCTCGGTGGTCAACGAGTTCGAAAACTATGTGAAGCTCAACAAGAAGGTGTCTCCCGAGGTGGTCGGCGTCGTCGGCCAGATCGAGGATCACGCCAAGCTTGCCGACACCATCGCATCCCATCTCGCGGTGAAGATCCCCGAGAAGCAGGCCGTGCTGGAGACCGTGAAGGTCGCCGACCGGCTGGAGAAGGTGCTCGGGCTGATGGAGAGCGAAATCTCCGTGCTCCAGGTGGAGAAGCGCATCCGCACGCGGGTGAAGCGCCAGATGGAGAAGACCCAGCGCGAGTACTATCTCAACGAGCAGATGAAGGCGATCCAGAAGGAGCTCGGCGACGAGGACGGTCGCGACGACCTTCAGGAGCTGGAAGACCGCATCAAGCGCACCAAGCTGACCAAGGAAGCACGCGAGAAGGCGACGCACGAGCTGAAGAAGCTCCGCCAGATGTCGCCCATGTCGGCGGAAGCCACCGTCGTGCGCAACTATCTGGACTGGTTGCTGTCGATCCCGTGGGGCATCAAGAGCAAGGTCAAGAAGGACCTGCCCTTCGCCCAGTCGGTGCTCGATTCCGACCACTACGGCCTCGACAAGGTCAAGGAACGCATCGTCGAGTATCTCGCCGTGCAGAGCCGCGCCAACAAGCTGGCTGGCCCGATCTTGTGCCTCGTCGGCCCTCCCGGCGTCGGCAAGACCTCGCTCGGCCGCTCCATCGCCAAGGCGACGGGCCGCGAGTTCGTGCGCGTCTCCCTCGGTGGCGTGCGCGACGAGGCGGAGATCCGTGGTCACCGGCGGACCTATATCGGGTCCATGCCGGGCAAGATCATCCAGTCCATGCGCAAGGCCAAGAAGTCGAACCCGCTCTTCCTGCTGGACGAGATCGACAAGATGGGCGCGGACTTCCGCGGCGATCCGTCGGCGGCCCTGCTGGAGGTTCTGGACCCCGAGCAGAACCCGACGTTCAACGATCACTATCTGGAGGTCGATTATGACCTCTCGAACGTGATGTTCGTGACCACGGCGAACACGCTGAACATTCCGCCGGCCCTTCTGGACCGCATGGAAGTGATCCGCATCGCCGGCTACACCGAGGACGAGAAGGCGGAGATCTCGCGCAAGCACCTGATCCCCAACGCGCTTCAGAAGCACGGTCTCTCGGCCAAGGAATGGTCCATCGATGACGCGGCTCTGCTGCAGGTCATCCGTCGCTACACCCGCGAGGCGGGCGTGCGTAACCTCGAACGCGAGATTTCCACCCTCGCCCGCAAGGCGGTGAAGGAACTCGTCATCTCCAAGAAGAAGTCGGTGAAGGTCACCGCCAAGAATCTGGAGACCTTCCTCGGGGTGCCGCGCTTCCGCTATGGCGAGATTGAGCGGGAAGACCAGGTTGGCGTCGTCACGGGCCTTGCCTGGACCGAGGTGGGCGGCGAGTTGCTGACCATCGAAGGCGTCATGATGCCCGGCAAGGGCCGCATGACGGTGACCGGCAACCTGAAGGAAGTGATGAAGGAGTCCATCTCCGCCGCCGCCTCCTACGTGCGGTCGCGTTCGGTGGACTTCGGCATCGAGCCGCCGCTGTTCGAGCGTCGGGACATCCACGTCCACGTGCCCGAAGGCGCGACCCCGAAGGACGGCCCGTCCGCCGGCGTCGCCATGGCCACCACCATCGTCTCCGTGCTCACGGGCATCCCCGTGCGCCGTGACGTGGCGATGACCGGCGAGATCACGCTGCGCGGCCGCGTGCTGCCCATCGGCGGCCTCAAGGAGAAGCTGCTGGCCGCCCTGCGCGGTGGCATCAAGAAGGTGCTGATCCCCGAGGAGAACGCCAAGGATCTGGCGGACATCCCGGACAATGTGAAGAACGCGCTGGAGATCATTCCGGTGTCGCGCATGGACGAGGTGCTCCACCACGCCCTCCTGCGGCATCCCGAGCCGATCTCCTGGACCGAGCAGCCGGTGAGCGGCGCGGTCGTTCCGGACGAGGATGCGGCGGGCGTCGTCGCCCACTGAGTCGTCGCCCATCGCGGTTGGAAGTGGCCCGGAATCACGATTCCGGGCCATTTTTCTTTGTGTGGATGCCGCCTGCGATGCCGCCGGCCGTGCCTTTGCTCCATCGCTGTCGCCCGGCTCAGGGCGTCGCGAAAATTCCACTGCAAACACAGTTACTTAAGTAACGCTGCTCCGCAGGCTCCGGGGCGCGAACGCTGGTGCGCGCGGCTGCCGGAACCGTTGGAAATCGTTTGTTTATGCGGGTTTGTGGCGCTTTGGCGCTTGCAAAAGCCACATTTTCCGTAAAGCTTCCCGCCCATCGTTGAGGCCAACGCCCTGCGATTCGAGAGATACAATGGAAGGAACGGTCACATGACCACCAAGAACGAACTGATCGCCGCGGTGGCCGAAGAGGCCAAGCTCACGAAGGCGGCTGCGGCGGCTGCCGTGGATGCCACGTTCGACATCATCGCCAAGGCGCTGAAGGACGGCGAAGAAGTGAAGCTCATCGGCTTCGGCTCCTTCTCGGTCGTGACCCGCGCCGCCCGCGAGGGCCGCAACCCGCGGACCGGCAAGCCGGTGAAGATCGCCGCCTCCAAGGCGCCGAAGTTCACCCCCGGCAAGGGCCTCAAGGAAGCGGTCAACGACTGATCCATTCCGTGTGGCGCTCCGTCCGCGTTGTGCGGGCGGGGCGCCCCGGCTCCCGTTCCCGAGGTCTGGCTTGCGCCATCCCGGGGCCGGTTTACCTGAGGCTGTTGAACCAGTTCAGGATGTTGTCGCTCCCCGCGAGCGTCGCGGCATCGCCATAGAGACCGGCGATGAAGGTTCCGCGGTGGCTTCCCCCCGCCACCGGCACGCCCGCCGCCTGCCTGCCCCCCGCCGAAAGCGCGCGGAACACCATGGCAGGGTGGATCGCCTCGTCGGCGAGCCCGTAATGGAAGCGGATCGGGCTGTCATATTTCCAGTAGGATGCGCGGTTGGCCGCCAGATGCCGCAGGAAGGCGCTGTTCTGGTCGGCGGTGAAGCGCTCGAAGAAGCCCGGCACCAGTAGCTCCGCGCCCGTGGGTAGCCGTTTCATCTGCGCGTCGTCGAGCTCGTAGCGCGTCCAGTAGGTCTGCGCGAGATCCTGATATTCGGGGCGCACGGCCGTCTTCAGCAAGCCCGGCAGATTGTACTGAAGCTCGTAGCTGCCGAGCGCGATGATCATGCACAAGCCGATCCAGACCGGCAGCGGGGGATAGGAGGTCGTGCCCCTGGGCAGCGGAAACATCGCGTCTCCGGTCCAGAAGCGCCACGTCTCGTTGAGGTCATTGAAGGGGCTGGCGACGGCCGTCGCGGCGATGGGCCGGCCGTCCTCCCGCAGCGCCTGATGCAGCCATTGCGTGTTGATGGCGCCCTGCGACCAGCCGTGGAGGAAGAGTTTGCCAGGGCTGCACCCCAGGGCCCGCAGCGCCGTCTTGCCGGCGGCCAGCATCTGGAGGCAGGTGCGCACGGAGGCGCCTTTCACCGCATAGGCCTCGCCCCGGTCGCCCCGGAACGGTCCCTTGCCCACATAATCTGCGGCGATCACCGCATACCCCTGTCCGGCGAAGCGCTGCACGTTGAAGAGCGTTTCGAGGGAATCCGCCGCATCGCTCGTCCGGTAAGTGGGATCGGCGATACGCGTCAGGTTCGAGGGCACCTGATCGAAGGACAGGATCGTGCCGTGCTGCCAGGACACGACGGGCAAGGGCCCCTTGGCGCCCGCCGGAAGGGCCAGAAGGCCGCTGATCTTGAGGCGTTCGCCGGTCTCGGGGACGGTGACGTCCGTGACGAGGCGGTGCAGGTCCACGTCGAACCGCGCGCCGTGCGCCTTGGCATCGAAGGCGGGAAGAATGACCGGTGCGTTGAAGAGCGGAAACGCATCCGCCACCAGCGCATCGAGCCGCGCGCGGCTGACCCGGCAGGAGAGATCGATGCCGCGTCCCGCCCCACTGGCAGCATGCGCGGAGTGCTTGGCGTCAGCCAGTCCCAGTGCTGCCACGCCCGTGCCCAGCACCAGCGCCCGCCGCAGCCCATCGACGGGGCCGGTCGCGCGCGCGTCTTCATCTGGCGGGGCAGGGACGGGGACGGATCGTGACATGGGCGCCATGGCGCAACTCCTCGGGATCACGGGGCCGGTGCACGTCTCAATGCCCATGCGCGAGCCGGACGATCAGAAGGCGTGACGATGCGCGGACGTTACTGCCTGCCGCGTCAAAGGCGAAGATCAAGCTTCGATCACGCGGCGTTTCGCCCCCTCCAGGCCTTGCGGGGCGCGCCGGCGCATATCCGGCCGGGGGCCTCTGCACGGCTTCGCATGGCTGGGGCTCCGTCCATGTGGATTGAGCCGGCAAATGAATGGCGCTAAGGACGCGCGCCGCGTGCGCGGACCGCCGGACGGCGGGCAGGGAAGGGGCGCCCCATGAGTGCAGACATCACCGCCGGCGCAGGGGCCGGATCGTCACCGGACTACGCGCGCAAGGCGCTGATCGGCTCCACGCTCGGCTTTGCCATGGATGGCTTCGACCTGCTCATCCTCGGCTTCATGCTGCCGGCCATCGCCACCGACCTCGGCCTGTCCCCGGTGCAATCCGGTGCCCTCGTCACCTGGACGCTCATCGGCGCGGTGCTGGGCGGCATCCTCTTCGGCGTCCTGTCGGACTATTACGGCCGCGTCCGCGTGCTGGCCTGGACCATCCTGCTGTTTGCCGTCTTCACCGGCCTCTGTGCCCTCGCCCAGGGCTTCTGGGACCTGCTTGCCTATCGCTTCGTCGCTGGCCTTGGCCTCGGCGGCGAGTTCGGCATCGGCATGGCGCTCGCGACCGAAGCCTGGTCGGCGGAGAAGCGCGCCCGCGCCTCGTCCTATGTGGCGCTCGGCTGGCAGGGCGGCGTCCTGCTGGCGGCTCTGGTCACACCGCTCCTGCTGCCCCTCATCGGCTGGCGGGGCATGTTCGCAGTGGGCATCGCGCCGGCCGTGGTCGCCTTCATCGTGCGCCGTACGCTCGGGGAGCCGGAGATCTTCGTCGCCCGCGCCAAGGGGCCGCGCCAGCCCCTGCCGCTGGGCCTGCTGGTGAAGGACTGGGAGACGACGAAGACGAGCTTTGCCATGTTCGTCCTCTGCGCGGTCCAGAACTTTGGCTATTACGGCATCATGATCTGGCTGCCGAACTATCTCTCCCAGAGGTTCGGCTATTCGCTCACCAAGTCCTCGCTCTGGACGGCCGTGACCATCCTTGGCATGGCGGCGGGCATCTGGGGCTTCGGCCAGCTGGCAGACCGCATCGGCCGCCGCCCAAGCCTCATCCTCTACCAGATCGGCGCTGCCGTCTCGCTGGTGGTCTATTCCCAGCTCACCGATGCCTCGGCGCTTCTCATCGGCGGCGCCGTCATGGGCTTCTTCGTCAACGGCATGATGGGCGGCTATGGGGCCCTGCTGTCCGAGTGCTATCCCACCGCCGCCCGTGCTACGGCGCAGAACGTGCTTTTCAACTTGGGGCGCGGGGTGGGCGGCTTCGGGCCGCTCGTCATCGGCATCCTCGCCAGCCAGTATTCCTTTGCGCTCACCATCGCCCTGCTGTCGGGCATCTATGTGCTCGACATGGTGGTGACCGTCTTCCTCGTGCCGGAGCGCCGGGGCGAGGCGCTGACCTGACGGGCGAACTGGCGTCGCAAGCCGGACGCCCCGCGAGGCGCCCGGCTTGCTATCGGGATCAGGCCGACTCGATCTGCGACCACGGCACCTGTTCGCCATGGAACAGGGGGATGAGTTCGCCCTCGCCGGGGATGTTCACCGCCTCGCAGGTGGGGGAGAGCGTGTCGGTGATGGTGATGCGCGCTTCATTGGGCTTGAGGCCGTAGAAGGCCGGGCCATTGAGCGAGGCGAAGGCCTCGAACTTGTCCAGTGCGCATTCCTCGGCGAACACCTTCAGATAGGCTTGAAGCGCGACAGGCGCGCTGAAAACGCCGGCGCAGCCGCAGGCATTTTCCTTCAGGTGGCGCATGTGCGGGGCGGTGTCGGTGCCGAGGAAGAAATTCGCTTCCCCGCTGGTCGCCGCTTGACGGAGCGCGAGCCGGTGCTGCTCGCGCTTGAGGATCGGCAGGCAGTACATGTGCGGCCGCACGCCACCCTGGAACAGCGCGTTGCGATTATAGAGCAGGTGCTGGGGCGTGATGGTGCCGCCCACATGGCTCCGGTGCCGGCGCACGAGGGCAACGCCCTCCGCCGTGGTGATGTGCTCCATCACCACCTTGAGGCGCGGGAACCTGGCGAGCATGGGCTCCAGCACCGCATCGATGAACGCGCGCTCGCGGTCGAAGATGTCGATATGCTCGCGTGGCAGCTCGCCATGGACGAGCAGCGGCATGCCCGCCTCTTCCATCGCGGCCAGTACCGGCTCGATGCGGGCGATCTCCGAGACGCCGTGGGCCGAGTTGGTGGTGGCGTGCGCCGGATAGAGCTTGGCGGCGGTGAGCACGCCGTCGCTGTGGCCGGCGATGAGATCCTTCGGATCGGTGCCGTCGGTGAGATAGACGGTCATCAGCGGCGTGAAATCGACGCCGGCGGGAATGGCGGCGCGGATGCGCTCGCGATAGGCGGCGGCCATGGCGGTCGTCACCACCGGCGGCGTGAGGTTCGGCATCACGATGGCGCGGCCGAACTGCCGGGCGGTGAAGGGCACGACCTCCTTCAGCACCGCACCGTCGCGGAAATGCACATGCCAGTCGTCTGGCCGCCGGATCGTCAAGCTCGCCACGTCACCCATCCTCCGAAACAGCCCCATGCTTCGGGCTGAAGTCCAGTCTCGCGCGCCCTGGCCGTCACGTTCCGCAGGTCCGGCCGCCGATGTCGTAACGACGGCGGCGGGCGTGCTGCGGCATGTCGATCGGCGGCTGTGCCGCCAAGGCAGCGTCGCCCCGCAGCTGCCCAACAAGGGGCTGCGCGGGCGCGCGCCTGTGTTAGCTGGTCCGTCCTCGCTTCGTCCATGGCGGCGGCGCGGAAATGCGCGCGGATACCCGCTGCCCCCGCTCGGCGCGCGCCGGCGGCGGCCCGGCCGTCCCGTGGCCACAGCTTATCGCGCGGTCCGGAGTTTACGCTGGCGCGGCGGCGTCTTATATGGCGGTCAGCGGTCGCCATAACGCGACCGGCCCCATGGCCGTCAGGTGCACGGGGCCGCGGGCGGTTAGCTCAGTTGGTAGAGCATCTCGTTTACACCGAGAGGGTCGGCGGTTCGAGCCCGTCACCGCCCACCAGTACCGCCAATCACCTCCAAGCTGTTGTTCTTGTTCGTTCGGCCGACGCTTGCGCGAAACTTGCGCAAGCGTTGCAGCACGGGCCGTTTGATTAACAAAACGTCAGAATGCGCCTTGATCGGGTCTGCGCACGCGCCCTACTATAGTTAACAGCGATGGCGTCGAATCCCGGCCCTTCGCGCGTAACATGGGATGCATCGGCGCAGATGACCGGTTGGCCGGCTCCGCAGCAGGGGATCCCGTTGAGTTGGGATGTACTCTGATGAAGCCGCAACTCGTTCAGATCAGCCCCCGGCCCGTGCCGCAGCGCGTATCTGCCAACCGTCGCGCCAGTCGGCGTTTTCCCACGGCGCAACGCGCCTTCATCGTAAATGGCGATGAGCGCCTTTGCGTCTGCGAACTGGTCGACATGTCCGCCGGCGGCGCGCAGGTGCGCATCACCAGTGCCAACGAGCTTCCGGAAATGTTCGACCTGCTGATCGCGGGCGACACCTATCTCAAGACCGTGCCCGTGGAAGTGCGCTGGCGCGGCGGCGACCGGATGGGCGTGCAATATCTGTCGGATGGCGTCTGCGCCTGATCGTTCACGCCGATTCCCACCTTCCCTGACGCCGCATCACAAGCCTTGGATGCGGCGTTTTGATTTTGCGCGCCTGCGTCGTTCCCTGTTGCACGCGTCTGCTTATTCTTTCACCAGGTGGAGGTTCAATAGTAACGTTATTTCAAATATCGAAATTGTTTGTTGCGGTTGCCTTTGGGCCTCTGTAGAGGCCGGTATCTGCCGACGGGCATCGCTCCCGAGGCTGCCATGACTCTGGAACCCGCATGAGACGGCAGATCGTTCATCTGACTGCGCATTCGGCCGCCCGGCAGCGGCAGGACAACCGGCGTTCCGTCCGGCGTTTTCCCACATCGCAGCGGGCCTGGATCATCAACGACAGCGAACAGCTCTGCTTCTGCGAGATCGTGGACATGTCCTCGCGCGGCGCGCAGATCCGCGTCTCCCTGAGCGCCCAGATCCCCGGCACCTTCCAGTTGCTCATCGTGGGCGAGACCTACATGAAGCGCGTGCCGGTCTCACTCCAGTGGCGCGGCGGCGATCGGCTCGGCGTGATGTATCTCTCCGAGGGCGTCATCGTCTGACGCAGCCTCTCGCTCGCAGCATGAGTTGAGGGAAGGGCAGCCGCTTCCAAGGGGCGGGGCGTCGCGAACGACTGTGACCATGCCGCCGCGTTCCGGTGGATTCTTGGGAGATCGGGCGAAAAAGACAGAGTCAGACCGCGTGCGCATCCGAGTAAAGCGAAGGCGCCGCCTGAGCAACTCGATCTGATTGTGTTTTGAAGCTTCAGGCTCAATGAGCCATATGATGGCGGGAGTGACGGGGCTCGAACCCGCGACCTCCGGCGTGACAGGCCGGCGCTCTAACCAACTGAGCTACACCCCCGAATTTGCCGCCGCAGAAGCAATCAGCGCGTCGAGTGAGGGGTTGATACGGTCCGCCCCTTTCCAAGTCAAGCGAGGCCCAAATCTTTTCGTGACACCTGTGTAAAACCTGCGTCGCAAATTCGCCCAAACCCTTGAAACGTAAGGGCTGAAGATGAGGGCGACGGCGTCGCCCCGGCGTCGTCCGCCCTTTTCCGGGGCTGTTGGCGGCCGGGCCGGCGATTCCGTAAGCGGCCGGACAAGGTTCCGCATGAGCGGCGGAAGGAGGGGAGGGCGGCTGAACGCGCGAGAGTGCCGGCGCGTGCCGCCCCAGGGGTCAGCGCTTGGCCTGAAGGCCCGCCGTCTCGCGTTCCACGTAGCGCATGGTGAAGGGCTTTAACTGGCCTTCGAGCCAGCGGGCCATGTCCTCCTCCTGTTCGAGGCTCTGCTGGAGGAGGGGCATGGCTTCCGTGAAGGCGCCCTGCTCGGCGATGGCGAGCAGCGAGCGATAAGCGGCGATCTCGTAATTCTCGAAAGCGTAATCCGCGAAGGTGTTCTTCAGGATCTCGTCGCCCGCCACCGTATGGCCGAGGGTCGCCATGTTGCCCATCACGGACGCGGCCGTGTCCTTCAGCGTCGAGGCATCTTCCGAGAGGCCTTCCAGAATGGTGTCCAGCCGATCGATCTGGCCTTCGGTCTCGTCCACGTGCAGCCGCAGGCGCTGCGCCAGTTCCGGATAGCTCTCCAGCCGATCGAGCTGGCGGTTCATGATGGAGAGGGCTTCGTTCTCGAGCGCGTGGGCGTTGCGCAGTCCGACGACGAAGATGTCGCGGATGGTCTGTTCGGTCATTGTCATCTCCAGGGGGCAGGGGTGTCCCCTTGGACAAAAGGTTCAGCGCGCGGCTTCGTTCCTCATGCGCGGCCCGGCGTCTCGGTGCGGGACCGGCCGGTCGTCTCAGAGCGGATAGCGGGGCAGGGGAAGCTAGGAAGGGACGGAGGCGATATCGGCAGACGGGGCCGCAATCGCCGCGGTGGGCGCAGGCGTGCCGACATGGCGGGCGACAAAGCGTTCCAGATGCTCGTCCCACTGGTCGAGTTCGCGGGCCAGCGTGATCGCGAGATCATAGATGGGCTCGGCGTTGCCTTCGGCTCGCGCGCGCTCGATCAGAGCGCGGGCGCGGGCTTCTCTGGAATCGTAGATCATTGCGGGCTCCACGCACGAATACGCCATTCTGGCGCATGGGGCGCTGCCCGCCAGCCCGTGAGATTACGGAGTGGCCGTGAAGGCGCCCGGCCGCGGGCCTCAGGCGGCGGGAGGCGCCGGTGGATCGAACAGGATGCTGCGGTTCACCGTATCCAGCGTCGGCCGTCCGGTGAGCGCCATGGCCACCTCCAGCTCCGCCCGCAGCACATGCATGGCATGGGCGACACCCGCCGCCCCGGCCACCGCCAAGGCGTGGATATAGGGCCGCCCGATCATCACCGCATTGGCGCCCAGCGCCATGGCCTTGAGGATGTCGGTGCCCCGGCGGATGCCGCCGTCCACCAGAACGGGAATGCGCCCTTCCAGCGTCTCCACGATGCGCGGCAGGGCCTCGATGGAGGCCGGGAGGCTGTCGAGGACCCGTCCGCCGTGGTTGGAGACGATGATGCCGTCCACGCCCTCCGCAAGGGCGCGGGACGCATCCTCCGGCGCGAGCACGCCCTTCAGCAGGATGGGCAGGCGGGTCAGGCTGCGCAGCCGCGCCACGTCGCCCCAGAGCGGCGTATGGGGCAGCGCGGTTCCGAACAGCGGGCTCGATCCGATGCCGCCGCTATGCAGGGGGCGTGGCTTCAGGCCGGCGAGATTCACCGCCTCGACACCCGGCGGCAGGGAAAAGCCGGCCCGCCGCTCCTGCGTGCGCAGGCTCACCGGCGCGTCCACCGTCAGCACCACGGCGCTGTAGCCGGCGGCCTCCGCCCGCCGCAGCAGGTTCACGGTGAAACCCCAGTCCGGCTGGATGTAGAGCTGGAACCAGAGCTGCCCCCGGCTCGCCGCCCGCACCTCCTCGAGGCTGGTGCTGGCCTGCGTGCTCACCACCAGCGGCGCCTGCGCGATGGCGGCACCCTGGGCGGTCGCCAGCTCTCCATCGGGATGGAACAGGCGATGGTAGGCGACCGGCGCCAGCAGGATGGGGTGCTCCAGCGCAAACCCCATCAGGTTGATGCGCGTCGTGGCCTTGGACAGGTCGCTGAGCACGCGCGGCAGCAGGCGCAGCCGGTCATAGGCGGCGCGGTTGGCGGCGTTGGTCAGGCCGTCCCCCGCCGCGGCGGCGAGGTAGGCCCAGCTCGCCGCCGGCACGCGCTCGCGCGCCAGAGTCTCGTAGTCGCTCAGGTCATAGGCTTCCGGCAGATGCAGCTGCATGGGATTTTCGCCAGGCGCGGGAGCAGGAAAGGACAAACCGCCGTCTCAGGCCGGAGACACCGGACGCGGGCGCCCCTCGACGTCGAGGGCCACCATGACGAAGACGGCCTCCGTCACCTTCTCGCGGACGGCCGTATGCTGGCGGCGCGCCCAGGCCTGCACGTCCAGCGTCATGGAGGTGCGGCCCACCTTCAGCAGGTTGGTGTAGATGCACATTGTGTCGCCCACCTTCACCGGCAGACGGAAGTTGATTTCCTTCACGCCCGCCGTCACGACGCGGCCGGCGGCCACCTCGGCGGCGCGGATGCCCGCCGCAAGGTCCATCTGCGCCATCACCCAGCCGCCGAAGATGTCGCCGGACGGATTGGCGTCCGCCGGCATGGCGAGCGTGCGCAGGGTGAGTTCGCCGGTGGGTTCGGCCGTATCGGGCATTTCGGGCTCCAGCTCCGCAGGACAACCCCTGCTTGGTAGGCCCGTAATGGCGCGGGAGGCAAGAGCCGCCTGCGGCGCGGCTGCCACCCCCTTGGTGGCGTCCCCTCAGGCCATGTCCGCGAACTGGGTATCGTGGAGGCGCCGGTAGAGGCCGTCGCGGGCCACAAGTTCCCCATGCCGTCCCTGCTCGGCGATACCGTCCGGACTCACCACGATGATGTGGTCGGCGTTCCGGATGGTGGAGAGGCGGTGGGCAATGGTGAGCGTCGTGCGCCCTTCCGAGAGCGCGGCGAGCGACTGGCGGATTTCCAGCTCCGTCTCCGTGTCGAGGGCGGAGGTGGCCTCGTCGAGGATGAGGATGGGCGGGTCCTTCAGGAAGATTCGCGCAATGGCGACGCGCTGCTTCTGCCCGCCCGAGAGCTTCACCCCGCGCTCGCCGACGATGGTGTCGAGCCCGGCCGGCAGCGCCGCGATGAGGCCGTCGAGCCGCGCCCGCCGGGCGGCGTTCAGGATGTCGTCTTCCGTTGCGCCAAGGCGGCCATAGGCGATGTTCTCGCGCAGCGTTCCGGCGAACAGGAAGACGTCCTGCTGCACGATGCCGATATGGCTGCGCAGGGAGGCGAGGGTGAAGTCGCGGATGTCCGTGCCGTCGATGGTGATGCGGCCCGCCGTCGGCTCGTAGAAGCGCGGCAGCAGCGAGCAGATTGTGGTCTTGCCTGCTCCCGAGGGGCCGACGAAGGCCACCGTCTCGCCCGCCCGGATGGTGAGGGAGAGATCGGTAAGCACGCTCTTGCCCTCGCCATAGCCGAAGGAGACGCGCTCATAGCGGATCGCCTCCTTGAGCCCGATGAGCGGGCGCGCGCCGGGGCGGTCGGCGATGTCCGGGGCGGTGTCCAGAAGGTCCAGATAGCGGCGGAAGCCGGCGAGGCCCTTGGGATAGATCTCCAGCACCGCATTGATCTTCTCGATGGGCCGGAAGAACACGCCCACCAGCAGCAGGAAGGAGATGAAGCCGCCGTTGGAAAGTTCGCCGCGAATGACGAACCACGTGCCGGCGATCATCACCATCACCTGCGTCAAGCGCATGCCGAGATAGTTCAGCGTCATGTTCGCCGCCATGATGCGGTAGGCGGCGAGCTTGGTGGTGCGATAGCGCTCATTGTCCTTGGCAAACAGCGCCCGCTCGTGCGCCTCATTGGCGAAGGCCTGCACCACGCGGATGCCGCCCACATTCTCCTCGATGCGGGCGTTGAAATCGCCCACCCGGCCGAACAAAGCGCGGAAATTCTCCGTCATCCGGCTGCCGTAATGGGCACCGAGCCAGGCCACGACCGGCACGATGGCCCCGGTAATGAGGGCGAGATGCACGTTGACCATCATCATCAGCGCAAACGCGCCGATGAAGGTCATGATGGCGATGAACACGTCCTCCGGGCCGTGGTGGGCCACCTCGCCCACCTCTTCCAGATCCTTGGTGATGCGGGCGACGAGATGGCCGGTCTTCTGATTGTCGAAGAAATGGAACGAGAGCTTCTGGAGATGGTCGAACGCGCGGCGGCGCATGTCGGTCTCCATGTTGATCCCGAGCATGTGCCCCCAGTATGTGACGATGGCCATCAGCGCCGCGTTGAGCAGATAGATGCCCACGAGGGCGGCGGCTGCGGCGGCGATGAGGCCCCATTCCTGGCCGGGAAGAAGCTGGTCCACGAACAGCTTCACCGCCATGGGGAAGCCGAGTTCCAGCAGGCCGGACACCACCGCGCAGGTGAAATCCAGCAGGAACAGGCCCTTGTAGGGCCGGTAATAGGCGAAGAAGGCGCGTAGCAAGGACATGATGTTTCCGTGGGGCGGGGCGGCGGGCCGCGTCACTCGCCGAGGTCCACTCCCTGATAGCCCCGGCGCCAGTAAGCGGCAACGGAGCGGCGGTTTTTGGGAAGGCCGAGCGCGGCCGCATGGGCGCGCAGGGCACGGGCGGCGGCCTGCTCGCAGCCCGCCCAGAGATAGGGATCGGCGGCGTCCATGGGGAGGGGAATGGCCTTCAACGCCTCTTCCAGCAGGCTTGTCGTGCCCGCCTCCGCGCCGTTGCGGTGGAGCCAGGCGAGATCGACGCTGGCGCGGGAGGGCATCTCCTGCTCCTCCGCCGCATCGGCGATCTCGATGCGTACCACCGCGCGGACATGGGCGGGCAGCTCCGAGACCATGCGGGCGATGGCTGGCAGGGCCGTCTCGTCCCCTGCGAACAGAACCCAGTCCGCCTCCGGCAGCAGTCCGCCGCCGGGCCCCATGACCGCGGCGGGCTGGCCGGGTGCTGCTTCCCGCGCCCAGTCCGAACCCGGCGCGCCGGGATGGAGGACGATGTCGAGCGTCGCCTCGCCTGCCGCCACATCCACATGGCGCAGCGTATAGACGCGCGGGCTCAGCGCATCCGCGCCCTGCGGCCACAGCACCCGCCCATCCGCCTGCGCGGTGGGCCACACGGGCGCGCGGCCTTTCGGTGGAATGAGCAGGCGCACATGGAGGCCGTTGGCCAGCAATCCAGAGACATCGCCCGCCAGCACCACCCGCCGCATCCGGGGCGTGATTTGCCGGGCGGCCTTTACGGTAAGCTCGTGCAGATAGGGCAGGCGGGCCTCGGTGGCGAGATCGCCGGTCCAAGTGAAGTCCGGGCGCGCATCGCCCGCGAACGTGCAGATGTGCTCCGCCAGCACCATCCTGGAGACCGAAAGTCCCGCCGCCGAAGCGCTCTCCACATGGCAGACGAGATGGGTGCCGTCCGCCACCAGATCCGCCGTGCCGAACGTGCCGATAAAGGTGGCGCGGCCATCGGCGCGGGTGACGGTGCCGTGGGTCTCGAAATGCTCGGCCAGCTTCTCCAGCATGGTGGCGGGGTCGGGCAGGGGAATGCGGGTTTGGGCGTGCAGAAGCGCGAGAGCGGCCATGGATCAGGCTCCTGTGCCGGGGCCGCGTCGCAGCAGCCAGATGAGATAGGGCCCGCCCACCAGTGCGGCGAAGAGGCCCACGGGGATCTGGTACGGGAAGGCGAGCGTGCGCCCCAGCCAGTCCGCCAGCACCATCAGTCCCGCGCCGATGAGCGCGGCGGCGAGCATCTGGTGGGCGCCGCGCGCGAAGCCCGAGAGGCGCGCCAGATGCGGGCCGATGAGGCCGACGAGGCTCAGCGGGCCGACGATGAAGGCGGCGCAGGCGGTCATCAGCGCGGCGGCGAGCGCAAGGAGGAGGCGGCTTGCGAGCAACGGCACGCCCAGCGCGCGGGCCATGGTGCTGCCGAGCGGCAGAATGTCGAGCCAGCGGGAGGCCAGCAGCAGGGGCGGGACAAGCAGGAGCACGATGCCCGCCGCCGCGCCCGCCTCCACGCTGCCCACGCGATCCGTGGTGCCGGCCATCCAGCCGAGCAGCAGGAAGGCGCGGGCATCTCCCGAGGCCAGAACGGCGGAGATGAAGGCAAGGCTCGCGGCGCCGAGCGCGATGCCGCCGAGCAGCAGCCGCTCAGGCCCGAAGCCGGTGGCGAGCGCAAAGGCGAGAATACCGAGCAGGGCGACCAGCGCCCCCGCCGCGCTGCCGCCCATCATGACGGCGACCGTGGGCGCGGGCAGGAGCAGCAGAACCACCGAGAGGCCGACGCCCGCCCCGGCACTCACGCCCAGCACTTCCGGCCCGGCCAGCGGGTTGCCGGTGAGCCGCTGCATCAGCGTGCCCGCCGCCCCCAGGAGCGCGCCCGCCGCTGCGGCGGCCGCCACGCGCGGCACGCGGAAAGGGGCGAGGGCCTCGAACAGCGCGCCCGTGGCGAACTGCCAGCCCCCGTAGGAGCGGCCGACCAGCAGGGCGGCGAGGATGAGTAAAGCGAGCCCCGCTGCCAACAGCAGGAGCCCCCGCAGGGGATAGGCGAGGCGCCGGCCCACGGGTGTTGCGGCTTGCGGGCGCTGGACGTGCTTGAGGCGCGGCAGCAGCCACAGCAGCAGCGGCCCGCCGATAAGGCCCGTGGCGGCGCCCGTGGGCAGGGCGTCCGCGCCCGCCACCTGCACGAGCCCGTCCGTGAGCCACAGCAGCAGAGCGCCGAGGAGGGGTGCCAGCAGCAGCTGCGCGCGGGGCGTGCGCGCGCCCGATATCCGGGCAAAGGCCGGCGCGGCAAGGCCGACGAAGCCGATGACGCCCACCAGCGCCACGACGCTCGCCGCGAGCCAGACCGCGAGGGCGATGATGGCAAGGCGGGCGCCGTTCACGGCCATGCCAAGGCTGCGGGCGCTGGAGTCGTCCAGCGTTAGAACCGAGAGCGGGCGCAATAGGAGCACGGCCGCCACAAGGCCGATGGCGAACCGCCACGCCAGCCCCAGCGCCGGCGCCCAGCTCTGCTGGTGCAGCGAGCCAGCCCCCCACACGAAGAGCGAGAGCACATATTCGCCGCGCGCCAGCACGAGGGCCGAACTCAAAGCGGCGCAGATGAGCGAGAGGGTCATGCCCGAGAGCACGACCGTGATCGGCTCCAGCCCGCGCTTCCAGCCCAGCATCAGCACGAGGCCGACGGCGGTAACGCCGCCCATGAGCGCCACGACCTCGCGGGGCCATTCGGCGAGGGCTGGAATGAGCAAGGCGGAGGCGGTGAGGGCCAATTGCGCGCCGGAGGCGATGCCCAGCGTCGAGGGATCGGCGATGGGGTTGCGCAGCACCCGTTGCAACAGCGCGCCCGACAGGCCCAGCGCCGCACCCGCCAGCAGCGGCACCACGGCGCGTGGCAGCAGGCTGTGCCAGAGCACGACCTGTTTCAGCGCTTGCGCCGTGGCTGGGTCGCCGGGCAATGTGGGCTGCCGCAGCAGGCCCATGACGCACAGGACCAGCGCCAGAAGGGCGAGCCCGGCCACCGCCAGTGGCGCGCGAGGCAAGGGGCGGGGGAGGCGGGCGACATCAGCCACGGGCGGCCGCCTTCGCAAAGGGAAGCGCATCGGTGAGGAGGCGTGCGAAACGCAGGGCCGCGGGCAGGGCGCCGAAAGGATTGACGGGCGCCAGTTCGACGATCCGTCCGGCGCGGACGCTCGGCAGGCCCTTCCAGAAGGCGCTCTGCGCCATCATGCGGCGTGCTTCGGGCGGCACGGGCGGCAGCAGTGCGATCCAGGCGTCGCCCACCTGCGCCAGCGTCTCGAGTCCCATGGGGGCGGTGGCGGAATAGCGCGTGCTGCCGCGCCACGCATTGGCAAGACCAAGGCGGGTGAGCGCCTCGCCGAACATGCTGTCGGCGCCGAAGACACGGAAATGCCGGTCGTCACCCAGATTGATGACCAGTACGGGGCGCCCGTCGCCGCCGCTCAGCCGGGCTTTCAGCGCGGCGAGAGCAGCATCGCTCCACGCGATCAGCGCCTCGCCCGCTGGCGCGATGCCGAGGCGGGCGGCGATGGCGCGGGTGGCAGCTTCGGCGGCGGCATAGGGATGCCCGCCGGGTGCATAGATGGAGAAGCTCTCCACCGGCGCAATGCGGCTGAGCGTCGGTTCAGCCCAGGCGGTATAATTGGAGCCGAGGATCAGGTCCGGCGCCAGCAGCTTCAGGGCCTCGAAGCTGGGCGAGCCGCGCAGGCCGAGGTCTGCCACGCTTTCAGGCACGGCCGGCTCGATGACCTGCCGCCGATAGAGCACCAGTTCCGCCGCCGCGACCGGCACAACGCCGAGGGCCAGCAGGGTCTCCAGCAGCGCCCAGTCCAGCGTCGCGACCCGCAGGGGCGAGGCAGCCCTTGCCCGCGAGACGCCGGCAAGGCCAAGGGCCGCCAGAAGCGCGCGGCGGGAGAGGCCGGTCACAGCACATAGCCCATGGGTTCGCCCCGCACGGGATGGGGGATGACCCCCATGGGCAGGCCATAGAGCGCGCCCAGCAGGTCCGGCCTCACCAGATCTGCGGCGGCCCCCTGCGCAAGGATGCGCCCGCCGCGCAGGGCGATGAGTTCATCGCAGGTGCGCACGGCGAGATTGATGTCATGCAGCACCACCACGACGGTCATGGCTTCCCCCTCCGGCGAGCGGCAGAGCCGGCGCACGAGGGCGAGGACTTCGCTCTGGTGGGCGATGTCGAGGGCGGACGTGGGCTCGTCCAGCAGCAGGCAGCGCGGCTCCTGCGCCAGCATGAGCGCGACCCACGCGCGCTGCCGCTCGCCGCCGGAGAGGCTGTCCACGCTGCGGTCGGCCAGCGCGGCAAGGTCCGTTCGCGCGATGGCGCTTTCCACCTTGGCCCGGTCCGCAGCCGTGAAGCGGCCGAGGGTTCCGTGCCAGGGAAAGCGGCCGAGCGCCACCAGCTCGCGCACGCTCATGCCGTCGGTGGGCGGCGTGAACTGCGGCATGTAGGCGACGGCGCGGGCAAAGTCGCGCGCCCGCCAGTCCGCGAGGGGGCGGTTCTCGAACAGGAGGGCGCCGCCGCTCGGCACGTGCTGGCGCGCCAGCAGCTTCAGGAGCGTGCTCTTGCCCGAGCCGTTCGGGCCGATGAGCCCATAGACCCGACCCGGGGCGAGCGACAGGGAGAGCGGCGCCAGGATCTCCCGTCCCGGCACCGCGAAGGAAACCTCAGAGAGCTGCCAGAGCGGCCCACTCACCATTTGTAGGTGACCTTTCCGGTGACGGTGCGCCCGTCGCCATAGAAGCAGCCGAAGAAGCCGCAGCTCGCCACATAGGTGACATCGGCGATGTTGGAGACATTGAGCTGGGCCTTGAACGGACCCTTCTCATAATGGATCGCCGCATCGACCAGCGTGTTGGCGGGCAGGAGGTTGGCGTTGCTGTCGAGATCGTAGCGCTCGCCCACATAGCGCACGCCGCCGCCGAGGCCGAAGCCCTTCAGCGGACCGGTCTGCCACGTATAATCCAGCCACGCATTGGCGGAATTCTTCGGCACATTGCCGGGCTGGTTGCCGGCATACTGGCCCTGCGTGATCTCCGCATCCATGTAGGTGTAGTTGGCGATCAGCTTCAGCCCCTGCGTGAGGCTGGCGGTGGCGGAGAGCTCGACGCCTTTCACATGCACCTCGCCATTCTGCACCGCATAGCTCACGCCATTGATGAGATCGGTGGACTGCACGTTGCTCTGGGTGAGGTCATAGACGGCGGCGGTGAAGAAGGCATTCCAGCCCACCGGCTGATACTTGATGCCGGCCTCATACTGCTTGCCTTCCGAGGGCTGGAAGGCCGCGCCGCCGAGCGCCGCCGGCATGTTGCCGATCACCGGCTCGAAGGAGGTGGAATAGCTCACATAAGGCGCGATGCCGTTGTCAAACAGATAGGTCAGGCCCGCGCGCCAGGTGGCGGCGCTGTCGTCCTGATCCTGCGTGGTCAGGCCGTAATTGGTGAGGGTGGACGAATTGGTGCTGGCCCAGTCCTGCCGCACGCCCAGCGTCAGCAGCCAGCGGTCGAGCTTGATCTGGTCCTGCGCATAGAGGCCCAACTGGTCCACCGTGCCGTTGACCTTGGACGCATACCAGATGGAATTGCCGATATACTGGTTATAGAGCGGCGCGAAGACATTGATGGTCGGCGCGGTGCCGAAGGTGGTGAAGGTATCGGTGTTGAAGTTCCGATAGTCCGCACCGATCAGGATGTCGTGGCTCAGCGGACCCGTGGTGAGCTTCGCCTCGAGCTGGTTGTCGATGGTGAAGGTGCCGAGGTTCTCGTCATTGGTGGAAGAGCCGCGATTGGCGATGGCCGGGTTGGTGGTGCTGAGGCCGTTGTAATAGAGCGCCGCATAATCCCAGTCGAGCTTCAGGTAGCGGGCGTTCTGGCGGAAGGTGACGTTGTTGTCGAAGGTGTGGCTGAATTCATAGCCGACGGACGACAGCGTGCGGCTGGAGGAGTTGAAGTCCGGATCGCCCAGATAGGTGTTGCGCGCGAGCTTCAGGCCGTTGAGCGATTGCAAAGTATATTGCGCCGGCAGGCCGACGGTGGAGTTTGGCGTGTCGTACTGCACCATGGCGAGCAGGGTGAAGGAGGTGGATGCGTCCGGCTGGAAGGTGAAGGAGGGCGCCAGCAGGTAGCGGTCCATGTCCACGAAGTCGGTCTGGGTGCCCGTGGTGCGGGCAAGGCCGGTGAGGCGATAGGCGACCTTGGAATCGGGGGAGGTTGGCCCGCCGAAATCAAAGCTCGCGGAATAATTGTCGAAGCTGCCGGCCTCGAGGTTGAACTCGCCGAAGTTGGTCCAGGTGGGTCGCTTGCTGACCATGTCGATCAGGCCGCCGGGATTGCCCTGCCCGTAGAGCACGGAGGCGGGCCCGCGCAGCACGTCCACCCGCTCCAGCGCATAGGGATCGATGGAGGTGGCGCCCGCGTCGCGCATCAGCTTCAGGCCGTTGAGATACTGGCTGGTGGCGGACGAGAAGCCGCGGATGATGGGCGAGTCGAAGCGCGGATCGGTGCCATAGGGCTGCGAAACCACGCCCACCGAGTAATCCAGCGCCTGGCCGAGGTTCTGCACCTGCCGGTCGTCCATCTGGTCGCGCGTGATAACGGAGATGGACTGCGGCACCTCAAGGAGCGGCGTGGCGGTCTTCGTGCCGGTCAGGGTCTGGCGGGCCACATAGCCTTGCACCGGGCCGGTCGGGCTCTCCTTCTGGCCCTGCGTCTCCACGGAGATGGTATCGAGCAGGATGGACGAGCTTTCGCCCGCCTGCTGGGCGCGGGCGGGGCCGGCCAGGAGCGCGGGCAGGGCCACGCCAAGCATGAGGACGGAGCGAAGGGACATCGGATGGCGCATCTCAGCCTGCCATGTGCGAGAATCCCGAGCGCAGTTCAGAAGTATTCAAATCTAAAACACGCCTGCGGGATCAATAGGTTCGATGTCGTGCTCATATCAATGGTGTTTGCTGCTTGATTGTCGCATCCTGTTGCGCATAGAACTTTTTTGGTCTCCTGTCGCGGCACAAGACCCGTTGCGGCAGATCACGATCGAAAGATTGTAATTTCTATAAAATGCAGCGTTGCTTTGCCGGTATGCTCGGGAGATGGCCGGGATGTTCAAACCCCGCATGACATCGTCGCGTGAGGGCATCACGGTTCTGGAGGATCTGCGCTGGCGGCGGTGGAATGGTGCGGTGGCCGACGTGTGGCACGCCGCCTGCGAGGCCGGCGCTCACGGCTATTACGTGGCCAAGGATCCGCGCCTCTTCGTCGTGCTTGAGCGGTCCGGCGGCTCCTCGGACCTGAAGCTCAGCCCCGGCGCCAACGAGGTGGTGGCGAGCCGCGCCGAGCATCACCTGACCTTCGTCCCCGCCGGCATGCCGCTCTGGTCGCGCATCGACGCGCCCATGACCATCCGACATCTGGATATCCACTTCGACGTCGACACGCTGTCCTCGCGCATCGGCGAGGAACTGGATGCGGACCGCCTCTCGACGCCCCGTCTCAGGTTCACGGACGCGCGGATGATGAGCCTTGCCCGTCTCATCGCGGCCGAATGCATGGATGGGGACGGACATCACGATCTCTATGGCGACGGGCTCATCGTGGCCCTGTTCGTCGATCTGATGCAGCTTGCCCGTGCGCCGGAGCGCAAGCGCGGCGCGCTGGCGCCCTGGCAATTGCGCCGCGTCACCGATTTCATCGAGGCCAACTGCCTGCGCAACATCCGCCTTCAGGAACTGGCGGAGCTCGCCGAACTCTCGCAATCCTATTTCAGCCACGCCTTCAAGGCGGCGACCGGCCTTGCGCCCTATCAGTGGCACACGCAGGCGCGGCTGAAGCGCGTGCAGCAGATGCTGGCGGGCGACATGCCGCTGACCGACATTGCGGCAGCGGCCGGCTTTGCCGATCAGGCGCACCTCACCCGTGTGTTCCGCCGCGCCTTCGGGCAGACGCCCGGCGCGTGGCGCCGGGGTCTCAGAGCGAACTGACGGCGTTTACGCGGCCTTCAGCGGCACGCCGAGCCGGCCGGCCAGATCCTGCACGAACTGCCATGCCGTGCGGCCGGAGCGGGCGCCGCGGGTGGTGGCCCATTCCAGCGCCTGCGGACGCCAGTCGGCTTCCGTGACCGGGAGGCCGTGATGGGCCACATAGCCTTCGACCATCGCCAGATATTCGTCCTGGCTGCACTTGTGGAAGCCGAGCCAGAGCCCGAAGCGGTCCGAGAGCGAGACCTTCTCTTCCACTGCCTCGCCGGGATTGATGGCAGTGGAGCGCTCGTTCTCCATCATGTCGCGCGGCAGCAGGTGCCGGCGGTTGGAGGTGGCGTAGAAGATCACATTGTCCGGCCGGCCCTCGATGCCGCCCTCCAGCACCGCCTTCAGCGACTTGTAGGAGGTGTCGTCCGCATCGAAGGAGAGATCGTCGCAGAAGACGATGAAGCGGTGACGGGCGGCGCGCGCGTGGGCCATCAGCGCCGGCAGGGTCTCGATGTCCTCGCGGTGGATTTCCACGAGCTTGAGGCGCGGGGCAGCCGGGTCGGTAATGGACCGGTTCACATGCGCATGGGCCGCCTTCACCAGCGAGCTTTTGCCCATGCCGCGCGCACCCCACAGCAGGGCGTTGTTGGCGGCAAGCCCGCGCGCGAAGCGCTCGGTGTTCTCCACCAGTTGGTCGCGCACCCGGTCGATGCCCTGGAGCAGATCCATCTCCACCCGGTTGACACGCGGCACCGGCTCGAAGCGGGACGGCTGCGTCGCCCAGACGAATGCGTCCGCCGCCTCGAAATCCGGGGCGACAGTGGTGGGCGGGGCCGCGCGCTCCAGCGCGTCGGCGATCCGGCTCAGAAGGCTGGTGAGGGTGGCGATATCGTTTGTCATCTCGTGCCGCTTCGTTTTCTCCCGCTGCCGGATTAGGGCCGGGGCGAGGTGGCGGCAAGGGCGCGGGGCGGGGCTGTTGCGCCAAAGCCATGCATGGCGTGCAGAATGACGGACGGCATTCGGGTGTTGTTGCGGTGCGGCAAGAATGTCTTAACCTGCATCCGGGACAAAGGGGTGGGCTGGGTCGAATGGATCGGACCTGATGGGTTCGTCCGCTGATGCGCAACATCAACGGAGCACCAGATGCGACCGCAGGAATTCATGGCGACGCGTGCAATTGGCATGGCGGCGCTGGTGTTGGTCATGGCGGGGGCAACGGCCCGCGCGGATGACGGCAAGACCTCCATCAACCGTGAGGTGAAATCGGACGGCTCCTCGTCCGTGAATGTGTCCTCGACGCCGGGCTGGCTCGACGGCGCCTCCTATGGCGTGGACATGTCGCTGGCCGCGCAGCCCTCCACAACTGTCCAGCCGGCCAAGCCCCTGCCGTGGACGCAGCCTGATTCGTCCAGCGCCGCCGCCTGGGCCAAGGTGAATGTGCCCACCAATACGGATGTGGTGCCGTGGAGCCAGACGACGGTGGAGATGCGCGTCGATCCCACCCAGAACCAGGGCAAGGTGGGCACCACCTTCTCGCGGGACATGAAGGTGACGGACCACATGACCGCCAGCGTCAACGACAGCTATTCCATGGTCCGCAATTCGGACAATGCGAGCGTGGTGGAGACCGGCAAGTCGCTGAGCCTGAAGTTGGATGACTTCGGCACCACCTTCTCGGTCGGAGCGACCAATACGGTGGGCGACAAGGCCTGGCTGCCCAGCGCCAGCGCCGAGCAGAAACTGATCGGCCCGCTCAGCGTCACCACCTCGGTGGCCGACACGGGTTCGGAGATCAACAAGAGCATCACCGCCGGATTCAAGAGCAAGTGGTGAGTCTCATTCGCTGAGGATGGCCACGAGGAAGCGGGCGGCCACCGCAAGGAGGAAGGCGCCGAAGCCCACCTCCAGTCCCCGCCGGGGCAGCCGGTGGGCAAGCCGGGCTCCGATGGGAGCGGTGAGCGTACTCACCGGCGCCATGAGCGCAAAGCCGATCACAGAGACATAGCCCAGCGACAGCGGCGGCAGGTCGGAGAGGTGCGGCCAGCCGCTGATGGCATAGCCCAGAACGCCGGGAAGGGGGATGAAGATGCCCACCCCGGCGGACGTGGCCACCGCCGCGTGGATGGGCACGCCGTAAAGCGTGAGTAGGATGGTGGAAAGCCCTCCGCCGGCAATGCCTACCATCGAGGAGGCCATGCCGATGAAGAAGCCCCAGATCCTGAGCGTGACCTTTCCGGGCAGTTGATCGCCGAGCCGCCAGTCGGTGCGGCCGGAGATGCTGCGGGCGGCGAGCACCACCGAGAGGGCGATGAAGACGCCCTGAAGTATCTTGCCGTTGACCATGCCGGCGATGGCGCTGCCCAGCGCCACCCCGATGACGGCCGGCGGGCCGAGCACCTTCAGCAGGCCTGGCACCACCAGTCCGCGGGCCTTGTGGGCCTGGAAGGAGCGGATGGACGTGGGGACGATGATGGCGAGGGATGTGCCGATGCACAGCTGCATCCGCACATCGTCCGAGACGCCGATGATGCGGAACACCTCATAGAGCACGGGCACGATGATGCCCCCGCCGCCGACCCCGAGCAGGCCGGCCAGAATGCCGGAGGCAACCCCGCCGGCCAGCAGGGCGCCGCACAGAATGAGGATTTCGGACCAGGGAATGGTGGCGAGCATGGCAGCCGGGAGCAAAGCGGACGGAAGGGCATCTGGCGCTTGGCGCCGACGTTTGTCCAGAGCTTGCTATG
Source organism: Azorhizobium sp. AG788 (assembly GCF_004364705.1). Taxonomy (NCBI): domain Bacteria; kingdom Pseudomonadati; phylum Pseudomonadota; class Alphaproteobacteria; order Hyphomicrobiales; family Xanthobacteraceae; genus Azorhizobium; species Azorhizobium sp. AG788. The sequence continues at coordinate 243,897 of NZ_SOBM01000004.1, forward strand.
AGAATGAGCCCATCTTGCGCATTGCAGCATATCCGGCCGGCGTGCGGCGCGCGGATGTTTCAGTGAGCTTCTATTTTTCTTGGAATTGACAGATTTCGCGTCCTGATCATAGGCTGATCTGACAGTAAAAATGAATAAAATAGCAGGGAGGCATTGATGGATACGGGACGCAGGTCGTTCATGGTTTCTGTTGCGGCTGCCGCAGCGGCAGCGGCGCCTTTGATGGTCGGCCCAACACATGAGGCTGTGGCGCAGACCAATGATCCGGGCGGCGCGCTGAAACTGTTGAGCTTCCGCTTGCGGGACGGGGCGCCGCCGCGCGTCGGCGTCGCGCTTGCGGATGGCACGGTCGTGGATCTCACGGCGGAGGCCGCGCGCAGCGGCAAGGCGCTGTCCTTTAAGCCGGACGATATGGTCTCGCTCATCGCGGCGGGCGACAAGGGGCTGGCGGAGGTACGCGAACTGGTGGCGCAGGTGGCGCCGGGGCGCGTGAAGCTCACCGAGATCATCTATCTGCCACCGATCCCCAATCCCCAGCGCAATATCTATGCGGTGGGCTGGAACTATCTGGAGCACTTTGCCGAGGGGCAGGCGGTGCGGATGACGGACACCAAATATCCCGAACATCCTGTCTTCTTCACCAAGGGCACACATTCCATCAACGGGCCGTTCGATCCCATTCCCTTCGACCCCAAGGTTTCCACCCAGATCGACTGGGAAGGGGAACTCGCCATCGTCATCGGCCGTCGCGGGCGCAATATTCCCGAGGCCGAGGCGTTGGATTACGTGTTTGGCTATTCCGTCATTAACGACACCACCGCCCGCGATGTGCAGAACGCGCGCCATGGCGGCCAGTGGTTCAAGGGCAAGAGCCTCGACGGGCACGGGCCGATGGGGCCGTGGATCGTGACCAAGGGCGCGTTCGATCAGGACAAGCTGCACCTCGTCACCCGCGTCAATGGCGTGGTGAAGCAGGATGCGAGCACGGGGCAGATGTATTTCAAGGTGCCGCGCATCATCGCCGAGCTGTCGCTCGGCCTGACGCTGGAACCCGGCGACATCATCGCCAGCGGCACCCCACCGGGCGTGGGATTTGCGCGCAAGCCGCAGGAATTCCTGAAGCCGGGCGACGTGATGGAGACGGAGATCGTCGGCATCGGCACGCTGCGCAACGAGATCAAGGCGGTGGGCTGAACGCCGGCAGCACGGGACCCGGACGCAGCTGAAACGGCGGCGCGGGAGCATCCGCGCCGCCGCTGCGTCGCGCCCTGTCAGATGTGGGCGCGCAGGCTCAGGAGGTAGGTGCGGCCCTGGCCCGTGTCTCCCGAGAAGCCGGTGGGCTGGATGGAGAGGGCAGGGGTGTAGTTTTCATTGAGCAGGTTCGTAGCGTCGAACCGGAACGTCAGCTTGTCGCTGACGGCGTAGCTGCTGAACAGATCGACGATGTTGTAGGCGGGGGAGGGCGTGGAACTGACCGTGCCGAGGAAGCTGGCGTTATAGGCCAGCGTCTGCCCTTCCGATACATAGGTATAGCGGCCGCCGATGGACAGCTTCTCCTCCAGGAAGCGCAGGCCCGCCGAGACGGTCACGATGTCCTCCGGCAGATACTGATTGGCGCCGAAGCCCTGTGTCTGCGCCGGGAGGTCGTTGGTATTGTGCGTGTAGGTCAGGTCCGCGAAGACCTTCCGGGCATCGTAATGGGCCTCGAATTCCACACCGCTCACGGTGGAGGTGCCTGCCACGTTGCAGAAATAATACTGCGTCTTTCGACAGGTGACGATGTAATTGTCGATGTCGTTCGTGAAGTAGTCCGCCTTCAGGCGCAGCTGATCGTTGGCCGTGAAGATGCCGTTCCGGCGGAGGTTGACGCCGAATTCCCAGCCCTTCGAGACCTCCGGCTGGAGATAGGGATTGGCGGAATAGCTGACGCTCGTGCCGGGATGCTCGCCGCCGATCATGGTTTCCGAGGCGGTCGGCGCGCGCATGGTTTCCGCATAGGTCACATACGGCTGCAGCCAGTCGAACGGGCTGATGGCGAAGGTGACCTTCGGGTCGAAGCGGCCCTTGTCCTGATCCACCGTCCATGGACCCACGGGCACCGCGCCGCCCGTGGAGTTCTCATATCCGGAGCCGTTCAGGTTGAAGAAGTCGTAGCGCAGGCCCACGATGAGTTCGAAGATGGAATAGTTGAACTTGGTCTCGTCGAACACACCGCCGATGGCGCTGGTGCCGGCCGGGTTCACGCCGCCATAGAGCGTGGGCGTCACCGTGTTGGCGCTGCTGACATCGTCATAGAAATATTCGACCCCATAGGTGGTGGCGACGGCCACCTGACCCAGCAGGAAGCGCGAGGTGTTGGAGGTGTCGAAGCCCCAGCCCCGGTCGTCGATCACCCGGCCGCGATACGAACTCGTGGTCGCCGGCACATTGCCTTAGACCATCTTGAGGTCGTTCAGATAGGCGTTGAGGCGGAAGTCGATCCAGTCGTTGCCCGGCGTATAGCTGTAATTGCCGGTGAAGGTGTTGTTGCGCACGTGCTGATCGGCGGAATCCGCATAGAAGAAATTGTTGTAGAAGACGGCGCCGAGTTTCAGGCGGGAATCGTCCGTGAGCTTCATATCCGCCTTGAGCAGGCCGGACGTGAGGTCCTGCCCGGTATAGGGCACGGTCTGTCCGTCACCGTTCTTGTAATTGCCGGTGTCGCGGGTCGCTACCGCGCCGCCCACCGCGAAGCGGTCGTTCATGCGCACGGCGCCGGCCACCATTTCCTGCCAGCCCTGCCCGTTACTGCCCCACTGCACATTGGCGATGGCGCCCCATGTGCTGCCGGGCTTGATGATATCGTCGATGCCGAGCGTGCGCATGTTGACCGCTCCGGCTAGCGCGCCGGCCCCGCCTGCGGTGCTGACCGCCCCGCGGGCGATATCCATGCCCGCCAGCAGCTGGTCGTCCACATAGGTGAAGCCGCCCGCCTCGTGCCCGACGAAGCGGAAGTTCTGGCGCACCCCGTCGATCATCATGTTAACGCGGCCCATGCCCTGGAAACCGCGAATGTTGACGGCAACGCCGGGGTTCGAGGTGCTCTGGGTGGTGAAGGTTCCGGGCACGGAACGCAGCACATCGTCGAGCCGCTCATAGTCGCCGGGACTGTTCAGCAGGTCCACGCTGCTGACGGCCGCCGGTGTCGCATAGGGATCGCCGAACAGGCTGTTGCCCGCGTCATTGACGCTGATCGTGGGCAACGCCTGCTGGCTGTCACCGCCTGCGACGCCATTTGCATTCCCTGCGGGCGCCGTAGCCGTGGCGGGTGTGCTACGCGCGCCGCTGGCGGCCTGCTGCGCAAGCGCGGGGGCGGCGGCAAGAAGGGGTGCCAGGGAGATGCTGATCATAAGTGATTTGTTGACCAATAAAAGCGCGTGCCGTGTGCGGGCCGTGTCGTGCATGCGGGTCATGGGTTCTTTCCAAAAGCTGCGCGGCCACCGCAGGCTCCCCGTCCCATGGCGCCGAATGACGACGATTCCACCACCAATCGTCACGGCACCTGTAAAATGTGAGCGAATTGACGAGTCAATGAGATGTACTTGGGTTTTTATTTATAACTGTTTCAGTGTCACGTTGAATTTGTATAAATTACATTTCCCGTAATTGTTGGTGGGCAATGTTTTATAAGAAAATGACCTTAGGTAATTCTTATCGAATTTCGGCTTTGTGCATTTAGACGCATTCAAGCCGGTGTCGATGTCACCGTGCACCTGTTGCGCGCGTGCCACATCATCCGCATAGGCGTCTGGCAAGCCGTGCTGGGGCCAAGGCTGCTTCTTCTGCGGAAGGACAGGAGGGGCTCAGCCCTCCGTTCCCGTCCGTGTGCCATCGTCCTTCGCGAGGGGGCGGCGGATGGCGGCAACCGCCTTGCGCAGCACCTCAAGGCCCGCGCCGGGCACGAGCGCTTCCGTCGCCAACGTGCGGCGATAGGTGCGCGCGCCCGGGCGACCTCCGAACAGGCCGAGCATGTGGCGGGTGATGTCGTGCAGCCGCCCGCCAGCGGCCAGATGCGCGGCGATATAGGGCTCGAAGGCGGCGATGGCCTCGAAGGCGTCCGCATGGGGCGGGGTCTCGCCATGCACCTGCGCATCCACCTCCAGCAGCAGGTCCGGATCCTGATAGGCGGCGCGGCCCAGCATCACGCCGTCGAGGCCGGCGCCGGCCGCGCGGGCGTCTTCAAGGGTGACGAGCCCGCCGTTCAGTTCGATGGGCACGTGGGGCAGGCGGGCCTTGAGACGATGCACGCGATCATAGTCGAGCGGCGGGATCTCGCGGTTTTCCTTCGGCGAGAGGCCCTTCAGCCAGGCCTTGCGGGCATGCACGATAAGGCGCGCGCAGCCGGCCGCGAGCACGGCATCCGCGAGCGCGTCCAGGGCTTCCTCGACGTCCTGATCGTCCACACCGATGCGGCATTTGACGGTGACGGGAATGGAAACGGCGGCCTGCATGGCGGCGACACATTCGGCCACCAGCGCCGGATCGCGCATGAGGCAGGCGCCGAAATTGCCGCCCTTCACCCGATCGGAGGGGCAGCCCACATTGAGGTTGATCTCGTCATAGCCGAAATCCGCGCAGATGCGCGCGGCCTCCGCCAGAAGCGCGGGATTGCTGCCGCCAAGCTGCACCACCACCGGGTGCTCGGCCTGCGAATAGCCAAGCAGCCGCGCCCGGTCGCCATGGATGATGGCCGGGGCCGTTACCATCTCCGTGTAGAGCCACGCCCGCCGCGACAGGGTGCGATGGAAGGCGCGGCAGTGGCGGTCCGTCCACTCCATCATGGGGGCTATGGAAAGGCGAAAATCTTGGTTCTTCGGCATTATTTTTTATAACTTCAAGGAATTGGGTCTTGTCGTGTGCACTCGATTTTTCGCCACGATACGCCCCAATTTCCGATTTTTCGACGTGTGTGTGCACATGGAGCGCACACGGATTGGCTACCCTCACTAAACTAAATTCCGGCTTCTGGAGAGCCCAGATCCGTCGGAAGGGGCAGTACGTCAACGAGACGTTCCTGCGTCGCAAGGATGCCGAGGAGTGGGCGCTCGACATGGAACGCCGCATCGATCGCCAGGAACCCACCGTCACGCGCAGGTCGCACGACGCGAAACGCTTCCGTGGCATCGTCGCGTGAGTGTGATGGTCTCCGTCTCCGCCACCTGTCTTGTCCTGACCCATCTCGCCAAACCCGGAAGCCAGGTGATCCTTGATGGATTTCGGCGTGCGTCGGGGATGGGCGCGGCGGACCTGTGGGGCCTCTTCCCAAGGCTGGCCGCCGGCGGCGGCGTATCTGCGCGCATTCGACATGCAATCTTCACGACGGCCAGCCATGCTTGAGGTACCATGTCAGGGTGGTCGTGGGGTTCGGCGTTCCCTTCGGGTGGGAGCGGCGGTCCTGCCCGGGTGGAGAGATGCCGATGGCGAATGTGAACCTCGTGCCCGCCAACACGCCCTTCGGCTACAATGTCGGCATCAATTACGAGAGCTGGGAAGTCGGGCGGACCGGCTATTCCATCACGGCTGATCTGAACCAGATCACCCAAAACTTCAGCCTCATCCGCACCTATCACGACAGTCTCGGTCCCACGCCGGTGATGGACGGGACGCAGCAGCAGGTCATCACCTATGTGGTGGGAACCTCTAATGTCGAACTGGTGATGGGCACCAACGAGAGCGCGGTCGTTCAGGGCGGGTATGGCGCGCCGTGGGCGGCCGGGCTGATGAACAGCTCCACCTATACCGACCAGTGGGTCCAGATGCTCATCTCCTCCTTCGGGAGCGTGGCAAATGTTAAGGCGCATCTGAGGGGCATCCTGCTGGGCAACGAGCTGGACATGAATGGTCCGCCGCCGAGCGATCCGAGCTTTTCCAGCTATCAGGGCTGGATCAATGCGTCCTTCACCAATCTCAAGGCCTCCATGGCGGCTGCGGGCCTTGGCGATATTCCGATCTCCGCATCCATCGCGAATTACGGAAATACGGTCGCGAACGCCACGACCAGCTACATCCAGAGCAACTGGAGCAGCAGCTGGAACAACAATTCGCCCTATGTGATGTACGATCAGTACACGCAGTCGACATCGCTCGGGCCGATGTCCTCCACGAATTTCGCGCCTGTTTCGACCTATTTCCAGAGCCTCGCCAACACGCTCGGCGGAAACGTGGACGTCTATGTGGGCGAAACCGGATATTCGACGGTCTACAACACGCCGACGGTCAACAATCAGTCGACCGTCTACACGCAGATCTTCTCCTGGCTGAACGGCATGGAGAGCGCGAACAACGGCAAGACGGTGCCGCTGTTCCTGTTCGACGCCTTCGATCAGCCCGCTGCTGCCGCGCCCAATTCCGGTTTCGGCATTTATGCCGAGAGTTCGACATTCCAGCCTGCGGGCCTGAAGGCAGGCATCACGCTGCCGAGCTGGATCAATACGCCCATCTCGGCGCTCACGACCGCAGCCGCCACCAAGGCGGTGGGGCTCGCGCAGTCCGGGAATCTCGGCGTCATCGAGACGCTCGTCAGTGCCGGGCTCAAGGAACTCAACGCCGATTCCGGCACGGTGATGAACCTTGTGCTCACGGCCCTGAACACGGCACCGGATTACAACGGTTCGCGGATCGCGGATCACACCAGCGCGCGTGTCACGGCGGCGCTGGCCGATCAGGGCCTTGCGACGCCGGGCAATATTCTGGACCTGATCGTGCAGGCGGCCGTGGTCTCGCCGGGCGCCTTCGCAAGCGTCGGGGCGGGGCTCGATCTCAGCGGCAGCTCCACCGGCGGGCCCGGCTATCACGCGGTGTCGAACCTCGGGCAGGCCAATGACCTGCTGCTGGCGCGGGCGGTCAGCGCGCTCCTGCAAGGGCAGACCTATTTCCACACGCCGGACATGCTGAACGTCGCCGCGGGCGATGTCGCGCCCGTGACGCAAAGCCTGCTGTTCCAGCCCATACTGGCCTCGGACACGGCGGTGCAGGTGACCGTGGGCGGCGTCGGCTACAGCCTTACGGGGAAGGCGGGCGATGCCCATGCCTGGTCCGCCCAGTTCGCCCAGCAGGCCCTCCAGAAGGACTTCTCGGCGGACCTGGTCAAGATGTTCGATCAGCAGGCGCAGTCGACGGTCACGCAGATGGGGGTTGCCGCCGGCAGCGTGGTGTCCGTCGGCATCGGCGGCGCTTCCACCACGACGCCCCAGGGCGGCGCCACTACGTCCGCCGGTTTCGTGGATTTCGTTTCAGCCTTGGGCACAAGTGCCGTTCATGTGGCGCAGGCTGTGGCCGTCGCGGAGACCGTCGGTGCCGCCAACGACCAGACCGCCATCGTGCGGATGCGCCAGGGGGGCGCGCAGGACGAGCACGTCACTTTCTACAAGGTGGACGATTATTCCGGCGGCATCGGCGGCCTCAAGCCCGGCGACGCGGGCTATGACGCCGCCAGCGATGCCCGCGCCTATGTGACGGGCAACGGCAGCACGATGCTCACCAGCGCCAGCTTCGGCGGCTATAGCGAGGGTACCCTTCTGCACGTGAATGCGGGCGATCTCGTTGCCATGAAGCTCTCGTCCGGCGGGCACACCTTCTATGCCTTCGCCAATGCCAACGAAGTGGTCGACGGCGCGCACGTGGGGCATCTGTGGAACTACGGCATGAACACGTGGGGCTGGGAAGACCTCTATGGCGGCGGCGACCACGACTATAACGACCTCGTGGTGCAGCTCGATTTCACCAGCGCCAGCGGCAGCCATCTCCTCGTGTGACGGAGGATCGGAACGGGCCCCGGCGGCCGATGGTCAATCGGTTCCGATATGCGCCGTTGCCGATAACCAATGGCGCGCAATCTCGTCCCGCCGCGCCACCCAGACCCGATCGCCCAGGGATCTCAAGGCGGCGAGGATGCCCTCCACGGCAGCAAAGCGCGCCGGCCGGCCGCAGATGCGCAGATGCAGTCCGATGTTGAGCAGGCTGCTGCGCCCGCGGCCGGCCTCTTCGACCAGGGTGCCCAGCGCCGCCTCGACATAGCGCACAAACTGCCCCGGCTCGACGAAGCCGTTGGGGTGGAAGAATTTCATGTCGTTCGTATCGAAGGCATAGGGCACGACGAGGATGCGGCCATCACCGGCGGCAGACCAATAGGGCAGGTCGTCGTCGAAGCCGTTGGAATCGTAGAGGAAGCCCAGCTCGCCCAGCAGCGCCCGCGTATGGGGGCTCTGGCTGCCCCGGCAGCAGAAGCCGAGCGGGCGCTGGCCGGTGGTGTCGCGGATGACATCGATGCAGCGCACCAGCGACGCCCGCTCCTCGGCCGCATCGGTGAAATCGGCATGGGGGCGCCACAGCCAGCCATGGCAAGCCGGTTCGTGTCCCCGGGCGACGATCTCCGCCGCCAGCGCCGGCAGGCGCTCCACGGCGCGCCCGCACATGTAGAAGGTCGCCTGCCGCTCGTGCCGGTCGAACGCATCGAGAAAGCGCCACAGGCCCACCCGCGTGCCATAGGCGAAGATCTCCTCCTGGCCGAAATCCCGCCGGCCCGGCGCGACGACGCTCAGCACCTCGCCGATCCGCTCGCTGGCGTCATCGCCGTCGCCCACCGCGAGTTCGGCCCCTTCCTCGAAATTGACCACCAGCGAGACAGCTACGCGGGCGCCATTGGGCCAGACGATGGCCGGCGGCCGGCCGCCATAGCCCATCAGGTCGCGCTCTCGCATCCGCTTCTCCGTTGCTGCGAGGGATCGTGTGCGGCGGGGTAGGGTCCCCTGCCGGTTGAAGACCTAGCGTGTTGCGGCACATATTGTCGACAAAGATCGTTATTGATTGCCGCATGTAATGTGGGCAGCCGGTTGCCATGCGGACCACGCGATGCCAGACCGGATTTGGAACTGGAGACGGACCCCTATGCGCAAACCGAAGGCGATGGCGGCGGCCACCGAGCGCGCGACGATGGATCACGATCCGGTCGTGCAGGGGATCTTGAAGGCGATCAGCCTGAAGCGCCTGCGGCCGGGCATGAAACTCGGCGAGGTGGAACTGGCCTCGGCCTTCGGGACCCACCGGACCCATATCCGCCAGGTTTTGTCGCATCTGGGCTCTCGGGACCTCGTGACTCTCATTCCCAACCGGGGCGCCTTCGTCTCCCAGCCCTCGCCACAGGAGGCGCGGGCCGTATTCGCGACCCGGCGCATTCTCGAGCGGGCGGCGATCTCGGCAGCGGTGGACAATCTCACGCCCGACGCGGCCCGCGATCTGAAAGGCATGCTGGCGCTGGAGCGCGCGCATGCCGACCATGACCGGTGGGACGGGCTGGCGCTGAGTGCCGACTTCCACCTCGGCATCGCCCGTCTCAGTGGCAATCCGGTGCTGATCAAGTTCATGGAGGAACTGGCGCTGCGCACCTCCCTCATCATCGCGCAGTACGAGCCCGCCGGGGCGGAGGACCATTGTCCCGACGCCCACCCGGACATTGCCGAGCGGGTGCTCGCGCGCGACAAGGCGGGGGCCATTTCGGCCATGGACCGGCATCTGACCGAGATGGAAGCGCGACTCAAGATCGGCAGCGAGGGCGGGGAGGCGGTGGACCTTGCCGCCATCTTCGAAGATCTGGGGGTCATCCCTCAGAAGCGCAGCCGCCGCCGCGTTGAAGGGTGAACGGCCGCTCCTGCCCAAATTGCAATCAGATAACGAGCGCAATTTGATCTTTATTTTGTAGACAATTTTTACGACTGTTTGTCTCGGAACTGGCGAGGTTCGGGTGGCGGACGGTCGTCGCCTGCGATCTCGCAGGTGGTCCTCATCGGCGGGCGCAGGTCTGCCTTGATCGACGGCCTTTTGGGAGAGACAGCATGTCCGCCATCCTGACACGACGTCATTTCCTTGCGTCGGGTGCCGCTGCCGCGCTGGCGCCGGCGGCCTTGCCGGCATTCTCCCGGGCCGCGCACGCGGCAGCGGGTCCGCTGGTCGCGACGACCTATCCGGGAACGTGGGAGCAGGCCCAGCGGGCCATTCTTCTCCCCGCCTTCACGAAGGCCACGGGTGCGAACGTGCTGCTGGAGCCTGTGCTGGCGCTCGAGGCGGTTTCAAAGGTCTCGGCTTCGAAATCCAACCCGCCGTTCGACGTGGTGCTGATGGACGAGGGGCCCTATCTGGAAGCCCTCAGCCGCGGCATCTTCGCGCCGCTGCCGGTCGACAAGGTGACGAACCTGTCGGCCCTGCCGGAGCGCTTCATCGATCCGAACGGCATGGGCGCCTTCATCACGGCGCAGGTCATGGGCATTGCGTACAATCCCAGCACCATCAAGACGCCGCCGACCTCGTGGCTCGACCTGTGGAAGCCCGAATTCAAGGGACGCGTGGGCATCACCGGTCTCGGCAGCAGTCTCGGCGCCGCCTGGATGGTGGAGATCGCCAAGCTCAACGGCGGCAGCGAGAGCAATATGGAGCCCGCGTTCGAGGCGGTGAAGCGGCTGTTGCCCAATCTGGGCGCCGTGGCCGCCAATCCCGGTGCGCTCGCGACCCTGTTCCAGCAGGGCCAGATCGACATCAGCGTGAACTATCTCAATGCCGTGCTGCCGCTGGCGCAGAATGGCGTGGAGATCGCCATCGCCCGCCCGGATTCGGGCTGGGTTCTGGTGCGGAACTCCCTGCACGCCATCGCCAATGCGAAGAACCTCGATCTCGCCTACGCCTATATCAATGCCGCCCTGTCCGGCGAAGTGCAGGCACGGATGGCGGCGGCGCCGAACTTCCTGCTGCCCACGAACCGGACTGTCGCCTTCAGTTCCGAACTGCAGAAGGTGGCAAAGTCCGAGGCGGAACTCTCCAAACTGACCCTCATCGACTGGAAGACGCTCAATCCCCAGCGCGCCGCACTCATCGAGCGCTTCAACAGGGAAGTGCGAATCTAGGCCAAGACGCGCGGCTGCGGTCGAGCGTTGATTGTCCATCCTCTGTTGGGAGAGGCGGGCCGGTGCGATGCGGGCCGAGGGTCAGGGGGAGGCGGCTTTGGGGAGCGTCGGCGGGCATATGCTGCCGAACATAGTGGGCCGTCCGCCCGCGAGGCGCGCTCAGCCTTTGACCTCCAGCCCGTGTTAGTCGTCCCGCGGTCACCGTGAGCGCCTCTGCCGGGCGTCCCCGGCCCGGCGGGCGGGTGGAACGGCAACGTGCTATATCCCCCGGCGACAATCGGAGCCGAGAATGATGGGGGATGGTGAGGTCTCGTCCTGGGCTGTGCGCGAGCAGCTGGAGCGCATCGAGCGCAGCGGGCAGTTCGCGGGATCGGACAAGCTTGCCGTGCTGCTCCGCCATCTGGTGGAAGAGGTCTTGGCCGGCCGGGCCGCGGGCCTCAAGGAAGGCCCCATCGGCAATGCCATCTATGCCCGAGAGCCCGCTTACGATCCCCGTTTCGATTCCACCGTGCGCGTAGAGGCGCGCCGGCTCCGGCGCAAGCTTGCCGCCTATTATGCCGAACCGTCGCCGCAGGACCGGGTGCGCATCGATCTGCCGACGGGAACCTACGTTCCGCTTTTCACCTGGCTTGCCCCCACGGAGAGGCCGGCGCTGCCGGAGGCTGACGGTGGCCTGTTCCGGCCCGGCACCGGGGCTGCGGTTCTGATCCTGCCCCTGACACCCCTTTCGGGAGGAGCGCAGGACGTCATTTTTGCGGATGAGCTCACGGATGAACTCATCTTCGCTCTGGAGAAGGCCGAAGGCTACCGCGTCGCCTCGCGTCAGATCGCGTTTCGATACCGCAACACGGGCGCGCCCATCGCGGCCGTGGCGCAGGAGCTTTCGGCCGACGGTGTCATCCACGGCACCGTCCGGCGTGCAGGCGCCGTCCTGCGGGTGACGGTGGAACTCGCCGACCCCTCGGGCTTCGCCGTGTGGTCCGACCGGTTCGACGGGCACGTGGAAACGCCGGAGGACGGGCTCATCCTTCAGGAGCGCATCGCGGCCACCATCCTGAGCCGCCTGCGCTTCGACAGTTCGGCCATGCGCAGCGGCGCGGCAGGACCGAGGCCGCAGGCGATCAAGGCCTCCGCCCAAGTCTATCGCGCCCGCCAGTTGCTCGACCAGCAGACACCGCAGGCTCTGCGGCAGGCGCTCGGCCTGTTCCGCCAGGTCTCTGACACCACGTCCGATTATGCCCGCGGCTATTCCGGCATCGCCGATTGCCATCTCGATCTCTTCCGGCTTGGGCTGATCGACCACGCGACCGCATCGCGCGAGGCCGCGGCGGCGGTCCGCAAGGCGCTCAGCATCGATGGGAAATCGGTGGAGGCCCACACCGCCCGCGCCACCGTCGCGGCCTGGCTGGACTGGGACAGGGCCGTTGCGGAAGAGGCCTTCAAGACGGCGATGGCGCTCGGAGAGAACGCGCGGTGCGTGCGCCTTTATGGCGCCTTCCGCGCCTTCTGCGGCCACCACGGGGACGCGATCCGGCTCTTCGCGCGGGCGCGCGCGATGGAGCCCATCTCCACGCAGCTGGAATGCGCCGAGGCGCTTTGCCGGTTCGCGACCCGGCACTTCCACGATGCGAGCGCCATGGCGCCCGTCGGGGGCACCCAGCCCGCGGAAGCGCTCTATTATCGGGCGCTCTCTCTGACCTTTGCCGGCCAGCGCGAGGCCGCACTCACTCTTGCCGAACGTCTCGACGGGCTGGATCGGGACATCCCCATGCTGGCACTCGCAGCCGCGGAAGTGCGGGCATGGGCGGGCGCTCCTTCCGACGCGCAGCAGCGCCTCGGGCTCTCCGTCTATGGCGGCACTGCGTTTGCCCGCGCCACCCTGGCCCTGTCCCTTGGGCGGCATGACGTTGCGCTCGACCTTCTGTCCGAGGCCATGGAGGCGCGGGAGCCCGGTGTGGTTTGGATCCGAACCGATCCGCGCTTTGATGCCGTCCGCGACGATCCGCGCTTCACTGCGCTGAAGGAACTGCTGCGACCGGAGAGCCTCGCCCCGACTGCGCTTCGGTAACGGCGCCTCACGTCCTCACTGTGAGCGCCCCGGGCGCTCCCCTGCGATGCCTGATGTCCCCGTGCCACACGGGCGCCTCCGATGCCGCCCGCGGCAGCGGTGTCGTATGGCGATCTGGCGCAGGCAATGACACGCGAAACTCCACCCACGACGGAGCCCGAACTCCCGGCGCCGTCTTCCTCTTCCGGCGCCCGCGCCGCAGCCGTTGTTGTCGCTCTCAGCATCTGCCTCGTCGTGGGCCTGTCGCTATGGTTCCTGGTGCAGCCGGACCCCCTGCTGGTGCAGGGGGAGGCGGATGCCCGGCGCCTCGACATCGCGGCCCGCGTGGACGGCCGGATCTCGACCCGTCCTGCCGACCGGGGCGCCGACATGGCGCAGGGCGCCGCCCTCGTCACCATCGACAATCCGCAACTGCTCGCGCGTCTCGCGGAGGCGCGGGCCGCCAAGGTGGTGGCGGAGGCCGATCTCGAGCGCATCCGCGTCGGCACCCGCGCCGAAGTCATCGCCGCCCGCAAGGCGGCGGTGGCCGCGGCCGATGCCTCGGCCAAGCTCGCCCAGCAGACTTACGACCGCACCCGGCAGCTCACCGAGCGCGATTTCGCCTCGGTGCAGAAGCTCGACGAGGCGACCGCCTCCCTTGATGTGGCCAGGCGCGCCCTCGATCAGGCGCGCCTCGCGCAGGACGAGGCCATCGCCGGCTACACCGCCGAGGAGCGTGGCGTGGCGGAGGCCGCGGTCGCCAAGGCCGACGCCGCCATCCGGACCCTGCAGGCGCAGGTCGACGAACTCGTGGTGAAGGCGCCCGCCGCCACGCAGGTCTATCAGGTCAATGCCGAGCCCGGCGAATATGTCTCGCCCGGCGTGCCGCTGCTCTCGCTGGTGGACCTCTCGGACGTCTGGGTGCGGTTCGACCTGCGTGAGGACCTGATCGGTGGCCTCAAGCCTGGCGACCGCTTCACCGTGCGCATCCCGGCCCTCGGCGACAGGCCGGTGACGGTGGAGGTGCGCACCATCGCGACGCGCGGCGAATATGCCGGCTGGCGGGCGACCCGCGCCACCGGCGATTTCGATCTGAGGACCTTCGAGGTCCGCGCCTATCCGGTCGCGCCGCTGGCCGGACTGCGTCCCGGCATGAGCGCCTATGCCGAATGGAAGAGGCCGGCGCAATGACCGCTGTGGACGGTGCCGAAGCCACCCGCCCGGCCCCTGCGGAGGCGCCGGGGCTGGTCGCGGTGATGGCCCGCGAGGTGCGCTGGATCGCCGCCGACCGGCTGGCGCTGCTTTTGGTTCTCGCAATCCCGCTCATCGCCTTCGCGCTGCTCGCCGCGACCTTCGGCCATGCGGTGGTCCGCGGTCTGAAAGTGGATGTGGTGGATGCGGACCGCACCCCCACCTCCATGACCTTCGTGCACGCGATCCAGGCGGCTCCGGGCACCGAGGTCGCCCAGCGTTCCGGCGACCTGAGCGCGGCAATGCATGCGGTGCGGTCCGGCGCGGTCATCGCCGCTGTCTATATCCCGGAGGATTTCGAGCGGGATCTTCTCGCCGGCCGGCGGCCGCAGGTGGTGATCTTCTCGAACAAGCAATATTTCAGCCCCGGCAACATCGCGCAGGGCGCGCTCACTGCCGCCGCGAACGCTGCGGCCGCAACCCTCGTCCCTGCCGCCGCCAAGACGGCCGGACGGCCGGGGCCGCTGGTGGTGGAGCAATATGTGCTGACCAACCCGGCGCTGAACTATGTGCAGTTCCTGCTGCGCGCCGTCCTGCCCACGGTGCTGCACGTGCTTATCGCCATCAGCGGCGGTTATGCGGTGGGGTCGGAATTTGCGGCGAGAGGGTTGAAATCCTGGCTTCAGGCCGCAGGTGGAAGCGCGCTCACCGCACTGGTGGGCAAGCTGGCCCCGTATTTCGGCATCTACCTCGTGATGTTGGCGGTGGGCGTCGGAATCATCCACGGGCTCTATGGGGTTCCGTTCCGCGGCAGTCCTCTGGTCATCGCGGTGGCGGCCTGCCTCTTCGTCATGGCCTATCTGTGCCTTGCCGCGCTGCTTCAGCTTCTGACGAAGAGCCTTCCGGTGGGGCTCTCGCTCACCGGAATCTTCTGCTCGCCGGCGTTCGGCTTTGCCGGCGTGGGCTTTCCGATCATCGGCATGAACGCCTTCGCGCAGGGCTGGGGACTGCTGCTGCCGCTGCGCTGGTACATCCAGATCCTGTTCGACGAAGGAGCGCGCGGCGTTCCGGTTGCGGATACGGCGGTCCCGATGCTGGCGCTGGGCGTGCTGGCGCTCGCCTTCTTCGGCTTTGCCCTGATGCGCCTGCATTCCTTGGTTTCTTTGCCGATGGGTGCGCCGCGCCCCGAGGTCCGATCGGAAGCGGCGGCTCCGCGAAGCGTCGTCGGCGCCTTCCGCAACGAATATGCCCGCGTCCTCGGCGACACCGGCCTGTTCAGCCTGATCGTGGCGGCACCCATCCTCTACGGCGTGTTCTACCCGCAGCCTTATCTCGGCCAACTGGTCCGGGACATTCCAATCGCGGTGGTGGATGACGACCACACCGATGTCTCCCGAACGCTCATCGAGACCCTTAATGCCGATGAAGCCATCACGGTGGCCGTCCAGGCGCCGACGCTGGCGGATGCGCGGGCGGCGCTGCAGCGGCGGGAGGTGTTCGGCATCGTCGGCATTCCGGAAGGCACCGCCCGCGAGGTGCTGAAGGGCAATGAGGCGCGGGTGCCTGCCTTCGTCGATTCCGCCTATTTCCTTCTGTACAACCGGACGCTTCAGGGCATTTCCGAGGCTGCGGCCCAGGTGACGGCGGACACGGCGTCCGGCGGCGCGCGGCCGGATGGCAGCCAGACCCGCTCCGCGCGTGCGGCGGGCTCGCCGGTGGAGGTGCTGGTCGAGCCGCTGTTCAATCCAACGGGCGGCTATGGCAGCTACGTCGTTCCGGCCGCCTTCGTCCTGATCCTGCAGCAGACCTTGCTGATGGGCGCGGCAACGGCCGGCGGCGTTGCCTTCGAACGGGGCGGGGTGGCCGCGCGCCGGCATCGCACGGGCGCCCGCGCCGTGCTGGGGCAGGCCCTGGCGCACCTCTGCCTGGCGCTGCCTGCCGTCGGGCTTTACCTCGTGGTGCTGCCGCGCGTCTTCGGGTTTTCCGCGAGCCCGCATCTCCTGGATCTGCTCGCCTTCGCCCTGCCGTTCCTGCTGGCGGTGAGCTTCATGGGCCAGTTTCTCGGCGCCTTTTTCCGGCGCCGAGAGACGGCGATGCTGCTCATCATCGCGCTCAGTCTGCCCATGTTCTTCCTGGTGGGCGTCGCATGGCCGATCGAGGCCATCCCGGAGGCCCTGCGGCGCGCCAGCGCGCTCTTCCCCTCGAGCTTCGGGATCGACGGCCTCGTCCGCCTCAACCAGATGGGCGCCACGCTCGGGGACGTGCGGGCGGACTGGGTGGGGCTGTGGGGGCTCGCCCTGGCCTATGCCGCGCTGGCTGTCGGCGCGGGACGTCTCTTTCGTGGGGAGCGCGCGCAATGACCAGAGTTTCCCGGCGCCGCATCCTGGCCGCTGTCCTCGTGATCGGTACCGGCGGCGCGGTCGGCGCCTATGTCCTTCATCGCCCGCCTGCCGACGCGCGGGTGGCGGGAATGGTGCGCCAGACGGAGGTGCGGATCGCTCCCGAGGTCACCGGGCGGCTGATCGCCGTGCCGGTGCGGTCGGGGGACAGGGTCCGCAAGGGCGACCTGCTCGCCGTGATCGACAATCCCGACCTCTCGGCGGCTTTGGGCGAAGCCCGTGCCGCGGCGGCGAGCGCAAGGGCGGATCGCGCCCGCGTCTATTCGGGCGTTCGCGCGGAGGAGATTGCCATCCGCGCCGAGGCGGTGCGCACGGCCAAGGCCAACCTCGATCTTGCGCGGCTTCAGGACCAGCGCACGTCGGCGCTGGCCTCTCGCGGATATGCCAGCCAGCAGCAGCTCGACCAGGATACGGCGTCCCTCGCCAAGGCGGAGGCCGACCTCGCGCTCAAGCAGGCCCAGCATGCGGAAGCCATCGCCGGCCCGACGCCGCAGGAGCGGACCCTCGCGGATGCCCGCCTCGCTCTTGCCGAGGCCAGCGTGGTGGTGCTGGAGACGCAACTCGCAAAGACCCGCCTCACGGCGCCCGCGGACGGCACGGTGCGGGTGGAGGTGGCCGCGCCCGGCGAGATCATCGCACCGGGGCGGCCGGTCATGACCTTCGCGCCCGACGGCGGCACCTGGTTCAGCTTCACCGCGCGGGAGGACCGTCTCACCGGCATCGCGGTGGGCGGGCCGCTCGTGCTGGAAGGGGCCGGTGGGAAAACCATTCCGGCGCGGGTGACGGCGCTGCTCCCGCTCGGCGAGTTCGCTACCTGGCGGGCCGCGCGGGCGGCCGGAGACCATGATCTCAACAGCTTCCGGCTACGGGTGGAGCCCGACGGCAACGGCGGTGCTTACAGCCTCGAGTCGGGAATGACCGTCTTCCTGCCGCCGACGCCGCCCGCGCGGCCATGATCTCGGGCGGAACCGGACTCGCGGACGAGCTGCGCCTGCTCATCGCAGACCCGTTGGTGCCGACTGCCGTCGCGGCGCTGGCGGTCGCCCTCGGCCTTCGGCTCGCTCTGCGCGACCGTCCGTGGCCCCATCTCATCGGTCAGGTCGCCCTCCTGACCCTTCTGACGGCGCTTCTGACCTCGGAAGGCATCGTGCCCTACGAAGCCGGGGCGCAAGCGCCGCCGAGCCTGCACGGCGGCTTCATGAGCCTCGCCAAGGTGGTCTGGTGGAGCAGCGCGGCCCTTTGCCTGGCCGGCTTCGTGCGCATGTTCCTCATCTTCGAGCGGCGGCCGCGCGAAGGCCGGCTGCTTCAGGACCTGCTGGTGGGGGTCATCTACGTGGGGGCGGCCTTGTCGGTCGTCGCCGACGTCTTCTCCGTTCCGGTGGGCACGCTCATCGCCACATCCGGCGTCGTGGCCATCGTCCTTGGTCTCGCGCTGCAAAGTACACTGGCGGACCTGTTCTCGGGCATCGCGCTGAATATCAGCCGGCCCTATGGCGTGGGCGACTGGGTGATCCTCCCCAATGGCGTCGAAGGCCGGGTGATCGAGACCAACTGGCGGGCGACCCATCTGCTCAGCTCCGGCAATGATCTCGTCATCCTGCCCAACAGCAACCTCGCCAAGGAGATGCTGACCAATGCCAGCGGGCCGGAGCGCCGCCATGGCGTGAAGCTGCGGGTGCGCCTCGTGCCGACCCTTGCGCCGCTGGCGCTCGCCCGTGTCCTGCGCGACGCGCTGTCGAGTTCCACGCTCATCCTCAGCCATCCGGCCCCCGCCGTGCATATCAAGACCCTCGACGCCCAGGCGGTGGATCTGGAGCTCTCCTTCCATGTCGCGGAACTCGGCGCCTCTTCGGCGGCGAAGGACGAGATGTTCGATCTCGTCTACCGCCATGCCAAGGCGGCCGGCCTGCATCTGGCCGCGCCGGCCGGGGCGGGCGGCGACAGCGTGCCCCGGTCGGAGGTGTCCCAGCGCCCCCTCAGCCTGCGCCTCCTGGATTCCGTCGCGCTGTTCTCCAGCCTCGGCGAAGAGGAGAAAACCGCGCTGGCGGATGCCATGGAGCAGCGCACCTACCGTAAGGACGAGGTGGTGGCGCGAGAGGGCGAGGTGCTGTCGGTGCTGATGATCGTGCGCAGCGGCATCCTGGGTCTCACCCGCAGCGCGGATGCCCCCGGCGCGGAGATCCATCGTCTGGCTCCTGGCGATCTGATCGGCGAGGAGGGGGTGCTGCTGGGCGAAGGCGAGGCGGGCACTGTCCGGGCTTTGACCTATGTGGTGGCCTTCGCCATCGCCAAGGAGGCCCTCGCGCCGCTGCTGAAGGATCGTCCGGGACTTGCGGACGAACTGGGCGCGCTTCTCGCCCAGCGCCGGGATACCGCGCATCTGGAGGCCGCCGCGCCCCGCGACCGGGAGCGAGGCCGCTCCAGGCTCGCCGAAAGCATCCGTGCCTTCATGCAGGTCCATCGCGGGCGAGGGTAGGCGACCGGCTGCGTCGCACCGGCGCCATCCGTCCGGCACGCGCCCTCGCAATTCTCGGGCGTCGGGCAGCCCCCCTTTCGGATCGGTGCGCCGGAACGTCGCCCTTTCGCCGCCGCGCGGGCCGGTCATAGTGCTCCTCTCGCCGCCGGACATCGCCGCAGGGCCGTGTCGCCTGGGTGCTGAACGCACCGGCTTCCGGCGCCGGTCATGAGGGGAGGGCGCATGGATCACGCGCAGGAAAGCCGGCTGAGGACCCTGCTGCTGCTCCTCGCGCTTGGGGCGCTCGCAGGTGGGCTCGCTGTGCGCCTCGGCGGATGGGAGCGGGCCGCCGCCATCGTGTGGAGCGTGGGGACGATCCCGGTGCTGCTCGCGCTGCTGCTGGAGATCCTGCGCAGCCTGCGGCGGGGGGAAATCGGGCTCGATATCGTCGCGGCGCTCTCCATGTCCTCCGCGCTGCTGGTCGGCGAAGCGCTGGCCGCCTGTGTGGTCGCGGTGATGTATTCCGGCGGCACCTTCCTGGAGAGTTTCGCGGAAGGCCGCGCGCGGCGGGACATGCGTGACCTCCTCGCCCGCGTGCCCCGCAGCGCCACCCGCCACCGTGCAGGGGCGCTGGAGGACATCCCGCTCGATGCCATCACGCCGGGGGACCGCCTGCTGATCCGGCAGGGGGACGTGGTGCCGGTGGACGGCACCATCGCCTCCGACACCGCCTTTCTCGATGCCTCCGCCTTGACCGGCGAGGCCCTGCCGGTCCGCCTCGCGCGGGATGAGGCCGCCATGAGCGGCTCGACCAATGCGGGCGAGGCGTTCGACCTCATCGCCACGCGGCCGGCACGCGACAGCACCTATGCGGGCATCGTGCGGCTGGTGGAGGAGGCGCAGCGCTCCAAGGCGCCCATGGCGCGGCTCGCGGACCAGTGGTCGCTGGGCTTCCTCGCCGTGACGGTGGCTCTGGCGGTGGCGGCATGGTGGTTCACCGGCGATCCGGTCCGGGCCGTGGCCGTGCTGGTCGTGGCGACGCCGTGTCCGCTGATCCTCGCCGTGCCGGTTGCCCTTGTGGCAGGCCTCTCCCGCGCTGCCCATTTCGGCGTTCTCATCAAGGGCGCGGGGCCGCTGGAGGCCATGGCGCGCACCCGCACCCTCATCCTCGACAAGACCGGCACGCTCACCGAGGGGCGGCCGCAGATCGTCTCCGTCCTCAGTCATGACGGCACCACGGCGGACGACATTCTGCGTCTTGCCGCCGCGCTCGATCAGGCGACCAAACACCCCGTGGCGCAGGCCATCGTGGCGGCGGCGCGCGAGCGCGGGCTCACGCTCAGCGTGCCCTCCAGCGTCGTGGAGACGCCGGGCGAGGGGCTGTCGGGGCAGGTGGAGGGGCGAACCGTGCTCGTCGGCGGGCATGGCTTCGTCGCCGCGCGCGTGGGCCAGGGGGCGGCCCGGACCGAACTCCCTGCCGGATCTGTTCTGGTGGCGGTGGGGCTCGATGGGCGGCTAGCCGGACATCTCGTCATGGCCGATCCGCTACGGGCTGGTACGCGCGACATGCTGGACGGGCTGCGCCGGGAAGGGGTGGAGCGCATCCTGCTTGCCACCGGCGATCGTCGGGAGGTGGCGGAGAGCGTGACGCAGGGGCTTGGCCTCGACGGCATCCGCGCGGGGCTGACGCCGGACCAGAAGGTGCTGCTGGTGCTCTCCGAGCGCAAGCGCGGTCCGGTGATGATGGTCGGCGACGGGGTGAACGACGCGCCCGCGCTTGCCGCGGCCGACGTGGGCGTCGCGATGGGCGCACGGGGCGCCGCCGCGTCCGCCGAGGCGGCCGATGTGGTGCTGTTGGTGGACCGGGTGGATCGGCTGGTGCCCGGCATCGGAATTGCCCGTGGCGCGCGGCGGATCGCGATGGAAAGCGTCGTTGCGGGTATCGGCCTGTCGGTGATCGGCATGGTGGCGGCGGCGCTCGGTCATCTGTCACCGGTGCAGGGGGCGCTGATCCAGGAGGTCATCGATGTCGCAGTCATCCTGAACGCGCTGCGGGCCCTTCGACTCTCCCTGAAGGGAAAGGGGGCGCAGGCCTGACGCAGCGTTGCAGCAGATCGGCACCCGGGTGTGGCCCCGCGGAATGGGGCGACCTCCAAATTTCGGGGCTTCCCCCGTGATGCGGGGGGCTGTGCGTGCGTGGTCATATTTAATATCGTTTGATTTCAAATGGTTATGGTTTGGCACGGGGCTTGCCAAACGTACGGGGCACTTATCGAGGCCCCGCAATGAAGCTCCATTTCGTCCTGGATTTCGACGGAACCATCTGCCCCACCGACACCACCGACTTCATTCTGGAAACCTTCGCCGATCCGGCGTGGCGGGAAGTCGAGGCGGATTGGGAAACGGGCCTCATCGATACCCGCACCTGCCTCTCGCGGCAGGTCGATCTGCTGGATGTCCAGCCTGAGGTTCTGGACGCCAAGCTGCGCACTCTGCCGCTCGATCCTGCCTTCCCGGCCTTCGTGACCGAGGCGCGCCGGCGCGGCGCCGAGCTCCAGATCGTCTCCGACGGCTTCAAGCGCTTCATCGACGTCATGCTCGAAGCCAAGGGCATCTCCCTGCCCACGCGCTCCAATCATCTTCAGCCGCTCGGGAGCGGGCGCTGGGCCGCGCAATTCCCGCCGCCCGCGCCGCGCTGCCAGAACGGCACCTGCAAGTGCGCGGCGGCGCCGCGGGGCCGGGAACGCGTGGTGCTGATCGGCGACGGCAAGTCCGACTTCTGCCTTGCGGAGCGGGCGGACTTCGTCCTCGCCAAGGGACGCCTCGCCGAATTCTGCCGCATCCACGACATCCCCCATCAGCGCATCAGCAGCTTTGCCGATGCGTTGGACTACCTCCTCCAGAACGCCTCCACCCCCCGCACGGCCGCCTTCGGCGGTCTTGAGCTTGAGGACATCCATGCTTGATCGCAGCCTGCTGACCGGCACCGCCACCACCGCCGAGGCGGAGCGCGAGCGCCTTCTCACCCTTGAGAATGCCTATTGCTCCCATGGCGATACGGTTCACTACACGGAATTTCCGAAGATCTTCGAGCGCTGCGAAGGCTCGTTCATGTATGACGACGAGGACCGGCCGTTCCTCGATCTCCAGATGTGGTACTCGGCGGTCAATTTCGGCTATGGCAATCAGCGGCTCAACGACGCCATGCGCCGCCAGCTAGAGCGCCTGCCGCAGGTGGCCAGCCAGTATCTACACCGCGAGAAGATCGAGCTGGCCGCCGAGATCGCCATCGGCGCGCAGGAGCGCTTCGGCCGTAAGGGGCGCGTGCACTTCAACGTCGGTGGTGCGCAGGCCATTGAGGACTCGCTCAAGATCGTGCGCAACGCCTGCGGCGGCAAGAGCCTGATGTTCGCCTTCGAAGGCGGCTATCACGGACGCACGCTGGGCGCCTCCGCCATCACCTCGTCCTACCGCTACCGCCGCCGCTACGGCCATTTCGGTGAGCGGGCGCAGTTCGTGGAGTTTCCCTATCATTTCCGCGGCCCGCGCGGCATGTCGAAGGAGGAATACGGCCTCCACTGCGTCCGCAAGTTCGAACGGCTGTTCGAGAGCGAATACAACGGTGTCTGGGACCCCAAGGTGGGCCAGAGCGAATACGCCGCCTTCTATGTGGAGCCCATCCAGGGCACCGGCGGCTATGTGATCCCGCCCGCCAATTTCTTTCCCGAGCTGAAGCGCGTGCTGGACAAGCATGGCATCCTGCTGGTGGTGGACGAGATCCAGATGGGCTTCTTCCGCACGGGCAAGCTCTGGTCCATCGAGCATTTTGGCGTTCAGCCGGACGTGCTGGTGTTCGGCAAGGCGTTGACCAACGGCCTCAACCCGCTCTCCGGCGTGTGGGCGCGCGAGGAACTGATCAATCCGCAGATCTTCCCCGCCGGCTCCACCCACTCCACCTTCAACGCCAATCCGCTCGGTACGGCCGTCGCGCTCGAAGCCATGCGGATGATGCAGGAGGAGGATTTCGGCGCCAGCGTGATGGAGAAGGGCGCCCACTTCCTCGAAGGCATCAAGGAGCTGAAGAAGAAGCACGCCATCGTCGGCGATGTGGACGGCCTCGGCCTTGCGCTCCGCATCGAGATCTGCGAGCCGCACGATAGCTACACGCCGTCCAAGAAGCTGGTGGACCTGATGGCCGACGAGGCGATGAAGGGCGACCTTGTCTATGGCGGCGAGCGCTACGGCCTCGTGCTCGACATCGGCGGCTACCACAAGAACGTCATCACGCTTGCGCCCGCCCTCACCATCTCCCATGCGGAGATCGACATGGCGCTGGCGCTGCTCGACCAGCTCTTCACCCGCGTCACGCCCCGGTGACGGCCATGCGCGCGCGCATCCTCGATCTCGACGGCGCCATCATGCTCCAGCCGGAAATGATGGACGCGTGCGCGCGCAGCGGCGGCATCCGGACCGCCGCCAGCGACCTCGCCCCCCGCCTGCGCCTGCAGGCGGACCGGGGCGCGCTCGCCGATCTCGATACGCGCCTCGGCCCCCACCGGGCCGGGGACATCCATTTCATCGGCTCGGGTGATTTCCATCATCTGGCGCTGCTGCTGGTGGAGCGCGCCGGGCGCCCGCTCAGCATCGTCCATTTCGACAATCACCCGGACTGGACCGCCTGGCCGTCGAGCCTCAATTGCGGCTCCTGGGTCGCCCGCGCGCTGGAGCAGCCGAACGTGCTGCGCGTGGTCACGCTCGGCCCGGACAGCTCCGACCTCGCGGCGCCGCAGACCAAGGGCGCCGCCCTGCGATATCTGCGCGAGGGCCGGCTGGAGCTGCATCCCTTCGCCTCGAGCCGGACCTTCTATGCGGGGCGCGGCTTTGCCGTGCCCGGCGCCACCGCCGCGCCCGGCGTCAATGGCGACGGCCTTGCGTGGCACGGGCTCGAGGACGGCGACTGGCACATGCGCATCAGCGAGATCGCCGCGCGCCTGCCCGATGCGCCGGTCTGGATCAGCCTCGACAAGGATGTGCTGACCGAGACGGAGGCGCTCACCAACTGGGACCAGGGCCGCCTGTCGCTCGCCGAGACGCTGGAAGCCATCAGCATCTTCGCCCGCCACCGGCCGGTGATCGGCATGGATGTGTGCGGAGACTTCTCCCCTGCGCACAACCTCGGCCCGTGGCGGCGCTTACTCGCTCATCTCGACCGCGCCCAGCGGCCGGACCAGACCGCCGCCGACACGCGGATCAACGGCGAGACCAACCTGCGCATCCTCCGGCACATGGAGGCCATCCTGCAATGAGCGAACTGGTCATCCTGCTGGCCCTGTCGGTGGTCTGCGACGTCTGCGGGCAATTGGCCTTCAAGCGGGGGGCGGATGCCCTCCCGCCGGCCAGCGATCTCGCGCGCTTCCTGCCGGCGCTCTTCACCCAGCCCTGGCTGCTGGCAGGCATCGCCGTCTATGGCGTCGAGTTCATCGTCTGGATCCGCGTCCTGATGCTGGCGCCCCTTGGCATCGCCTTCCCGCTCGCCAGCCTCAACATCCTCGGCATCATGGTGGCCAGCCACGTGATCCTGAAGGAACCCGCCACCCGCCGCCAATACGCCGGCGCCGTGCTGGTCACGGCGGGCATCGCGCTCGTCGCCAGCAGCCTGTGAGGACATGATGGCCATCATCGACCGCAGTTTCACGATCGAGGGCGGGCCCGTGGGCGTCCTGCTCATTCACGGTCTCGGCGGCACGCCGGTTGAGATGCGGGAGGTCGCCCGGGCCCTCGCTGCCGGCGGCCACACGGTGCTGTGCTGCCAACTGGCCGGCCATGGCGGCTCCATGGACGATCTCACCGCCACCGGCTTCGAAGACTGGTACGACAGCGCGCTCGCGGGCCTCGCCACGCTTGAGCAGCGCTGCGAGCGCGTGGTGGTCGGAGGCCTCTCCATGGGGGCGGTGCTCGCGGCGCTCCTGGCGGCGCGCCAGCCGGAGCGGGTCGCCGGCCTCGTCATGCTGGCGCCGACGCTGCGCTATGACGGATGGTCGATCCCCTGGTACAGCTTCCTGCTGCCCCTGCTCATCAACACGCCTATCGGCCGGCGCTACCAGTTCGAGGAGCGCGAGCCTTACGGAGTGAAGGACGAGCGCGTGCGGGCGGTGATCGTGCGAGCCCTGCGACAGGGCAGCGGCGATGCCGGCCTCACCGCCACGCCCTCTGCCGCCCTTCGGGAGCTGTGGCGCCTCGTCGCCGCGCTGCGTCCGCTGCTGGGGGCCATCCGCCAGCGCACGCTGCTCGTGCACGCCCGGCACGACGACGTCGCCAGCCTGCGCAACGCCCTCTATCTCCAGCGCCATCTCGGCGGGCCGGTGGACAGCCTCATCCTTGAGGACAGCTATCATCTCGTCACCCTCGACCGGCAGCGGCATCTGGTGACCGAGCGCGTCCTGAGCTTCGTCGATGCGCTCACCGCGCCGAAGTCGAACCCGAAGTCGAACCCTAAGGCGCGCCGCCCGGCCGCCCGCGCCGCCCTCGTGCCGCAGGAGATGGGCCATGTCGCATGAGGCGATGCTCTCGGGCGGCTGGGCCGGAGCCACGGCGTCCGAGCGCCCGACCGT
Source organism: Azorhizobium sp. AG788 (assembly GCF_004364705.1). NCBI lineage: Bacteria > Pseudomonadati > Pseudomonadota > Alphaproteobacteria > Hyphomicrobiales > Xanthobacteraceae > Azorhizobium > Azorhizobium sp. AG788. Next base: position 269,531 of record NZ_SOBM01000004.1, read on the forward strand.
CGCGCAGATCCTGCCCGCCATGCTGGACATCCCGCGCCGGGAATGGGGACTGGCGCGTTTCGGCGACGCGGAAGGCTGGGACTATCTGCGCGCCTGCGAAATGGCGCCACCGCGCGCGTTCCGCCTCGGCGCCGCGCAGGTGACGGACGAACTCGGCTTTGCCGCTGGCGCGCCGCTGTTCCAGCTGAGCTACCGGCTCGACACGCCGCTTCAGGGCGGCACGCTGGGGCGCTGGTGCGACCGGCTGGCCCGTCTCGCGCCCCGGCTGCTGGAATGGCGGCTCCTTGCGGTGGGCTCGCCCTTCACTGAGGTGTGCCCGCTGGGCGTGCATCCGCGTCTTCCCGCCGACGCGGCCGACGCCGCGGTGGGCCGTCTTGTCGCGGGCGTGGAGGCCGAGGCGCGTTTGCGGGGCGCCTCCATGATCGCGTTCAAGGACCTGTCCGCCCGCGACATGGAGCGCTTCGGTCCGGTGCTGCGGGCCGCCGGCTACACGGCCATCGAGAGCCTGCCTCTCGCCGTGCTCGACCTCGATGGCACGTGCAATGAGGATGAGTATCTGGGGCGACTCTCGGCGGCCACCCGGAAGGACATCCGCCGCAAGCTGAAGAAGGCCGGGCGGGTGGAGGTGGAATGGCGCAGCTCCATCGAGGGGCTGGAAGGTGAGGTGGCTGCGCTCTACGAGGCGACGCGCGCCCAGAGCAACGTGCACTACGGCGACTTCGAGGAACTGCCCGAAGGCTATTTCGAGCGCATCTCCCGCAACATGGGCGGCCGTGTCGCCTTCGCCTGCTATCGGATCGACGGCACGCTCGCGGCCTTCAACATGCTCTTCATCGAGAGCGACCGGGTCATCGACAAGTTCCTGGGCATGCGTTACCCGCTGGCCCGCGAGCATGATCTTTACGCCGTGAGCTGGATGGAGAACGTCCGCTTCTGCCATCGCATTGGCCGACGCTATCTCCAGACCGGCCAGACGGCCTATGCTTCCAAGCTGCGCTACGGCAGCGACCTCAGCCCGCTCACCCTGATGGTGAAGCACCGCAATCCGGTGCTGAATGCCTTGGTGCGCCTCGGCGCCCGCTGGCTGTCCTTCCCGCGCTGGGACCCGGACCTCAAGGCGCATGCGGAACGGCAGGCTGTGTCATGATGCGCCTTCCCCTGCGCATGGGGCCGCTGGCGCTGGTCGGCGTGTTCCTTGGCGCCGACACCGCCACGCAACTCGCCTTCAAGGCGGCGGCGCTCGAACTGGGCGACCGGCCGCTGGGGCTCGCCTTTCTCGCCGACGCGGTTCAGGCGCCATACGTCTGGGCGGCGATCGCCTGTTATCTCGCGACCTATGTGCTCTGGATCGCCATTCTCCAGGGCAGCGACCTTGCCCGTGCCTTCCCGCTCACGGCGCTCAGCTACGTCACCGTGCCGCTCGGCGGCTGGTTCCTCTTCGGCGAGGGGCTTGGCCTGAAGCCCGCGCTCGGCATCGCGCTCATCTGCGCGGGCGTGACCCTGATCGGCCATGAGGAAGGGGAAAGCCTCGAGGCGCAACACCATGGAGAAACGCCCGCATGCGTGGACTGAGCCCGCTTCTCGCCGCCCTTGCCACCCTGCCGTTTCTTGCCACCGCCTCCCTTGCGGCGTCTCCGGACGCCGCCGGCGTGTGGTTGACCGATGACGGCGAGGCGGCCGTCGAATTCAAGGCCTGCCCCGAGGGCCTGTGCGGCACCATCGTCTGGCTGAAGACGCCACTGGACGAGGGGCAGCCGGCGCAGGATGATAACAACCCAGACGCGAGCCTGCGTTCGCGCCCGCTCTGCGGCCTGCCCATCGTCGGCGGCCTGCGCCGGAACGGCGACCGGCTGGACGGAGGCTGGATTTATGATCCGGAAAGCGGCCGCCGCTATCAGCTGGTGATCCGCCAGCACGAGAGGGAGGCTCTGGACGTGACCGCTTACATGGGCGTCGAGGCTCTCGGGCAGACCGTCGCCTGGCACCGGGCGCCGGCCGGACAGGAGCGTTGCGCGCCGCCTGCCAAGGCTGGTCGCTGAGGCGCCGTGGCCGGCATGTTCTCCCCCACCCGCTGGTGGTCGCGGCTCGCCCTGCGGCCCAAGCTGACGTTGTCTTTCCTGATGGTCAGCGTGCCGCCGGTTCTGGTGGCGAGCTTCATCGCCGCCCAGACCATGTCGGCGGTTTTCGAGACCAACGTGCAGCAGTGGATCGGGGAGATCGCGCGCTTCATGGCCAATGAGGCGCAGGAGGCGCAAGAGGAGGCGATGCACGCGACCTCCATCGTGGCAAAGGCGCTGTCTCAGGCCTCCGCGCAACCGGCCGGCAGCGACACCTCGCTGGAGGCCTTCGCCGACCTGCTCACCTCGGTGGGATATGATTTCGTGCGCCTCTACGACGGCTCCGGCCGGGTGCTCTACGCCATGGGCGACCTTCAACTCGCCCGGCCGCTGCCGCAGGAGCCCGTGGCCTCCATCTTCTTCGCCCACAGCCAGGGCAAGCCGGTGATGCTGGTCGGCGCCGTCCAGAAGCTTCGGCTGGGCGATGCGGATCATTTCCTCTTCATCGGAAATCTGCTGGACGAGCAGTTCTTCAACGCGCCACAGACGATCCGCTCCCTGGACCTGCATCTGGTGGAAGTGCGCCATGAGGGGCGTAAGCTCCAGGACATTACCAGCGGGCAAGGCCGGCCCGCCGATGTTCCTCCCGATGTGCTCTCCCGCTTGCAGGAAGGGGCGGACAGCGTGAGCCGGGGCGGCGTGATGGGCGTCGGCCCCGCGGTGGCGTATGCCGCCTTGCGTGACGGCAACCATCATCTCGTCGGCATCGTCATCTGCCGCCTCAATGGTGCGACGGCACTGTTCGAGCGCCTCGGCACGTGGTGGCTGTTCCTGGCGCTGGCGGCTGTCGCGGGCCTCCTGTCGCTTCTTGCGGGCATCGGCATGTCGCGCCGGCTCAGCGCGCCCCTGCGTCAGATCACGCAGGGCCTCACCTCTGTGGCTGACGGCGACTACCGCATCCGGCTGCGGGAGGAAGGCGGGCGGGAGATCGCCGATCTTGCGGCCGGCTTCAACACCATGACGGCGCAGCTCGAGACCCTGCACGCGCTCGAGGCCAAGATGCGCCACAGCGCGCAACTCGCGACGCTGGGGGAGGCGGCGGCGGTGATCGCCCACGAGATCCGCAACCCGCTGGGCATCATCAAGACCTCCACCGAACTGGTGCGGCGCAAGACCCAGCTTGCCCCCTCCGAAGACCGGCTGATGGGCTTCGTGCTGGAGGAGGTGAACCGCATCGAGCGCCTGGTGGCGGACCTGCTCGATTACGTGCGGCCCGACCATTTCGAGCGCCACCGCATCGACCTGCTCGCCGAAGTGGTGCAGCCCGTTGTGGATTTCGCCGGCGCCGAGCTCTCCCGCCGCGGCATCAGCCACGTGCTGATCGCGCCGGAAGGGCCGCTGCCGGTCAACGGGGATGTGGACCGGCTCTATCAGGCCCTGCTCAACCTGCTCCTCAACGCGGCCGACGCCGCCCCGGAGGGCGGGCATGTCATTGTCCGGCTGAAGGCCTGTTCGAATGAAGTCACCCTGGAGGTGGAGGACAATGGCCCTGGTGTTCCGTCCGATGTGGAGGGCCGCATGTTCGAACCCTTCGTGACCTCCAAGGCGAACGGCACCGGCCTTGGCCTTGCCAAAGTCCAATCCACACTGCAGGCCCACGAGGGCGCGGTGTCCTATCGCAAGGCCCCCGGCGGCGGAGCGATCTTCAGCCTGCGTCTGGCGCTGGCGGAGGATCGTACGCTCGTTACGGCCCCCCAATGAGCCGGCCGGGTGCGGCAGGCGGAGAATGAAGATGGCTCCCGCGATCCTGGTGGTCGATGACGAGAAGCGCCTCGGCGAAGTGCTCGCGGCGGCGCTGACGGAACGCGGATTCGAGACGACGGCCGTGAGCAGCGCGGCGGCGGCACTCGCCCATTGCGAGGCCAATGCCGTTGATCTCGTGCTCACGGACCTGCGGATGCCGGACCGCAGCGGGCGGGACCTGCTGCTCGCGCTGAAGGAAGGGCGGCCCGATCTGCCGGTCATCATCATGACCGCCTATGCCACGGTGCGCGGGGCCGTTGACCTCATCAAGGACGGCGCCTTCGATTATGTGGCGAAGCCCTTCGAGCTCGATGACGTGGTCGCCACCATCGAGCGGGCGCTGAAGATCCGGGCGGTCGTCAACGAGAATGCCCGCCTCCGGATGGAGCTGGAGGGCCGCTACTGCTTCGACAACCTCATTGGCGAGAGCGCGCCCTTCCGCAACGTGCTCCAGCAGGTGGGAGAGGTGGCCCAGAGCCGGGCCAGCGTGCTGCTGCACGGAGAGAGCGGAACGGGCAAGGAACTGATCGCCCGCGCCATCCACTACAACAGCCCGCGCCGGGAGATGCCGTTCATCGCCGTGAACTGCGCCGCCATTCCCGAGACGCTGATCGAAAGCGAGCTCTTCGGCCATGTGAAGGGGGCCTTCACGGGTGCCACCAGCAATCGCGAGGGCCGCTTCAGCGCGGCCGACGGCGGCACGCTGTTCCTCGACGAGATCGCCGATATGCCGCTCTCGGTGCAGGCCAAGGTGCTGCGGGCGGTTCAGGAGCAGAGCTTCGAGCCGGTGGGCAGCAGCAAGCCCCTGAAGGTGGACGTGCGCATCATCGCCGCCTCCCACAAGGACCTCCAGAAGGCGATCGCCGACGGCGCCTTCCGCATGGACCTGTATTACCGCCTCGCGGTCTTCCCCATCACCCTGCCGCCGCTGCGTGAACGCCACGACGACATTCCGCTGCTGGCGGCGCACTTTCTGCGCCGTGCGGCACAGGAGATGGGCAAGAAGATCGACGGCATCAGCCTGCCCGCGCAGGAGGCGCTGGCGCATTATGGCTGGCCCGGCAACATCCGCGAACTCCAGAACTGCATGGAGCGAGCCGCCATCGTCGCCCGCGCGCCGGTGATCGAGCCCAAGGATCTCATGCTGTTCGGCCCCGAAGCGCCGGGCGCATCGGCGCAGCGCGCGCTGCCCTCGGACCTTGATGGGGAATTGGAACGCATCGAGCGCGAGTTTCTGCTAGAAGCCCTCAAGGAAAGCGGCGGCGTGCAAGCGCGCGCGGCTGAGCGGCTCGGCATTACGGAGCGTAGCCTCTGGCATCGGGTCAAGAAGCTGGCGATCAAGGTGTCTCGGGTGGCAGAGCCCCATGAATAAGATCAACGTCCTTTCGCGCGCGCTTCTGGGGGGTCTGCTGCTTGCGGCGGCCGGCGCGCCGGCGCTGGCGGAGGACCCGGCTTCCGGCGGCTGGATCGTCACACTCGGCATGCAGACCTCCTACGGGCCGAGTTATCCCGGTGCGCGTAACACCGACATCGGCTTCATGCCGAGCTTCGACATCCGCGACGCGGGTGAACCGGCGACCTTCGGCGCGCCCGACGATGATCTCTCGATCACCCTGTTCAAGCTGGGCGGCATTTCCATGGGGCCGACCTTCTCGTTGCGCGGCTCGCGGCCGAACAACGCGCTGTTCGGACTGCCGGGCTACAGCACGGCGCCGCAATTCGGCGTCTTTGCGGAATTCTGGCCGCTCGATAAGGCCATCCGCCTGCGCGGCGAAATCCGCCAGGGCGTGAAGGAGGACGACGGGATCACCGGCACGCTCGGCCTCGACTGGGTGACCTACGCGGGGCCGCTGACCTTCGGCATCGGCCCGCGCCTCCAGTTCGCCGACAGCTCGGCCATGCAGACCGCCTTCGGCGTCACGCCTCTCACCACCTTCATCAATCCCACCCTGACACCCTACACGCCGGGCGCCGGCGTGACATCCACCGGGCTTGCCGGTTCCGTGGCCTTTTCGCCCGCGCAGTCCTGGACCACGACCCTGTTCGGCGGCTACGACCGCCTCGTCGGCGCCGCCGCCGCGAGCCCCGTCACCAAGCGCCTCGATGGCGTGAACCAGATGACCTTCGGCGTCAGCCTTGAGCGGGAGTTCAGTTTCCCTTAGGTGAGACTGGGCCGAACGCCATGCCAATGGGAGGTCCCGTCCCTCACGCCTCCATCTGGAGCGTGCGGGGGAGTTGGTCGAGCCGGGTGACGCCGAGCAGGGCCATGGTGGTGTCGAGTTCGGCCCGCAGCAGTTCGATGACCCGCGACGCACCCGGTGTACCGGCAGCGGCAAGGCCGTAGAGCGGGGCGCGGCCCACGAGAACGCCATCGGCCCCCAGCGCCAGATATTTGGCGATGTCGCTGCCGCGCCGCACGCCGCTGTCTGCGAGTACAGTCAGCCGTCCGCCCGCCGCTGCGACGATGGCCGGCAGGATATGCGCCGGATGCGGCGCGCAATCGAGATTGCGGGCGCCGTGGTTGGAGACCACGATGCCGTCCACGCCGTGCGCAATGGCGCGGGTGGCGTCGGACGCGCGCAGGATGCCCTTCAGGATCAGCCGCCCCTTCCAGTGCGCGCGCAGGGCCGCCACGTCCTTCCATGAGACGTCGGTGGCGAGGCTGATCTCGTCGCCCACCACCGTACGGCCGAGCGCGGTCCGGAATTCATCCGGATAGTGCGCGTAGGTGGGTATGCCGGTCGTGCGCAGCGTGCGCAGGAAGACGTCCGCGAACCAGCGCGGATGACACAGCACGTCGATGCCCGCCCGCACCGAGGGCTTGAGCGGAATGCCGAAGCCGTTGCGCTGGTTGTATTCGCGCTTGGGCGAGACGGCGGTGTCCACGGTGAGCACCAGCGTATCCGCGCCGGCCCCCGCCGCCCGGTCGAGCAAGGCGAAGGTGCGCGCCCGGTTCTTCCACACATAGAGCTGGAACCAGAGGCGGGCACCGCTGTCCCGCGCGATGGTCTCGATCGACGTCATGGACTGGGTGGAGACGCAGAAGGGAATGCCATGCGCCTTGGCGGCGCGGGCCATGGCCACCTCGCCGTCATAGCTCATCAGGCCGGCGACGGCGGTCGGCGCGATCACCAGCGGGCAGGGTTGCGGCGTGCCGAAGAGCTCGGTGTCCTGCGCGCGCTGCGACACGTCCTCCAGCGCGAAGGGCGCGAGGCGGATGGCATCGAGCCCGGCCCGGTTGCCGGCGATGGAGACTTCATCCTCCGTGCCGCGATCGAGATATTCGAACAGGCCGCGGGGCAGGCGGCGGCGGGCGAGGCGACGTGCGTCCTCGACATTCAGCAGGGTCACCATGTCAGGAGGCGGCAGTCGTGGTCGCGGGGGCCCGTTCGGCCTGCTTGGCCTGCTGCCAGAGCGCTTCCATCTCTTCCAGCGTCGCCTCCTGCGGCTTGACGCCCCGCGTAGCCAGCGCGCCTTCGAGGAAACCGAAGCGGCGAATGAACTTCTCGTTCGTGCCGCGCAACGCTGCCTCCGGATCGACCCCCGCATGGCGGGCGAGGTTCACCACCGCGAACAGGAGGTCTCCGACCTCGTCCTTGATGGCCTCCGTGCCGCCGGCCTCCAGCGCTTCCGACACCTCTTCCGCTTCCTCGCGGATCTTGGCCAGCACCGCACGGGCGTCGTTCCAGTCGAAGCCGACGCGGCCGGCCTTCTCCTGAAGCTTCAGGGCGCGGGTCATGGCCGGCAGGACAGCGGGCACGCCGTCGAGGGCGCCGCCCTTGGTGTCCGGCGGCAGGCCCAGCGCGGCGCGGCTGGCGGCCCGCTCGGCCTTCTCGGCTTCCTTGATCTTGCCCCACAGCGCCTTGACCTCCTGCGGGCTGAGGTCGCGAGCCGTGCCGAAGACATGCGGATGGCGGCGGATGAGCTTGGTGGTGATCGCCTCCACAACGTCGCCCATTTCGAACAGGCCCTGCTCCTGCGCCAGACGGGCATGGAAGACCACCTGGAGGAGCAGGTCACCCAGTTCATCCTTCAGGTCCGCAAGGTCGCCGCGCTCGATGGCATCCACCACCTCATAGGCTTCCTCGATGGTGTAGGGCGCGACGGTGGAGAAGTTCTGTTCGAGGTCCCATGGGCAGCCGGTCTCGGGCGTGCGCAGCGCAGCCATGATTTCCACCAGGCGGGCGATGTCGCGGGACGGCTGCATGAGCGGGGCTCCTTTGGGGAAGGCGGGCGGCGGGACTCACCCCGAGGCGGCGCGCCGGATATGATGGGCGGGAGGAGAGCCCCATGTCCGCGTCCCTGTCCAGCCTTCCGTTGTCGCCCGGCCGTCCGGAGGACATCCGCCCCGGTGAGCAGGCGGTGGCCCTGCCGCCCGGTTTCGATGCCGGCCTCTATTTCATTGGCCGCATCCGCACCCCATTTGCCGATCGCGCGGCCTGTCCCAAGCGCGCGTCGCCCGACGGGCCGGTCTGCACGCTGGAGCTCGATGCCCGCTGGGCCGATGCGCTGACCGGCGTCGCGGCGGGCAGCCGGGCGCAGGTGCTCTACTGGATGGATCGGGCGCGGCGCGATCTGGTGCTCCAGAGCCCCCGGCGCGACGGCACCACCACAGGCACCTTCTCCGTGCGCTCGCCGGTGCGGCCCAATCCGATCGCTTCCTCCATCGTAGAGGTCGTGGCGGTGGACGGACTGCGGGTTTCCGTGCGCAGCCTCGATTGCGTAGACGGCACGCCGCTCCTTGATCTCAAGCCTGATTATTGCGGCTTCGCCCACGCGCCGGGAGCCGAATGATGTCGCTCTCCGATGCCGATGCGCTGGTCCATGGCGGCGACGATGGCGCTGGCCGTCACAGCTATGCCTTCCGCCCGCGGATGATCGGCGCCGCCACGCGCGTGGTGCTCGATACGCGCGGTGCGGAGGGCACGCTGGAATGGACGGTCGGGGCAACCTCCGGCCGCACGCCGCTGCGCGACATCACGCGCCTCAGGCTCCGTCACGAGCTCGGCCAGCTCGGCTCCTCGAATTTCGCCTTGCTCATTGAGGGGCGTGGCCTGCCGCGCCTGCGCATCGGCTCCGTGTCGCGAACCGGGCTCACCGCCGTGAAGGATCACGGCCCGGCCTTCATCGCCTTCCTGAACGCCCTCCATGCCGCCTTGCTGCGCGACAGTGGGCGCGTGCGCTACGAGGCCGGCCTGCCGCGCTGGCGCTGGGGCGGGATGCTGGCGCTGTCCGCCTGTTGCGCGGCGGCCATCTGCTGGCTGGCGGCGCTGGCCTTTTCAGACGGGCAGGGCACGTCGGCGTTGTTGATCGTCGGCCTGTCGCTGGTGCTCGCCTTTCCGCTGGCGGAAACGCTCTGGCGCAACAGGCCGGGTCCTTACGAGCCCGAGGCCCTGCCGCAACGCCTGCTGCCCCATGTGAAACCGGGGAAGGACTGACCCGCCCGAACGGCCGGTGACCCGATCAGGTCTCTGTGCGCCCTTTGGGTCCTGAGACCTTGGCGTCTTCCTCCGCCCTCCGGATGAGGCCCGCGGCAACGTCCGAGAGGCGCGGCGCGGGCAAGGCGGCGAAGGGCAGGGGGCGCGTCACCGCAATGGCGGCCAGGCCGAGGCGGGCGGTGAGCAGGCCGTTCACCACGCCTTCGCCGAGCCGGGCGGAGAGGCGGGCGGCGATGCCATGGCCGAGGATCTGTTGCACCAGACTGTCCCCCGCCGCCATGCCGCCGGTGACGGCGAGATGGCTGAGAACGTGACGCGCGAGGCGGATCATGCCCAGCAGGCCGGGCCGCCCCCCATAGAGGTCCGCCAGCCGGCGGGTGAGGGTGAAGGCGGTATAGAGGACAAAGAACAGGTCCACGGCCGCGCGCGGCGAGACGGCGGTGACCACCGAGACGCGCTTGGCGGCATCGGAGACGAGGGCGCGAGCCTGCGCATCGAGGGGCGCCATCAGTGTCCGCTCGGTCAGACGCACCAGATCGGCCCCGTCGATGATCGCGCCGAGATGGGTAGAGAGATCGCCACGTGCCCGCGCCAGCGCGGGATTATCCTGCGCCAGCTTCAGGAGGTCCTTCGCGACGCCCTCGGCAGTGGGCCGGTCGTCGGTGGCGAGCGCATCCGCCGCCCGGTCCCGCAGAGCATCCAGCGACGAGAGGCGGGCGAGGCCCAGGGCCTCGCGGCCGACGATCCCGATGACGGCGACGCCGAACACGGCCGCAAAGGCGAGGCCGACGCTGCCGAGCCAGTCGGCGCGGGCGAACAGATCCTCGATGAGTTTCGAGACCGCGAGCCCCGTGCCGAGGCTGACGAGGCCCCCGAGCCCGGTCCAGAACATGGTGCCGAGGGAAAAGCCGAAGCGCCGGCGCGGGCGAGGGGGCGGCAGCGCCTCCGGCAGATCGGGTTCCGGCGGCAGCTCCGGCGGTGCCACGGTCAAGCCGGCCTCTTCCAGCCGGAAGATTTCGGGCCGGCGCCCTCTCGTCTCGCTCATGCGCGCTCCATCACCCGATCAGGCAAGGCGGTCGCCGAGGAGGAACTGCAACGCCCGGTCCAGCCGGATATGGGGAAGCGGAGCGCCCGCGCCAATGCCCGCGGGCGGGCGGAAGCGCAGGAAGCGGAAATCCGTGTCCGCGCCGTCGGTGCTGGAGAGGCCCCGGAAGCCCGCGCCTCCGGGCGCAAAGAGCGCATCGGGCACCGCCGGCAGGTCGCCGGGGAAGACGCCCACCTCTTCGTCGCCATCGAAGGTGTGGCCTGCCACCTCCTGCCCGGCCTCCGGCGTGCCGACGATGGCGGGGAGCACTTCGCCGTTGCGGGTCATGGTGGCTTCCCGCGTCGCCCGCACCGCAGAAAGCGCCGCCACATCGAACAGCGCGCCTTCGGCCTTGGCCCGCGCCAGCGCGCGTTCGACGAGCTTCTGGAGGATGGCCTCCAGCCGGTCGTGGCTCGTGTGGTGGAGATGGTCCGCCTTGGTGGCGGCGAACAGCACGCGCTCGATGCGCGGTCGGAAGAGGGTGCTGACGATGCTGTTCCGGCCGAGCCGGAAGGCGGTGAGGATGCTGTCCAGCGCCCGCTCCAGATCGGCGAGCGCGGCAGGTCCGGCATTGAGGGCGGAGAGCGCGTCCACCAGCACGATCTGGCGGTCGAGCCGGGCGAAATGCTCGCGGAAGAAGGGTCGCACCACGGCACTCTTATAGGCCTCGAAGCGGCGCTCCATCATGGCGGCGAGCGAGCCGGGGCGGGTCTTGCCGTCCGAGGGCAGGTCGAGCGGGGCGAAGGTGAGGGCCGGGGAGCCTTCGAGATCACCGGGCATGAGAAAGCGGCCGGGCGGCAGCAGGCTCATGGCCACGCGCTCGCTGCGGCAGGCGGCGAGATATTGCGTGAAGGCGGCGGCGAGCGCCCGTGCCCGCGTCTCGTCCTCCGGGCCGGAAGGGCTCGCGGCGGCGAGAGCGCCGAGGAAGGGCGCGGCGAGCGGCGCACGCACGCCTTCGCGGGCGAGCGTCAGGCTGGTGCGGCAGAAGTCCACGTAGCTCATGTCGAGCAACGGCAGGTCGAGCAGCCACTCGCCGGGATAGTCCACGAGATCGAGGGTCAGCGTGCGCTCCCCGCCGCGCGGCGGCGCGTAGCGGATCTCGAGCCGCAGTTCGCTGATGCGCGTGGTGGAGGAGGGCCACAGCCGCGCCTCCACGATCTGCGCCAGATGGTCCTCATAGGGAAAGCGCGGCACCGCATCGTCCGGCTGCGGCTTCAGCACGGCGCCGGCGATGCGCCCGGAATTGGCGGCCTCGAACACGGGCAGCCGTCCACCGCGGATGAGCGCGTGGATCAGGGCGGTGGTGAACACCGTCTTGCCCGAGCGCGACAGGCCCGTGACGCCGAGGCGGAGCGTCGGCGCGGCGATGTCCTCCACCCGGTCGAAGAGCGCGCGAAGGCCGATGCGCGCCTCGTCCAGCAGCGTGATGCGTGCCGGCACGCGTCAGTCTTCCACGGCGAGGCCGCGCGGGGTGATGAAGCGGTCGAGACGGCCGGTTTCCGGCGCGATGCCGGCCCAGTTGTCGATGGGCAGGTCGATGACGGCCAGTGCGCCGGTGGGGAATTTCTCCTGCATCCGCGCACGGGCCGGCCGGGCGCCGCCGCCGGTCAGGGTCTCTGCGAGATCCTCAAGGCCCGGATTGTGCCCCACCAGCATCAGCACATGGGCCTCCGCCGGCTGCTCGCGGATCACCGCGAAGAGGCGGGCGGCGGTGGATTCGTAGATGCGCGGCTCGCTCACCACTTCGGGAAGGCCGAGCAGGTGTGGCGCCACCAGATCCCAGGTCTCGCGAGTGCGGCGGGCGGGCGAGACGAGGACACGATCCGGGGTGAGCGCCTCCTGCGCCAGATAGGCGCCGATGCGGGGGGCCGCCTCGCGGCCGCGCGGCGCCAGCGGGCGCTCGGGATCGGCAATGCCGTCCGGCCAGTCGGATTTGGCGTGGCGGAGCAGGATGAGACGGCGCATGGGCACGGGAGCGACTCTGTGGCGGTTGAGGGCATCCTAGCACGGCCGAGATGGCGGTCCCGTGGCGTCACCTTGGGCAGACTGGCGCAGGTGCCACGAATTTGCGACAGTTACTGCCGTTGGGAAACCGCCTTCCGCCGCGCCGTGCGGCAGGGCTGGGCATTGCGCCGGGACCGGCAGCGCGCCGGCTCGATCAGGCTCTGGGGGCAGATGGGATGACGGCCATCGCGCCGGCGGATCTCGATACCGATGTGTGCGTCGTGGGCGGCACCCTTGCCGGCCTCATGACAGCGCTCACGCTGGCGCGGCAGGGGCTCGACGTCATCCTTCTGGAGCGCAGCCTCATTGCCCCGGCGCCGCAGATCGGCCTTCTCACCGGCGGCCTCTCGCTCTGGCTGAGCGAGGGAACGCAGCCTCTGTCTCGGGAGAGTGCGCGCTCTGCCTTCGATCTGTCGCTGGAAGCCATGGCGGGGGCTCTGTCCTTGTTCGACGAACTGGGGCTCGATCGTCTGGGTCGCGGACTGCTCCGGGTGGGGGCTGCCCATGAGACGGCCCGGCTCGATGCCGAGGCGGAGGCGCGGGACATGCTCGGCCTGTTGGAGCTGCGCCGCTGGCCGCGATCGGAGATCGCCGCCATCACCGGCACCGAGCGTTATGTGGGCGCCACCTACGAGCCGCACGCCATCTTCTATGACGCACGGGACATCAACAGCGCACTGCTGCGGGCGGTGATGGAAGCCGGCGTGCGGGTGTATCAGATGACGCCGGTGCTGGCCGCCGATCTTGATGGTGTGCGCAAATATCTCCAGACGCCGGCGGGACGGGTGCGGGCGGACCACGTGGTGCTGTGCGCCGGACGCCGGGCGGCGCGGATCGCGCCATGGCTCGCGGGTGCGCTCGGTGTCGCGCCTTATGTGCGCGGCGGTTTTGCGGTGCGGGCGGTGCGACCCGATTTTTCCGGGCTCGTTGCCGAACCGGGGCCGCTGGGTGCCCGCTTCGCGCCCGGCATCGGCGAACTGGATTTTGAAGCGCCCGTGGCCCTGATGCCCGGCGGCGAGGTGGGGGCAGCGGTGGCCCTGCGGCGGCGCGCACGGCAGGTCTATCCGGAACTGCGGCGTCGCATCGCCGAGCACGCCCATGCCTTCAGCCTCGACCGTGCGCCCCACGGACTGCCGCTGATCGGGCTCAGGCGGCAGGGGCTCTGGTATGCGGCAGGGCTCGGGGGAAATGCGCTCGCCAATGCGGCGCTCGCCGCCCATGTGATCTGTGACGGCATCGTCGCGCGGGGCGGAAAGATCGAGGAACTGGCGCCGCTCCAGCCCCGCTACGCCTATGGCCTCGCGGGCCGGGCGGCGGCAGCGGTGCGGTTCGGCTGGCGTCGTCTCTCCGACTCCATCGCCCTTTCCCGCGCGGAGAGGGATCTCGCCCGTGCGGCCGATCACACGCACGCGCGGTTTGAGCCGGGAATCAGCACCGCCCCCGCCCATCCAAGGCGCGTCGATGCCCGACAGGCCCATGCGGAGCAGGGGGCACCCGTCCATACCGGTCATGGACCGGCCGGCGCAGCCCTCGCAGGGGAGCACCACGCGGGCGAGGTCCAGTCTGCGCCGGAGGGGGCGGACGGTATAGGAACGCCCTTACGGCAGGCGTGAGGGGCGCGCGCCGGCAGGCGCCGTCACAAAGCGCCGCAAATCCTTGCGACACCGTTGCATTTCTACCACCACGGTCGCCGGGCGAACGGCTAGTGTGCGACATCCGCCAAGGTGAGGTGCATGGTGTCCCGTTCCGTCCTTTCGTCCGCTGCGCTCGCCGCGCTTCTGTCTCTCGGCGCGCTTGAAGCTCATGCGACGGACTATCCCACGGCGCCGCCCATGCCGGCTCCTCCCGGCACGCAGGAAGACTGGTACCTCACCATCGGCGGCTCCATCCGGGCCGTGCCGGAATATCCGGGCAGCGACGACTACACCGCCAGCCCGAAGCTGATCTTCAACATCTCCAAGGCCTCGAGCCTCAACGCCTTCCGCAGCGTGGACGACAACCCGTCCATCGCCTTCTTCGATACCGGCCGCTTCCGCATCGGCGCCGTCGGCAAGCTGGATCTCGGCCGCGACCAGGATGACAACGCCAAGCTGAGGGGCCTCGGCGACGTCGGCACGTCGGTGGAACTGGGCGGCTTTGCCGAATGGTACGCCTTCGACTGGCTGCGCCTGCGCGGCGAGCTGCGCTACGGCTTCGGCGGCTATGAGGGCCTGATGGGCGACCTCGCCGCCGATTTCATCATTCCCTATCAGTCGTGGCGGTTTGCGGTCGGCCCGCGCCTGTCCTTCGCCAGCTCCGGCTACATGCAGGCCTATTACGGCGTGACGCCCCTGCAGGCGGTGTCGGCCAGATTCGTGGGCAATCCTCTGCCGGTCTATTCGGCAGGTGGCGGCGTCGATGCCTGGGGCGCCACGGCGCAGCTGACGAAGAACTTCGGCAACGGCTTCGAGGCCGGCGTCTACGGCTCCTATTACCGCCTGGTGGGTGACGCGTCGGATTCGCCGCTCACCCAGTCGTCCAACCAGTTCATCGCCGGCGTGTCGCTTAGCTACACCTTCAACATGGGCAAGTCCTGGTGGTGAGCAGCCGGCACGGCTGATCCATAGAGCGGACGAAGATCGACCGGCGGCTCCCAGCGACCGCCGGTTTTTTCATGCGCGCCATCCGGCATGTCCCTTGCAGGTTCTTTCTCATCCTTTGGTCTGACGGCGCCGTCCGTCGGGGCTGAGACGTGGCGCTGCACCTTTGCCGGTAATGCTGCGCTGCGGAAATCATGGCGGTTGTCGGGAGGCAAGGCGCTGGATATAAGCGCCCCGACCCGACGGGGATCGGCGTAGCGGTATCGAGGACTTTGCGGATGTCGATCAGCATCGACGAGGACTATCGCCCCCGCGAGGACGAACCTTTCATGAACGATCGGCAGCGGGAGTATTTCCGGCTCAAGCTGCTGAATTGGAAGGAAGAAATCCTTCGTGAAGCGCGCGAGACGCTGCAGCACCTTCAGGACGAGAATCAGAACCATCCGGATCTGGCGGATCGGGCCTCCTCGGAGACCGACCGCTCGATCGAACTGAGGGCCCGCGATCGTCAGCGCAAGCTGATCGCCAAGATCGACGCGGCCTTGCAGCGCATCGAGGATGGTTCCTACGGCTATTGCGAGGACACGGGAGAGCCCATCTCCCTCAAGCGGCTGGAAGCCCGCCCCATCGCCACCTTGTCGGTGGAAGCGCAGGAGCGGCACGAGCGCCGCGAGCGCGTGTATCGGGACGACTGAGTTTCTGCCTGTCCGGTCGTGCGGAGGCCGGGCGCTCCACAAACACAAAGGCCGGACCTGCATGGCAGGTCCGGCCTTTTCTGTATCGGGAGGGGAGGGCGCCCCGCGGGCGCGCCTCAGGCCTTGTCGGTGGGGCGGCCGAGCAGGCTCGCCATTTCCGCTTCCAGCGCGTCGAACGGATCGGCCGGCGGCTTCTCCGCAGCCGGCGGTTCCGGCGCGGCGGCGGGAGCCTCGGGCTCCTGCACGGAGGGCGCCGTCTCCGCGGTCTCGGCCTTGGCGGCTTCCTCGGCGGCGATCTCGGTCATGCGCAGTTCGAGATCTTCGATGGTGATGCCGGCGGTTTCGGCCGGTGTCTCGGGCTCTGACAAGTCGAGCGCCGCCGCGACCGCATCGATGGCGGCCGGGGACGGCTCGTGAGCGGGTGCCGCCTCAGCCGCCGGCGCCTCCACCACCGCCGGTTCTGCCGCCACAACGGCAACTATCGGCGGTTCGGCGGCGATCACCTCCGGCACCGGATGCGGCTCGGCGGGGGCCTCGACCGGCGGGGCCACCTCGGGCACGACCGTTTCCACGACAACCACCTCGGGCGCCGCGGCGGCCACCGGCTCTTCGACCGGGACATGGATGGCGGGGGCTTCCGCCACCGGCTCATGCACGGCGGGCACATCGACCTGCGGCACCTCGGCGGCGGCCGGGGCGGGCTCCGGATCGGGAAGCTTCACTTCCGGGGCCTTGACCGCCGGGGCGATCGGCTCGCCGAGCAGTTCCTCCACCGTAAGCATCGGAATGATCGCCGCGGCGGCGGCAGCCGGGGCGGCGGCCGCGGGAATGGATGCGGCGGGCTTGGCACGGGGGAAGGCGGTGTCGGTCCGCTCCGCTGCCTCGCCGATCTTCGGCTCGGTGCGGCGGAAGCCGCTGAACTTGGGTTCGCCGCCCGCAGCGTCATCGCGGCGGGTCAAGCGGCTGGCAAAGAGCGATTCCCGGCGGGGCGGCAGCGAGGGGCGCTCGAAACGCGGGCGCTCGCCGACGTTCGGCGTCGGCGCGGCAGGCGCGTCCACAGGTCCAGGCTCGACGGCCGGCGGTTCCGGCGTCACCAGCGGTGCGGGAGCAGCTTCCACCGGAACAATGGCGACTTCCGGGGCGGGTGCCGGCTCGACGAGCGGGGGCTCGGACGCCGCCGGGGTGGCCCCGAGCTTGCGATCCCGCAGCGCGCGGATGCCGAAAGCGGGCGCATCCGGCCCGCTGAGAGGACGGCGCGACAGGAACGAGCGGCGCGGCACTTCCACCGGCGCCTCGACCGCCGCCGGTTCGGGCGCGGTTACCGGAGCCGCGTCGGGCGCAGGCGGAACGGGCTCGGCCGTCTCCAGCTTCGACGCCGCTTCGGCCGGCACGACGTCCGGCGTCACTGGTGCAGGGGTGGCTTCCGGAGTCGGGGCCTCCAGATGCGGTTCCACGGGGGCGGGGGGCTCGGCAGGGGCGGCTTCGGGCGCCTGCACCGGCGCATCCGCCGGCCGGGGCTCGATGAGGCGGGCGCGGGCGGCGCGCAAATCCTGATAGCGGGCATCGGCGCCCTTGGTGCGGTCGCCGGCACGCAGATCGGCGCTGGTCAGATCGGCCTCGGCCTCGCCGGCCATGCGTCGGCCGGGCAGGGGACGCGCGGCGGGGCGCGCGGCAAGAGCGTCGGGGGCTTCGCGGGGCGGCAGGGTCTCGCGCGGGTCACGGCCGGGAAGCGCTTCGCGGGGATCGCGGGGCGGCAGGGGCGCGCGGGCCTGGGCGGCATCGCGGGGCGGCAGGGCCTCGCGGCCGGGGCGGCCGATGCCGGACTCGACGATCACGTCGGCGGTGCCACCCACCAGAAGGAGATGTTCGACCTCGTCGCGGCGCACCAGCACCAGACGCCGCCGCTGGTCCACCGGAACACTGTCGAGAACAGCCAGACGATGGCGCGACCGGGCGATGCCGCCCCGTCCCCCACCGCCGCCGATCCGCCGCACCAGGAACATGGTGAGGGCGAGCAGCGCTGCGATAACCACCAGGGCGATCGCCACTCGAGCCGGAAGCTCAAGCTGCGCGCCGAACAGATCCTGCAACATCAACCCTCCTCATCGCTGGACGAGCGGTGCAATAGCATGAAGCCGCACAGAACGCGCCAGCGGGACGCGTAAACCAGACCCTCGGCAATCGCCTAAGAAATTGTTGACGATCGCGCGCGGATTTCAACCAATGCCGCTACTTTGCGTTAATTTCCGGGAATCATAACCTTCGCCTTGGCCCGCTGGCGGCAAAATGGTAGGGTTTTCCAACAAGGATGACTGGATGACGGGCGGAGCGGGTACCCCGGATCACGGTCCGGCGGAACGGGCAACCGCAGGCCAGACGCAGCAATTCACCAGACTGATCCTCGCCGGAGCAGCCTTTGCGGGCGCTTTCGCGGCGGTGCTGGTGCAAGGGTCCGGTTCGAGCTTCATCCTTCCCGTCCTGGCTGCACTTGCCTGCGTCGGGCTCGTCTCCATCGCCAATGCCATCATCCGCTTCGGGCTCGCGCGGCCGCAGACGGGCGATGAAATGTCGCGTCTTCTCGTTGCGGCCACCAGCGACGGCGTCGCCGTCGTGGAAGACGGCGAGCAGATTTCGAGCGCCAATACGCCCTATCTGCGCCTGACCCGCAGCCGCGAAGGCCAGGCGCCCATTCCGGAGCGCTTCCTCCAGCGTATTCCCGGCGGGCAGGCGATGCTCGCGGAAATTCTGCACGCGGTCGCCGAAGGCACCTCCTGCACGCGCATGTTCCCGTTCGATGCCGACCCCGATGGGCGAAAGCTGCGGGTGTCGGTGCATCCGCTCGGCGGTCGCCGCCGCACCATGTGGGTGCTGTCGGTCACCGGTGCGGAGCGCAGCGAGGCGACAGCCGTGGTTCAAGCTGCCGCCGTGCCCGCTGGTCCTGCCGATGCTGCGGTGACGGAACATTCCGCCGCCGCCGGCCTGCTGGCGCTGTGGGAGCGGGCCCCGCTCGGCATGTTCGTGCTGACGAGCGAGGAAGCCTGGCTGGCGAACGGCGCTCTGGCGCGGCTGCTGGGCTACGACCTCGCCGAAGTCGGCGCCGGGCGCATGTCCTTCCGCGAGATCATCCCTCCGTCCTCCGCCGGTGCCATGCTGGCGGCCCTGACCAAGGGGCGCAGCGACCCGGACGGGCTCGACATCGACGTCCTGCGCCGCGACGGCTCCACCCTGCCGGTCCGCGCTTTCGTCGGTGGCCTGCCCATGGGTGAATGCGTGGTGGTTCTGGCGCCGCGCGCCCGTGCGGCCGCCGCAGCGCCGAGCCTTGCCGCACCGGTGGCGCGGGGCTCTGACGACGCCGCCTTCTTCTCCCGATCGCCGCTGGCCATGGCCACCATCGATGCCAGGGGGCGCCTCACCGAAGCCAACGGCAGCTTTGCCCGCCTGTTCTCCGACGGCCGCACGCTGACCGGTCTCAAGCTTGAACGGCTCGTGGTGGAGCGGGACCAGGTGGCGGTCGAGCAACTGGTGCAGGACGCCCTGCGCGACGGCGCCTCGGGCGCGGCGCAGGCGGTGGACATCGCCATCGCCGCCGAGGGTGGCCGGTCCGCGCGGCTCTATGCGGCGGCGCTGGGCGGACCCGGCGGGGGGGCGGCCATCTATGCGGTGGACACCACGGCCCAGCGGGCGCTGGAGGTGCAGTTCGCCCAGTCGCAGAAGATGCAGGCCATCGGTCAGCTCGCCGGCGGGGTGGCGCACGACTTCAACAACGTGCTGACCGCCATCATCGGCTATTGCGACCTGCTGCTGGCGAGCCACCGGCCCAGCGATCCGTCCTTCCCGGACATCATGCAGATCAAGCAGAACGCCAACCGCGCCGCCGGTCTCGTGCGGCAGCTTCTGGCCTTCTCGCGCCGCCAGACCCTGCGGCCGCAGGTGATCCAGCTCACCGACGTGATCTCCGACCTCTCCATGCTGCTGCGCCGCCTCATCGGCGAGACCATCACGCTGGAGGTGGAGCACGGCCGCGATCTGTGGCCGGTGAAGGTGGACGTGAACCAGTTCGAGCAGGTGATCGTCAATCTGGCGGTCAATGCCCGCGATGCCATGCCCGGCGGCGGGGCGCTGACGCTGCGCACCCGCAATGTCACGGCGGCCGAGACGGCGGCGCTTGGTGACGGCACCGTGGCACCGGGCGACTATGTTCTGGTGGAGGTGGTGGACACCGGCACCGGCATTCCGCCGGAGATCATGGACAAGATCTTCGAGCCGTTCTTCTCCACCAAGGAGGTGGGCAAGGGCACGGGCCTCGGCCTCTCCACCGTCTATGGCATCGTCCAGCAGACTGGCGGCACGATTCTCGCCGCCAGCACGCCCGGCGCGGGGACGACCTTCCGGGTCTTCCTGCCACGCCACGCCGAAGAGGCGGCGCAGGTGGAAGCCCGCCCGGCCGAGCCCGACACGCGTACGGCGGATCTGACGGGGCAGGGGAGCGTGCTGCTCGTGGAGGACGAGGATGCGGTGCGGGCCTTCGCCAGCCGCGCCCTCTCGGCCCGCGGCTACAATGTGGTGGCGGCCTCAGGCGGCGCCGAGGCCCTGGCCGTGGTGGACGCCGCCGAGCATCGCTTCGATCTTGTCATCTCGGACGTGGTGATGCCGGAGATGGACGGGCCGACCCTGCTGCGGGAACTGCGTGCCCGCCATCCGGAGCTGAAGGTCATCTTCATCTCCGGCTATGCGGAGGAGGCCTTTGCCAAGAATCTCCCTGCCAGCGAGAAATTCGCTTTCCTGCCCAAACCCTTCACTTTGAAGCAGCTGGTGGCGGCGGTGAAAGAGACCATCGCCTCCTGAATGGCCTGCCCGGCGCGCCCCCAAGCGGCTGGTCGGACCATGCGCTGGGCTCATACGGCCATGCGACTTACCGCCGAAATGGGTATCATCAGTCGCCCGTCCGGAGCTTTCGAGCGGTCTGTGGAAACCGCCAGGTTGCGTTGCACAATGATCTGGGCCCTACAGAGGCGCGACCGTCTCCGGCCCGGACGGCGCGAATGCGGCGCCGCGTCCGATATGCGGCAACACCATGACCATCTGCGCGGCCCGCAAGCACTCGCCGGGCATTCCTGCGGCGGGATCGTGGCGGGGCCGGTTGAGCCAAGCAGAAGCTGAGCGGACCTTACGGTAAGTCTGTGGCGGTGAAACAGATCGGCGAGAGCTGGACCGGGGCTTTTGAGGCGGTGTCAAACCGCCTGCCGAGGAAAATGTTGCGTCGCACTATCTTATTGGAACATTTTGAGGTGAGGGGAAGGCCGGTCGCTCTTGCCACCCATCTGGCGCTGCGATAAGCCTCGCTCGTTTTCGAACTCCTCCAACCGAGGCCGGCGCGTGCGCTTCAGGCGCACTGCACACAGCGCCCCAAGGTGCGGATCATGAACGCCTTGCTCATGGACTACCTGCCGGTGGTGATCTTCATCGGCGTTTCTCTGGTGATCGGACTGGCCCTGTTGGTCGCCCCGTTCATCGTCGCCTACCAGAATCCCGATCCGGAAAAGCTGTCGGCTTACGAATGCGGCTTCAACGCATTCGATGACGCCCGCATGACGTTCGACGTCCGCTTCTATCTGGTGGCGATTCTCTTCATCATCTTCGACCTCGAAGTGGCGTTCCTCTTCCCCTGGGCGGTGACGTTCGGCGGCCTGGGTGACCTCGGATTCTGGTCGATGATGCTGTTCCTCGGCGTTCTGACCGTCGGGTTCGTATATGAGTGGCGCAAGGGAGCGCTCGAATGGGATTGACCCCGTCCGCGACGAAGCCTCTGGTGTCGGAAGCCCCGAAGGGCATCATCGACCCCTCGACCGGCCGCCCCATCCTCTCCGATGATCCCTTCTACAAGGAGATCAACGCGGAGCTGGCGGACAAGGGCTTCCTCGTCACCACCGTCGATGACCTCATCACCTGGGCGCGTACCGGCTCGCTGATGTGGATGACCTTCGGTCTCGCCTGCTGCGCGGTCGAGATGATGCAGGTGTCCATGCCGCGTTACGACGTGGAGCGCTTCGGCTTCGCGCCGCGCGCCTCGCCGCGCCAGTCGGACGTGATGATCGTCGCCGGCACGCTGACCAACAAGATGGCGCCCGCCCTGCGCAAGGTCTACGATCAGATGCCGGAGCCGCGCTACGTCATCTCCATGGGCTCCTGCGCCAATGGCGGTGGCTACTATCACTATTCCTACGCGGTGGTGCGCGGCTGTGACCGCGTGGTGCCGGTGGACATCTATGTGCCCGGCTGCCCGCCCACGGCGGAAGCTCTGCTCTACGGCGTGCTTCTGCTGCAGCGGAAGATCCGCCGCACCGGCACCATCGAACGCTGAACGGCCGCATCGGGCGACAGGAACTGGCGCATGGACGAGACCCTGAAGGATCTGGCGGCTCACGTGACGGGCGCACTGCCCGGCGCGGTGGTGGCCCACAAGATCGCCTATGGCGAGCTGACGCTCGAAACGACGCCGGACCACATCCTCAAGCTGGCGACGTTCCTGCGTGACGATCCGTCCTGCCTGTTCACCTGCATCGTGGATGTCTGCGGCGCCGACTATCCGGCCCGCGAGCAGCGTTTCGAGGTGGTCTACCACCTGCTCTCCCTGAAGCAGAACGCCCGCGTGCGGGTGAAGCTGTCGGCGGGCGAGGAGACGCTGGTGCCGTCCGTGACCGGCATCTGGCCGGGCGCGAACTGGTTCGAGCGCGAGGCCTATGACCTCTACGGCATCCTGTTCACGGGCCACCCGGAACTGCGCCGCCTGCTCACCGACTACGGCTTCGACGGCCACCCGCTGCGCAAGGACTTCCCGCTCACCGGCTTCGTCGAGGTGCGCTATGACGACGAGCTGAAGCGCGTCGTCTATGAGCCCGTGCGGCTCGCGCAGGAATTCCGCAACTTCGATTTCCTCTCGCCCTGGGAAGGTGTGGAATACATCCTGCCCGGCGACGAGAAGGCGTCATCCCAGCCCGGCGCGCCTGCCGCGCCCAAGGCGAGCTGAAGGAGCGCGCCATGGCCCATACCCTGGACAGCCAACAGCCGGCGGTGCCGGTCCGCAATTTCCAGATCAACTTCGGTCCCCAGCATCCGGCCGCCCACGGCGTGCTGCGCATGGTGCTGGAGCTGAACGGCGAGGTGGTGGAACGCGTCGATCCGCATATCGGCCTGCTGCATCGCGGCACCGAGAAGCTGATCGAGGCCAAGACCTATCTTCAGGCCGTGCCCTATTTCGACCGGCTCGACTATTGCGCGCCGATGAATCAGGAGCATGCCTTCTGCCTGGCGGTGGAGCGCCTTGCGGGCATCGAGGTGCCCAAGCGCGGCCAGCTCATCCGCGTGCTCTATTCCGAGATCGGGCGCCTGCTCTCGCACCTCCTCAACGTCACCACGTTCGCTATGGACGTGGGCGCGCTGACCCCGCCGCTTTGGGGCTTCGAGGCCCGCGAAAAGCTCATGATGTTCTATGAGCGTGCCTCGGGTAGCCGCATGCATGCGGCCTATTTCCGGCCGGGCGGCGTGCACCAGGACCTGCCGCAGAAGCTGGTCGAGGACATCGGCGAGTTCTGCCGCACATTCCCGAGCCTGCTCGACGACCTCGACGCGCTCGTGACCGGCAACCGCATCTTCAAGCAGCGCACCGTCGACATCGGCGTCGTGACGCTGGAGGACGCGCTGGCGTGGGGCTTCTCGGGCGTCATGGTGCGTGGCTCCGGCGCGCCGTGGGACCTGCGCCGCGCGCAGCCCTACGAGTGCTATTCGGAGCTCGACTTCGACATTCCGATCGGCAAGCACGGCGACTGCTACGACCGCTATGTGGTCCGCATGGAAGAGATGCGGCAGTCCAACAAGATCATGCTTCAGTGCGTAGACCGCCTCCTGAAGGAGGCCGGCCCCGTCGCCTCGACCGACCGCAAGGTCTCTCCCCCCAAGCGTGGCGAGATGAAGCGCTCCATGGAAGCGCTTATTCATCACTTCAAGCTATACACCGAAGGCTTCCACGTGCCGGAAGGGGAAGTCTATGCGGCGGTGGAAGCGCCGAAGGGGGAATTCGGCGTTTATCTGGTCGGCGACGGCACCAACAAGCCGTACCGCTGCAAGATCCGCGCTCCCGGCTTCGCGCACCTTCAGTCCATGGACTTCCTGTGTCGCGGGCACATGCTCGCCGACGTCTCGGCGGTGCTTGGCTCCCTCGATATCGTGTTCGGGGAGGTGGATCGGTGAAGGCTTTCGCGCTCGGCATTCTCGCGCTGGCGGCGTCCGCCGGCTTCGCGTCGGCGGCGGACTATCCGACGAAGGCGCCCATGAGCATCGAGATCGTGGCGCCCGCAGCGCCCACGCAGCCGCCGGTTGCGGTGGTCTCCCAGAAGCTCACCGTCTATGCGCTGCTGAATGATGGCTGGCAGCCGGTGGATGCGGCCCTCGTCCCGACGTCCGGCGTGCCGGGCACCAACGGGATGCTGGCGCACACCGATGCGCAGGTGCTGAAGCTCTACAAGGATGGCGTCACCGTCTATTGCGCGATCGCGCAGGCGGGCGGTGCCTATAACAACTGTCACGTAGCCGGAACGCGCTGATGTCCGTCCGTCGTCTCGCTGCCGAGCAGCCCGCCAGCTTCGCCTTCTCTCCGGAGAACGAGGCCTGGGCCGATCGCCAGATCGCCAAGTATCCCGAAGGCCGGCAGGCCAGCGCCGTGATCCCGCTCCTGTGGAAGGCGCAGGAGCAGTTCGGCGGCTGGCTCCCCGAGCCCGCGATCCGGGTCGTCGCCGACAAGCTCGGCATGGCCTATATCCGCGTGCTGGAGATCGCCACCTTCTACACGATGTTCAACCTTGAGCCCGTGGGCCGCCACTTCGTGCAGCTCTGTGGCACGACGCCCTGCGCCCTGCGCGGCGCCGACAAGCTCAAGGAAGTGTGCCATCGCAAGATCGGCCCCGAGCGGCACGTGACGGAAGACGGCGCGCTGTCCTGGCTCGAGGTGGAATGCCTCGGCGCCTGCGCCAACGCCCCGATGGTCCAGGTGAACTACGACTATTTCGAGGACCTCACCCCCGAGAGCCTCGAGAAGCTGCTGGATGATCTCCAGGCAGGGCGCCCGGTGAAGACCGGCTCCCAGACCGGCCGTCAGGCCTCGGCGCCCGAGGGCGGCCGCACGTCCCTGACGGATCCCTCGCTCTACAACCGCAAGCCGGCCGAGCCGGCGGCGGCCGCCGACGCGCCGAAGACCGGCGCCGGCGATGCGGAGGCTTGAGCCATGCTTCAGGACAAGGACCGCATCTTCACGAACATCTACGGCTACGAGGACAGTGGCCTCAAGGGTGCTCTGAAGCGCGGCAACTGGGACGGCACCAAGGGCATCCTGGAGAAGGGCCGCGACTGGATCATCAATGAGATGAAGGCGTCGGGCCTGCGCGGCCGCGGCGGCGCCGGCTTCTCCACGGGCATGAAGTGGTCCTTCATGCCCAAGCAGTCCGACGGGCGTCCGCACTATCTCGTGGTCAATGCCGACGAGTCCGAGCCGGGCACCTGCAAGGACCGCGAGATCATGCGCAATGATCCGCACACCCTCATCGAGGGATGCCTGATCGCGTCCTTCGCCATGGGGGCGCACGCCGCCTACATCTATGTGCGCGGCGAGTATGTGCGGGAGCGCGAGCGTCTGGAGGCCGCCATCGACGAGGCCTATGACGCGGGCCTCATCGGCAAGAACAACATCCACGACTATCCCTTCGACCTCTATGTGCACCACGGTGCCGGCGCCTACATCTGCGGCGAGGAAACCGCGCTGCTGGAGAGCCTTGAGGGCAAGAAGGGCATGCCGCGGCTGAAGCCGCCGTTCCCGGCCAACATGGGCCTCTACGGCTGCCCGACGACGGTGAACAACGTCGAGTCCATCGCGGTGGCACCGGAAATCCTGCGTCGCGGTGCCTCCTGGTTCTCGTCCATCGGCCGCGCGAACAACGTCGGCACGAAGCTGTTCGGCATCCTGGGCCACGTGAACACGCCCTGCGTCGTGGAAGATGCCATGAGCATCACCTTCCGCGAGCTGGTGGAGAAGCACGGCGGCGGCATCCGGGGCGGCTGGGACAATCTGCTCGCCATCATCCCCGGCGGCGCCTCCTGCCCGGTGGTTCCGGCGGCGGCCTGCGAGGATCTGATCCTCGACTTCGACGGCCTGCGCGCGGTGAAGTCCTCCTTCGGCACCGCCGGCGTGCTGGTGATGGACAAGTCGACGGACATCGTGCGCGCCATCGCCCGCATCTCCTACTTCTTCAAGCATGAGAGCTGCGGCCAGTGCACGCCGTGCCGCGAGGGCACGGGTTGGATGTGGCGCGTGCTGAACCGCATGGCCGAGGGTCGCGCCCAGAAGCGCGAAATCGACCAGTTGCTGGAAGTGACGACCCAGATCGAGGGTCACACCATCTGCGCGCTCGGCGATGCCGCCGCGTGGCCGGTGCAGGGCCTCATCCGAAACTTCCGCCACGAGATCGAGAAGCGGATCGACCAGTATGCGGCGAACCCGCATCCCGATCCGGTGCCGGTCGCGGCGGAGTAGGGGACATGAGGATCGAGCAGGAGAAGCATCGCCTCGCGGTCACCCGCAGCGACTTGTCCGGTTCGGTCTTCAACGACGTGAACCTGTCCGGTTCGACATTCAATGACGTGAACCTCGCCGGTCTGGTGGTGGAGAATGTCAATCTGTCGGGCGGCAAGTATCGCGATCTGAATTTTTCCGGATGTGTCTTCGAGGACGCCAACATGGCCGGACTTTCCGCCCGGAAGGTCAATCTGGCCGGACTGCGGATCGAGGATGCCAATCTGGCGGGAGCGACCATCGTGGGCAGCCGTCTCGACGGCATGACCATCGACGGCGTTGCGGTGACGGATCTCTTGGCTGCGTGGAACGCGGCTCAAGCGGGCGGTAAGGCGGACGAATAATGAGCAAGATCATCGTCGACGGGACAGAGGTTGACGTCCCCGCCGAGTACACGCTGCTCCAGGCGTGTGAGGTGGCGGGCGTGGAGATTCCGCGCTTCTGCTTCCATGAACGCCTGTCCATCGCCGGCAACTGCCGCATGTGCCTCGTCGAGGTGAAGGGCGGCCCGCCCAAGCCCACCGCCTCCTGCGCCATGGCGGTGAAGGATCTGCGCCCCGGCCCGAACGGCGAGCCCCCGGTCGTGCTCACCAAGAGCCCGATGGTGAAGAAGGCCCGCGAAGGGGTGATGGAGTTCCTCCTCATCAACCACCCCCTCGACTGCCCCATCTGCGATCAGGGCGGCGAGTGCGACCTTCAGGACCAGGCCATGGCCTATGGCGTGGATAGCTCTCGCTTCGCCGAGAACAAGCGCGCCGTGGAAGACAAGTACATCGGCCCGCTCGTGCGCACCTCCATGAACCGGTGCATCCACTGCACCCGCTGCGTGCGCTTCTCGACCGAAGTCGCCGGCGTGCCGGACCTCGGCGCCATCGGCCGCGGCGAGGACATGGAGATCACCACCTATCTCGAGCACGCCATGCGTTCCGAGATGCAGGGCAATGTGGCGGACCTCTGCCCGGTGGGCGCGCTGACCCACAAGCCCTACGCCTTTCACGCCCGTCCGTGGGAACTGGCCAAGACCGAATCCATCGACGTGATGGATGCGGTGGGCTCCAACATCCGCATCGACACCCGCGGCCGCGAGGTCATGCGTATTCTCCCGCGCGTCCATGAGGGCGTGAACGAGGAGTGGATTTCCGATAAGACCCGCTATGTGTGGGATGGCCTGAAGACCCAGCGCCTCGATCGGCCCTACGTGCGCCAGAACGGCCGCCTCGTGCCGGCCAGCTGGAGCCAGGCCTTCGATGCCATCGCCGCCAAGGTGAAGGCGACCCCGGCGGCCCGTCTCGGCGCGATCGCCGGCGACCTCGCCACGACGGAAGAGCTGTTCGCTTTGAAGCAGCTCATGGGCAAGCTGGGCACGGCCAACGTCGACGCGCGCCAGGATGGCGCCGCCCTCGATCCGGCGCTCGGCCGCGCTTCCTACGTCTTCAATCCCGCCATCGTCGGGATCGAGGAGGCGGACGCGATCCTGCTGGTGGGCACCGATCCCCGCCACGAGGCCTCCGTCCTCAACGCCCGCATCCGCAAGCGCTGGCGCCAGGGCGGCCTCAAGGTCGCGCTGATCGGCGAGCGGGTCGATCTGACCTATCCCTATGACTATCTGGGCGCCGGCCCGGACACGCTCGCGGACCTCACAGGCGGCGGCACGTTCGCCGACGTTCTGAAGGGCGCGCAGCGTCCGCTGGTGATCGTTGGGCAGGGCGCCATCGCCCGCGCCGACGGCGCCGCCATCCTGTCGCTGGCCGCCCGCCTCGCGGTGTCGGTGGGCGCAGTGAAGGACGGCTGGAACGGCTTTGCGGTGCTGCACACGGCGGCGAGCCGCGTCGGCGCGCTCGACATCGGCTTCGTGCCGGGGCAGGGCGGTCTCACCGCCAAGGCCATGGCCGAGGGCGGCGTGGACACGCTGTTCCTGCTCGGTGCGGATGAGATCGAGGTCGCCCCCGGCGCCTTCGTCGTCTACATCGGCACCCATGGCGACAAGGGCGCGCACCGCGCCGACGTCATCCTGCCCGGTGCCGCTTATTCCGAGAAGTCGGGCCTCTATGTGAACACGGAAGGCCGTCCGCAGTTCGCCAACCGCGCGGCCTTCCCGCCCGGCGAGGCGCGCGAGGACTGGGCCGTGCTCCGCGCCCTCTCCGAAGTGCTCGGCCAGAAGCTGCCCTATGACACGCTGTTCGCTTTGCGCGCGGCGCTGGTGTCGGCCCATCCGCACCTCGGCCGCCTCGACGAGATCGAGCCGTCGGATGCGACGGTGGTGGCCAAGGTGGCCGGCCTCGGCGGCACGCCGGACAAGGCTCCGTTCGCGCTGGCCGTGCGCGACTTCTATCTGACCAATCCCATCGCGCGGTCTTCCGCCGTGATGGCCGAATGCTCCGCGCTCCGCCTTGGCGGAACCGCCGTGGCGGCGGAGTGAGTGATGCGCGCGCAGGATCAATCTGACCGCGGGTGCCGGGCGACTGCCCGCACCGGCCGGAACTGAGGGCGAGTAGAACCCATGAGTTGGCAGGACACCCTGATCCACGTGCTCATCATCCTGGCCCAGAGTCTTGGGCTGCTGGTGGGCCTGCTCATCGTCATCGCCTATCTGCTGCTGGCCGATCGCAAGATCTGGGCGGCGGTGCAGCTGCGTCGCGGTCCGAACGTGGTCGGGCCGCTCGGCCTGTTCCAGTCCTTCGCCGACCTCATCAAGTTCGTGCTGAAGGAGCCGGTGATCCCGTCCGGCGCCAACAAGGTGGCCTTCCTCCTCGCCCCACTCATCACCTGCGTGCTGGCGCTCGCCGCCTGGGTGGTGGTGCCGCTGGCGGATGGCTGGGTAGTGGCGGACCTCAACCTCGGCACGCTCTACATCTTCGCCATCTCGTCGCTCGGCGTGTACGGCATCATCATGGGCGGCTGGGCTTCGAACTCGAAGTACCCCTTCCTCGCCGCGCTCCGCTCGGCGGCGCAGATGGTGTCCTACGAAGTCTCCATCGGCTTCGTCATCGTCACCGTCCTCATGTGCGCCGGCTCGCTGGACCTCTCCAAGGTGGTCCATGCGCAGGACACCCGCCTCGGCATCTTCGGCTGGTACTGGCTGCCGCTGCTGCCCATGTTCGTCATCTTCTTCATCTCGGCGCTGGCCGAGACGAACCGCCCGCCCTTCGACCTTGTGGAAGCGGAGTCGGAGCTGGTGGCGGGCTTCATGACCGAATACGGCTCGACGCCCTACCTGCTGTTCATGCTGGGAGAGTACGTCGCCATCGTCACCATGTGCGCGCTCGCCTCCGTGCTGTTCCTCGGCGGCTGGCTCTCGCCCATTCCGTTCGCCCCCTTCACTTGGGTTCCGGGCATCGTCTGGTTCCTGCTGAAGGTGTGCTTCATGTTCTTCATGTTCGCCATGGCGAAGGCCATGGTGCCGCGCTATCGCTACGACCAGCTCATGCGCCTCGGCTGGAAGGTGTTCCTGCCGATCTCCCTCGGCATGGTCGTGCTGGTGGCCAGCTTCCTCCACTTCACGGGGCTCGCGCCGCAATGAGCGCCCCCGTCACCCTGAACGTCCGCATGTCTGGCCGCTTGATCGCGGCAGGAGAGAGGCCATGAAACTCGACCAGGCCGCGCGCGCCCTCTTTCTGACGGAGCTCGTCTCCGGCTTTTTCCTCGCCATGCGCTACTTCTTCAAGCCCAAGGCGACGATCAACTATCCGTTCGAGAAGAACCCCATCTCGCCGCGCTTCCGGGGCGAGCATGCGCTGCGCCGCTATCCCAACGGGGAAGAGCGCTGCATCGCGTGCAAGCTGTGCGAGGCCATCTGCCCGGCGCAGGCCATTACCATCGAGGCCGGTCCGCGCCGCAATGACGGCACCCGCCGCACGACCCGTTACGACATCGACATGGTGAAGTGCATCTATTGCGGCTTCTGCCAGGAAGCCTGCCCGGTGGATGCCATCGTCGAGGGGCCGAACTTCGAGTTCGCCACCGAGACCCGTGAAGAGCTGTATTACGACAAGGAAAAGCTGCTGGCGAACGGCGACCGGTGGGAGCGCGAGATCGCGCGCGCCATCGCCGCCGACGCGCCCTACCGCTGAGCGGCAGGGCCAAGGCAGGGCAGAGCGCTTCGGCGCCTTGAGCTGAGCACCGCGCCGGATGGCGCGACAGGACGAGCGGCGCGCCGACGGCGCGTCATTGGAAAAACCGACAGGGGCTGGCGTTCCGCCGGCACCCGGACAGTGGACTTGGGCGATGGGTACGGGCTATCGACGGGCCGGCCAGCGGATGCGGCTGGAAAAGATCGACGCCAGCGCGTCGCGGAGAGGGGAGCTCGACGCATGAGTTTCGCGGCAGCGTTTTTCTATCTCTTCGCCTGCATACTGGTGGGATCCGCCTTCATGGTGATCTCCTCCCGTAACCCGGTGTATTCGGTCCTGTTCCTCATCCTCGCCTTCGTGAATGCGGCGGGGCTGTTCATCCTGCTCGGCGTGGAGTTCCTCGCCCTCATCCTCGTCGTCGTTTATGTCGGCGCGGTGGCGGTGCTCTTCCTCTTCGTCGTCATGATGCTGGACGTCGACTTTGTCGAGCTGCGCCAGGGCTTCCTCCAGTATCTGCCGGTGGGCGCCATCGTGGGCCTCATCTTCCTCGCCGAGCTGGTGCTGGTGGTCGGCACTTGGGCCGCCGGCCCCGGCGTCACGGTCGCCACCAACGCCGTGATGACCTATCCGCGGGGCAACACCCACGCGCTGGGTCAGGTGCTCTACACGGACTACATCTACTTCTTCCAGATCGCCGGCTTCGTGCTTCTGGTGGCCATGATCGGCGCGATCGTGCTGACGCTGCGCCACAAGCCGAACGTCAAGCGGCAGAACATCTCCGCCCAGGTTGCCCGCACCCCCGAGACCGCGATGGA
This sequence comes from Azorhizobium sp. AG788, assembly GCF_004364705.1. NCBI lineage: Bacteria > Pseudomonadati > Pseudomonadota > Alphaproteobacteria > Hyphomicrobiales > Xanthobacteraceae > Azorhizobium > Azorhizobium sp. AG788. The sequence goes on from NZ_SOBM01000004.1 coordinate 300,694, forward strand.
AGTGGTCAAGGTGAAGCCGGGCCAGGGCATCTGAGGAGCGGGGCACAATGGAAATCGGTCTGTCCCATTATCTGACGGTGGCGGCGATCCTCTTCACCATGGGGACGCTGGGCATCTTCCTCAACCGGAAGAACGTCATCGTCATCCTGATGTCGGTCGAGCTCATCCTGCTCGCGGTGAACATCAACCTGGTCGCTTTCTCGGCCTTCCAGGGCAATCTCGTCGGCCAGGTCTTCGCGCTCCTGGTGCTGACCGTCGCGGCCGCCGAGGCGGCCATCGGCCTCGCCATCCTCGTGGTGTTCTTCCGCAACCGCGGATCGATCGCCGTCGAGGACATCAATGCCATGAAGGGCTGAGGGCATGTATCAGGCCATCGTCTTCCTGCCGCTCATCGGCTTCCTGATCGCCGGTCTGTTCGGCCGCGTTCTGGGTCCGCGCCCGTCGGAACTCATCACCACGGCGCTTCTGTTCATCGCCTGCCTGTTCGCCTGGATCACCTTCATCAAGGTCGGCTTCGCGGGCTTCGACACCCGCGTGCAGGTGATGCACTGGATCTATGTGGGCGACCTCAAGATCGACTGGGCGCTGCGCATCGACACCATGACCGCGATCATGCTGATCGTCGTCACCTCCGTGTCCTCGCTGGTTCATCTCTACTCCATCGGCTACATGCACGAGGATCCGAGCCGGCCGCGCTTCTTCGCCTATCTCTCGCTCTTCACCTTCGCCATGCTGATGCTGGTGACGGCCGACAACCTCGTCCAGCTGTTCTTCGGCTGGGAAGGCGTGGGCCTCGCCTCCTACCTGCTCATCGGCTTCTGGTTCGAGAAGCCCTCTGCGAACGCGGCGGCCATGAAGGCCTTCGTGGTCAACCGCGTGGGTGACTTCGGCTTCATGCTCGGCATCTTCGCCGTGTTCGTGATGACCGGCTCGGTGAGCTTCGAGACCATCTTCGCCCAGGCCCCGAGCCTGGCCGGCAAGACCATCCCCTTCCTCGGCCACCACTGGGATGCGCCGACGGTGATCGCGTTGCTGCTGTTCATCGGCGCCATGGGCAAGTCGGCCCAGTTCCTGCTGCACACCTGGCTGCCGGACGCCATGGAAGGCCCGACCCCGGTCTCGGCCCTCATCCATGCCGCGACCATGGTGACCGCCGGCGTGTTCATGGTGGCGCGCATGTCGCCCATCTTCGAGCTGTCGCCGTCCGCCCTCGACGTGGTGACCATCGTGGGCGCCACCACCGCCATGTTCGCGGCGACCGTCGCGCTGGTGCAGAACGACATCAAGAAGGTCATCGCCTACTCGACCTGCTCGCAGCTCGGCTACATGTTCGTGGCGATGGGCGCGGGCGCCTATTCGGTCGGCGTGTTCCACCTCTTCACGCACGCCTTCTTCAAGGCGCTGCTGTTCCTCGGGGCCGGCTCGGTCATCCACGCGATGCACCACGAGCAGGACATGCGCCACATGGGCGGGCTCTATAAGAAGATCCCCTTCACCTATGGCGCCATGATGATCGGGACGCTGGCCATCACCGGCTTCCCCTTCCTCGCCGGCTACTACTCCAAGGACGCCATCATCGAGGCGGCCTATGCCAGCCACTCGCACTTCCGGGTCTATGCCTACTGGATGACGGTGCTGGCGGCGGCGCTCACCTCCTTCTACTCGTGGCGCCTCGTGTTCCTGACCTTCCACGGCCATCCGCACGACCACCATCACTACGACCACGCGCACGAGAGCCCGCTGGTGATGACCATCCCGCTGGCCGTGCTCAGCGTCGGCGCGGTGATCGCGGGCTTCGTCTGCTACAACCTCTTCGTCGGCCACGACGTGGAGCACTTCTTCCGCAGCTCCATCTTCATGGGTCCGGACAACCACATCCTCCACGCCATGCATGAGGTGCCCGGCTGGGCCGCCTACATGCCCACCGTGATGATGGTGCTGGGCTTCGTGGTGGCCTACTGGTTCTACATGGTGGACCGCCGGGTGCCGGCCGCCCTCGCCAAGAGCCAGGACGCGCTGTACCAGTTCCTCCTGAACAAGTGGTACATCGACGAGCTGTACAACTTCCTGTTCGTGCGTCCGGCGCTCTGCCTCGGCCGCATTCTCTGGAAGAAGGGTGACGGCGCCATCATCGACGGCCTCGGCCCGAACGGCATCTCCGCCCGCGTGCTGGATGTCACCGGACAGCTGGTCCGGCTGCAGACCGGCTACCTCTACCACTATGCGTTCGTGATGCTGGTCGGCGTTGCCGCCATCATCACCTGGTTCATGTTCGCCGGAGTGTGACGATGTCCAACTGGCCGATCCTCTCCGTCGTCACCTTCCTGCCGCTGGTGGGTGCGCTGTTCATCTTCGTCGTGCGCGGCGAGGATGAGGTCGCGGCGCGCAACGCCCGCTGGGTGGCGCTGTGGACCACACTCGTCACCTTCGTGGTGTCGCTCTTCCTGCTGCCGGGCTTTGATCCGGCGGCGCCCGGCTTCCAGTTCGTGGAGAAGAAGCCCTGGCTCGGCGGCATCGCCGCCTATCACATGGGCGTCGACGGCATCTCGCTGTCGCTGGTGATCCTGTCGACCTTCCTCATGCCCTTCTGCATCCTGGCCTCCTGGGACAGCGTGAAGAAGCGCGTGAAGGAGTACATGATCTGCTTCCTGGTGCTTGAGACCCTGATGGTCGGCACCTTCTGCGCCCTCGACCTCGTCCTCTTCTACTTCTTCTTCGAGGCGGCCCTCATCCCGATGTTCCTCATCATCGGCGTGTGGGGCGGCGCGCGGCGCATCTACGCCTCCTTCAAGTTCTTCCTCTACACGCTGCTCGGCTCCGTGCTCATGATGCTCGCCATCATGGCCATGTACTGGAAGGCCGGCACCACCGACGTGCCCACGCTGATGCAGTACGGCTTCCCGGCCGGCATGCAGACCTGGCTGTGGCTCGCCTTCTTCGCCTCCTTCGCGGTGAAGATGCCCATGTGGCCGGTGCACACCTGGCTGCCCGACGCCCACGTGGAGGCGCCGACCGCCGGCTCCGTGATCCTGGCGGGCGTGCTGCTGAAGATGGGCGGCTACGGCTTCATCCGCTTCTCGCTGCCCATGTTCCCGGATGCGTCGCACCTCTTCGCGCCGCTGGTCTACACGCTCTCCGTGGTGGCCATCATCTACACCTCGCTGGTGGCGATGGTGCAGGAGGACATCAAGAAGCTCATCGCCTACTCGTCCATCGCCCACATGGGCTTCGTGACGATGGGCCTGTTCTCGATGAACGAGGCGGGCCTCCAGGGCGCCATGTTCCTGATGATCTCGCACGGCTTTGTCTCGGGCGCGCTCTTCCTCTGCGTCGGCGTGATCTATGACCGGATGCACACCCGCGAGATCGCGGCCTATGGGGGCCTCGTGAAGCGCATGCCGCTCTATGCGGTCGCCATGATGGTCTTCACCATGGCCAACGTCGGCCTGCCGGGCACCTCCGGCTTCGTCGGCGAGTTCCTGACCATGCTCTCCGCCTTCCAGCGCAACACCTGGGTCGCCTTCTTCGCCGCCACCGGCGTGATCCTGTCGGCCGCCTATGCGCTGTGGCTCTACTGGCGGGTCATCTTCGGCCCGCTGGAGAAGGAGAACCTGATGAAGCTCAAGGATCTCAATGCCCGCGAAATCGGCATCATGATCCCGCTCATCGCGCTCACCATCATCTTCGGCTTCTGGCCGGCGCCCGTGCTGGACATGACGTCCCACGCGGTGAACTTCGTCGTCGCCCGTACCGAGACTGCCGCGAGCGTCGCCAAGACCGCCGCGCTGCTGCTCGGCCACTGATCCAGAGGTCGTCCGATGTCCTCCCTCCTGCCGCCTCTCGGCGCGGTCCTCCCGGAACTGCTCCTCGCGCTCTCCGCCGTGGTGCTGGTGCTGATCGGCGCCATCCAGGGTGAAAAGTCGGCCAATCTGGTGAACGGCCTCGCCATCGCGGCGCTGGTGGCCGCCGGGGTGCTCGTGATGCTCCAGCCGGCGGTGACCATCGCCGGCTTCAACGGCTCCATGCTGGTCGATCCCTTCGCCCGCTTCATGAAGGCGGTGGCGCTGCTCGGTGCGGCGGTCTCCCTCATCATGTCGGTGGACTGGCTGAACCGCGCCCAGCAGGCGAAGTTCGAATATGCCGTGCTGGTCGTCCTTGCCTCGCTCGGCATCTGCATCCTGATCTCGGCCGGCGACCTCATCGCCCTCTATCTCGGCCTCGAGCTCATGAGCCTTTCGCTCTATGTGGTCGCCGCCATCAACCGCGACAGCGTGCGTTCCACCGAGGCGGGCCTGAAGTATTTCGTGCTGGGCGCCCTGTCCTCCGGCATGCTGCTCTACGGCGCCTCGCTCATTTACGGCTTCACCGGCACGGTGAACTTCGCCGGCATTGCCAAGGTCGCCACCGCCCCGACCACTGGCCTCGTGTTCGGCATCGTCTTCCTGTTCGCCGGCCTGTGCTTCAAGGTCTCGGCCGTGCCGTTCCACATGTGGACGCCGGACGTGTACGAAGGCGCGCCCACCCCGGTAACCGCCTTCTTCGCCACGGCCCCGAAGGTTGCCGCCATGGCCGTCTTCGTCCGCGTGGCCGTCGAGGCGCTGCCGCACGTGACGCACTCCTGGCAGCAGATCGTCACCTTCGTCTCCATCGCCTCCATGGCGCTCGGCGCGTTCGCCGCCATCGGCCAGCGCAACATCAAGCGCCTGCTCGCCTATTCCTCCATCGGCCACATGGGCTTCGCGCTCGTGGGTCTGGCGGCGGGCACGGAGCAGGGCGTGACCGGCGTGCTGCTCTACATGGCCATCTATGTGGTGATGACGCTCGGCTCCTTCACCTGCGTGCTGGCCATGCGCCGCGACGGTCGCTCGGTGGAGACGATCGAGGATCTCGCCGGCCTGGCCCGCACCAAGCCGCTCATGGCGCTGGCGCTCGCGGCGCTCATGTTCTCGCTGGCGGGCATTCCGCCGCTGGCTGGATTCGTTGCAAAGTACTATGTGTTTCTGGCGGCGATCCAGGCGGGGCTGTATGGTCTGGCCGTGATCGGTGTGGTGGCGTCGGTGGTCGGCGCCTACTACTATCTCCGTGTGGTCAAGATCATGTACTTTGACGAACCGGCCGAGGCGTTCGACGGCATGCCCGGCGAACTGAAGGCGGTGCTGGCCGTGTCCGGCCTGTTCACCACCTTCTTCTTCCTCGCCCCGACTCCTCTTATTGCGGCTGCGGGCGCTGCGGCGCGCGCGCTTTTCTGAACGATGGCGGAACAAAGGTTTCAAAGCTCGACCATCCCCATCATCCGCTTCACGGAGATCGGTTCGACCAATGCGGAGGGTCTGGCGCGCCTGAGCCGGGGCGAGGCCATGCCCGCCTGGCTGGTCGCGGACATCCAGACCGCGGGACGGGGGCGGCGCGGCCGCCCCTGGACCAGCGAACTGGGCAACCTCTTCGCGACGCTCGTGCTCCCCAATCCTGCGCCGGTGGCCAACCTGGCGCAGCTCTGTTTTGTGGCTGGGCTCGCCCTGCGCGACGCCGTGGTGGCCGCCGCGCCCCTGATCTCCATCGACGGGCTGCGGCTCAAGTGGCCCAACGACCTGATGCTGGATGGCGGCAAGCTCGCGGGCATCCTGGTCGAGGGGGCCAATGACCGCTACGGCCGGCCGGCCGCGGTGATCGGCTTCGGCGTCAACTGCCTGCACCATCCCGAGGGCCTGCCCTATCGGGCGACGAGCCTGGAGGAAGCGGGGGCGCCCACTGCGCCCGACCGTCTGCTGGAAGCGCTCGATCTTGCCATGACCGTCCGCCTCAACCAGTGGAACGGCGGCAACGGTTTTGCTTCCATCCGCACCGAATGGATGCGCTACGCCCTCGCCATCGGCGACACCATCACGGTGAAGATCGGCGAGCGGGAAGTGACCGGCCGGTTCGAGAGTATCGATAATCGCGGCGCGATGATGTTGCGCCGCCGGGATGGCATCGCCGAAATCGTAACGGCGGGCGAGGTCTCCCTCACACCGAAAGTGGATTGAACCATCTGATGGCTGACAACAACGAGCTCGTCTTCGCGCCTCTCGGGGGGGTGGGCGAGATCGGCATGAATCTCGGCCTCTACGGGATCGGACCGCGCAAGCAGCGCCAGTGGCTCATCGTCGATCTCGGCATGAGCTTCGCGGGCGAGGAGGCGCCGGGCGTCGATCTCGTCATGCCTGACATCCGTTTCCTGGAGAGCGTCAAGGATCGCATTGCCGGTCTCGTGCTGACCCATGGCCACGAGGACCATGTCGGCGCCATGCTGGACCTGTGGCCCCGCATCGGCTGTCCGGTCTATACGACCCGCTTCACCGCCGCTTTGCTGGACGCCAAGCGCCTGCAGGAGCCCGGCGCGCCGAAGATCCCGATCGAGGTGGTCCGCTCCGGCGGACGGGCCCAGATCGGCCCCTTTGAGGTGGAGTTCGTGCCGGTTGCGCACTCCATCCCCGACAGCCACGCCCTCGCCATCCGGACCGCCGCCGGCCTCGTGCTGCACACCGGCGACTGGAAGCTCGACCCGACCCCCGTGGTGGGCCATGTGACGGACATCGCGCGCCTCCAGGCCCTCGGCGACGAGGGCGTTCGGGCGATGATCTGCGATTCCACCAACGCCATCCGCGACGGCGTCTCGCCATCCGAGGCGGATGTCGCCGCGACGCTGCGGGACGTGGTCGCCAAGGCGAAGTATCGCGTCGCCTTCACCACCTTCTCCTCCAACGTCGCCCGCGTGCGCGCCATCGCGGAAGCCGCCTATGCCAATGACCGCGAGGTTGTGGTGGTCGGCCGCGCCATGGAGCGCGTGATCGGGGTCGCCCGTGAGCAGGGCATGCTGGACGGCCTGCCGGCCTTCCGGGGTGCCGATGCCTTCGGCTTCCTGCCCCGCGACAAGGTGGTGGCCATCCTCACCGGCAGCCAGGGCGAGCCGCGCGCCGCCCTGAGCCGCATCGCCACCGACGACCATCCGGAGATCGCCCTGTCCCATGGCGACCTCGTGGTCTTCTCCTCACGCACCATTCCCGGCAACGAGAAGGTGGTGAACACGGTCATCAACGGCCTCGTGAAGCGCGGCATCAAGGTGATGACCGACAAGGACGGCCTCGTCCACGTCTCCGGCCATCCGCGGCGCGGCGAGCTGGAGCAGATGTACAAGTGGGTGCGCCCGCAGGTCTCCGTTCCGGTGCATGGCGAACCGCTGCATCTGACCGAGCATGCCGCGCTCGCCAAGGCGCTCGGCGTGCCGGAGGTGGTCTCCTGCGCCGACGGCCATGTGATCCGCCTCGCGCCCGGCCATGCCGAGCGGGTGGAGGACGTGCCTTACGGGCGCCTCTATAAGGACGGACGCCTGCTGATCCCGGACAGCGCCCGCACCATTCCCGAGCGCCGGCGCCTCGCCTACGTGGGCATCGTCTCGGTGGCGCTTGCCGTGGACAACCGCGGCAACCTCGTGGGCGATCCGTCGGTGGAGATCACCGGCATTCCCGAGCGGGGGGAGGGGGGAATCGATTTCCTCGACCTCATCCTCGATACGGTGGTGACCACCGCCGAGGGCCTGCCCAAGGCGCGGCGTCGCGATCCCGATGCCATGTCCGATTCCATCGAGCGGGCCGTGCGCGGCGCGGTCAATGGCGCGTGGGGCAAAAAGCCGGTTTGCCACGTCCATATCGTCGAGGTTTGATAGGCCCCATAATGCGCGTGCGCCGTGCGGGCGCCGCCACTGTGGGGAGACATGGGCATGATCGGACGCCTCAATCACGTGGCCATCGCGGTCAAGGACATCGCGGCGGCCGCGGCCCTCTATCGTGACACGATGGGGGCCGATGTCTCGGAGGCGGTGCCGCAGACCGAGCATGGCGTGACGACCGTCTTCATCCATCTGCCCAACACCAAGATCGAGCTGCTGGAGCCGCTGGGTGCGGATTCGCCCATCGCCAAGTTCCTGGAGCGCAATCCGGACGGCGGCATCCACCACATCTGCTATGAGGTGGACGATATCCTCGCCGCCCGCGACCGGCTGAAGGCCACGGGCGCGCGGGTGCTGGGCACCGGGGAGCCGAAGATCGGTGCCCATGGCAAGCCGGTGCTGTTCCTGCATCCCAAGGACTTCAACGGCACGCTGGTCGAGCTGGAACAGGCCTGAGGAGCGCCGGGGTGAACATCGGCGCCATTCTCGCCATCTATTTCGTCGCCTGGTGGATCTGCCTGTTCGCCGTGCTGCCGTTCGGCGTGCGCAACCATGTGGAGGCGGGGTCCGCGCCCAAGCCGGGCACCGACCCCGGGGCGCCGGTGCGCCCGCTGCTGCTGCCGAAGATGGCGGCCACGAGCGTGATCGCGCTGATCGTCACGGCGGGCATCGTCTATCTCGCCACCAGCGGTGTGATCCGTCTGGAGGATCTGCCCATGCCCTTCGACAACAAGGGCTATTGAGTCGGGCTTCGCGCTTTGACGTGGGCGGGAGAGGGCCTCTTGGGAGGCCCTCTTGGCATCGCCTCCAGAAGCGGTAACAACAGCCGCCTTGATATTGGTCAGTTAGCCTGACCTACACTTTGCAATTCTGCGCAAAAAGAAAGGGCGAGACCGTATGTCTCGCCCTTTTGAAATTTGCACCTGTTTTCGGAAGATCGCGAGTGCCGTCGCGTCTTCCATGATGCTGCCGTTCCGAAATCGATTGCGCTCAAGGCGGCCATCGGTCGGCGTTTGATTTTATTAGTGATTCCTCCCGAGACCCGGACCCTCATCCTGTGCCTTGCGGCACCGGAACGGTCCCCTTTCTTGTGGCGATGTGAAACTAGAACAAGAATCGTGCGCTTGTCATCCTTGCGGCGCAATAGTTTATGTGCTGCGCCGCAACACGATGACGCAGTGTCACCTCTGATCTTGAACAGGGCGTGTGTTTTGCTTGCATGCCATCGATCCTGCCGGGGCACCGTTTTGCGGCCTCGCGATCACCGCAATCGGCCCGCAAGAGAGCGACCGGCCGTCTCGGGCTTGTGTTTTGCGGGGCCTTCCGCTTTCTGTCACCGGCACGTTTCTTTCAAACGCCAAACCCTCAGAGTCTGCCGATGCGCCTGTCCCGCTACTTCCTGCCCATTCTCCGCGAGGTTCCGAAGGAAGCGGACATCGTCTCGCACCGCCTCATGCTGCGCGCCGGCATGATCCGGCAGGAGAGCGCCGGCATCTATGCCTGGCTGCCGCTGGGCCTGCGCGTGCTGAACAAGATCTGCAACATCATCCGCGAGGAGCAGAATCGGACCGGCGCGGTCGAGCTGCTGATGCCCACCATCCAGTCGGCGGACCTGTGGCGCGAGAGCGGCCGCTATGACGACTATGGCAAGGAGATGCTGCGCATCAAGGACCGGCACGAGCGCGACATGCTGTTCGGGCCGACCAACGAGGAGATGATCACCGAGATCGTCCGCGGCTCCATCAAGTCCTACAAGAGCCTGCCGCTGAACCTCTACCACATCCAGTGGAAGTTTCGGGACGAGGTGCGCCCGCGCTTCGGCGTCTACCGCTCGCGTGAATTCCTGATGAAGGACGCCTATTCCTTCGATCTGGACGCGGAGGGCGCCAAGCATTCCTACAACAAGATGTTCGTGGCCTATCTGCGCACCTTCGCGCGCATGGGCCTCAAAGCCATCCCCATGGTGGCCGATACCGGCCCCATCGGTGGCAACCTCTCGCACGAGTTCATCATCCTCGCCTCCACCGGCGAGAGCGAGGTGTTCTGCCATGGCGACTATCTGGAGATGGCGCCCCCGCCTGCGGACGTGAATTTCGATGACGCGGTGGCCATCCAGCAGGTGGTGAACGACTGGACCACCCTCTACGCCGCCACCGAGGAGAAGCACGACGCCGCCACCTTCGCGGCGATCCCCGGGGAGCGCCAGATGGCGGCGCGGGGCATCGAAGTCGGTCACATCTTCTATTTCGGCACCAAGTACAGCGCGCCCTTCAACGCCAAGGTGCTCGGGCCGGACGGCGCCGAGCATCTCATCCACATGGGCTCCTACGGCATCGGCCCGTCCCGTCTCGTGGCCGCCATGATCGAGGCGTCCCATGACGACGCGGGAATCATCTGGCCCGACGCGGTCGCGCCGTTCCAGGTGGGCATCCTCAATCTGAAGGTGGGCGACAGCGCCGTGGATGCGGCCTGCGCCGATCTTTACGCGAAACTAACCGCTGCTGGCGTCGACGTACTGTACGACGACACGGACGAGCGGGCCGGCTCGAAGTTCGCGACCGCGGACCTGATCGGCCTGCCCTGGCAGATCCTGGTGGGGCCGAAGAGCCTCGCCGACGGCAAGGTGGAACTCAAGCGGCGTGTGGACGGCTCGCGCGAGCTGGTCACGCCCGCCGAGGCATTCGAGAGGCTCAAGGGATGACGGGACGGCAGCGCATGGCCGCAGCCAAGGGTTCGCGGGCCGCCCCGCCGGACGCCGAACCCATGGGCACACGGCCATTCGCTGCCTTCGAATGGATGCTCTCCCTGCGCTACCTCCGGGCGCGGCGCAAGGAGGGCTTCATCTCGGTCATCGCCGGCTTTTCGTTCGTGGGCATCGTGCTGGGCGTCGCCACGCTCATCATCGTCATGGCAGTGATGAACGGCTTCCGGCAGGAACTGCTGGGCAAGATCCTCGGCCTCAACGGCCACATGCTCGTGCAGCCGCTGGAGAATGCGCTCACCGACTATACGGCGGTCGCAGACCGCATCTCCAAGCTCAACGGCATCAAGCTGGCGGTGCCGGTGGTGGAGGGGCAGGCGCTCGCCTCCTCGCCCTACAATGCCTCCGGCGTTCTGGTGCGCGGCCTTGCCGAGAAGGACCTCCGGTCCATGCCCTCGGTGGCCAACAACATCCGCCAGGGCACGCTGGACGGCTTCGATCAGGGGCAGGGGCTCGCCATCGGCAAGCGCCTCGCCGACCAGCTCTCGCTGCGGGCGGGCGATAACATCACGCTGGTCGCCCCGCGCGGATCTGTGACCCCCATGGGCACGTCACCCCGCATCAAGGTCTACAAGATCGCGGCGGTGTTCGAGATCGGCATGTCGGAATATGACAGCGCCTTCGTCTTCATGCCGCTGCCCGAGGCGCAGGCCTATTTCAACCGCAATGGCGATGTGAACGCCATCGAGGTCTATATCGCCAATCCCGATGACGTGGGCGAACTCAGGGGCGCGGTGCAGGCGGCGGCGCAGAGGCCGGTCTATATCGTGGACTGGCGGCAGCGGAACGCCACGTTCTTCAATGCGCTGCAGGTGGAGCGGAACGTGATGTTCCTCATCCTCACCCTCATCGTGCTGGTGGCGGCGCTGAACATCATCTCCGGCCTCATCATGCTGGTGAAGGACAAGGGCCACGACATCGCCGTGCTGCGCACCATGGGCGCGACGCAGGGGGCGATCATGCGCATCTTCCTCATCACCGGCGCCAGCATCGGCGTGGTCGGCACGCTGGTGGGCGTGTTGCTGGGCGTGGTGGTGTGCCTCAATATCGAGGAGATCCGTCAGTTCATCTCCTGGATGACCCGGACCGAGCTGTTTTCGCCGGAGCTCTATTATCTGAGCCGTCTGCCGGCGCAGATGGACATGCGCGAGACGCTCTCCGTGGTCTTCATGGCGCTGACCCTCTCGCTGCTCGCGACCCTCTATCCCTCCTGGCGGGCGGCCCGCCTCGATCCGGTGGAAGCCCTGAGATACGAATGATGCCCGAGCCCGACTTCCCGCCGGCCCTGGCCCTCGTCAATGTCGCCCGCCGCTACAAGGAGGGGGAAGGCGCCATCGAGGTGCTGCGCGACGCCAATCTGGTGGTGGAGCCCGGCCAGTCGGTGGCGCTGGTGGCACCTTCCGGCACCGGCAAGTCCACCCTGCTGCATCTCGCCGGCCTTCTGGAGCATCCGGACGAGGGCGAGGTCTATGTGGACGGCGCCCCCACCTCCGGCCTGCCGGACAAGGAGCGCACGCGGCTGCGCCGCATCCATGTGGGTTTCGTCTATCAGTTCCACCACCTCCTGCCCGAACTGACGGCGCTGGAGAATGTGATGATGCCCCAGATGATCCGCGGCCTCTCGAAGAAGGAGGCCTCGGTGCGGGCCGCCGATCTGCTCGACTATCTCGGCCTCGGCAAGCGCCTCAACCATCGCCCGTCCGAACTCTCGGGCGGCGAGCAGCAGCGCGTCGCCATCGCCCGCGCGCTCGCCAATGCCCCGCGCCTCGTGCTGGCGGACGAGCCCACCGGCAATCTCGACCCCAAGACGTCGGACCATGTGTTCGGGGCCCTCGCGGAGCTGGTGCACGCCACCGGCGTTGCCGCCATCATCGCCACCCACAATCTGGATCTCGCCGACCGCATGGACCGCCGCGTCACCCTGCGGGACGGGCAGGTGGTGGAGCTGGCCTGAGGGTTTCAGGCCTCAGCGCAGCGCCACCAGCACGGTCCCGGCGGCGATGAAGGCGACGCCCAGCCAGTTCTGCCAGTTCAGCTTCTCGCCCAGAAACAGCACGCCGAACACCGCCACCAGCACGACGCTCAGCTTGTCGATGGGCGCGACGCGGCTCGCGTCGGCGAGCTGCAGGGCCCGGTAATAGCAGAGCCACGATGCCCCCGTGGCGAGGCCCGACAGGACGAGGAAGACCCAGGTCTGCCGCGAGATGGCATCGAACGGCTGCCACGCCCCCTTCGCCTGCACGATGGCGGCGATCAGCACCAGAATGACGATGGTGCGGATGAAGGTGGCAAGGTCCGAGGAAATCCCCGCCACGCCGATCTTGCCGAAGATGGCGGTGAGCGCCGCGAATGCTGCCGAGCCGAGGGCCCACAGTTGCCAAGCCTGAATGACGGACTTCATGGGGCCTCCGCGAATCGGATCGTGGGGTGATCCTTTCATGGAATGGAGGCTCATCGTGCAATTCGAAGTGCTCCTCTGGGTATGTGGAGGGGGCCGGGCAGGGGCGTGCGGGTTGGCGTCAGCTCCGCCGCAAACTGGACAGCCTCCTTGCCGCTGCTATGGTCCCCGCCTCACAGGGGATGCGCATGAAGGACGGCTTGCGGACGACGGTCATCTGTTGCCTGGCCGTTCTGGTGGGCATCGGCCTCGGGTTTGCGCTGGCGGCCACCTTCTGGGGACGGCTCGTTTCGAGCATCGACAGTGACAGCCTGTCCAACTGGCTCGGCTTCACCGGCGCCGTCATCGGCGCGCTGGCCACCGTCACCGCCGGTGCGCTCGCTTATATCGGGGTGCTCTACAGCCACGCGGCCACCACGCGCGACGGCGCCGTCCACCGCATCACCGGCTATCTGGCCATCATCCGTAATCTCTATTCCCGCTGACTGGAGATGAAGGACGCCCCTGGCACCGATCCCGACCGTGCGATGAAGGTGCACACACTGCACGGCGAGCTTCAGCGGCCGGAGATCACGGTGGCGCTTTATGATTCCATCCTGCAGGAAGATCAGGTTGCCATCTTCGTGTTCTGCAACACGCTGCGGGTGGCGCTCACGGACGGGCATCCGCATCAGCGCAACGCGGCTGAAATCGCGCTCTATATCTTCGATGACGTGACGCGGGCGCTGACCATCCGCAAGCGGCTGCTGGAGGAGGGAAATCCTCTCCATAAGGTGCAGAACACCAAGTTCCTCACGGCGGAGCCCTATATCAAGGCCCTGTCCAGCGGCGACAAGCAGGAACTTGACGCGCGCAAGGCATGGGTAAGCCATGCCCCCGCCCGGGAAGACGCGGCACTGCCGGACCAGATCGTCGATCGCGCGGAAAAGGCCGTCTCAGCGGAGCACGCCTGAAGGGCAGCAGGACGGAACGTTCCGGATGCTTAAGGCCGCGCAGGGGAGAATGGCGCTCCCGTTCATTCTCTCTCGACCCGTCTCGCCCTAAGATAACCCGCTTCCGACTCGACCGAAGAGCACCATGCGCGATCCCGGCTTCGTCCATCTGCACGTCCATTCCTCCTATTCGCTGCTGGAAGGGGCGCTGACCCTCGGCAAGCTGGCGGATTTTGCCAAGGCGGACGCGCAGCCGGCGCTGGCCCTCACCGATACGGGCAATCTGTTCGGCGCGCTGGAATTCTCCGAGAAGATGTATGGCGCTGGCATCCAGCCCATCGCCGGCTGCTCGCTGGCGCTGGACCTGCCGGAGCCGGTGGCGCCGCGCGGTATCGTACCGAAGAAGCCGCGCATCGTGCTGCTGGCCGCCCGAGAGCAGGGCTGGCGCAACCTCATGACGCTGGTTTCGCGCGCCTATCTGGAAACGCCCGACGGGGAGGAGCCGCGCGTCACGCTCGACTGGCTCTCCGAACTGAACGATGGCCTCATTGCGCTGACCGGCGGGCCGGCGGGGCCGCTCGACAAGGCACTGGTGGCGGGTCATGGGGATGTGGCGGCAAGCCGCCTCGACCAGCTCACCGCCATCTATGGCGACCGGCTCTATGTGGAATTGCAGCGCCACAATTGGGATCCCGAGCGCATCGCCGAGCCGGGCCTGCTGGACCTCGCCTATGCCAAGGGCCTGCCGCTTGTGGCGGCCAACGAGCCCTTCTTCGGCGCCCAGAGCGACTACAATGCCCACGATGCGCTGATCGCCATCGCCGAATCGAAGCTCCTCTCCGAGGGCGATCGCCGCCGGCTCACCCCCGAGCACCGCTTCAAGACCCGCGCCGAAATGCTGGAGCTGTTCGCGGATTTGCCCGAGGCGACCGCCAACACGGTGGAGATCGCCCAGCGTTGCGCCTATCGGGTGCGCACGGCCAAGCCCATCCTGCCGCGCTTCACCTCCGGTGGTGGCGGTGACGCGCTGGCGGAAGAGGCGGCAGAGCTGGAGCGGCAGGCGCAGGAAGGCCTGGCCGCGCGCCTCGCCAAGCACGGCCCGGCCGAGGGGCTCGACACGAAGATCTATGAGGAGCGTCTCGCCTACGAGATCTCCGTCATCACCAAGATGAAGTTCCCCGGCTACTTCCTCATCGTGTCGGACTTCATCAAATGGGCGAAGGCGCACGACATCCCGGTGGGGCCGGGCCGTGGATCGGGCGCCGGCTCGCTGGTGGCTTATTCGCTCCAGATCACCGATCTCGATCCGCTGCGCTTCGGCCTGCTGTTCGAGCGCTTCCTCAATCCTGACCGCGTCTCCATGCCGGACTTCGACGTGGACTTCTGCCAGGACCGCCGCGAGGAGGTGATCGACTATGTGCAGAAGCGCTACGGGCGCTCGCAGGTGGCGCAGATCATCACCTTCGGTACGCTTCAGGCGCGCGGCGTGCTGCGCGACGTCGGCCGTGTGCTGGAAATGCCCTATGGCCAGGTGGACAAGCTCTGCAAGCTCGTGCCGCAGAACCCGGCCAATCCCGTCACGCTGAAGCAGGCCATCGAGGAAGAGCCGCGCCTTCAGGAGGCGCGCGACGAGGAGGAGGTGGTCAAGCAGGCCTTCGACATCGCCGTGCGCCTCGAAGGCCTCAACCGACACGCCTCGACCCACGCGGCGGGCATCGTGATCGGCGACCGGCCCCTGCATGAACTGGTGCCGCTCTATCGCGACCCCAAGTCCGACATGCCGGTCACCCAGTACAATATGAAATGGGTGGAGCAGGCCGGCCTTGTGAAGTTCGACTTCCTCGGCCTCAAGACGCTCACCACCATCACCACGGCGGTGAAGCTGATCCGCCAGCGGGGCATCGATCTCGACATCTCGAAGATCCCGCTCGACGATCCCAAGACCTACGCCATGCTGGCCCGGGGCGAGACGGTGGGCGTGTTCCAGGTGGAAAGCGCGGGCATGCGCCGCGCCCTCGTGGACATGAAGGCCGACCGCATCGAGGATCTGATCGCGCTCGTCGCGCTCTATCGTCCCGGCCCCATGGCCAACATCCCGGTCTATTGCGACTGTAAGCACGGGCGCGCCGAGCCGGACTATATCCATCCGAAGCTTGAGCCTTATCTGAAGGAAACCTTCGGCGTCATCATCTATCAGGAACAGGTGATGCAGATCGCGCAGGCGCTGTCCGGCTATTCGCTGGGCGAAGCCGACCTGCTGCGCCGCGCCATGGGCAAGAAGATCCGCGCCGAGATGGAGAAGCAGCGCGCCCGCTTCGTGGATGGCGCGCAGGAGCGCGGCGTCCCGAAGGCGCAGGCGGACACCATCTTCGACCTGCTCGCCAAGTTCGCGGACTACGGCTTCAACAAGTCGCACGCGGCGGCCTATGCGCTCGTCGCATACCAGACGGCGTGGCTGAAAGCGAACTACGCCACCGAATTCCTCGCCGCCTCCATGACCCTCGACATGGGCAATACGGACAAGCTGGCGGAATTCCGTCAGGAGGCGCAGCGCCTTGGCATCCAGGTGGTGCCGCCGAACATCAATCTCTCGCACCGCGACTTCGCGGTGGTGGACGGCAAGATCATCTACGCCATGGCGGCCATCAAGGGCGTGGGCGGGCACGCGGTGGATGCGCTGGTGGCCTCGCGCGGCAAGGAGCCGTTCACGGATCTTGCGGACTTCGCCAACCGCTTCCCGGTGAAGCACCTCAACAAGCGCACGCTGGAAAATCTCGCCGCCGCCGGCTGCTTCGACGTGCTGGAGAAGAATCGCGCCCGCGTCTTCGCCGCCCTTGATGCGGTGGTGGCCCATGCCCAGCGTGTCGAGGCCGACCGCTCGTCCGGCCAGAACGACATGTTCGGCTCCGGCCCGGTCAAGGCCAAGCTACCGCTGCCCGACGCCCAGCCCTGGGAGCCGGCGGAGCGGCTGAAGCGCGAATACGACACCATCGGCTTCTTCCTCACCGGCCATCCTCTGGATGACTACGCCCCGGCGCTGAAGAAGATGCGCGTGCAGCAGTTCTCGGACTTCTCCCGCGCCGTGCGGCAGGGCGCGGCGGCCGGCCGGCTCGCGGCGACCGTCGTGTCGCGGCAGGAGCGCAAGACCAAGACCGGCAACCGCATGGGCATCGTCGGCCTCTCGGACCCCTCCGGCCATTTCGAGGCGGTGCTCTTCTCGGAAGGCCTCGCCCATTATCGCGACCTGCTGGAGCCGGGCACGCCGGTGCTGATGATGGTGGCTGCCGAGCTTCAGGGCGAGGACGTGCGCGTGCGCATCCAGTCCTGCGAGCGGCTCGACGAGGCCACCGCCCGGCACCACAAGAATCTGCGCATCTTCGTCAATTCCACCGAGCCGCTGACCGGCATCTCCCGCCGCCTCTCGGGCGGAAAGGGCGATGGCGAGGTGAGCCTCGTGCTGCTGATGGACGGCGGCAAGGCGGAAGTGGAGATCCGCCTCGACGGCCGCTATCCCGTCTCGCCCCAGATCGCGGGGGCCATCAAGGCGATCCCGGGCGTGGTGGCGGTGGAGGCGGCCTGAGGGCAGGCACGGACAGGGGCGGCTTGCCGCCCTTCGTCACACCAGAAGATGGCTGCCCGAGGCGCTGGTGAAATCAAGCTGGACGATCAGGTCGTTATAATCGTGGTCTCCGCCGCCATAGAGGTCTTCCCAGCCCCAGGTGTTGAGGCCGTAGCTCCACAGATGGGCGACGTGCTGGCCGTTCACGGTTTCATTGCCCGAGGCGAAGGCCCAGTAGGTTTCGCCGTTGCTGGTGAGCTTCATGGCGATGAGATCGCCCGCATTCACATGGGCGAGTTCGGTCTGGCTGTAGGCGCCATAGCCGGTTCCTGAAACGGTCGTCTGGCCGCTGATGGTGCTGTAGGCATGGGCGGCGGCTGCCTCCGCATAGCCCGCCTGTCCGGGGGCGAGGCCATCCACGGTCCCCGCATAATCGGCCACCTTGTAGAACATGACCGAGACGTCGTTGACGCCATTCTGGCGCAGGCGGACGACAGCGTCGGCATCGTTCGCGCCGTTCGCGGTGGTGGCCACCGCCAGCGGCCGGGCCACTTCCACCGACGAGAGGCCGTCCCCCGAGACGAAATCCACGAAGCCGTAATCGGCCGTGAGTGCGGCCTGATGGGAGGTTGCCGGCGTGCCCGACACGGAGAGGGCGAGTGGTGTCCCGGCGGCGACGCCGGTCTGGACGATCTGTCCCTGGCCATAGCCGTCGAACAGCGTGACAAGCGTGGGCGAGAAATCCGACTGCAGGCTCTGCTGGGCGAGTGCGCTGGTCCAGGCATAGGGGGACGCGGCGTTGCCCGCGAAGCTGTAGGTGGCCGAGCCGAGCGAGAGGCTCCATTCGCCCGCATGGGAGAGACTGGACTGGAACAGGAGGCTCTGGTCGGCGGTGCTGCTCCAGCCCGCGCTCGCGCCGGAGGAGGGGACACCTGCATTCTGCAGCACCGGCGTCAGGTCATAATAGAGTTCGGCGTGGGCGATGGTGGACAGCGCCCGCGCCAGCAGCAGCCCGTTGGGGGAGCCGAGGCCGGTTGTGAGATCATAGCCCTGGCCGGCCGCATAACCGAGGCCCGTGGCCGAGATGCCGCCGAGCTGGGGCGAGGTGTAGGTGCTGCCGGGGATGAAGGTGGAGACGTTGTTGCCCGCCGTGATGTCGTTGAAGGAGGCGGGCGCGATGGCGGCGGCGATGTAATAGAGGTCGTTGCTGTAGCCCAGATTGGGCAGCCCCTGATCCTTGAAGATGGCGTTGAATTCGGTGGCGAGCGCGGCCCAGAAGGGCGTCGCGGCGCTGGTGCCGCCGTTGGGATAGACGCCCAGCATGTTCGAGCCGGGCAGGAGATAGCCCATGTTGCCCTGGGACAGGGCCGAGACGTCCGGCGCGCCACGGCCGGTGCCGTGGGAAGGATCGGCATCGGTGGGCGTAAGGCCGAAGGCGGTCTGGTAACCCGGCGTCGACTGGGTGGTGTCGACACCGCCGGAGGTGGCGAAATTCTCGCCATAGCCGGGAAACAGGCGGCTGCCGGAAAGGATATACTGGTTCCACACCGTCTCGATGAAGGGCTCGAGCTGGCCCGTACCGGCCGGCCAGGCGGTGAGACCGCCGCGCACCAGTTGCCACAGCGTCGCAAGGTCGCCCTGCTGGGCGGCGAGGACCACGCCCGCCAGCGTGCTGTCGGTCTGCGCGGCGGCGAGGGTCGAGACGGAGGTGCCGCCGACCACCATGGCGTAGGAACTCATGCTGCCCGTGAACAGGTTGGTGAGGCCCGTTCCCGTCTCATTGCCCGAGCCGCCGTCGAAGGCGTCGTTGAAGACCGAAATGCCGCGCAGCGCCGCATCGACGAACAGTTCGCGATAGGCGGTGGCGAAGGGCGAACCCGGCGCGAAGGACAGGCCGTCGCTCCAGGACGAGGAGATCACGGCGGGGTTGTTCTGCTGGTCCCAGATGGCGGTCTGGTAGGCGGTGTAGACGGTGTCGCCCGAGCCGACATAAAGCCCGATCAGGCTGTTCGGGACGATGGCACTGACCACGCCCACGTCGAGGGAGCGCTCGTCGGCATTGTCGGCATTGTAGCGCTCGTTCGCGCTGTTCTGGACGTAATAGGCGCCGCTCCCCGGAACCCCGGCCGTCGCCAGATAGGCCTGAAGCCGCGACTGGAAGCTCGGGCCGGGGATGGTGGGGTTCAGCGCATCGCCTATGCCGATCTCGACCAGCGCCAGCGTGCCGGTCTGGTGCGCCGGGCCGCTGAGAGGAAAATTGTAGAGCGCGGCGATGTCCTGCGGGTAGAGTTCGGTGGCACTGGTGCTCTGGTTGCCGGGGCTCTGGGCGCCCTGCGGGAGGGCGACGGTGCTGCTCGTCAGGGCGCTGGTCGCCGGGTCCATCCCATAGTCGAACCAGAGGCCAGCCGTGGATGAGGCGATGGAGGCCGGAAGCGACAGGTCTCCGTTCCAGTAGAGCTGCTCATAGGCGCCGCCGAAGGCCGCCCCCTTCATCAGCGGGGTGCCGAACAGGGTCTGGAAGCCCGCCGCATCCAGCGACACCCAGATGGTGCGCGAGGCCGCCGAGGTGACATAGCCGCCGGTGCCGGTCTCGTCCCCGAGCACCGTGCCGATTCCCCCGAGCTGGGTCTTCACATTATTGAAGGTGCCGGTGTCGGCGCCGTAGGTGGTCCACAGGGTCCCGTTGGCCTGCATCTGCGCGAGGGTCGCCTGCCGCGTGCCCCAGTCGGCATCGAGGAGCGCCGTCGGATCGTTCGCGCGGTTGAGCACCACGGCAACCGTGATGTGGGCGTTGCCGGTGACGAGCTGTGTGTTGGTGAGGCCGTAGGCTGTGGCCGGATCCGTCACGGACGCGGGAATGGTGCCGTAGCTCGTGAAATCCAGATAACTGGAATTGGCGACCATGGCCCCGATCCTTCCCCACCGTTCGGACGGCATCGTCCCACGAAACGGGAGCGTGTTTAAGGGGGAGGGGACGACTCCTGCCGCCGCAAGCCGAGGCCGTGCCCTGCGCATGGCAGCCTGTGGGCAGCGCGGGCTTGCCTCAGGCCGGCCCTTCCGCTATTAGCCGCGCCATTCCGCACGCGGACACAGGGCATGTCGCCCATCCGGTGCCTTCGTCCCTGACGGGTCGAGGGTACGTCCGCGGAGGCTCAACCGGAGACATAAGATGGCTCTTCCTGACTACTCCATGCGTCAGCTCCTGGAAGCTGGCGTGCACTTCGGCCACCAGTCGCACCGCTGGAACCCCAAGATGTCGCAGTACATCTTCGGCGTCCGCAACAACATCCACATCATCGACCTGTCGCAGACCGTGCCGGCGCTGCATCGCGCGCTGCAGGCCGTGTCCGACACCGTGGCCCAGGGCGGCCGCGTGCTGTTCGTGGGCACGAAGCGTCAGGCGCAGGATCAGGTGGCCGACGCCGCCCGCCGCTCCGCGCAGTATTATGTGAATTCCCGCTGGCTCGGCGGCATGCTGACCAACTGGAAGACCATTTCCAATTCGATCGCCCGCCTGAAGAAGCTGGAAGAGATGCTCTCCGGCCCCGAGCAGGGCGGTTACACCAAGAAGGAGCGTCTGACGCTCTCCCGTGAAAAGGAGAAGCTCGAGCGCGCCCTCGGCGGCATTCGCGACATGGGCGGCCTGCCCGACCTGCTGTTCGTGATCGACACGAACAAGGAAGACATCGCCGTGAAGGAGGCCCAGCGCCTCGGCATCCCGGTGGCGGCCATCCTCGACACCAATTCCGATCCGGACGGCATCACCTATCCGGTTCCGGGCAACGATGACGCCGGCCGCGCCATCCAGCTCTATTGCGACCTCGTCGCCCGCGCCGCCATCGACGGCATCGGCCGTGGTCATGTGGACCTCGGTGTGGATCTCGGCGAGACCGAGGCCCCGCTCTCCGAGGACCTGCCGGCCGAGCCGAGCCTGTGGTCCACGTTCGAGCCCCTCTCCGGTCCCCGCGGCGTTGCCGACGACCTGAAGAAGCTCACCGGCGTGAGCCCCGAGATCGAGCAGAAGCTGAACGACCTCGGCGTGTTCCACTTCTCCCAGATCGCCGGCCTCGACAGCGTCGATGCCCAGCGCGTGGGCGAGGAAGTGGGTCTGCCGGGCCGCGTGGACGGCTGGATCGCCCAGGCCAAGGAGTTCTCCGCCGAGGCGGAGTGATCCCTTAAAGGCCTTTTGAGTTCTGGTTTAGGGGCGCAGCCCCGGCGGCCGGTCTGGGAAACACTCAGGCCGGCCGTGGTATGAGAAGAAGAGGAAGCTGAGCATGGCCGCGATCACTGCAGGGCTCGTGAAGGAACTGCGCGACAAGACCGGCGCCGGCATGATGGACTGCAAGGCGGCGCTCACCGAGAACAACGGCGACATCGAGGCCGCCATCGACTGGCTGCGCAAGAAGGGCCTTGCCAAGGCCGCCAAGAAGGCTGGCCGCGTGGCCGCCGAGGGCCTCGTCGCCGTCGAGTCGTCCGGCCACTATGCCGCCGCCATCGAGGTGAACGCCGAGACCGACTTCGTCGCCCGCAACGCCGATTTCCAGGCGTTCGTGCGTGAGGCCGCCAAGGTAGCCCTGAACACCGACGGCTCCATCGAGGCGGTCGCCGCCGCCCACTTCCCGGGCGAGAGCGTCACCGTCGCCGATAAGCTCGCCACCCTGATCGCCACCATCGGCGAGAACATGACGCTGCGCCGCTCGGTGCGCCTCACGGTCTCGGCCGGCGTGATCGCCACCTATGTGCACGGCGCCGTCTCCGAGGGCCAGGGCCGCATCGGCGTGCTCGTGGCGCTCGAGTCGCAGGGCGACGTGGAGAAGCTCTCCACCCTCGGCCGCCAGATCGCCATGCATGTCGCCGCCCTCAACCCGCTGGCGCTCGACGCCTCGGGCATCGACGAGGCGACCATCGCCCGCGAGAAGGCCATCCTGCTCGAGAAGCATCAGGGCAAGCCGGCCAACGTGCAGGAGAAGATCGCCGAGAGCGGCATGAAGACCTATTTCAAGGAGGTCACCCTCCTGGAGCAGCCCTTCGTGCATGACGGCTCCAAGTCGGTCGCTCAGGTGCTGAAGGAGAACGAGGGCTCGGTCGGCGCGCCGATCACGCTCAAGGGCTTCGTGCGTTATGCCCTCGGCGAGGGCATCGAGAAGGAAGAGAGCGACTTCGCGGCCGAGGTCGCTGCTGCGGCTGGCCAGTCCTGACCGCCGGCGAAGGCGAAACGGCAATGCCGGGCCTTCCCTATCCACGCATCCTGGTCAAGGTCTCGGGCGAGGCCTTGATGGGATCGGAACCGTTCGGGCTTCATCCCCCGACGGTTGCCCGCATCGCCCGCGAACTCGTGGCCGCGCGTGAGCTCGGCTGCGAGGTGGCGGTGGTCGTGGGCGGCGGCAACATCCTGCGTGGCGCGCGGGTGGCGGGCGAGGATCTCGACCGCTCCACCGCCGACCACATGGGCATGCTGGCCACCGTGATGAACTGCCTGGCGCTGGAAGCGGCGGTGGAGGCGGCGGGCCAGCCCGCACGCACCATGTCCGCCATTCCCATGCCGACGGTGTGCGAGCCCTACGCCCGCCAGCCGGCCCAGCGCCACCTGCGGCGTGGCCGCGTCGTGCTTCTGGCCGGCGGCACCGGCAATCCGTACTTCACCACGGATACGGGCGCGGTGCTGCGCGCGGCGGAGCTCGACTGCGACGCCGTGCTCAAGGCCACCAATGTGGACGGCGTGTACACCGCCGACCCCAAGACCGACCCGACCGCCACCCGCTACGAGCGCATCACCCACGATCAGGCCCTGGCCTATGATCTCAAGGTGATGGATGCGGCGGCCTTCGCCCTTGCCCGCGAGGCGTCGCTGCCTATCATCGTCTTCTCCATCCGCGATCCGGGCGCCATTGTGGCCGCGGCGCAGGGAGAGGGGCGCGTGACGGTGGTTTCTCCCTGAGGTTCGATGCGCGGCTGGTGACGGGCTTGAGGCCCGCGCCGGCCGCGTTCGCGTTGCCGCCGGGCGATCGCCGGAGGATCATCATAGGGTGATCTTGGGGTTTCGCGGCGGCGGGCTGCGATCGGATCGCCCTTGACAGGGATGCCGGACGCGACCCATTCCAGCCTCGGTTTTCTGCAGGATCGGCGGCGCACCGCCACCTCCCGCACCAGTCGCCGGCGCGTCCGTCGCGCCGCGAGAATACGATAGAGGACAGCCATGACCACCGCCTTCGACATTGCCGACATCAAGCGCCGCATGGCCGGTGCCGTTACGTCCCTGAAGCAGGAACTGGGTGGTCTGCGCACCGGTCGGGCCTCCGCCAGCCTGCTGGAACCGATCACGGTCGACGCCTATGGCGCCAACATGCCGCTGGCCCAGGTGGCCACCGTCTCCGTGCCCGAGCCGCGCCTGCTCTCGGTGCAGGTATGGGATCGCGGCATGGTCAATGCCGTGGAGAAGGCGATCCGCGACAGCAACCTCGGCCTCAACCCCAACACCGAAGGCCAGACCCTGCGCATCCGCATCCCGGAGCTCAATGAGGAGCGCCGCAAGGAGCTGGTGAAGGTCGCCCACAAATATGCCGAGGCCGCCCGCGTCGCCGTCCGCCATGTGCGCCGCGACGGCATGGACCTGCTGAAGAAGCTGGAAAAGGACAGCGCCATCAGCTCCGACGACATGGAGCGCCTGTCCAAGGACGTGCAGAAGGCGACCGACGAGACCATCTCCGAGGTGGATCAGACCCTCGCCCACAAGGAAAAGGAAATCCTCTCGGTCTGAGAGCGGTTTCGGCTTGGCGGGGGAGCGGCCCATGTCCCGGGCAGATGGCGTGCAAGACAGCGTCCCGGAGGCCGGTTCCCCGTCCTGTCCGGCGGGCGTGCCCGTCCATGTGGGCATCATCATGGATGGCAACGGCCGCTGGGCCACCTCGCGCAAGCTGCCGCGCGTGGAAGGCCATCGGCGCGGGGTGGAGGCGCTGCGCCGCTGCGTGCGCTCCGCCCGCGAGATCGGCATCCGGTTTCTGACCATCTACAGCTTCTCGAGCGAGAACTGGTCGCGCCCGGTGAGCGAGATTTCCGAGCTCATGGGCCTGCTGCGCCGCTTCCTGCGCCATGACCTCGCCGAATTGCACGCCGCCAACGTGCGCGTGCGCATCATCGGCGAGCGCGCCTCGCTCTCCCGCGACCTGTCCGCCATGCTGGACGAAGCGGAGGCGCTGACCGCCGCAAACACCGGCCTGACGCTGGTGGTCGCCTTCAATTACGGCAGCCGGCAGGAGATCGCGGAAGCCGCTGCCCGCCTTGCGGCGGAGGTCGCCGCCGGCACGCTGCGCCCGGAAGAGATCACGGCCGACCTGCTGGGCAGCCGTCTTTCGACGGCGGGCATTCCCGATCCCGATCTCATCATCCGCACCAGTGGCGAGCAGCGGCTCTCCAACTTCCTGCTGTGGCAGGCTGCGTATGCGGAGCTCGTCTTCCTGCCCATCTACTGGCCGGACTTCGACCATGCGGCGCTGCTCGGGGCGCTTCAGGAATATGCCCGGCGCGACCGCCGGTTCGGCGGACTGACCGCCCGCACCGGCAGTTGATCCCCGTGGTCATTGGACCGGACCTCAAGCAGCGCACGCTGTCGGCCATCGTGCTCGCCCCCGTGGTTCTCGCGACCACCGTCTTCGGCGGACTGCCTTTCCTTCTGCTCTGGACGCTCGCCGGTGCCGGCGTTCTGCTGGAATGGTGCGGGGTTGCGCGCCTCGGCCCCCGCGTGCCTTATCTCGCCATCGGCTTTGTGGTGATCGCGGCCTGCGCCGGCCTGAAGGCGGTGGGGCTCCCCGAGAGCGTGCCGCTCGTCCTTCTCGCCGGCCTTGCCGTCTGCGCCCTGTTGGTCCGGCCGCGCCTGTGGGCGGCGCTGGGCCTCGTCTGTGCCGCTGCCTGCGCCTTCCCCGTGGTGGTGCTCCGCGGCGACGATCAGGTGGGCCTCCTCAGCGTCTTCTTCCTGTTCGCGGTTGTCTGGGGCACTGACATTGGCGCCTATTTCACCGGCCGGATCGTCGGCGGCCCGAAGCTCTGGCCGCGCCTCTCGCCCAACAAGACCTGGTCCGGCGCCATTGGCGGCGCCGTGTTCGGGACGCTGGCGGGCACCGGCGTCGCGCTGGCGGGCGGGCTGCTCTTCTCGCCCGTGCTGTTCCTCATCGGCCTTCTGCTGAGCGTGATCTCGCAGTCGGGCGATCTTGCGGAATCGGCCTTCAAGCGCGCCTTCGGCGTGAAGGATGCCGGCTGGCTCATTCCCGGACACGGCGGCATTCTTGACCGGCTCGATGGCTTTGCCGCCGCCGCGCTGGCGGCGCTTGTGATCGCCGTGCTCCACGGCGGCCCGACGCCCGCCGCCGGTCTGCTTCTCTGGTAGGACATTGCCATGACTTCGGTTTCCATCCTCGGCGCCACGGGTTCGGTCGGCCGCAGCACCGTCAAGGTGCTGGAGGGGGAACGGGAGCGGTTCCGCGTGGAGGCGGTGGCGGGCGGTCGTGATGCGGCCGGGCTCGCCGATCTTGCCATTCACCTCGGGGCCAAGTTCGCCGCCGTGGCCGATGATGCGGCCGGTGCGGAACTGAAGGCCCGGCTCGGCGGCACGGGGATCGCCTGCGGCGCCGGCCGGACGGCGGTGCTCGAGGCGGCGGCGCGGGACGCGGATATCGTGGTGGCGGGCATTTCGGGCATTGCGGGCCTTGAACCGACCGTCGCGGCGTTCGGTGCCGGCCGGCGGATCGGCGTCGCCAACAAGGAATGCCTCGTGGCCGCCGGTGCCTTCTTCACGGGCGAGGCGGAGCGGGTCGGGGCCGAGATCTTCCCCGTCGATTCCGAGCACAATGCCATCTTCCAGGCCCTGTCCGCGGGGCCGCGCGCGGCGGTCGAGAAGGTGCAGATCACCGCGTCGGGCGGACCGTTCCGCACCGCCCCGCGCGAGGCGATCGCCAAGGCCGGGCCGGCGGCGGCGCTGAAGCACCCCAACTGGTCCATGGGGGCCAAGATCACCATCGATTCGGCCACGCTCATGAACAAGGGGCTGGAACTGATCGAGGCGCACCACCTCTTCGGCGTGCCGCCGGAGCAGCTCGAGGTGATCGTCCATCCCGAATCCATCGTCCACGGTCTGGTGGCGTTCGAGGACGGGTCGGTGGTGGCGGTGCTCGCCATGCCCGACATGGCCCTGCCCATCGCCCATTGCCTCAGCCATCCCGGCCGTCTGCCCACCACGTGCCGGAAGCTCGACCTTGCCGCTCTCGGCCGCCTCACCTTCGAGGCGCCGGATCTCGACCGCTTCCCGTGCCTGAGCCTCGCGCTGTCCGCGCTGGGGGAGGGGGGGGCGGCACCGACGATCCTCAACGGCGCCAATGAGGTGGTGGTCGCCGCCTTCCTCGAAGGCCGCATCGGCTTCTACGGAATCAGTGCCATCGTCGAGGAAACGCTGGCGCTGGCGACGCGCGGCGCGGCACCCGCATCGGTTGCCGAGGCGCTGCAACTCGACGCGGAGGCGCGGCGCATTGCCCTTTCCCTCTTGCCTAAGTTTGCCGCAAAGGCATCCTAAAGGCAGGGTCAGGCATGCCTCGGCGGTTATGACGGGGTGTGCCTGGATGCGGATCGGCGGCCGAGGGCGGGCGCGGGACGCGTTCGGCGCCGCAGGCCGCGAGCAAGGACGGGATGATGGACGTGTTGTCGGGACTGGGTTCCATGGGACATTCCCTGCTGGGATATGTGATCCCCTTTCTCTTCGTCCTGACGCTGGTCGTCTTCTTCCATGAGCTGGGGCACTTCTGGGTGGCCCGCCGGGCGGGCGTCCGGGTTCTGACCTTCTCCCTCGGCTTCGGTCCGGAACTCTTCGGCTTCAACGACCGGCACGGCACGCGCTGGCGCCTCGCCGCGATTCCCCTCGGCGGCTTCGTGAAATTCTATGGCGACGAGGATGCCGCCTCGACGCCTGATCCGGTGAAGCTGGCGCAGATGTCGCCGGCCGAGCGGCGGCAGAGCTTCTTCTACCAGCCCCTGCGCTGGCGCGCGGCCATCGTCGCGGCGGGCCCGGTCGCCAATTTCATCCTGGCGATCGTCATCTTCGCCTTCGTCTTCATGGTGTTCGGCCGGCAGGTGAGCTCGCCGCGCGTCGATCAGGTGGCGCCCTCCAGCGCCGCCGAGCGGGCGGGCTTCAAGGCGGGTGATCTCATCCTCACCATCGACGGCACGCCGGTGGAGAGCTTCTCCGACATGCAGCGCATTGTCGGTTCCAGCGCCGGCAGCCCGCTCACCTTCAAGGTGGATCGCGGCGGCGCGCCGGTGGAACTGTCCGCCACGCCGGAAATGCGCGAGGTGAAGGACGCCTTCGGCAATGTCCACCGCATGGGCATGCTCGGCATTTCCCGCTCGCTGGCCGCCGCCGACGTGGTGACCCGCCGCTACGGCCCGGTGGAAGCCGTGGCCATGGGGGCGCAGGAGACCTGGTTCGTGGTCGCCCGCACCTTCGATTATCTGGGGGGCCTCATCTCGGGCCGGGAATCGCCCGATCAGCTGGGCGGGCCCATCCGCATCGCCCAGGTGTCGGGGCAGGTGGCCACCTTCGGTTTCGGCGCTCTTTTGTCGCTGGCGGCCGTTCTGTCGGTGTCGATTGGACTTCTTAACCTCTTTCCCATCCCGCTGTTGGATGGGGGGCATCTCCTGTTCTACGCTGTGGAGGCAGTTCGCGGGCATCCTCTGAGTCCGCGGGCGCAGGACATTGGCTTTCGCATCGGCCTCGCCATCGTGCTTATGCTCATGGTGTTCGCCACCTGGAACGACGTGGTCCATATCGCCACCATGTGAGTCCCCACAGGGGCTCGTGGCGTTGGCGCAACGGTCGCGGGAAAAGCGGAAGCCTTTGTTGGGGCGGGCGTTTGCAGTGCACGGAAAAGGCTGTAAAAGCGCCTCGAAGGTGGAGAATCCGGGGGTGCGCCCCTGGGTTGAGAACAACGAATTCAAGGTTGCGCGCCATATGACTGCTCCGGCACGGGTGTTCGTAAAACTGGCCGCCGTCCTCGGCATCGCTTTCGCGACCGCGGTGACGACGACCGCCGGATCAATGGTGGTGGCCTCGCCAGCAATGGCGCAGTCGGCTTCCATCGTGGTGCAGGGGAATCGGCGTGTGGACGCCGATACGATCCGCTCCTACTTCAATCTCAAGCCCGGCGAGGGCCTGACCTCCGCGAAGATCGACGATGGCGTGAAGGCGCTCTATGCGACCGGCCTCTTCGCGGACGTCCGGGTCTCGCAGCAGGGTGGCCGCACCGTCGTGACGGTGGTCGAGAACGAGGTGATCAACAAGATCGCCTTCGAGGGCAACAAGAAGATCAAGGACGAGCAGCTCTCCGGCGAGATCCAGTCGAAGGAGCGCGGTCCCTTCTCCAAGGCGCTCGTGCAGGCTGATACCCAGCGCATCGTCGATCTCTATCGCCGCACTGGCCGTACCGACGTTAAGGTCAATCCGGTCACCATCGACCGCGGCAACGGCCGCGTCGACCTCGTCTTCGAGATCAACGAAGGCGAAAAGACGGGCGTGAAGGACATCAAGTTCGTCGGCAACAAGGCCTTCTCGGACTGGAAGCTGAAGGACGTCATCTCCACGACGACCACCAACTGGCTGTCCTTCCTGAAGTCCACCGACGTCTATGACGCCGACCGCGTGAACGCCGATCAGGAACTGCTGCGCCGCTTCTACCTGAAGAACGGCTATGCGGACTTCCGCATCGTGTCGGCCTCCGCCGAGCTCGATCCGGGCGGCGCCGGCTATGTCATCACCATCGTTCTCGACGAGGGCGCGCAGTACAAGTTCGGCAAGGTGGATGTGGTCTCCAACATCCGCGACGTGCCGGCGTCCAGCCTGCGCAACGCCCTGCGCGTGAGCGACGGCCAGATCTACAACGCCGAACTCGTCGAGAAGACGGTCGAGAACCTGACCATCGAGGTGTCGAAGAGCGGCTACGCCTTCGCCCAGGTGCGTCCGCGTGGCGACCGCGACTTCGAGAACAAGCGCATCAACGTCACGTTCGTGGTCGAGGAAGGCCCGCGCGTCTACGTCGAGCGCATCGAGATCCGCGGCAACACCCGTACCCGTGACTGGGTTATCCGCCGCGAGTTCGATATCGGCGAAGGCGATGCCTACAACCGCGTCCTCGTGGACCGCGCCGAGCGTCGCCTGAAGAACCTCGGCTACTTCAAGACCGTGAAGATCACCAACGAGCCGGGCTCCGCGCCCGACCGCGTGATCCTCGTGGTGACCGTGGAAGACCAGCCCACCGGCGAGTTCTCCATCTCCGGCGGCTACTCGACGGCGGACGGCTTCATCGGCTCGGTCTCGCTGGGCGAGAAGAACTTCCTCGGCCGCGGCCAGTACGTCAGCATCTCCGGCTCTCTCGGCCAGTACTCGCAGGGTGCCCAGTTCTCCTTCACCGAGCCGTACTTCCTCGGCTATCGCGTGGCGGCGGGCTTCGACCTCTACTGGAAGGAGACTTCGGCGAACTCGTACACGGTGTATGACAGCCAGACCATCGGCGGCGGCGTCCGTCTCGGCCTGCCCATCACCGACGAGGTCACGCTGGCTCTGCGCTACAATCTCTACCAGCGCGAGCTGAGCCTCCCGAACTGCACGACCTTCTATGGCACCGCCCTCACCGCGCAGAACTGCGGCGTGTCCTGGGCGATCATCGAGGCCGTGCAGCAGGGCCAGACCATCACCTCCGTGGTGGGCTACACCCTCTCGTTCAACGGGCTCGACAGCAACATCAACCCGACCAGCGGCCTCTACGCCGAGCTGAAGCAGGACTTCGCTGGTCTGGGTGGCGATGTGAACTTCGTCCGCACCACCGGTGATGTCCGCTACTACTATCCGCTGATCTACGACTCGATCCTGTTGCTGCATGGTCAGGCTGGTTACGTCTCCGCTTGGGGCGGCAAGGACCTCCAGATCATGGACAACTTCTTCATGGGTCCGAATCTGGTCCGCGGCTTCGCGCCCTCCGGCATCGGTCCGCGCGATCTGGCGAACTACAACCAGGATGCCCTCGGCGGCACGACCTACTGGGGTGCTTCGGCTGAAGTGCAGTTCCCGCTCTCCTTCCTGCCGAAGGATGTGGGCATGAAGGGCGCCGTCTTCTTCGATGCCGGCTCGGTCTATGGCTACACCGGCCCGACCACCTTCGCTTCCGCCGGAACGGCCAACTTCACGGTCTGCCCGTCGAACAGCCAGAACAAGATGGGCGCCATCTGCGTGGCCGACGACAACGTCATCCGTACCTCGGTCGGCGCCAGCTTGATCTGGCAGTCGCCCTTCGGTCCGCTGCGCTTCGACTATGCCTGGGCGCTGACGAAGGCCTCCTACGACGACCTGCAGGCGTTCCGCTTCTCCGGCGGCACCAAGTTCTGATCGTCGTCACATCGGTCCATCACGGGCGTCGCCGGCTGAGGCCGGCGGCGCCCGAACCACATTTGAGGTCATGAGCGAACCCGCATTCTTCCCCCTTCCGACGCCGCTGACGCTGGATGAGGTGGCTGCGCTGAGCGGCGCGCGCCTCGCCCGTCCCGGCGCGCAGGACGCCCTGCGCCTGACGGGTGTCGGAACCCTGGCGGACGCCGGCCCGAGCGAACTCGCCTTCCTCGACCAGTCCCGCTATCTGGCGACGCTGGGCACCGCCCGCGCCGGCGCCATCATCACCAGCGAGAAGTTCGCAGGCGAAGTGCCCGAGGCCATCGCGGTCCTGGTATCGCCGCGCCCCGCCAGCGCCTTCGTGGCCGTGACTCGGCAGCTTTTCCCCCAGGCCCTGCGGCCGCAGCCGGTGTTCGGCCACACCGGCATCGCCCCCGGCGCCTTCATCCATCCCACCGCCAGCCTTGAGGCAGGGGTGACCGTCGATCCCGGCGCGGTGATCGGCCCCGGTGCCGAGGTCGGTGCCGGTTCGGTCATCTGTGCTAATGCCGTGGTGGGTGCGGGCGTGCGGATCGGCCGGGACAGCACCATCGGGTCCGGCGTCAGCCTGTCCCATGCGCTGGTCGGCAATCGCGTCATCGTCCATGCTGGCGCCCGCATCGGGCAGGACGGCTTCGGCTATCAGCCCGGCCCCGGCGGCCACCTGAAGGTGCCGCAGATCGGCCGCGTGGTCCTTCAGGACGACGTGGAAATCGGCGCCGGCTCCACCATCGACCGCGGCGCGCTGCGCGACACGGTGATCGGGGAGGGGACCAAGATCGACAATCTGGTCCAGATCGCCCACAACGTGGTCATCGGTCGCCACTGCATCATCGTCTCCCAGACCGGCATCTCCGGCAGCACCACACTGGGCGATTTCGTGATGCTGGGCGGGCAGGTGGGCGTGGTCGGCCACTGCACCATCGGCGATGGCGCCCAGATCGCCGCCTCCAGCAATGTGAAGGGCGATGTGCCCCCCGGCGTGCGCTGGGGTGGATCTCCGGCCAAGCCGGTGCGCGAGTGGTTCCGCGAAATGACCACCTTGAAGAAGCTGGCTGAGTCGAGGGCGCGTTCCGGCGCCGCGACGCCGGGGGAAGAAGAATGAGCGAAGAAACCAAGGCGGACGAGACGAAGGTCCTGGACAGCATCGACATCCTGCGCATCCTGGCGCTCCTGCCGCATCGCTATCCGTTCCTGATGGTGGACCGGATCGAGGCGATCGACAGCGATCTGTCCTGCGTCGGCTACAAGAACGTGACGGCCAACGAGCCGCACTTCCAGGGCCACTTCCCGAACAATCCGGTCATGCCGGGCGTGCTCATCATCGAGGGCATGGCCCAGACGGCGGGTGCCATCTGCATCCACGCCAAGGGCGCCGACCGCAAGCCTTCGCTGGTCTATTTCATGACCATCGACGAGGCGAAGTTCCGTCGCCCGGTCCGCCCCGGCGACGTGCTCGAATATCACATGACCCGCCTCAACAAGCGCCGCAACATGTGGTGGTACCGCGGCGAAGCCCGGGTGGGCGGAGAAATCGTGGCGGAGGCGCGTGTTGGCGCCATGATCGCCGAGGAGTGAACGTGGCCCTGATCGACCCGACTGCCCGCGTTGCCGATGGCGCGCGGCTCGCCGATGATGTGGAAGTTGGACCCTACTGCATCGTCGGCCCCGATGTGACCCTCGAGGCCGGCGTGCGCCTCCACGCGCACGTGAACGTGCAGGGCGTGACCACGCTGGGCGCCCGCACGCAGGTCTATCCCTTCGCCTCGCTCGGCACGCCGCCGCAGTCGGTGCATTACAAGGGCGAGAAGACCAGCCTCGTGGTTGGCACCGACTGCCAGATCCGCGAGCACGTGACCATGAACACGGGCACGGCGAGCGGCCGCGGCGTCACCCGCGTCGGCAACAACTGCATGCTCATGACGGCCGCCCATGTCGCCCACGACTGCCTGGTCGGAGACAACGTGATCTTCGCCAACAATGCGACGCTCGGCGGCCATGTGGAGGTGGGCGACAACGTCTTCCTCGGCGGCCTCAGCGCGGTGCATCAGTTCGTGCGCATCGGCGCGCAGGTGATGATCGGCGGCGTCACCGGCGTGCGCGAGGATGTCATCCCCTTCGGCTACGCCATCGGCCAGAACGCCAATCTGGTGGGCCTCAATGTGGTGGGCATGAAGCGGCGCGGCTTCTCCAAGTCGGAACTGCACGCCGCCCGTGCCGCCTATCGCGATCTCTTCTTCGGCGAAGGCACGTTCGCAGACCGGCTCGCCGGCCTGCGGGAGCGGCAGGAGACCTCGCCCTTCATCAAGGCGCTGGTCTCCTTCGTGGATGCGGGCGGCAAGCGCGCCCTCTGCCATCCCTCGCGTGGGGTGGTGGCGCAGGAGGACTGACGCAAGATGACGGTGGCGCCCGCCATATCCCCTCCTGCTTTGCCCGGCGACGGGCCGGTGGGCATCGTGGCGGGCGGCGGCGCCTTTCCGGCGGCGGTGGCCGAGGCCGTGCGGGCGCAGGGCCGGGAGGTCTATCTCGGCCTGCTCCAGGGCTTTGCGGACCCTTCGCTGGAGCGCTATCCGCATTTCTGGTTCAAGGTCGGCTCCCTCGGCACCGCCACCACCCGCCTCAAGGCGCAGGGGGTGAAGGAACTGGTGATGGTGGGCACGCTGACGCGGCCGCGCGTGCGCGATCTCGGCCTCGACTGGACCATGCTGCGGCTTCTGCCGCGCATCGCCGCGCTGTTCCGCGGCGGCGACAACCATCTGCTCTCCGGCGTCGTCGAACTGGTAGCCGCCCAGGGCTTTGCCATGCGCGGTGCCCATGAGGTGGCCCCGAGCCTGCTGCTGCCGGAAGGCGTGCTCGGCGCCATCGCGCCCCGCCCGGTCGATCTCGACGACATCCGCCTCGGTCTGTCCCTCATCGCCTCGCTCGGCGCCTTCGACGTGGGGCAGGCGGTGATCGTGGTGAACGGCTTCGTGGTGGCGGTGGAGGCGGCGGAAGGCACGGACGAGATGCTCACCCGCTACAAGACCATGCGCGAGAAGGGGCGCCTGCGCTTCGGCAAGGGGCAGGGCGTGCTGGTGAAGGCACCCAAGCCGCAGCAGGACCGGCGCGTGGACCTGCCCTCCCTCGGCCCGCGGACCGTCCAGCGGGCGGCCGAGGCGGGTCTCGCCGGCATCGCCTTCGAGGCGGGCGGGGCCATCGTGCCGGATGCCGAGCATCTGGTGGCGGAGGCCGACAAGGCGGGTCTCTTCGTGGTCGGCGTGCGCCCGCAGGTGGCATCATGAGCGCGCCCGGCAAGCCGCTCGACGTCTTCGTCGTGGCCGGCGAGGAATCGGGGGACGTGCTGGGCGGCGCGCTGCTCGCGGCCCTGAAGGCGCAGGCGCCGCAGGGCATCACCTTCCGCGGCATCGGCGGCACGCGCATGGCGGGGCAGGGGCTCAAGAGCCTCTTCCCCATGGACGATCTCACCGCCATCGGCTTCGGTGCCGTGCTCTCCAAGCTGCGCACCATCCTGAAGCGGCTGAAGGAGACGGTGGAGGCCATCTGCGCCGCACCGCCGGACGTGCTCGTGCTGATCGACGCGCCGGATTTCACCCATCGCGTCGCAGCCAAGGTGCGCAAGCGCCGGCCGGACATTCCCATCGTCAAATATGTCTCGCCCACGGTCTGGGCGTGGCGCTCTGGCCGGGCGAAGGCCATGCGGCCCTATACGGACCGCTTGCTGGCGCTGCTGCCCTTCGAACCGGAGGTGCATGCGCGGCTCGGTGGCCCGGTCACGGACTATGTGGGCCATCCGCTGCTGGAGCATCTGGAAGACCTGCGCCCCTCCGCCGAGGAGGCCGCGCGCCGCGCTTCCGATCCGCCGCTGGTGCTCGCCTTGCCGGGCAGCCGGCGGGCCGAACTGGAGCGGCTCGGTGCCATCTTCGGGGAGGCGCTGGGCCGTGTGGCCGTTGAGCGGCCCATCGAGGTGGTGCTGCCGACCCTGCCGCGTCTTGTGCCCAAGGTTCTGGCCATGGTGGCGCGCTGGCCGGTGCCGGTACGCATCGTCACCGATGCGGGCGAGAAGCATGCCGTTTTCCGGCAGGCGCGCGCGGCGCTTGCCGCCTCGGGCACCGTGACGCTGGAACTCGGCCTTGCGGGCGTGCCCACCGTTGCGGCCTACAAGCTCTCCGAATGGGAGGCCAAGATCGCCCCCCACGTGCTGCACCTCACCACGGTGATCCTCGCCAATCTGGTGATCGGCGAGAATGTGGTGCCCGAATTCCTCCAGAAGGACTGCACGCCGGAGAAGCTGTCGGCGGCGCTCCTCGAGACGCTGGCCGAGGGCCCGGCCCGCGCCCGCCAGCTCGAGGGCTTCGCGAAGCTCGACGCCATCATGGGCGCCGACGACGCCCCGCCCTCCCAGCGGGCGGCGGCGGTGGTGCTTGAGGCAGCGGGCGCTCGCCGGCACTGAGCTTCACTCGTCCAGTTTCAGCCGGTTGAAGGTGGCGGCGAGGTGGTCGATGAGCGCGCGCACGGCGGGCGTCAGGCCCCGGCGCGTTGTAAAGACGATGTGCACGATGCCCATCTGCCCGCCCCAGCCCGGAAAGACCCGGACCAGCCGGCCGCTGGCAAGGTCGGCACGGCAGATGTGATCGGGCAGAAGGGCAACGCCGAGACCGGCGGCTGCCGCCTCGCGCAGCGCGGCAAAGTCCACGCAGCTGAGGCGCGGCTCGTGCCGGAGGCTGTGGCTGGCGCCATCCGGACCCACGAGATCCCAGACCGTCTCGCCGATTTCATCGTTGGAACCCAGCGTCGGCAGGTCGTTCAGGCTCGCGATGTCGGCGCCCGGCACCCTTCCCGCAAGTGCCGGGGCGGCGACGAGAATGCGGCGTGAGCGGCCCAGCGTGCGCATGGTGAGTGAGGCGTCGGTGGTGAGGTCCACCCGCACCCGCAGGGCCACGTCGATGCGCTCGGCGATGAGATCCACGGGCCGGTCTGCCGCGATCAACTGCATCCGGACCTTGGGATGGCGGGACAGGAAGGCGGGGAGGCCGGGCGACAGCACTTCCACAAGGCCCGTGGGGCAACTGAAGCGGACGAGCCCGCGAGGTTCGCTCCGCGCCTGCGCGACCAGCGCTTCCGCCTGCTCCGCTTCCTCCAGCAGCGCCCGGCAGCGTCCATAGAAGGCCTCCCCCACCTCCGTCACCCGAAAGCGCCGGGAGGAGCGCTCGATGAGGCGGACGCCAAGCCGCGCCTCCAGCGCCGCCACCCGGCGGCTGAGCTTGGACTTGGGCGTATGAAGCGCCCTGCCGGCGGGGGCGAAGCCGCCGTGCTTCACCACCTCGGCAAAGAAGGCGTAGTCGTTCAGATCCGCCATGACATCGTTCCTCATGTGGAACGATACGTGCCACATCTGGAGGCTACAGGCATCAGCGTTCCGGATCTAACTCTCGTCCATCAGCGACGGCATCAGCCGCCGCAACCATCGACAGGAGACAGGATCATGACGACGTTCCAGAACAAGGTGGTGGTGGTCACCGGCGGCACCAGCGGCATCGGCCTTGCGACCGCGAAGGCGTTTTCCGCCGCCGGCGCGTTCGTCTTCATCACCGGCCGCCGGCAGGAGGCGCTCGATGCCGCCGTGAAGGCAATCGGCGGGCACGTGACGGGCGTGCGCGGCGACATGTCGAAGCTGGCGGATATCGACCGCCTCTATGACGCAGTCCAGCAGCGCCACGCGCAGATCGACGTGCTGTTCGCCAATGCCGGCGGCGGCGGATTTGCGCCGCTCGGCGCCATCGACGAAACTCACTTCGACGAGACCTTCGCGACGAACGTGAAGGGCGTGCTCTTCACCGTGCAGAAGGCGCTCCCGCTGCTGAAGGACGGGGGTGCGGTCGTCCTGACCGGCTCGACCGCAGGCGCCTCGGGCACCCCGGCCTTCAGCGTCTACGGCGCCACCAAGGCGGCGGTGCGCAGCTTCGCCCGCAATTGGGTCCTCGACCTGAAGGATCGGCACATCCGGGTAAATGTGGTGAGCCCCGGTCCGATCGACACGGCTGGCCTCAATGAGCTGTTCGGTGGCGGCACGCAGGCGGACGCGGTGAAAGCGGGCTTGGTCGGTGCCATTCCGTCCGGTCGCGTGGGCCAGCCGGAGGAGGTGGCGCAGGCCGTCCTGTTCCTTGCTTCTGAAGCGGCGAGCTTCATCAACGGCGCCGAACTGTTCGTCGATGGCGGCATGACGCAGATCTGAGGGGAGGACGCCGTGACAGAGACCATCCAGACCCTCCTGCGCCGGAACCTCCACGAGGTGTTCGGCACGCGCGATACGGCCGGACGCCGGGCGGCGATCGAAGCACTCTACGATCCGGCGGCGACCTTCGTCGATCACGGCGGGACACATGCCGGCTGGGACGCCATCGATGCGGCGGCCGCCGCCGTACAGGCGGCCACGCCCGGCTTTATCTTTGCCGAGGACGGGGACGCGCAGGTGGTGGGTGATCTGGCGGACGGGGCCGGGCGTGTCGCCTGGACCTATGGTCCGGCAGAGGACAAGCGGCGGGTCACCGGCGCCGACCTCGTCCTCGTCCGGAACGGCCGCATCGTCGCCCTTTCTGCCGTCCTTCACCGATAGAGGCTCGGCCGGCACAAACAAAAAGGGCGCGGCCGAAGCCGCGCCCTCGAAAGGCTGAGCAGCGGGGGGCAGGCCCCCGCGTCCCGCTCACTTGCGCTTGGACATCGCCACGTAATCGCGGCGGGCGGCGCCGGTGTAGAGCTGGCGGGGACGGCCGATGCGCTGGCTCGGGTCCTCGATCATTTCCTTCCACTG
Source organism: Azorhizobium sp. AG788 (assembly GCF_004364705.1). NCBI lineage: Bacteria > Pseudomonadati > Pseudomonadota > Alphaproteobacteria > Hyphomicrobiales > Xanthobacteraceae > Azorhizobium > Azorhizobium sp. AG788. The sequence goes on from NZ_SOBM01000004.1 coordinate 338,313, forward strand.
GCCGATCCAGCCGACGGTACGCGCGAGGGCGAACAGCACGGTGAACATGGTGGTGGGGAAGCCCATCGCCTTCAGGGTGATGCCCGAATAGAAGTCGATGTTCGGATAGAGCTTCTTTTCGATGAAGTACTCGTCGTGCAGGGCGACGCGCTCGAGCTCCACCGCCACGTCGAGCAGCGGATCGTCCTTGATGCCGAGCTCGGTCAGCACTTCGTGGCAGGTCTGCTGCATGATCTTGGCGCGCGGGTCGTAGTTCTTGTAGACCCGGTGGCCGAAGCCCATGAGGCGGAAGGGATCGTTCTTGTCCTTCGCCTTGTTCACGAACTCGGGGATGCGGTCCGGCGTGCCGATCTCGGTCAGCATCTTGAGGGCGGCTTCATTGGCGCCGCCGTGCGCCGGACCCCACAGGCAGGCGATGCCGGCGGCAATACAGGCGAACGGGTTGGCGCCGGACGAGCCGGCGAGACGCACCGTCGAGGTGGAAGCGTTCTGCTCGTGGTCTGCGTGCAGGATGAAGATCTTGTCCAGCGCGCGGGCGAGCGTCGGGCTCACCTTGTAGTCCTCGCAGGGGACCGCGAAGCACATGTTGAGGAAGTTGGAGGCGTAGTCGAGGTCGTTCTTCGGATACACGAAGGGCTGACCGATCGAATACTTGTAAGCCATCGCCGCCAGCGTCGGCATCTTCGCGATCATGCGGATGGACGCGATGAGGCGCTGCTGCGGATCGGAGATGTCGGTGGAGTCGTGGTAGAAGGCCGAGAGCGCGCCGACGCAGGCCACCATGATCGCCATGGGGTGCGCGTCGCGGCGGAAGCCGTTGAAGAAGCGGTTCATCTGGTCGTGAACCATCGTGTGACGGGTCACGGAGTGATCGAAGTCCGCCTTCTGGGCGGCGGTCGGCAGTTCGCCGTACAGCAGCAGGTAGCAGGTCTCGAGGAAGTCACCGCCCTCGGCGAGCTGCTCGATGGGGAAGCCGCGATAGAGGAGAACGCCTTCGTCGCCGTCGATATAGGTGATCTGGCTCTCGCAGGACGCGGTGGACGTGAAGCCCGGATCGTAGGTGAACATCCCGCTCTGGCCGTAGAGCTTGGAGATATCCACCACGTCAGGCCCGATGGTTCCTTTCTTGATGGGGAATTCCCAGCTCTTGTCGCCCACTGTCAGCTTGGCCGCGGTGGCGTTGTTGGTGGCGTCCATGAGATCTCCCTTGAAATCGGGCGGAAGCGCTGAGCGCTTCGCGGGTGCGAAGGCATCCGGGGCGCAGTCGTAAACCCTCCCTAAATCCGCCGCAAGCGTGACCACGCCTCCCCTTCAGGCAGAATTGCTGCCAGTCTGGCGGGCGAGATCCTCCGGTGCATTCAGGTTGGCAAAGGGGTCGTGCGGCTCGGTCGGCCATGGCACGCAAGCCGCTGCATGGGCTGACAGAAACTGCCCGACGCGGCGTTCGCCGGCCTCAAGATATGCACGCAGTGCATGACGCAGTGCGACCGGCCAGAGCGCGACGACCGGATGGGTGCGCGCCCCCGATGCGGCGTGTGCGAGATGCGGCCCATCCGCGCCGCCGGCCGCGAGGAGCCTCGTCACGAGATCGGCGGGAAGGCGCGGCGTATCCACAGGCGCACTGACCATCCATTCGACTTCGGGCTTCTCGGCCGCGAGGTGCTCCAGCCCCGCGAGCACGCCGGCCAGCGGCCCCGGATGGTCGGGCAGGGGATCGGGCAGCACCTGGAGGCCGAAAGCGGCGAAGCGCTCCGGTGGCCCGTTGGCGGACAGCAGCACGCCCTCCACTTGCGGGGCGAGGCGTTCCGCCACATGGGCCAGCAGCGGCCGCCCCTCGAACGTCACCAGCGCCTTGTCGACGCCGCCCATGCGCCGGGCCAGTCCGCCGGCGAGAATGAGGCCGAAGATGCGCGGGCGAGGGGGAAGCGGGAGAGCGGTCATCGGCCCACCATAGCAAAACGCCCGGCACAGGGCCGGACGTTCGCAGGATCAGCGGTGGGAAAGAGGCCGGAGCCTCACTCCGCGATGGGGGCCCGCAGGCGGGTGCGCAGGCCGAGCTTGGCGCGGAAGGCCTTCCAGGCGGCGAAGTCGTTGAGCTTCGAGCCTTCGCCCAGCGCTATCAGCGCGGCGGCGAGGAAGGGCAGGCTCTGGATCACCAGCGCGAGGGCATAGAGGTCCACTTCGCGGATGGTGTGCCAGTTCTGCATGTGCACCGCCACGCCGGCCGTGAAGAGCAGGCCGCCGATCACCGCTTCCCAAAGCGCCGGGAAGGAGCGGGCGGCGCCCGCCAGCCAGTTGCCGCCCTTCGCCGTGCGGGCGAAGGCCAGGTCCTTGTAGCGGAAGCCGTCGTACACCGCCTTGGCGACCGTGAACTGCACCGCCATGGCCGCGAAGGCGGCACCCAGCATGCGCAGCGGCGTGGTGGCGACGCGCATCCGGTACATGGCGATGAAGTGCAGCACATAGACCAGGAAGGTGGCGATGATCGGCAGCGTCAGCACGTGGGCCGGCACGGCAATGCCGAGGGCGAAGACGAAGGGCACGAACAGCAGCGACAGGATCGCGGCGAGCGCACCGACCGACTCGGCGCCGAGCCAGGTCACCCAGCCGAGCAGGAAGTGCCGGCGCTGGGCGGTGGTGAGGCGCGAGTTGCCGGGCAGGAACCGACGCCAGTGCTTCTTCACGATCTGGAAGCCACCATAGGCCCAGCGGTGACGCTGCTTCTTGAAGGCTTCAAACGTGTCGGGCAGCAGGCCCCAGCCGTAGCGCACGCGGGTGTAGTGCGTCTTCCAGCCGTTCTCGGCGATGGAAAGGCCGAGGTCCGTGTCCTCGCAGATGGTGTCGGACGACCAGGAGCCGGCCTCCATCATCGCCGCGCGGCGGATCAGGCACATGGTGCCATGCACCACGATGGCGTCTTCCTCGTTGCGCTGAACCATGCCGATGTCGAAGAAGCCGGCATATTCGGCATTCATCGCCTCGTGCAGCGGGCTCACCGCGCCGTCGCGATGGTCCTGCGGCGCCTGGACGAGACCCACGGTGGGATCGTCGAACATGGGCACGAGGTTCTTCAGCCAGTCGGGATGGACCACATAGTCCGCGTCGATGACGCCGATGATCTCGGCATCGTCCGCCGTGTGCTCGAGGGCGATGCGCAGGGCGCCGGCCTTGAAGCCCTGAACCTTCTCCGCATTGATGAACTTGATGTGGTCACCCAACGTCGCGCAGTGCGCCCGGACCGGCTCCACCATGGCGGGGTCGGGGGTGTTGTTGACGATGATGACCGCTTCGAAGTTCGGGTAGTTGAGGCGGGCGAGGCTGTCGATGGTCTGCTTCAGCATCTCCGGCGGCTCGCGATAGGCGGGCACGTGGATGGAGACCTTGGGGAAGCGAACCGGGACCGACGCGCGCTGGTTCTCTACCAGACGGCGCGGGGTGCGGCCGAAGGCGACGGAGGCCAGTTCCTCGGCGCGATAGAGCACCACCACCACCAGCGGGCCGAGCAGGAGGAAGCTCAGCGTGACGGTGATGTAGTTGCCGCCCGTCACATAGTGGGTCAGCCAGTAGTTGATGACGAGCGCCACCCAGGCGCCTACGCCATTGGCGGCGGCCGAGAGGGCGAGGCCCTGCGACATGGTCAGCGGCGCCATGCGCAGCATCGGCAGCGAGAACAGGATGCCCAGCAGCAGCGCGAGGACGGCGGCGTGGGTGTAGTTCGATTCCGTGATCGGGCCGGTGAGCGGGAACTTCAGGTGACGCTGGGCGTCCATGATGCCCCAATACTGGCCGACCGAGCCCTCGAACGACTTCCACGGGGCGTCGAACGCCTCGATGATGTTGTACTCGATGCCCAGAGCCTCGGCGCGGGCGGCGAAGGTGCGGATGACCTGCGCCTGCGCCAGCTCACCCGGCACGGAGGCGTCGCGGTTATAGCCCGCGCTCGGCCAGCCGAACTCGGCGATGACGATGCGCTTGCCGGGATAGGCGGCGCGCAGGCGGTTGTAGATGTCGATGGAGCGGTCCACCACCTGCTCGGCGGGGACGCCCTCCCAGTAGGGCAGGATGTGCGCGGCGATATAGTCCACCGCCGAGACCAGCTCGGGATGATCCAGCCACACGTTCCAGATCTCGCCGGTGGTGACCGGCGTGTTGGTCTGGCGCTTCACCTTGCGGATCAGCTCGGCCATCTCGGCGGCGCTCTTCTCGCCGCGGAAGATGGTCTCGTTGCCGACCACGAGGCCTTCGACGTTCGGGTTCTTGCGGGAAAGATCCACCGCGTTGCGGATCTCGCGCTCGTTGCGCGCCTCGTTCTTGTCGATCCAGGCGCCCACCGTGACCTTGAGGCCGCGCTCGGCCGCGATCGGAGGCGTCAGCTCGACGCCGCCGGTGGAGGAATAGGTACGGATGGAGCGGGTATAAGGAGCGACCGCCGCCACGTCGGCGCGGATCTGCTTCTCGTTCGTCGCCTCGCCGGCATCCGGGTCCGCCCCGCGCCCATAAGGCGCGAAGGACAGGCTCGTGAACCGATCGGTAACCGCAGGCGCGTTTACCTCGGGACGCAAGGATACCCACATCGCGGCGTGGAACGCCGTCACAACCGCAATGACTGCCGCCGCAGCAGCGAGACCGGGACGCATGGCCAGACCCACTCGAAAGGGAGATCGAACCTCAGAACGCACGCTTCCGACCAAGGTTCCTGGCGCGGAAGCGCGGGACATCCATTCGACCTGCCCCGTCGGTCGGCACTGTCGCGCTTAACGCAGTGCAATGAGACACTAACCGTCTCAAATCAAGTGGTAAATGTAGACTGTGGCGGCCGTTCGGCGCGGCTGCGTCCGCGCCAAGGTCTTATTATTGCGCAGGTGCAGCAACATAGTCGGGATTCACCCAGCATTGCTGCACGCGGCTGCCCAGACGCTCCTGCGTTTTTGGATCGATGTTGCCCTGGCGCACCAGGCAGCGGAAGGCCAGCTTCAGGTGCTCGCTCGGGCAGCCGAAGCGCTCGTAGAGCTCCAGATGACGGCGGGCGGTGTCGATGTCGTCGCGCCACAGCAGCGCGGCGATGCGGCGGCCGGTCCACACGCATTCGGGCAGGCCGGCTGCGCCGGGGAGCTTGGAGGCTTCGACGAATTCTTCCACCGAGCGGCGCTGCGCCTCGCGGGCGGCCTGCTGCTCTGGGGTGAGCTGCGGCTCGGCGGCCTGCGGCTTGGCGTCGCCGCCGCTCCCCTGGGTCTGGGCGGCCAGCGGCCCGGTGCAGGCGATCAGGAAGGCGCCCAGAAGGAGCGTGAGACGGAAGCTGTGCATGACGGCCATATGTTTGAAGACTTGTGCGGGGCGACGACGCGCATCGGCGAAGCGACGCGCAAATTAGAAGAAGGCTATGAGTTTGTCAGCAAGAGGACGCGAGCAAGCTTAAATCTCGTCCCCACAAGATGCGCGGCCCCGCCACGGCCATGCCGGCGCCTTGGTGGCTTCACACTGCCCGTGTGAAGCTTTATGCGGTTTTTCTCGTCCCGCCTGCGTCTTGGCGCCCCAGGAGTCCCCATGTCCGTGTCCTATCGCTTGCCGCTGCTGCTGGCCCTCGTCGTGTCGGCGGCCGTGGTCGGGCTGTGGGTCTGGGCCGGCCGGCCCGTGGCCATGCCGCCCTCGCCGCTGGCGGCGGGTGAGAAGCTGCAATGCGTCTCCTATGCGCCCTTCCGCGAGGGGCAGTCGCCGCTCGATCCGGGCCTCGTCATCCCCGAGAGCCAGATCGACGACGATCTGGCGCAGCTCGCCAAGATCACCGACTGCGTGCGCACCTATTCGGTGGAAAAGGGTCTCGACAAGGTGGCGCCCATGGCCCGCAAGCACGGCCTGACCATGCTGCAGGGTGTGTGGCTGGGCAACGACCGGGCGAAGAACAAGGTGGAGGTGGACCAGGCGGTCGCGCTCGCCAAGGCCTATCCCGATGTCATCAAGGCGCTGGTGGTGGGTAACGAAGTGATGCTCCGCGGCGAACTCTCCGCCACCGACATCTCCGCCATCCTGAAGGATGTGAAGGCGCGCGTGGCGCCGGTTCAGGTGACCTATGCGGACGTCTGGGAATTCTGGTCCCGCGCCCGCGCGCTCGCCAATGACGTCGATTTCATCACCATCCACATCCTGCCTTATTGGGAGGACCTGCCGGTCGCCGCCGACAAGGCCGGCCGCCATGTGGACGAGATCCGCCAGCACATGGCGCAGGAATTTCCCGGCAAGGACATCCTCATCGGCGAGACCGGCTGGCCGAGCGCCGGGCGCATGCGCGAGGGCGCGCTGCCGTCTCCCGCCGATCAGGCGCTCGTCATGCATGACCTGATGCGCCTTGCGAAAGAGAAGGGCTATCGGGTCAATGTCATCGAGGCCTTCGACCAGCCCTGGAAGCGGGCGAACGAGGGCACGGTGGGCGGCCATTGGGGCCTCATCGATTCCGGCACCCGCGCGCCGAAATTCATCTGGGGGCAGGGCGTCTCAAACCATCCCAACTGGCAGGCCCATGCGGTGGCCGGCGTCGTCGCCGTCTTCGCCAGCTTTGCCGCCGGCCTCTGGGGCGCGCGCCGCCGGGGCGCGGCCGTGCCGACCAAGGATTGGCTCGGCATTGCGGTGATCGCGTTCGCCGGTGGCGCGACGCTCGGTGCCGCCGTCTCCGCTCTGCCGCTGGAAAGCCTCGGGGTGGCCGGCTGGATGCGCAACGTCGGTTTCGTGCTGCTGGCGCTCCTGTCCGTGCTGGTGATTCCGGCAGTGATTGGGGCGGGCGTGCGTCTGCCGGCGCTGGCGGTGGCCCTTCATCCCGCCCGCCGTCGCACTGCTCCCGGCCTTCAGGTGGCGGCGGGCGTCGTTTTCGCGCTGGCGGTGCTGGCCATCGGCGAAGTGGGCTTCGAGCTGGTGTTCAACTCCCGCTACAAGGACTTTCCCTATTTCCCGCTGACACCGGTGGCGCTCGCCGTGGCGGTGCTGGCGCTGCTGCGCCGACCGGCCGGGGAGGCGCGGAGCCTTGCGGAAGATTTCGCCTTCTGGTGGCTGCTGTTCGCGGGCCTCTATATCCCGGTCAACGAGACGCTCCAGAACTGGCAGGCGCTGTGGTTCGGCGCCATCAGCCTCGTCGGCGCCCTCGCCCTGTGGCGGGTCCGGAGCGCCGCTCGCGTGGGGTGACCCCTGGGGCGGCTTTCACCTCGCCGGCGGAGGTCGCCTGAACGCGATGGCGAGCGGCTCAGGCCCGTCCGGGCCGGGCGAGGGAGAGTATGAGGATCATCGCGGCGATTGCGGACGCCACGTTGTTATAGAGCACGAGGCCGATGCCCGCGCAGGCGAGCGCGATGCCGAGCGTCACCACGTGCGGCCGCCAGAACTGGAGCAGGGCTCCCGCGAGCGCCAGAATGCCGAAGGCGCTGTACCCGAACAGCGCGATGACCGCCGAACGGGCCTGGCACTGGAAGGTCTGGAGTCCCGCCTCGCAGGCCAGCCCCACCACCGACGGCTCGATGATGACGTAGCGCATGTAGATCGCCCAGCTGGTCGCCAGCAGGGTGGAGGCGATCAGCCAGTTCATGGCGCGCGGGCTGGGGCTGAAGCTGCGGTCGGTCATCGGCGGGAGGCGTCCGGCATCGGGGAGCAAAGACATAGGCGGCCGAAATGGCACCGCCAAGGCGGGCTGACAATGAGTGAGGCTCGACTTTGGCCGAAATATCTCCAAAATGGCGGAATTCCGCGTGGTGTCCTGGGGCGTGCGGGAGCGCCTCGCACGCGGAGCGTCTTTCCGCGCCTGAGGCGTCCCGTTCCGGGAGGATGATATGAAACTGAAGCGCATGGCATTGGGTGCCGCGTTGAGCGCGCTGGCCTTTCTGCCGGCGGTGCCGGTTCTTGCCGCCGCCGATGCCCAACCCCAGAGCCGCAAGGACTGGATGAAGGCGGCCTGGTCACTCATGGCGACCCATCGGGCGCTGCCGGCGGACATTCCGGACCGCGCCGGGCGCTATGAAGTGGTGGTGGCCCTGCGGGTGCGGCGTGACGGGACGGTCTCGACCGCCGAACTCGTCCGTAGTTCCGGCCTGCCGTCCCTGGACAACAGCGTGCTGAAGATGGTGCTGCTGTCCGCGCCCTTCCCGCCCTTGCCGCCGGACATGCGGGAGAACGAGCTTCTGGCCATGCCGGTGGCCTTCTCCTTCGACCAGCCGGAAGGGCAGGAGCGCAGCGTCATCGACGCCAAGAGCCTCTTCGAATCGCGCAAGCTCATGGACAAGCGGCGGGCCGAGAACCGCCTCTGAGCGCCCCCTCGGGCGTGGGGCATGCAAAATTGTGCATTGCGTCAAGCTGGAGCTTGGCTATGACACCAACCGGTGTTGCCTGCCTTTCTTGATTCTTTGCCAAAGGCGCAGAAATGCTCCGTTTTTTGCTCTCGGCCCTGGTTCTGGGCGTGTGCGTTACGGCCGCCCAGGCAGAGGATCTGCCGCAGACGGTAGCCGAGTGGCGGCAGGCCGCCTGGACCCGCCTTGCGCAGTTGAGCAACATCCCACCTGAGGTTGTCGACAAGCCCGGTACCTATCAGGCGGAAGTCACGATCATCGTGCGCAGGGACGGCTCGGTGGCCCGCTCGGAGCTGGCCCAGAGCTGCGGCAAGGATGAGCTGGACGAGAATGCGCTGCGCCTCGCGCACATGGCTTCGCCCTTGCCGCCTCTGCCGCCGGACATGCCCTTCGCAACCATGAGCGTCACCCTGCCGGTGGTCTATGCCTATCCGCCCCGGCCGCCCCGGACGGTGCGGGAGCTGCGGCGGCTGCGCAAGGACATCTCCCGCTGATCGGTCGTCCGGTTTTCAGATACCGCGAGAGGCCGGCCTGCGGCTTTAGGGCGGTATTCATCCGGCAGGTGCATTCAATTTCCCCCGCTCGCCCTCTATGAGACGGGCATGAACGCGCAAGGGGAAAGTCCGATGTCCGAACGCAGCCTTCTGGTGGTGGTCCTCGCGGCGGGCGAGGGCACGCGCATGGCGTCCCGCCTGCCGAAGGTGCTGCACAGGATCGCCGGCCGTTCGATGCTCCACCATGTGCTGGAGACCACCCGGCAGGCGGGCGCCACCCGCGTGGCGGTGGTGATCGGGCCCGATCGCGAGGATGTTGCCGCCGAAGCGCACCGCGTGCGCCCGGACGCACAGGTGTTCGTCCAGACCGAGCGCCTCGGCACCGCCCATGCGGTGCTCGCCGCGCGCGCCGCGCTGGAAGAGCCGGCCGATGACGTGCTGGTGCTCTATGCGGACACGCCTCTGCTGAGGCCTGCGACGCTGGAAAACCTGCGCGCGCCACTGGCCGATGGCGCGGCCGTCGCCGTCCTCGGTTTCCGGCCCGCCGATCCCACCGGGTACGGCCGCCTGCTGACACAGGGCGATGCGCTGGTGGCCATCCGCGAGGAAAAGGACGCCACCCCTGACGAGCGCCGGGTGAATTTCTGCAATGCCGGCGTCATGGCGCTGCGGGGGCGCGAGGCGCTGTCCATTCTCACCCGCATCGGCAATGCCAACGCCAAGGGCGAATATTATCTGACCGACGCGGTGGAGATCGCCCGTGCCGACGGCCTCTCCGCTGTGGCCACCGAGGCCGAGGTGGACGAGGTGGCGGGCGTCAACAGCCGCCTCCAGCTTGCCGAGGCCGAGGCGATCCTCCAGGGCCGTCTGCGCCGGGCCGCCATGGCGGGCGGGGCGACGCTGGTGGCGCCGGAGACGGTCTTCCTCTCCGTCGATACCAGGCTCGGCCGCGACGTTCTCGTGGAGCCTAACGTGGTGTTCGGTCCCGGCGTGACCGTGGAGGACGACGTGGTCATCCACGCCTTCAGCCATCTGGAAGGCGCCCATCTGGAGCGCGGTGTCTCCATTGGTCCCTATGCCAGGCTGCGGCCGGGGACCCGCCTTGGGGAAGGCGTGCGCATCGGTAATTTCGTGGAGACCAAGGCGGCGGCCATTGATGCTGGCGCCAAGGTCAACCATCTCTCCTACGTGGGCGACGCCCATGTGGGGGCCAATGCCAATGTCGGTGCCGGCACCATCACCTGCAATTACGACGGCTTCTCCAAGCATCGGACCGAGATCGGCGCGGGCGCCTTCATCGGCACCAATTCCTCGCTGGTCGCACCGGTGAGCGTCGGGGCAGGGGCCTATATCGGCTCGGGCTCGGTCATCACCGATGACGTGCCGGCGGACGCCCTCGCGCTGGGGCGCGGCCGGCAGGCGGTGAAGGAAGGCTGGGCCGCCGCCCTGCGCGCCGCGCGGGGCAAGCCGAAGGTGTGACGATTGGAAAGGCGAAGTGATTCCTCACTTTTGCCCGAAGCAGGCTAGAGATTTGAACCTGAAGCTCGGCTTGCGGCGTGTCAGCCCAACGAACACCTGAAAGCTGCGTAGAAGAAAAGCTGTGTTGTTCGGTCGCGATGCAGGCCGGGCGACCTTCCCATACAGCACGTGCCGGAGCGCGTGCGGCGTGACCCTTGTGGAGTTCTATCCCTCATGTGCGGCATAGTCGGCATTCTCGGTCAGGGTCCGGTTGCGGAAGACGTCATCGATGCCCTGAAGCGGCTCGAATATCGCGGCTATGATTCCGCCGGCATCGCCACGCTGGAGCACGGGCATCTCGCCATCTGCCGAGCCGAGGGCAAGCTGCGCAATCTCGACCAGAAGCTCGCGCGCCATCCGCTCGCCGGCCACAGCGCCATCGGCCACACCCGCTGGGCCACCCACGGCAAGCCCTCCGAGCGCAATGCCCATCCCCACTCGGGCAAGAAGGTCGCGGTGGTGCACAATGGCATCATCGAGAACTTCCGCGAGCTGAAGGACGAACTGATCGCCGGCGGCGCACACTTCCTATCGGAAACCGACACGGAAGTGGTGGCCCTGCTGGTGGACCGCGAGCTGCGTGCCGGCCGCTCGCCCGTGGAGGCGGTGGGCAAGGTGCTGCCGCGCCTGCGCGGCGCGTTCGCGCTCGCCTTCCTGTTCGACGGCGAAGACGATCTCCTGATCGCCGCCCGCAAGGGCTCGCCGCTCGCCATCGGCTACGGCAAGGGCACCATGTATCTGGGCTCGGACGCCATCGCGCTCGGCTCCTTCACGGACGAGATCGTCTATCTGGAAGAGGGCGACTGGGCGGTCATCACCCGCGCCGGGGCGGAGATCCGCGACCTCAGCGGCGCGGTGGTGAAGCGGCCGATGGTGAAGGTACCGGCCGGGGCCATGCTGGTGGACAAGGGCAACCACCGCCACTTCATGGCCAAGGAGATCTACGAGCAGCCGGAAGTGATCCCCCACACCTTCGGCCATTATATCGACCCGACCAAAGAGACGGTGGTGCTGCCCGAACTGCCCTTCGATCTGGGCTCGGTGACGCACATCTCCATCACCGCCTGCGGCACCGCGCTTTATGCCGGTGCCGTTGCGGAATACTGGTTCGAACGCTTCGCCCGCGTGCCGGTGAGCATCGATATCGCCTCCGAATTCCGCTACCGCGAAACCCCGCTCCAGCCGGGCGGCATCACCATCGTGATCTCCCAGTCGGGCGAGACGGCCGATACGCTGGCCTCCCTGCGCTATGCGAAGGAACTGGGCCAGAAGGTGGTTGCGGTGGTGAACGTCCCCACCTCCACCATCGCCCGCGAGGCCGACGTGGTGCTGCCCACGCTGGCCGGGGTTGAGATCGGCGTCGCCTCCACCAAGGCCTTCACCTGCCAGCTCGCGACGCTCGCCTGCCTCGCCGTGGCGACGGGCCGGGCCAAGGGCGTGCTCACTTCCGATGATGAGCACCGCCTGGTGCGTGCCATGATGGAGGTGCCGCGCCTGATGACCGAGGCGCTGAAGCTGAGCCCGGAGATCGAGCTGCTCTCGCGCACCCTCGCGAAGGCGCAGGATGTGCTCTATCTGGGCCGCGGCACCAATTATCCGCTGGCGCTGGAAGGTGCGCTGAAGCTGAAGGAGATCAGCTACATCCATGCCGAGGGCTATGCGGCGGGCGAGCTGAAGCACGGCCCCATCGCGCTCATCGACGAAAAGATGCCGGTGGTGGTGATCGCGCCCTATGACCGGGTGTTCGAGAAGACCGTCTCGAATATGGAGGAAGTGGCGGCGCGCGGCGGGCGCATCATCCTCGTCACCGACCAGAAGGGCGCGGACCTTGCCAACGTCACCGCCATGCAGAAGCTGATCCTGCCCGAGATGCCGGCGACCATCGCGCCGCTGATCTATTCCATCCCCGTGCAGCTCATCGCCTATCACACGGCGGTGCTCATGGGCACGGACGTGGACCAGCCGCGCAATCTCGCCAAATCGGTCACCGTGGAGTGAGGGCAGGCGCCCTCATTTCCCCCCCGCCCATTCCCGTTTCGGCGGTGCGCAGCAGGTCGTCCTGCTGCGCCTGCGAGAGGAGGCGCCGGGGCACCATGCGGAACAGCGCGTCGCTCTCGAAGAAGAGGATCATGTGCCGGTCCTGCTTCATCTTGATGAGGTCGCGCCACGGCAGCGTCGCGTCGCCCTGCGGCGCCTGGGTCTGAAGCGCCTCGTCGGTCCACGCGAGTGTGAAGGGCTGGTTCAGCGATTTCTGCTGCGCAAAGATGCGGCGCGCGAGGCGGCCGTTGCGCCACCGGGTGGACCAGATCATGACGGCGGGAAAGAGCACTGCCAGCATCCCCGCCAGCGGCAGCGGGAGGTCGTCTCCTGACAGAGCCTTGATGGCAAAGACGGTGAGGCCCACCGTCACCAGATCAAGGAAGAGTACCGATAGGACGCCCCGCGCCGAGAGCAGGGCCTGGGTCTGAAATAGCTGATAGGCGCGCGCCACATCGTCGGCCGTGAGCTGGATCGAGATCGGGCCGCGCTGGGGGAGTGTCGTTTCCGTCATCAGTTTCTTTTTTGACCGTGTTCGGTCAATGGAATGCCATGACCGTCTTCTTGCAATGTTAAACGTGGATTTTCGTCTGTAAATGGTCGTGCCAAAGGTCTCGAAATCGCGATCACTACAATGGTGCCGACCTGATGTCTTGTGGTTCATCGTGCCGATAGTCTGGTTGCTGAGTGCTCAGGCACGCGCACCAGAGGGATATTCAAGAAAAGCGCGCGGTGGTTTGCGCATCGTGCACTGCGGTCTCGGCGTAAGTAAGTCCACGTATTCGCAGTCGCAATATTTTAAATGACGCAGGGGTATGCCGCGTTTTGGTTGGTTTTTGCCCCAACATGCTACCGCTTTGGAAGTTGATTCCGTATCCATCGCCACACGCACCGTGCCAATTTCGCCCCAGGCATCGAAACGGCTGTTGCTAGCCAAGAATTCCGGGGCGCCGTATGTTGAAGAACATGTCCATCAGGGCGAAGATCCTGCTCGCCTTCGCCGTCGTTCTGCTCGCCAATATCTGCAGCGGGGCGGTCATCCTGATGTCCAGTCGGACCGTTGACCGCAATGTGAACTGGACCATCCATACCTATGAGGTCCTGACGGAAGCTGATCAGCTTCTGATCTCGCTCATCAATCAGGAGACGGGCCTGCGCGGCTATCTCGTCACCGGCAAGACCTCCAGCCTTGAGCCCCTCACGGCGGGTGAAGCCGGCTATCGGCAGGCGTGGGCCAAGCTGAAGTCGCTCACCAGCGACAATGCCGTCCAGCAGCAGCGTCTCGATGCCATGCAGAAAGAGGTCGAGCAGTGGCAGCAGAACGTCTCGCGCGCCGCGATCGATCTCATGGGCAAGCCTGGACAGGAAAGCGCCGCGCAAGACATCGAGCGTTCCGGCAAGGGCAAGGCGAATTTCGACAAGATCCGGTCGATCCTGAGCGACTTCAAGGGCGCCGAGGCGTCGCTGCTTGAGGCGCGCGCCCAGGCCGTGGCGGCCGCGCAAACCGACATCGTTTATGCGGTCGTGCTGGCAGTGCTCGCCGTTCTGGCGCTGGCCGTCCTTGCAGCCGTCGCCCTGAATGCCCTGCTTGCCAAGCCCATCCGCCGTGCCATCTCCTCCATGGAGAAGATAAAGGGTGGCGACTACGCGACGCAGATCGACGATACGGACCGCCGGGACGAAATCGGTCTCATGGGCAATGCGCTGGTGTCGTTCCGCGACAGCCTCGGCGAGGCTGATCGCCTGGCCAAGGAAAACGCCGCGCGCGATGAAGTGGAGCGCCAAAGACTGGCCAAGCGCAACACCCTTGCGGCCGATTTCGTCTCCCGTATGACCGAGCTGTCGGCCGCCTTCGCCGCCTCTTCCGGGCAGGTGGCAAGCTCCGCCCGCAACCTGTCAGCCACGGCCGAGCAGACCTCCCGGCAAGCGCAGGCGGTGGCCTCGGCTGCGGAGGAAGCCGCGGAGAATGTTCAGACGGTTGCGGCCTCGTCCGAGGAACTGGCCGCTTCCGTTCGCGAGATCACCGGCCAGGTGAGCCATTCCGCTCAGGTTGCGGACGTCGCCTTCACTGAGGCTGAGAAGTCCAACAGCCGCATCGGCGAACTCGCCACGGCGGCTACCGCCATCGGCGACGTGATCTCCCTCATCAAAGGCATCGCCGACCAGACCAACCTGCTGGCGCTCAACGCCACCATCGAATCCGCCCGTGCCGGCGAAGCGGGCAAGGGCTTTGCCGTGGTGGCCTCCGAGGTGAAGCAACTCGCCTCCCAGACGGCCCGGGCGACCGACGAAATCGCGGCCAAGGTTGCGGAGATCCAGCAATCCACGCAGGGTAGCGTCACCTCCATGGCGGAGATCATGCGGGTGATCGCCAACATGAAGCAGATTTCCTCCTCCATCGCCGGCGCCGTCGAGGAACAGGGCGCTGCCACCGGCGAGATCGCGGAGAACTGTCAGCGCGCCTCCAGCGGCACGCAGATGGTGACGCAGAACATCAGCGGTGTCGGCCAGGCGGCCCAACTCACCGGCTCCGCCTCCACCGAACTTCTGGCGTTGTCCGAAGGGCTCTCCGGTCAGGCGGGCGATCTGAAGCAACTGGTGGAGACCTTCGTTCGGGACCTCAACGCCGCCTGAGCCGCAATCCGCCGCTCATCGCTTGACCCCAGCATCCCCCGCGACGCACGCGGGGGATGCTCTGCTTTCAAGGGGCCTGCTGCGCACGTCTCCGCGCCGATCTCGCCGCCCATCCCGACCTCGACCCTTCCGGCGCCGGTGCTGATCGCCACCATCGACCGGGTGGTCACCTGGGTCGAGGCCAATCCGCCCGCCAGCATTCCCGCCGCCGCTCGCCAGAGCACCCGCGCCGGCTGCGTTGCCCCGCGCGACCAGATCCGCACCGAGGCCGACAGCATCCGCGCCCAGCGAACCGCCAAGGGCCTGGAAAATCCCTGAGCGACGGCAACGCTTTCGCCGCCCGTGCGTTAGATTCAGGACAACTGGCAAGGGGGACCGCCGCATGCGCGTGTTGATCGCCGGCATGATGACCGTCACCGCAGCCCTGTCGCTGCCCGCAAACGTCCGGGCGGAGGGCTTTTCCACCCACGACCTCACGCCCTTCGCCACGCGGGTGACTGAGGCCATCGGCACGAACTGCCAGCCCGCCGCTGATCCCGCGCGCCTGACGCTGCTGTGCCCGGACGTCAAAGGGCCGCTCGTCGATATTTTCCTCAGGCGTCGGGACAGCGGCGACCGCATCGAACAGAATATGCGCGCCGGCAAAACCGGCCAGGCCGAGCTGGAGGCGCTCTGCCGCAAGATCAACGACCGTTGCACCGTGACGCTGCTCGACGTCGCACCTGCTGTTGGCTGGATCGGCGCGCAGCCGATGGGCCGGCAGGCCCTGTCCACCGCCGTCCTCGTGCGCGATGGCGATGAGCTGGTCGTTCGCGCCCTCGCCCCCGACCCGCAGGCCGCCCGCGCCGCAGTTGACAAGGCCCTCGCCATCGTCCGGCCGGTGATCGGCGACTGAGCCGCCCGCTTTCCCCTGCCCACCGACAGGAGACCACCGTGCGCCTGCGCACCGCCGCCCTCTATCCGTTCGGTCGCGTCGCCATGAAGATCGCGAGGCCGGCGAACAGGAGGCCGAGCCCCCACAGCACATAGATGGGCGCGCCGAAATACCAGGCGCCGGTCCAGCTTCCGATGAAGCTTGCGAAGGCAAACAGCTTGGCGATGAGCGGGATGGCGCCGGTCTCGCGCCAGCGCACCACGCTCGGGCCGAGATAGCGGTTGTTCAGCATCCAGGCCTCGAAGCGGGGCGAGGATTTCGCAAAGCACCAGGCGGCGAGGATGAGGAAGATGGTGCCCGGCATCATGGGCACCACCATGCCGATGGCACCGATGGTCACGAACACGAGCCCGGCGGAAAACAGCAGCCGCTGCAGCAGGATCTGGCGGAAGGTGGCGGCGGCGAACGGGGGCCGCGGCGGCTCGGTGGACACGGGGCAGGAAACCTTGGCAGGCGACGCACTGGGGCGCAGGGTGGCCCCTCAGCCGGCAGAGAGCAAGCGCACCGCCGCATCGCGCTCCTGCACATAGAGCAGCATGCGCACCCGCTCGCCCTCCGGGCCTTCGAGATCGGGATTGCCCGGCACCAGACGCGCAGCGGCATCGCGGGCCTGCGAGACGAGGGCGCCATGCACCTCCATGCGCGCCACCTTGAAGCCGGGCAGGCCGCTCTGCTTGGTGCCGAGCACGTCGCCCTCGCCGCGCAGGCGCAGGTCTTCCTCGGCGATGCGGAAGCCGTCCTCGCTCTCGCGCAGGATGGCGAGACGGGCCTTGGAGGTTTCGCTCAACGGCCCGCGATAGAGCAGCAGGCAGGTGGAGGCCTTTTCGCCGCGCCCGACGCGCCCGCGCAACTGGTGGAGCTGGGCGAGGCCGAAGCGTTCCGCATGCTCGATGACCATGAGGGTGGCGTTGGGCACGTTGACGCCCACCTCCACCACCGTGGTGGCGACGAGAATGCGCGCCTCCCCCGAGGCAAAGCGCGCCATGGCAGCGTCCTTGTCGGCGCCCGACATGCGCCCATGCACCAGTTCCACCGTCGGATCGCCGAACACCTTTTTCAGATGTGCGGCGCGCTCGGTGGCGGCGGCGAGGTCCGAGGTGTCGCTTTCCTCCACCAGCGGGCAGATCCAATAGGCCTGTGCCCCGTCGCGCAACTGTCGGCCGAGGGCGCCGACCACTTCGTCCAGACGCTCCAGCGAGACGGAGCGTGTGTCCACCGGCTTGCGGCCCGGCGGCTTCTCGCGCAGCTCGGAGCTGTCCATGTCGCCGAACAGGGTGAGGACGAGGGTGCGGGGGATGGGCGTTGCCGTCATCAGCAGCATGTCCACCGCCGCCCCCTTGCGGGAGAAGGTGAGGCGCTGCTCGACGCCGAAACGGTGCTGCTCGTCCACGATGGCGAGGGCAAGATCGGCGAACGCCACATCGTCCTGGATGAGCGCGTGCGTGCCCACAATGAGTCCGATGCGCCCGCTGGCGAGCCCCTCCAGAATGCCGGCGCGGGTGCGCCCCTTCTCGCGGCCGGTGAGCACCGCCACCTCGATGCCTGCGGCGGCGGCCAGCGGCGCGATGGTCTCCAGATGCTGGCGGGCGAGGATTTCGGTAGGCGCCATCAGCGCCGCCTGACGGCCCGCCTCGATGGCCGCGGCGGCAGCCAGCAGCGCCACCACGGTCTTGCCCGAGCCCACGTCGCCTTGCAGCAGGCGTAGCATGCGGGTGTCGGCCGCAAGATCGGCGCGGATGGCGGCGAGCGCCTCTTCCTGCGCGCCGGTGAGGCGGAAGGGCAGGGCCTTGAGGATGGCGGCGGCGAGCCGTCCGTCGCCGCGCGTCGGGCGGCCTCCGGCCTTCACCTGCGTCTGGCGCACGAGGGCAAGCGTGACCTGATGGGCATAGAGCTCATCGAAGGCGAGGCGCTCCCAGGCCCGGCCGGTGGGCAGGCCGTCCACCGGCGTCTCGGGCTGGTGGATGCGCTTCAGCGCCTCGCGGAAGGAGGGCCAGTCGCCCCGCTCCAGAAGCTCGGGCGGAATGGCCTCCGGCAGCTCGGGCACGCGGGCGAGCGCGGCCTCCATGGCGCGACGCACATGGCCGCCGGCGAGGCCTTCGGTCAGCGGATATTTCGGCTCCACCGGCGGCAGCCTGGCAAGACCGGCCGCATCGAGGATGCGGTCGGGATGGGTCATCTGCCGCATGCCGTCATAGAGCGTCACGCGCCCGCACAGCCAGCGCGTCTCGCCCACGGGCAGCAGGCGCTCGATGCGGGCCCGCTCGATGTTGAAATGCACGACGGTGAGATCGCCGCTGGCGTCGGAGACGAAGGTGCGATGCGGCGCGCGCCGGCCGGGGGGCGGGGCGCTGTGGCCATCCACGCGCACTTCCAGCGTCACGTCCGTTTCCGGCTCGGCCTCGAAGATGGTCGGCCGCGCCCGGCGGTCGATGAGGCCGGAGGGCATGTGGAAGAGGAGGTCGATGACGCGCGGATTTTCCCGCCCCAGCAGCCGCCCGAACGGGCGCACCATCTTCGGGCCGATGCCGGGAAGCGTGGTGAGGGGGGCGAAAAGCGGATCGAGCAAGGCCGGGCGCATGGGGCGCCGAAAGTGGCGGATGGGGGGGATTCGGGCAAGAGGAGGTACGGGGAGAGTGTTGCAGATTAGGAGGGTAACCGGCAGCCTTGGCGGCGCCAGGTCGCCCGTAGATCGCCGGTCGGCTTCGGGGGGAACATGTGCTATGAACCCGAAAGATCCCGCACACCTGATGGATAACTTCCGCGCGCTGGCTGGCATTGGCGTGGGAAACGGCATCAAGGTCAGTTTCAACCGGGCAACCTTTATGACCACGTTTCCGGGCGCATACTTCGAGCGCACGGATGTCATCGAGGACGAAGCGAAGAGCTCGTTCGTCGCCTCCAAGCTTCAAACCACCATTCAAGATGTGTTCGATACCGCCTATGGCGAAGTTGAGAAAAATCCGGCGCTCTTCGCGTCTGATCCCGGCTTGCCGCGTCGGGCCGTCGACGGCGTGAAGCAACTGGTTGAAAATTACAAACTTCTAATAATTATCGGTGGAATATCGCGCCTGGGAGAGCTCCCAGGTGAGCTCGAAAATTCATTCTATTTTTTTGAAAGTGAAGCGCCGCTCAATCTGGGTGTACGATATGCTGATTATCTGATTGTCTCTTTTTCGCAAGGGGATTATCTACCGCTAGATAATCTTGGCGTCTGCTGCGCGCTCTGTGTCGACTGGATTTCGCGTCGGCAGCAGGTTTGGCGTGCCAAGCCCTCTTTGGCGGTATCGAAAAAGATCAAGTCCGAGTTGGACGAGCCCCAGCGCACCGGCCTAGTAAAGGCGCTCGGCCTACCTACGCAGGTCGAGACTGCGCGCATCAAACGCAAGTTTCAGAGGCGCATCATACCGGCGCAGGAGGCCTATGAGAACTCGACTCGCTCCTCGTCGGCAGGGGTGTTGATGGTGATGCGCACCATGGAGGCGACAGCCAAGGACGTCGACGGCATGAAGTGGAAATTCGTTGCCGATGGGCCGAGGGTCTTACACGTCAAGCGCAGCATTAAGGCGGAAGAAGGAGAAGGCGAGCGCGTATTCCGCGAGATCTTCAGTAAGTGCAAGGCCCCCGTTGTCAGCGGGATGATTGCAACATGGGAAAAACAAGTGGCGTGGGCTAAGGAGCTCCGTGGTGGGGAGGCTCTCGTCCAATTGTACTCCAAGAAGTTGGAAGAAGAACGCGCCAAATTGCAAGGGCGCAGCCCCAATGCTGTTAACCCCAATGCCCTCACCTATGTTCTTTCCCTGAAGGGAGCCGAAGTGGCCGGTCATGCCATCGCGCTTTATCTAGACGATCTGCGTCTGACCATCTTTGATCCGAATTTCGGCGAGTTCGAGTTTCCCAAGGCTAACGAGGTCGATCTCTATCGATTTTGTTCCGATTTGTGGGAGCATTATCGGAACGCGAAAGAAGAGAAAAATCGGATGATTTTGTGGGCGCTGGAGGAATTTTATTTTGACGCTGAGTGAAGCGGGACAGGCTCGGTAAGAGGGCAGCCGCAGCTGCAATGGCGCGTGCGGCCTTTTGCGGGCATGGCCTCTGAGAGGCTCAGACGTTGGCCGTCTGGCTCATTTAAATTCCATATGTACGTCTGGGACCTTCCCATAGCTTCGGCGCGGCTGGAACAAGTCCGTCGTCGTGACGTTCCTTCACAGGTCTTAACACGACTTGGGAATGCCGATGTCCACGTCGCGCTTTGTTGGTCTGTCGCTTGCGCTTTTCTTGGCGCTCAGCGCCCCGGCGCTGGCGCTCTCCCCCGACGAGATCAACACAGCGCCCTTCGTCGCCGACCCGGCGACGCCGTCGGCCGCGAGCCCCTCTGACGCCACCAAGGAGCAGTCGGCCAAGTCCAAGTCTGGAAAAGCCGGAAAGGACAAGTCCGCCCGCAAGCGCGACAAGCAGAAGCCGAAGGGGCCGCAGGGGCTCATCGTCAAGGTGCAGGTGCTGCTCGCCCGCAAGAGCATCTCGCCAGGCGAGATCGACGGCAGGGATGGCGAGACTACCGCAAGGCCCTCGCGCAGTTCCGCCGCCAGAACAATCTGGGCGAGGGCGACCGGCTGGACGAGGCCACCTGGGCGGCGCTGGGCGGCCCGACCACCACGGACATCGTGACCACCTACACCGTCACCGCGAAGGATGCGCGCATGCGCTTCCCGCGCACCATTCCGCACGATTTCGCCAAGCAGGCGAGGATGAAGCGGCTCGATTTCACCAGCCCGACGGAGATGTATGCCGAGCGCTTCCACATGAGCGAAGGGCTGCTCAAGGCGCTCAATCCCCGTCTCAAGACGCTGAAGGCAGGCGATGCCATTTCGGTGCTTCAGGTGGCCCATGATCGCCCGACCCAGCCGGTGGAGCGCATGGAGGCGGTGAAGGCGACAGGCATGCTCGTGCTCTACGGGCCGGGCGACGCCATCATTGCCAGTTATCCCGCCACCATCGGCAGCGCGGACACCCCCTCGCCGGAAGGCGAATACAAGGTCCTGCGCATCGCCCATGATCCGCGCTACGAATACGACCCCAAGAAGAATTTCCAGCAGGGCCGCAACACCCGCCGCCTCATGCTGCCGCCGGGTCCCAACAATCCGGTCGGGACGGTCTGGATCGCCCTGTCGAAGCCGACCTTCGGCATCCACGGCACCCCCGCACCCTCGCAGGTGAGCAAGACCTCCTCCCGCGGCTGTGTGCGCCTCACCAATTGGGATGCGGTGGAGGTGGCGGCCCTCATCAAGCCGGGCGTGAAGATGCGCTTCGTCGAGCCCTTCGGCTCATGAGGCGGGTTGTGCGGGCCCTCGCCGGCTGCTTTGTGCTGCTCATGCTGGCGCCGAACGGGGCATCATCCGCGGCGGCAGCACCGCAGCGGCCGCCCGCCTCGGTGGGCCAGCCGCACCCGCCGCCAGCGCCCCTGCCGGCCGCGAAGCGACAGGGACGTCTGCCGCCCGATGGGGCGCCGCTGCCCGTGCCGTCGCCCCTGCGCATAGCAGTGGATGCCGTGAAGCGCCAGGGCGTGCCGGGCGCGCCGACGGTTCCGCTGCCTCTGCCGCGTCCGGTGGAGATCGGCAGAAAGCCGGCCGCGCCGCCGGTTGCCGAGGCACCCACACCCGCGCCCACGCCCCAGCCCAAGCCGGACATCGCCCCCGAGGACAGCGCTCCGACGCCCGAGCCCATGGAGGGTGAGGCCTATGCCGCCTGCCTCAAGACGTTCGAGGCCAAGGGCGGAGAGCCCGTGCCGCGGGAGCAGGGGGAGGGGACGTCGGACGGTGAGGGCGCCTGCACCATTCCCGGCGCCGTCACCTTTTCCCGCATCAAGCTGGCGGAGGGCGGCACGGTGGCGCTGGAAAGTGCCGTCACCGTGCGGTGCACGCTGGCGGTGGAACTCGCCGGATGGGTGCGGGAGGATCTGGTGCCGCTGGTGCAGCGCCAGGGCGGCGAACTCTCCGGCCTTACCGGCGTCGGCGGGCAGGCCTGCCGCCCGCGCAACGGCCAGAAGGGCGCGCAGATCAGCGAGCACGCCAGCGGCAATGCCTTCGATCTCCTCGGCCTCAAGCTGAAGGACGGCAAGGTGGTCGAGCTCTGGAAGGTAGAGGCGGGAACGAAGGATTTGCGAGCGGGCGTGCGCGAGAGCGCCTGTGCCCGGTTCCGCACGGTGCTGGGGCCGGGCGCGGATAGCGCCCACGCCAACCATGTGCATCTCGACATGCGCCAGCGCCGCAATGATTTCCGCATGTGCCAATGGAATGTGGACTAGGCGGGCGCCCGCGCCCCCGTGTTTCAATGGGGCGCGAAGGTGCTTTACAGTCGCATCGTCAGGGGGCGCTTGGCATGACCGACAGTGAAGCCGAACGGGCGGAAAGGGCCGCCTTCATCCTCAGCCTGCGGCGGCGGGGCATCCGGGATCTGGCGGTGCTGCGGGCGCTGGAACTGGTGCCGCGCGGCCTGTTCGTGGACCCGACTTTGCGTCGCCATGCCTATGAGGATGTGGCACTCCCCATCGCCTGCGGGCAGACCATGTCCCAGCCGAGCCTCGTCGCCCTGATGACCGAAGCCCTCGCGCTCAATGCCGAGCATACGGTGCTCGAGATCGGCACGGGCTCGGGCTATCAGGCCGCCGTCCTCTCCCATCTCGCGGCGCAGGTGGTGACCATGGACCGCTACCGGGCGCTGGTGGGCGAGGCGCAGACGCGCTTTCAGGTGCTCGGCCTGCGCAACGTCGCCGCCTTCGTGGGGGACGGCACGCAGGGCCTGCCGGGCCGCGCGCCCTATGACCGCATCATGATCACCGCCGCAACGGGGGAGGTGCCCCGCGCGCTGGTGGATCAACTGAAACCGGGCGGCGTCCTTATCGCCCCCATCGGCGCGCCCCGCGAAGTGCAGAAGCTTCGCCGGTTCATCAAGGATGGCGGCAACCTTGAGGCGAGCGACCTCATGGACGTGCGCTTCGTGCCGCTGGTCGCCGGGGTGGCCGCGCTGCTCTGATCCGTCCCGCCGACGCCGCGCGGACCCCTCCGATCTTCCCAAGGCCGACGAAGTCGCGCCGGTTCGCTCCGCCCGTGATGGGCGGTGGGGGCTGGCGTGTGCCCTCGATGCGCTTCCCGTAATCTTCCGGGTAGGGAGGTATTGGGTGGGGTAATTTTCATTTTGTAAAACTAAAATCTTCTGAAGAAGAAGTCCTCTAATCTGATCTTGATTTATTGACTCGGTCTAACGCAGATGTGAGCATGTATATGAAGTGAATTCGTGATCAATAAATTGGAGAGTTGCAGTTATTTTGTGGCTCTTCTTCTGGTGGTGGGATCGGGTCTGTGCAAATCGATATGAAAATCTCCGGCTCGGCTATGCCCAAGCCGGGGCTTCCCGTGCGGGCGAGCCTCTGCGCGTTTTCCGCCACGCTCGTCGCCGGATGCACGCTAATGGGCGCGGCGCCCGCTCTGGCGCAGCAGGCGGGTGGCGATGTGGTGCTTGATACCGTGACCGTTCAGGCAGATGGCCCCCGCTCGGCGCTGCCGCCGCCGTTCCCCGGCGGGCAGGTGGCACAGGGCGCGCAACTCGGCCTTCTCGGCAATACGGATCTCTTCAGCACCCCCTTCAGCCTCATCAGCTACACGAGCGAAGCGATCCGCGACCGGCAGGCGGTGACTGCGGCGGATGCGCTGATCCTCGATCCGTCGGTCCGCGTGACCAGTCCGCCCGGAGGGCTGCTGGATTCCTATTACATCCGCGGTTTTCCCATCAACGAAGGAACGGCAGGCGAAATCGCCTTCGCCGGCGTCTATGGGGTGGCGCCGTCCTTCCGCATCTTCAACGACTATGTAGAGCGCATCGAGGTCCTGAAGGGGCCGGGCGCGCTGCTCTACGGCATGTCGCCGAACGGCGGCGTGGGTGGCGTCATCAACATCGTCCCCAAGGTCGCCGAGGGCGATCTCACACGGCTGAGCACGGGCTATGCCTCCGATGCGAGCGGCAACCTCCATGCGGATGTCTCCCGCCGCTATGGCGAGGGTCAGGAATTCGGGGTGCGTTTTTCCGGCGGTCTGGCGGCCGGCGATACGCCGCTCGAGAACCAGTCCGACCGCTTCAAGGTTGGAGCGCTGGCCCTCGATTATCAGGGCGAGCGTTATCGCGCGTGGCTCAATGTCCTGGCGCAGAACGAGAACATCACCGCACCCTCACGTCCCTATTTCATGGCCAGCGGGGTCGCCGTGCCGCCGGCGCCCAACGGCAGCACCAACGTCACGCAGCCGTGGGAATGGTCCCGGACCGAGGACAAGTCCATCCTGCTGCGCAACGAGTATGACCTCACCGACAACATCATGGTCTTCGCCAACGCGGGCGGGGGCAATTCGCAGGTGGAGCGCTTCTTCGGCCTGCCGACCATCCTCAATCCCATTGGCACCACCTCGTCGGCGATCCAGTATTACGATCTCGACGTCAACCGCTACACGCTGGAGGGCGGCGTCCGCGCCAAGTTCCAGACCGGCTTCGTCAACCATACGCTGACGGTGCAGGGCTCCTATTATAACGAGACGCAGGACCGCGCCTTCCCGAAGAGCCCCGGCTCGGTGCTGTCCAACCTCTATGCGCCGGTGACCCGGCCGCAGCTCTATTACGTCCCGACGACGCCGACCCCTCTCTCCGACAGCACGCTCAGCGGCGTGTCGGTGGCCGATACGCTGGGCGTGCTGGAGGACCGCATCCAGGTCACGCTGGGCGCCCGCCTGCAGAAGGTGGAGTCCAACAATTATTCGGCGACCACGGGCGCGCGCACGAATCCCTATGACGAGACCGCCGTCTCGCCCATGGCTGGCATCGTCGTGAAGCCGCTGTCCAACGTCTCCTTCTATGCCAATTATATCGAGGGTCTGAGCCGCGGCGATCAGGCGCCTGCCACCGCGGCCAATGCCGGGCAGATCTTCGCGCCCTATCAGGCCAAGCAGGCCGAGATCGGCGTCAAGGCGGAGTTCGGCAAGCTGGTGACGACGCTTGCCCTGTTCCAGATTTCCAAGCCCAGCGCGGAGCTCAGCCCGACGCTCGTCTATTCGGTCAGCGGCGAGCAGCGGGTGCGCGGCATCGAACTGGAGGTGTTCGGTGAGGTGACGCCGGGCGTGCGGGTCGTCGGCGGCGTGACGCTGATGGACGGCGAGATCGTCCAGAGCGTGACGGCGGCGAGCCTCGGAAACACGCCCATCGGCGTGCCCGGCGTGCAGGCCAATATCGGCGGCGAATGGGACCTGCCCTGGATCAAGGGACTCACGGCCACCGGCGCGCTCATCTACACCGGCAAGCAGTACGTCAATCTGGCCAACACCCAGTGGCTGCCGGACTGGACGCGGGTGGATCTCGGCTTGCGTTACGTCACCACCATCGCTGACCACCGGACCACATTCCGGGCCAGCGTGCAGAATGTCGCGGACACCTCCTACTGGTCCGGCGTTGCCTCGTTCGGCACCTTCTCGCTGGGGGCGCCGCGAACCTTCCTCGTCTCCATGGACGTCGATTTCTGATCGGCCCGCATTGCGCCTCCGCTCCCGCTGATCTACCAAGAAGGCGGTGGCGGTGGAATGGTAATAGGATGCGTTTGATGCTGGCGGCGCGGCCTTTTCGATGCGTCATGGCCATCGCCGTGGTGCTGCTCGTCACCGCCTGCGGCGGTCGCCCGCCCGGTGTTCTCGTGCCCGTTCAGGCACCCGACGTGCCCGGCACCTCCAAGGTGTCGATGATCGTCGCCACCACCCGCGCCAAGGCCACCACCACGACGGACATGTTCTCCGGCGAGCGCGGCAAGGCGCCGAGCTTTGCGGAGATCACCGTCTCCCTTCCGCCGGACGCCGCCCGTCAGGTGGGCGAGGTGCAGTGGCCGCGCAGCGTGCCGGGCAACCCGGCCACCGACTTTGTCGTGACGGATGCGCAGGACCTCTCCATGCCGCAGGCGCAGGCCTGGCTGAACCGGGACGTCGCCAAGCGGCCGAAGCACCGCGTGCTGGTGTTCATCCACGGCTATAACAACCGCTTCGACGATGCCGTCTTCCGTTTCGCGCAGATCGTGCACGATTCCGGCGCGGACGTGACGCCGATCCTCTTCACCTGGCCTTCGCGCGGCAGCCTGCTGGCCTATGGCTACGACCGGGAGAGCGCCGTCTATTCCCGCGACGCCCTCGAGACCCTCCTCACCGCCCTCAACAAGGACCCCGCGGTGGGCGAGATTTCCGTGCTCGCGCACTCCATGGGCAATTGGGTGACCTTCGAGGCGCTGCGCCAGATGGCCATCCGCAACGGCCGGGTGCTGCCGAAGATCAAGAACATCATGCTGGCCGCGCCCGACGTGGACGTGGATATCTTCAACAGCCAGTGGCAGGACCTCGGCACGCCGTCGCCCAACGTCACCATCTTCGTCTCGCAGGATGACAAGGCGCTGCGCGTCTCCCAGCGCGTGTGGGGTTCGCGTGCCCGCCTCGGCCAGATCGATCCCGAGCAGGAGCCGTTCCGCAGCGAGTTCGAGGCCCGCAAGATCAACGTCTATGACCTCACCAAGCTGAACACGCCGGACGGGCTCAACCACGGCAAGTTCGCTGAGAGCCCGGAAGTGGTGCGGATGATCGGCGGGCGCATCGCCTCACAGTCCACCATCACGGATAGCCGCGAGGGCGTGGGCGATCGCATCGTGCAGGTGACGCAGGGTGCGGCTTCCGCGGTCGGCCAGGCGGCGGGCGTGGTCATCGCGGCGCCGGTGGCGGTGGTGGATTCCAACACCCGCGACAATCTGAGCTCGCAGGTGGAGAACCTCGGCGGCACCGTGTCCTCGACGGTGCATTCCACCACCAACATGATGACAACGCCCCCTTCACAATGAAGAGAGTTGTGGCTTGCGTGCCACAGTCTCGCTATTCTTGTGGCTGAGACGGATGCTTAAGCGGGCGTTTACCCGATCCGACTTTACTCCACGACATGTTCGGTGCGTGCGAGTTGGGTCACATGACATCTTCCGGCAAAATCTTGGGGCGTATTGTGACCGCGCGCTTTGCCGTGGTGGGCCTGTTGGCCGCCGGTGTGGCGGGTTGCAGCGCGGATGTGACACGATTCTCTGAAGCTGGCGGTGGCCCCCAGGCCTCCCTGCCGCGTCAGGGTTCGCCGGAGGTCACGGGGTCTCTGGGCGCCGCGCCCTCGGCGCGGGTTGATTCGGCGCCCATCGGCGCGCCGGTCGGTTCCGCCCAGACGGCCTATGCGCCGGCCAATACCTACGGCAATTCGGGCGGCCAGCCGCTCTACGGCTCCTCCGCCTACAACACGCCGCCCGTGGCGCCTGCGCCGCAGGCGGCTCCGGCGGCGCACACCGCCGCTGCTGCGGCGCCGCGCACCCCGGCGCCCGGTCCGCAGCCGCTCGGCACCTTGTCCTCTACCCAGCCGGCACCTGCCCGTGCGTCGCAGCCGGTTGCGGCCGCGCCGCTGGCTGCTCCGGCTACCGCGCCCGTCGCCGCAGCTCCCGCCGCGCCGAAGACGCAGCAGGTGGCTGCCGCGACCCCGGTCGTGACGCCCGCCACGCCGGCCGTTCCCGCCAAGACCGCGGCCGTGACGCCCGCCGCCACCTCCGCGCCCGCCGCGGCCAAGGTGGATGCTGCCGCCAAGGATGATGTGGACGAGGCTCGCTCGCCCGGTTCCGGTCCGCAGTTCCGCGCTCCGGTCCGTGGTCGCGTGATCTCCGGCTTCGGCCCCAAGCCCGGCGGCACCCGCAACGATGGCGTGAATTTCGCCGTGCCGGAAGGTACCGCCGTGCGGGCCGCCGAGGACGGCACGGTCGCCTATGCCGGCAACGAGCTGAAGGGCTACGGCAACCTCGTTCTCATCAAGCATGCGGACGGCTTCGTCACCGCCTATGCCCACAACAGCGAGATCAGCGTGAAGCGCGGCGACACCGTGCGGCGCGGCCAGATCATCGCCAAGGCGGGCCAGAGCGGCGGCGTCACCACGCCCCAGCTGCACTTCGAGATCCGCAAGGGTTCGCAGCCGGTCGATCCGAGCCAGTATGTGGCCGGCCTCTGACAGGCGTTCGGTTTCCTCCTGTCTTGACGGCCGGGCTTGCCCGGCCGTTTTTCTGTCTTCCCCGCAACTGGCGGGCCGCTTGACGCTCCCCGTGCCCGCCGATAGGCCGCAGTCATGACCTTTGCCCCTTCCGGAACCCGCGCCCTCATTGTCGGCCTCTCCGGCCTCCGCCTCACCGAGGGCGAGCGCGATTTCCTGCGCGCGGTGCGCCCCTGGGGCCTCATCCTGTTCGCCCGCAACGTGGATACGCCCGAGCAGGTGGCCCATCTGGTGGCCGAGGGGCGCGAGGTTCTGGGCTGGCGCGCGCCGGTGCTCATCGATCAGGAAGGCGGCCGGGTGCAGCGCCTGCGCCCGCCCTTCTGGATCGACTATCCCCCCGCCGAGCAGTTCGGCGCGATCTACAAGGCGGACAAGGCCCGCGCGCTGAAGGCGGTCCACCTCAACTCCCGCCTCATCGCCGCCGATCTCGCCGCCCTCGGCATCGACGTGGACTGTCTGCCGGTGGCGGACCTGCGCCTGCCGGAAGGCCACGGCGTTATCGGCAACCGGGCCTATGGCAGCGAGCCGTCCACGGTCGCCGCGCTGGCGAGCGCCGCCGCGCGCGGCCTCATGGAGGGCGGCGTCCTGCCGGTGCTCAAGCACATCCCCGGCCACGGCCGTGCCCCGGCGGACAGCCACGAGCATCTGCCCACCGTCACCGCCAGCCGTTCGGAGCTGGAGGCGACGGACTTTGCCGCCTTCATGTCGCTGAACACCCTGCCGCTCGGCATGACCGCCCACGTGGTCTATGCTGCCATCGACAAGCACAACCCCGCCACCACCTCGCGCGTCGTGCTGGATGATGTGGTGCGCGGTTTTATCGGCTTCGACGGGGCGCTGATGAGCGATGACCTGTCCATGAAGGCGCTCTCCGGCTCGTTCGCCGAACGCGCCCGCGCGTCCATCGCCGCCGGCTGCGATCTGCTGCTCCATTGCAACGGCCAGATGGACGAGATGCGCGCGGTGGCGAGCGAGAGTCCGCTGCTGGCCGGCCCGGCTGCCGAGCGCGCGGCGCGGGCGCTCGCCCGCCGCATCGATCCGCCGGCCACCGATCTCGACGCCATCCGTGACGAGCTGGCGGTGCTGCTCGAACAGCCGGTCTGATGGCGACCGGCGCGCCTCCGTCTGAGGAAGAGGGCCCCGCCGGGCCCGGTGCGTCCGATTTCATGGAAGACCAGCTCCCCGCCGCCGGTGAGGGGGCCTTCGTGGTGGACCTCGACGGTTTCGAGGGGCCGCTCGACCTGCTGCTGACGCTGGCGCGCACGCAGAAGGTGGACCTTCACCGCATCTCGATCCTGGCTCTGGCGGACCAGTATCTCGCCTTCATCGAGGAGGCGCGGCGGGTGCGCCTGGAGCTTGCCGCCGACTATCTCGTGATGGCGGCCTGGCTCGCGTACCTGAAATCCCGCCTGCTGCTGCCGGCGCCGCCCAAGGAAGACGGGCCGAGTGCCGAAGAACTGGCCGCCGCCTTCACCCGGCGCCTGCGGCATCTGGAGCGCATTCGCAAGGCGGCCGAGCAACTGATGGCCCGCGAGCGGCTCGGCGTCACCGTCTTCCCGCGCACCCCGCCGGACGAGAGCAATCCGGACACGCGGCCGGTGGTCTTCACCGCCACGCTCTACGACCTGCTCTCGGCTTATGCCACCCAGCGGCAGAAGCAGGCGTTGTCCTTCGTGACGCTGAAGACCCGCATGGTCTGGTCGCTGGCCGATGCGCGCGAGCGGCTGGAGCGGCTGCTCGGGACGACCTTGGGCGACTGGATGCGCCTCGACGAGTTCCTGATAGACTACATGACGACGCCGGAGCAGAAGGCGACCGCGCTCGCCTCCAGCTTCTCCGCCACGCTGGAGATGGTGCGCGAGGGCAAGCTGGACATCCGGCAGGATGCGCCCTTCGCGCCGCTCTGGCTGCGGTCGAGGACCGGGCAGGGTGCGGACCCGCCTGCGCCTTCGAGTGGCGAGGATACGGCTGAGGACGGGACGAAGGACGCGGGCGCTTGAACGGGGGACGCCGCTTGGAGGAAGGGGAGGGGCGGGAGCCCGAAGAGGTGGTGGCGGGCGCGCCAGCGTCGCGCCGTGCCGCTCCGCGCCTCGACCTGTTCGACGTCCGTCCGGACGACGAGCGCGCCGTCGCGCTGGCCCGCGATCTCCGGATCATCGAGGCGCTGCTCTTCACCGCTGCCGCCCCGATCGATTCCGCCGCCATTGCCGCGCGCCTGCCCGAGAAGACGGACATCGGAGCGCTGATGGACCTTCTCACTGCCGATTACGCCCGGCGCGGCGTCAATCTCGTGCGGGTGGCCGGCGGCTGGATGCTGCGCACCGCGCCGGACCTCGCGGCCGTGGTGAGCCAGGGTGCGGTGGAGACGCGAAAGCTCTCGCGTGCCGCGGTCGAGGTGCTCGCCATCATTGCCTATCACCAGCCAGTCACCCGCGCGGAGATCGAGGACATCCGCGGCGTATCCACCTCCAAGGGCACGCTGGATGTGCTGCTGGAGAGCGGCTGGGTGCGCCTGCGCGGCCGTCGCAAGGCGCCGGGTCGCCCCGTGACCTACGGCACCACGCCGGCCTTCCTCGTGCATTTCGGCCTCGACGCCCTTCAGGATCTGCCCGGCCTCGATGAACTGCGCGGTGCCGGCCTGCTCGACGGGCGCATTCCGGCCGGCTTCTCCATTCCGCTGCCTTCCGACGATTCGACCCTGCGCGACGATGAGGAGCCGCTGGAGAAGGAGCCGCTGGATCTCGCGCTGGCGCCGCTGCTCGATTATGCGGAGCGCGACGAGGAAGAGGAATGAACGCCGAAATGCCCATGCCGCGTGGCCGCTCCCCCGCAACCTTCGCCAAGGGGCTCGGCTTCGAGGCCATCACCCTGTCCTATGGTTCCGTCCAGGCGGTGCGCGGCCTCACGCTCGCGGTGGAGCCGGGGGAGGTGCTGTGCCTTCTCGGTCCCTCGGGTTGCGGCAAGACCTCGCTCCTGCGCCTCGCCGCAGGCATCGAGACGCCGGACAGCGGCCGCCTGACGGTGGACGGCATCGAGGTGGCGGGGCCGTCCGCCTTCGTGCCGCCGGAGCGGCGGGGCATCGGCCTCGTGTTTCAGGACTATGCGCTGTTCCCGCACCTGACGAATCTCGAGAACGTCATGTTCGGCCTCTCCCGCCTGCGGCGCGCGGAAGCGGAGGCGGAGGCCCGCCGGGCGCTGGCGCGGGTGGATCTGGAGCGCTTCGCGGGGGCTTATCCCCATGAATTGTCGGGCGGCCAGCAGCAGCGCGTGGCGCTCGCCCGCGCGCTCGCCCCCCGCCCTGGCATTCTCTTGCTGGACGAACCCTTCTCCGGCCTCGACCGGCGGCTGCGCGACCAGGTGCGCGCCGACACGCTGGCGGTGCTGCGCGAGGCCCGCGCCACCTGCATCATCGTGACCCACGACCCGGAAGAGGCCATGCGGCTCGGCGACCGCATCGCCCTGCTGCGGCACGGACTGCTGATCCAGCTCGGAACGCCGGAGGCGCTTTATCGCGCGCCCGCCGACATGGGTGTCGCCCGCTTCTTCTGTGAGCTTTATGAACTGCCGGGCGTCGTCTCCGGCGGCGCGGTGGAGACGGCGTTCGGGCGTTTTCCTGCCCCCGCGCATGTGCCGGATGGCCCGGCGGCGGTGGCGGTGCGGCCCCATGGCTTCCGGTTCTCCACAGGGGCGGGCGGCGCGCGGGGCCGGGTGATCGAGAAGCGTTTCCTTGGGGAAGTCGATCTCCTGGAAGTGATCGCGGAGGGTCTGGAGCGTCCGCTCGTGGCCCGCGTGCGGCCCGGCGGCGATATTTGCCGCGGTCAGGACGTGCAGATCCACGTCGATCCGGCCGAGGTTCTTGTTTTCGCCGCTTCCGAGCCCTAGTTTCTCAGGTCAAAGCGGATGGGCGGGGACACGCACGTTCCTCAAGGACGTCCTCACGGAGGGTGAGTTATGGGTTCGATGAGCATCTGGCACTGGATCGTGGTGCTGGCCGTGGTGCTCCTTCTGTTCGGTCGCGGCAAGATCTCCGACCTGATGGGCGACGTGGCGAAGGGCATCAAGTCCTTCAAGAAGGGCATGGCCGAGGACGACGACGCGCCCGCCAAGCCGGCCGAGCCGCCGCGCGCCGTGCCGCATCAGGCGACGCCCGCGCCGGAGAGCGAGAAGAAGGCGGTCTGACGGCCCCACGGCACGACGCTCGGCCGGGACATCGTTCCGGCCGATGGTATATCCGCGCGGCACTGAAGCGTTACCCCATCCGGCACCGGCGTTCCGCCAGGTGCCGTTGGCATGAAAGGGCCGCGGTTCCCGCCGCAGGCAGAGAGCCGTCATGTTCGATATCGGCTGGTCGGAGTTCATGTTGATCGGCGTCGTGGCGCTGATCGTCATCGGCCCCAAGGAACTGCCGTCCGTGCTGCGGACGGTGGGCAAGACGGTCACGAAGCTGCGCCGCATGGCGGGCGAGTTTCAGGGGCAGTTCAACGAGGCGTTGCGCGAGGCCGAACTGTCCGACATCCGCAACGATATCGGCAACATCGTCGGCGGCGTGAAGGACAGCGTCACCAAGTCCTTCCCCGGTACCGAGGCGTTCGACCCCCTGCGCAACATCCGCGAGGACATCCGCGCCTCGGTGGAGAGCGCCACCAAGCCGCCGGAGGCGGCGGTGACCCCCGAGGCGCCGGCGGTGCCGGCCTATGATCCCCATCGCGAGATGCGCGAAGCCATTGCGGGCGCCGTTGCCAAGGCGACCGGCAGCACCGCTGCGGCTGCCGCAACGGTTACCCCGCTCGCGGCCGCACCGACGGTTGCGGTGGAGCGCGCGCCGGCCGAGCCTCTCGTGCCCCTGCCGGGGCCGGCGGCGGAACCGGTGCTCGACACCGGCACCGATCTGTCGCAGAACCACGGCGCGCCTGCGCCGGCCGAGCACAAGTCTGCCACCGGCGCGTGACGCAGCGGAACAATCGAGGCATACGGACCTGACATGAGCGAGGAGGAAATCGACGCCTCGAAGGCCCCGCTGATCGAGCATCTGATCGAACTGCGCGCGCGACTGATCAAGTCGGTGATCGCCTTCCTGATCGCCTTCTTCCTCTGCTTCACCCTCGCCAAGCAGATCTACAACATCCTGCTGTGGCCCTATGAGTTCGCCTCCGGCTTCTCGGGCGGCGTGAAGCTGATCTATACGGCGCCGCAGGAATTCCTCTTCACGCAGATCAAGCTCGGCATGTTCGGGGCTGCGTTCCTGTCCTTCCCCATTGTCGCGACGCAGGTCTACATGTTCGTGGCGCCGGGCCTCTACCGGCACGAGAAGCAGGCCTTCCTGCCCTATCTCATCGCCACGCCCATCTGTTTCCTGATCGGCGCGATGTTCGTCTATTTCGTCGCCATGCCGCTGGCGATGACCTACTTCCTGAACATGCAGCAGACGGGCGGCGACGGTCGGGCGGAAATCTCGCTGCTGCCGCGTGTGTCCGAATATCTCTCGCTGATCACCACGCTGATCCTGGCCTTCGGCATCTGCTTCCAGCTTCCGGTCATCCTGACGCTGCTGGGCCGCATCGGCGTCATCACCTCGGACCAGCTCAAGAAGTTCCGGCGCTATGCCATCGTCGGCGTGTTCATCCTCGCCGCCGTGCTGACGCCGCCGGACGTGGTGAGCCAGCTGTCCCTTGCGATCCCGACGCTGCTTCTCTACGAAATCTCCGTCTATCTGGTGCGTGTCGTGGAGAAGCGCCGGGCGGCGGAAGAGGCGGCGCGCGAGGCCGGCTCCGGCGACGCCTGATCCTTCTCAAGGCACGCATCCTTTCGGGTTTCAACGATGGTCGGACGGCTCCCTTGGGGCCGTCATGGCCGGGCTTGCTCCGGCCATCCACGGACCGGGCGCCGCCGGCGCGGCGGGGCGGCGTGGATGCCCGGCGCGGGGCCGGCATGACGGCGAGGGGCGCCCGGCCATCCGGTCTGCGGCGGAGCCGGTTTCATGCATGACATCAAGTGGATTCGCGAGGAGCCCGAGGCTCTGGTGCGCGCGCTCGAGCGCCGTCAGGTGGCGAAGGACGAGGCGGTCGCGCTGCGCGACAAGCTGCTCTCCCTCGATACCGCACGCCGCGAGACGCTGACCAAGCTGGAAGGCCTGCTCGCCCGCCGCAATTCCGCTTCCAAGGAAATCGGCCAGGCCAAGGCCGCCAAGGACGAGGTCCGCGCCGCTGCCCTCATGGACGAAGTGGCGAAGCTGAAGGTGGACGTGCCGGAACTGGAGCAGTCCGCCAAGGCCATCGAGGCGGAACTGGACGGCCTGCTCGCCGCCATTCCCAACGTGCCGCTCGACAGCGTGCCGGAGGGCAAGGACGAGCACGACAATGTCGAGCTGAAGGTCGTCGGCACCAAGCGCAATTATGCCTTCACGCCGAAGCAGCATTTCGAGCTGGGCGAGGCGCTCGGCCTCATGGACTTCGAGACCGCCTCGAAGCTCTCGGGTGCCCGTTTCGTCGTGAACAAGGGGTCGCTCGCCCGTCTGGAGCGCGCGCTCGGCCAGTTCTTCCTCGACATGCATGTGGAGCAGCACGGCTACACGGAAGTGAACCCGCCGCTGCTGGTGCGCGACGAGACCATGTATGGCACGGCGCAACTGCCGAAGTTCCGGGACGACCAGTTCTTTGGCGTTAATCAGCAAGACGTTGTTGATCTCAATAAATTGTGGCCGGACGTTTCCGGTTGGTCGCAGGATACTCATTGGCCCGCAGAGCTTGGCACGCCCCCGAGTGATCCGGTTGCGAAGGCGTCTGAGTTTTGGAAGTGGGTTGGGCTCAAGCTGAAGCCGGACTTCACAAAAGCCGTACAGGAAATGGCGGGTCTTTGGCTCATTCCCACCGCCGAAGTGCCCCTGACCAATCTGGTGCGAGACTCGATCCTCTCCGAGGACGAACTGCCGCTGCGCTTCACCGCCAATACGCCTTGCTTCCGCGCCGAGGCGGGATCGGCGGGGCGTGACACACGTGGCATGATCCGCCAGCACCAGTTCACCAAGGTGGAGATGGTCTCCATCACCACGCCGGAGACCTCGGAGGAGGAGCATCACCGCATGCTCGCCTGCGCCGAGGCGGTGCTGCAGAAGCTCGATTTGCATTATCGCGTGGTGACGCTGTGCACCGGCGACATGGGCTTTGCCTCGCGCAAGACCTTCGACATCGAGGTCTGGCTGCCCGGCCAGAACGCCTATCGCGAGATTTCGTCCTGCTCGGTCTGCGGCGACTTCCAGGCCCGGCGCATGAATGCCCGCTACCGCCCCGCCGAGGGCAAGGGGCCGCGCTTCGTCCATACGCTGAACGGCTCCGGCGTGGCGGTGGGCCGCGCGCTGGTGGCGGTGCTGGAGACCTATCAGCAGGAGGACGGCTCTATCGTCGTTCCCGACGTGCTCCAGCCTTACATGGG
Source organism: Azorhizobium sp. AG788 (assembly GCF_004364705.1). Taxonomy (NCBI): domain Bacteria; kingdom Pseudomonadati; phylum Pseudomonadota; class Alphaproteobacteria; order Hyphomicrobiales; family Xanthobacteraceae; genus Azorhizobium; species Azorhizobium sp. AG788. Next base: position 373,805 of record NZ_SOBM01000004.1, read on the forward strand.
TGGCGTGAGGGTCATCGCGAAGGCGTGATCCGAAGGGCGTTGCTGTTGTGCAGCCCGCTCCCTCCCCCCTTGCGGGGGAGGGCTGGGGAGGGGGGTAATACCCTCTCCACCTGAGCGTCCCATGAGCACCGCGGGGTCCGTTCCGGCGCCCCCGGTCGCAGCCGCGTGTACCCTCCTCCCAACGCTCCCCCGCAAGTGGGGAGGGCTTTTGCGCGGCGCGACACATCCTAACGTGCTGCTTCATCGGCTCGTTGGCAGTTCCCTCCCCCCTTGAAGGGGAGGGCTGGGGACGGGTAATGCCCTCTCCGTCCGAGCAGCGCCAAAGGTCCCCCCAGCCCGCCTCGGCCGCACTGCGCAGCAGGAGCTGCCGCGAACCTCACCCTTAACCGCGCTTCAACCTTACTGGGCCACACTTGGCGCCCATGCAGACCCGCTCGCGCATCCGTGCCTTCTTCTTCGCCCTGCTGCTCTATGTCGTGGCCGGCGGGGTGATCGGCTATTTCGCCTATCACGCCTACAATGGCGACCATGGGCTCATGGCCAAGCGGAACTACGAGCAGGACGTGGTGCGGCTGGAGACTGAACTCGCCGCCCTGAAGTCCCAGAGGCAGGCATTGGAGCACAAGGTCTCCCTGCTTGATCCCCGCTCCATCGACCCCGATCTGCTGGATGAAGAAGGTCGCAAACAGCTCGATTTCATCAATGCGAAGGACCTCGTATTGATCAAAGGGGAGAAAATGAACTGACAACAAGTTCATATCCCAAATGAACTTAAACGCAGTTCATTCCAGCAAAATCAAGCATTTGCAACGTGTTGCGGTGCAGCAAAGCACTTTTTCCGCTTTGGACTGTCCCTGAGGTGCGCTAGAGGAGAGGCCGGCTCTAGCGTTTCCTGAGGAAGTCGATGGCAGCGAGAAAACCTTCCGCCCGGGCAGAGGCGGCTCCGGCCGGCGTACCGACCTTCACCAAAGAGCAGGAATTGCTCGCCTATCGCGAGATGCTGCTGATCCGGCGTTTCGAGGAGAAGGCCGGCCAGATGTACGGCATGGGCCTCATCGGCGGCTTCTGCCACCTCTACATCGGCCAGGAAGCGGTCGTCGTCGGCATGCAGATGGCGATGAAGCAGGGCGACCAGGTGATCACCGGTTACCGGGATCACGGCCACATGCTGGCCACCGGGATGGAGTCGCGCGGCGTCATGGCCGAGCTGACCGGCCGCAAGGGCGGCTACTCCAAGGGCAAGGGCGGCTCGATGCACATGTTCAGCATCGAGAAGCAGTTCTTCGGCGGCCACGGCATCGTGGGCGCGCAGGTGTCGCTGGGCACCGGCCTCGGCTTCGCGAACCACTATCGCGAGAACGGCTCCGTCTCGGTCACCTATTTCGGTGACGGCGCGGCCAACCAGGGCCAGGTCTACGAGAGCTTCAACATGGCCGAGCTCTGGAAGCTCCCGGTCGTGTACGTGATCGAGAACAACAAGTACGCCATGGGCACCGCGGTGAGCCGCGCCTCCGCACAGACGGACTTCTCCAAGCGCGGCCAGTCCTTCAACATCCCCGGCGAGCAGGTGGATGGCATGGACGTGCGTGCCGTCAAGGCCGCCGGCGAGCGCGCCCTTGAGTTCGCCCGCTCCGGCAAGGGCCCCTACATCCTCGAGATGCAGACCTACCGCTATCGCGGCCACTCCATGTCCGATCCGGCCAAGTACCGGTCGAAGGAGGAGGTGCAGAAGATGCGGACCGAGCACGATCCCATCGAGCAGGTGCGCAACCGCCTGCTGGAGGCCGGCCTCGTCACCGAGGACGAACTGAAGAAGGTGGATGCGGAGATCCGCGACATCGTCAACGATGCCGCCGATTTCGCCACCCACGATCCGGAACCCGATCCGTCCGAGCTGTACACGGACATCGTGCGCTGACGAGCTGCCCGTGGCGGTCGTGGCCCTCATCGTCCTCTTTCTTGCGCTGGCGAGTGCCGTCGCCAGCTGGGGCGTTGCCGTGACCGAGGGATTGAAGGCGAAGGGGGCCGCGGAGGCGGCCGGCGGATCCCACGGCTCCGTCTCCATGGCCCATCTGGTGCTGTGGCCCTTCGCCGCCCGTCTGCTTTCCGGACCCGCCGCCGATCCTGCGCGCCGGGTGGGCAAGGCCCAGGTGGCCTTCATCGCAGCCTTGATGATCGCGGTTGCCGCGGTCTCCGTTTACACCAACCTTTCGGCCGTGCGCCCGCCGTCTGCCGCTCCGGCAGCCCCGGGAGCCGCTCCGTCCAGCAAGAGCTGACAGCCATGCCCGTCGATATTCTCATGCCGGCCCTGTCTCCGACCATGGAGAAGGGCAACCTCACGAAGTGGGTGAAGAAGGAAGGCGACACGGTCAAGGCCGGCGACGTCATCGCCGAGATCGAGACCGACAAGGCCACCATGGAAGTGGAGGCCGTCGACGAGGGCATCCTCGGCAAGATCCTGATCCCGGAAGGCACGCAGGACGTGGCCGTGAACACCCCCATCGCCGTGATCCTCGGCGAGGGAGAGGACGCCTCCGCAGCCAGCGCGCCGGCGCCGCAGCAGAAGGTCGCCGAGAGCGCCGCCCCGGCCTCCCCGGTGGCCGCCGCCGCCCCGGCGCCCCAGGCGAGCGTGCCCTCCGCCGTCGCCAACCCGCCGGTCGTCACCTCCCAGCCCGATCCGGAAGTGCCCGCGGGCACCGAGATGGTCACGATGACCGTGCGCGAAGCGCTGCGCGACGCGATGGCCGAAGAGATGCGCCGCGACGGCGACGTCTTCGTGATGGGTGAGGAGGTCGCCGAATATCAGGGCGCCTACAAGATCACCCAGGGCCTCTTGCAGGAATTCGGTGCCAAGCGCGTGGTGGACACCCCTATCACCGAGCACGGCTTCGCCGGCATGGGCGTGGGCGCCGCCATGGCGGGCCTCAAGCCCATCATCGAGTTCATGACCTTCAACTTCGCCATGCAGGCGATCGACCAGATCATCAACTCCGCCGCCAAGACGCTCTACATGTCCGGCGGCCAGGTGCAGTGCTCGGTGGTGTTCCGTGGCCCGAACGGCGCAGCCGCGCGCGTCGCCGCCCAGCACAGCCAGGACTATGCGTCCTGGTACAGCCACATCCCGGGCCTCAAGGTGGTGGCACCCTATACGGCCGCCGATGCCAAGGGCCTGCTCAAGGCGGCGATCCGCGATCCGAACCCGGTCATCTTCCTTGAGAACGAGATCCTCTACGGCCACTCCTTCGAGGTGCCGAAGCTGGATGATTACGTGCTGCCCATCGGCAAGGCCCGCATCGCCCGCGCCGGCAAGGACGTGACCCTCGTCTCCTGGTCCATCGGCATGACCTACACGCTGAAGGCGGCCGAGGAACTGGCCAAGCAGGGCATCGAGGCGGAGGTCATCGACCTGCGCACGATCCGTCCCATGGACGTGCCCACCATTATCGAATCGGTGAAGAAGACCGGCCGCTGCGTCACCGTCGAGGAAGGCTGGCCGCAGTCCGGCGTCGGCTCCGAGATCGCCGCCCAGCTCATGGAAAAGGCGTTCGACTATCTCGACGCTCCCGTGCTGCGCGTCACCGGCAAGGATGTGCCCATGCCGTATGCCGCCAATCTCGAAAAGCTCGCGCTGCCGAACGTCGCCGAGGTGATCGAGGCGGTGCGCGCGGTCACCTATCGCTGAGCGGGAGGAGCAGACATGCCCATCGAGATCCTGATGCCGGCCCTGTCTCCCACCATGGAGAAGGGCAACCTCGCCAAGTGGCTCAAGAAGGAAGGTGACAGCGTCAAGTCCGGCGACGTCATCGCCGAGATCGAGACCGACAAGGCCACCATGGAAGTGGAGGCCGTCGACGAGGGCGTCCTCGCCAAGATCGTGGTGCCGGAAGGGTCGCAGGACGTGCCGGTGAACCAGCTCATCGCGGTTCTGGCCGGCGAGGGCGAGGATGTCGCCGCGGCTGCGGCCTCTGCCGGCTCCGGCGGCGCCAAGCCGGCCGCGACGCCCGCTCCGGCTGCGGCCCCGGCTGCGGCTCCCGCCGCTGCCCCGGCGCCTGCGGCGGCTCCGGCTGCGGCCCCCGCTCCGGCGGCGGCGCCTGTCGCTGCGGCCCCCACCGGTGGCCGCGTGTTCGCTTCGCCTCTGGCCCGTCGCCTCGCGAAGGAGAAGGGCATCGATCTCGCGGTGCTGGCGGGCTCCGGTCCGCGCGGCCGCATCATCGCCCGCGACGTGGAAGGGGCGAAGCCCGGTGCGGCTCCGGCTGCCGCCGCTGCGGCCCCGGCCGCTGCTGCGCCCGCTCCTGCCCCCAAGGCGGCTGCGGCTGCCGCGCCCGCCGTGTCCGGCCCGACCGCCGATCAGGTCAAGGCGCTGTTCGCCGAGGGCACCTATGAGGAGGTGCAACTCGATGGCATGCGCAAGACCATCGCCAAGCGCCTCGTGGAGAGCGAGCAGCTCACCCCCACCTTCTACCTGTCGGTGGATTGTGACATCGACGACCTGATGAAGCTGCGCGAGACGGTCAACGCCTCCGCGCCGAAGGACAAGGACGGCAAGCCCGGCTTCCGCGTCTCGGTCAACGACTTCGTCATCAAGGCGCTGGCGCTGGCGCTCCAGAAGGTGCCCGCCGCCAATGCCGTGTGGGCCGAGGACCGCATCCTGCGCCTCAAGCACTCGGACGTGGGCGTCGCTGTGGCCATCGACGGTGGCCTGTTCGCGCCCATCGTGAAGAAGGCGGAGCAGAAGACGCTCTCGGCCATCTCCAACGAGATGCGCGACCTCGCCACCCGCGCCCGCACCAAGAAGCTGAAGCCCGACGAGTATCAGGGCGGCTCCACCTCGGTGTCGAACCTCGGCATGATGGGCGTGCGCGACTTCGTGGCCATCATCAACGCGCCGCAGTCCTCGATCCTGGCGGTCGGCGCCAGCGAGCAGCGGCCGGTGGTGCGTGGTGGCGAGATCAAGATCGCCACCCAGTTCACCGCCACCATCACCTGCGATCACCGCGTGATGGATGGTGCGCTGGGCGCCGAATTGCTCGCCGCGTTCAAGGGCTTCATCGAGAACCCCATGTCCATGCTGGTGTGACCGTCTGGCCGGGGGCGCCCCGCGCCCCCGGTTCCGCGCGGCCCGGTTCTGTCCCTGCGGCAGATCAAATCGCGGGGCGGCGGGACAGTGTAGCTGCTGGTGCCAGAGGCGGTGCGCCGCCTCAGCCAACACAGGAGGACGCTTCCCATGAGCCACACCCCGCACGAGATCCTCGCCGAGTTCCCCGAGCACGCGGACAAGATCCACGCTTTGCGGCAGGCGAACGCTCATTTCGCCCGTCTCTATGACGAGTATCACGAGGTCAACCGTTCGGTTCACCGGGCCGAGACCGATCTGGAGCCGCGCTCCGACGCCGACGTGGAAAGCCTCCGCAAGCAGCGGATGCGGCTCAAGGACGAGATTTACGCCCTGCTGACGCACTGATCCGGCGCGCCGGGGCCAAGCCTGTGCCAAGGCTTCGCTCCGGCCCCGCATCACGGGATGCTCGGCAGGAAGACCCCATCGACCCACCGGCCGCGCGCGGCGGAAGGGGAGGAGAGACCCATGGCTGAGACTTCCTACGATGTGATCGTGATCGGCGGCGGCCCCGGCGGCTATGTGGCCGCCATCCGCGCCGCGCAGCTCGGATTCAAGACCGCGGTGGTGGAGAAGAAGCACCTCGGCGGCATCTGCCTCAACTGGGGCTGCATCCCCACCAAGGCCCTGCTGCGCTCCGCCGAAATCTATCACTACATGGAGCACGCCAAGGACTACGGCCTCTCCGCCGAGAAGATCGGCTTCGACATCGGCGCGGTGGTGAAGCGCTCGCGCGGCGTGTCGCAGCAGCTGAACACCGGCGTCGGCTTCCTGATGAAGAAGAACAAGATCGACGTGATCTGGGGCTCGGCCACCCTGACGGCGCCGGGCAAGATCAAGGTCGAGGCCGCCCCCGATGCCCCCAAGGGCGCGCTGGGCGGCGGCGACTATCTCGGCAAGCACATCATCGTCGCCACAGGCGCCCGCCCGCGCGCGCTGCCCGGCATCGAGCCCGACAAGAAGCTCATCTGGACCTATTTCGAGGCCATGGTGCCCGATCGCATGCCGAAGTCGCTGCTGGTCATGGGTTCCGGCGCCATCGGCATCGAGTTCGCCTCCTTCTACAAGACCATGGGCGCCGACGTGACCGTGGTCGAGGTGATGCCGCAGATCCTGCCCGTTGAGGATGAGGAGATCGCCGCCCTCGCGCGCAAGCGCTTCGAGAAGCAGGGCATGAAGATCCTCTCCGGCGCCAAGGTGACGGGCGTCACCAAGCAGGCGGACAGCCTCACCGTGCACGTGGAGGATTCCAAGGGCGCCAAGCAGGACTTCCAGGTGGAGCGCATGATCTCCGCCGTGGGCGTGGTCGGCAATGTGGATGGCCTCGGCCTCGAGAACCTCGGCGTGAAGATCGAGCGCGGCATCATCGTCACGGACGGCTACGGCCGCACCAACGTGCCGGGCGTCTATGCCATCGGCGACGTGGCGGGGGCGCCCATGCTGGCCCACAAGGCCGAGCATGAGGGCGTGATCTGCGTCGAGACGATCAAGGGTCTCCACACCCACCCGATGGACAAGGCCAAGATCCCCGGCTGCACCTATTGCACGCCGCAGATCGCCTCCGTCGGCCTCACCGAGAAGAAGGCCCGCGAGCTCGGCCGTGACATCCGCGTCGGCCGCTTCCCCTTCATCGGCAACGGCAAGGCCATTGCGCTGGGCGAGCCGGAGGGTCTGGTCAAGACCATATTCGACAAGAAGACCGGCGAGCTGCTGGGCGCCCATCTCATTGGTGCGGAAGTGACCGAGCTCATCCAGGGCTTCGTCATCGCCATGAACCTTGAGACCACCGAGGAAGAGCTGATCCACGCGGTGTTCCCGCATCCCACGCTCTCCGAGACCATGCACGAGAGCGTGCTGGACGCCTACGGGCGCGTGATCCACACCTGATCGGGCGCCGGCGCCGGGGCGGCACTGTCGCGCCCGGCGCATTCCTCGTTTGCGGTGCGGCGCCTCGACGCTGGCGGCGGCCGCAGCTAAGACATATGTGAATGACGGCCCGGCTCGGGGCCGGCTCGAAACAGATGCGGTCCCCATGGTCACGGTCGTCAACACGCTGAACCGGCCCCGTCATCCGGAAAAGCAGAACCGTCCGGAAACGGAAGTCCTGCGCAAGCCTGACTGGATCCGCGTGAAGGCGCCGGGCTCCGCCGGCTGGTCCAACACGGCCGGCATCGTGCGCGCCAACGGCCTGCACACGGTGTGCGAGGAGGCCGGCTGCCCGAACATCGGTGAGTGCTGGGAGAAGAAGCACGCCACCTTCATGATCATGGGCGACACCTGCACGCGCGCCTGCTCTTTCTGCAACGTGCGCACCGGCATGCCCAAGGCGCTCGATCTCGACGAGCCGCAGAAGGTGGGCGAGGCGGTGGCCAAGCTCGGCCTTTCCCACGTGGTCATCACCTCGGTGGACCGCGACGACCTCACTGACGGCGGGGCCGAGCATTTCGCCCGCACGATTGCGTCCATCCGCAAGCTCAGCCCCGGCACCACTATCGAGATTCTGACCCCGGACTTCCTGCGCAAGCCGGGCGCCATCGAGGTGGTGGTCGCGGCCCGCCCCGACGTCTTCAACCACAATCTGGAGACGGTGCCGGGCAAGTATCTGACGGTGCGCCCCGGCGCGCGCTACTTCCACTCCCTGCGCCTGCTCCAGCAGGTGAAGGAACTCGACCCGTCCATCTTCACCAAGTCCGGCATCATGGTCGGGCTCGGCGAGGAGCGGAACGAGGTGCTCCAGCTCATGGACGACCTGCGCGCGGCGGAAGTCGACTTCATGACCATCGGTCAGTATCTCCAGCCCACCCGCAAGCACCACAAGGTGGAGCGCTTCGTGACGCCGGACGAGTTCAAGGCCTATGAGACGGTGGCCTATGCCAAGGGCTTCCTGATGGTCTCGTCCAGCCCGCTCACCCGCTCGTCGCACCATGCGGGGGACGATTTCGCCAAGCTCAGGGCCGCCCGCGAGGCGAAGCTCGGCCGGATCTGATCGCGTGCCCTCCTTCTCGACCAAGAGGGTGGTGCGCCACTCGCCGCTCAACATGTTCGATCTCGTGGCGGATGTGGAGCAGTATCCGGAATTCGTGCCGCTGTGCGAGGCGCTGCGGGTGCGCCGCCGGACTCAGAGTGGCGAGGGCGTCGAGATTCTCGTCGCGGACATGACGGTCGCCTACAAGCTCATCCGCGAGACCTTCACCTCCCGCGTGACGCTGGACCGCCCGCGCCGGGTGATTCATGTGGAATATCTCGACGGCCCCTTCAGCCGCCTCGATAACCGCTGGGAGTTCCTTACGGCGGGCGAGGGGCAGTGTGAGGTGCGCTTCTCCATTTCCTATGAGTTCCGCTCGCGCACGCTGGGCCTGCTGATGGGCGCCATGTTCGACGCCGCCTTCCGCCGCTTCGCGGATGCCTTCGAAAAACGCGCCGACGAGGTCTACGGCAAGGCCGCCTGAGGCGTTTGGCGGGTGAGCGCGGCCGGGCCATCGTGTTCGTTTCCGCACGACTGGCCTCCTCGTCTGATGGCACTACATCAGAATCGTGATGCCCGGACCTGATCCGGGCATCCAGAGATCGCGGCTTGGTGGGCCTTAAGAGGTCTGCGCCGTCCGCCCGGCGCGGACGGCCGGGACAAGCCCGGCCATGACATTCGGGCGGGCGAGCCCGCCTCTGGCGATGTCAGCCCCGCTGGAACGGCCACACCGGCGTCGTACCGACCTGCCCGCGATGGCGCAGGAGGTGGTCGGCCAGCACGCACAGCATCATGGCTTCGCCCACGGGCACGGCGCGGATGCCGACGCAGGGGTCGTGGCGGCCCTTGGTGATGAGGTCTTCCTCGGTGCCGAACTTGTCCACCGTGCGGCGGGGCGTGAGGATGGAGGAGGTGGGCTTCACCGCGAAGCGCGCCACCACGGGCTCGCCGCTGGAGATGCCGCCGAGGATGCCGCCGGCGTGGTTGGAGAGGAAATACGGCCGGCCGTCATTGCCGGTGCGCATCTCGTCCGCATTCTCCTCGCCGGTGAGGCGGGCGGCGTTGAAGCCCTCGCCGATCTCCACGCCCTTCACGGCATTGATGCTCATGAAGGCGGCGGCAAGGTCCGCATCCAGCTTGCCGTAGATGGGCGCGCCGAGGCCCGCCGGCACGCCTTCCGCCACCACTTCGATCACCGCGCCGACGGACGAGCCGCGCTTGCGGATGCCGTCGAGATAGTCGGTCCACACCGGCACCGTCTCCGGGTCGGGGCAGAAGAAGGGGTTCTCGCTCACCTGCGCCCAGTCCCAGCGGGCGCGGTCGATCTCGATCTCGCCGATACGGGTGAGAGCGGCGCGCACGGTCACGCCGGGCAGTACCTTGGCGGCGATGGCGCCGGCCGCGACGCGCATGGCCGTCTCGCGGGCCGAGGAGCGCCCGCCGCCGCGATGGTCGCGCAGGCCGTATTTCAGGTCATAGGTCACGTCCGCATGGCCGGGGCGGTAGCTGCCGGCGATGTCGGCATAGTCCTTGGAGCGCTGGTCCACATTCTCGATGAGCAGGCCGATGGGCGTGCCGGTGGTGACGAGGCCACCCTCCGGATGGTCCATGGTGCCGGAGATGACGCGCACCTGGTCCGGCTCGCGCCGCTGGGTGGTGAAGCGCGACTGGCCGGGCCGGCGCCGGTCGAGCGCAGCCTGCACCTCATCAACGGTAAAGCGCAGGCCGGGCGGGCAGCCGTCCACCACGCAGCCGATGGCCGGGCCATGGCTCTCGCCGAAGGTGGTGACACGGAACAGGTGCCCGAACGTGTTGAACGACATGAGGCTGGCTTCTCTAGAGATTGGCGCGCGGCGGGCCGGTTGATGCTCTGTAGAGCAGATGCCGCCGGGCTGGCAACGCAATGGCCATGCCCAAAAGCACTGTCGCACCTCAAACGGGCTTTTGACCGGCTGTCACGCACAGACGGGGCGAGCTGTGTTATGGAGGAGGTGACGGAAGGTCCAACACTCTCCCATGCCCATTCTCGAAATCGCGATTGTTCTTTTTCTTGTTCTCTTGAACGCCCTTCTCGCCGCGGCTGAGCTGTCCATCGTCTCGGTGCGTCCGGCGCGGCTCAAGGCCCGTGCGGACGCGGGCCATCGGGGCGCCAAGGCCGCCCTGCTGCTCGGCGCCGAGCCGGGGCGCTTCCTCTCCGTGGTGCAGATCGGCATCACCCTCATCGGCATCCTCGCCGGCGCCTTTTCCGGCGCCAGCCTCGGCGCCTATCTGGCGGAGGTCTTCGTGGGGGCCGGTCTGCCCCATTCGGCCGCCGATCCCCTGGGGTATGCCGTGGCGGTGGGCGGCATCACCTATGTTTCGTTGATCATCGGCGAGCTGATTCCCAAGCGCCTCGCCCTTCAGAACCCCGAGCGCCTCGCCTGCGTGCTGGCGCCGCTGATGCTCAGTCTTTCCAAGTTCGCGGCGCCGGCGGTGTGGGTGCTCGATGCCTCTGCCCGTGGCGTGCTGCGCCTGCTGGGCGAGAAGGACAGCAAGAAGGAAGCCGTCACCGACGAGGAAATCCGCGCCATCATCACCGAGGCGGAGACCGCCGGCGTGATCGACCCGGCCGAGCGGCGGATGATCTCGGGCGTCATGCGCCTGGCGGACCGCCCGGTCACCGCCATCATGACCCCCCGTCCGGATGTCGAGTGGGTGGATGTGACGGCCGATCCTGAGGAGATTCGCCAGATCCTGCTGGAGACGCCGCACAGCCGCGTGCCCGCCTGCGAGGGCTCGCCCGAGGAGACCGTGGGCGTCATCCAGGCCAAGAAGCTGCTGAACGCCTATCTGCGCGGCGAGACGCCCGATCCGCGGACCTTCGTGGAGGCGGTGCCCTTCGTGGTGGAAACCATCGGCGCGCTGGAGGCCATGCGCGTGCTGCGCGGGGCCAGCGTGCCCATGGGCATCGTGGTGGACGAGTATGGCGATATGGTCGGCGTCGTCACCGGCTACGACCTGCTCGCCGCCATCACCGGCACCATTCTGGAGCAGGGGGATGAGGCCACCATCGTGCTCGATGGCGACGAACCCCATGTGGTCCAGCGCCTCGACGGCTCCTATCTGATCTCCGGCGAGATGCCCATCGACGACCTGCACGATGTGCTGGGCGTGGAAATTCAGGTGGATGGCCGCTTCAATACGGTGGCGGGCTTTGCGCTGGCGCACCTGAAGGAGATGCCCAAGGTGGGCACGGTGTTCGACGCGCTGGGCTGGCGCTTCGAGATCGTGGACATGGACGGGCGGCGCATCGACAAGCTGCTGATCTCCCGCCCGCCGGTCCTGCACCGGCAGAAGACGCTCCGGACGGCCTGAGGGCCGTCCCGGGGATCAACGCCTAGTCCTTCACCTCGAAGGCGCCGTCGCTCAGCACATAGATGGCGCCCTGGCGGATCGGCACCACGGCGGCCTCGTTGGCCGGCATGCCGGCCCTGGCGTGCAGCAGGGCGCGGATGACGCCGCCATGGGTCACCACCACGCCATCACCCTTGATGCGGTCGATGGCGGCACCGGCCCTGTGGGCGAGGCCGGCATAGCTCTCCCCCTCCGGCGGCACGAAACTCCATGGATCGCGCTCGCGGGTGCGCACCCCTTCCGCGTCGCGGCGGCGGATCTCGGGCCACGTCATGCCTTCCCACTGGCCGAAGGAGAGTTCGGCCAATTGCGGGTCATGGGCGAAGTCGGAGGCCGGCAGGTTCATGGTGGTGCGCAGGATGCGCATGGTCTCCAGCGCCCGCCCGAGCGGGCTGGAGACGAAATGAAGGCCGGAGGCCTCACCCGCGAGCTGCGGCAGCACACGGCCGACGCGCGCCGCCTGGGCACGCCCGAGGCTGTTAAGGGGGATGTCGCGCCGCCCCTGGAGCCGGCCGGCCACGTTCCAGTCGGTCTCGCCATGCCGAACGAGAAAGAGGCGGCGCCGACCCGTCATCGCGCCGGCAGCGTCAGATAATGATCGTACCACTGGCCGAGCGGCGGGTAGGCCACGCGGATGTGGGCCTTGCCCGTGCCGCTGCCGCGCACGACGACGCCGGGCAGCGTTCGCCCGAGGCAGACGAGATAGCCATAATCGGTGCCGGTCACCGTGTAGGTGCCGGGCTCGACGGAGAGCTTCACGCCTGGCGAGGTGCTCACCACCGTGATGGTGGGCAGGCCGAGGTCGGTGCACTGCTGGTTGGCCGTGCCGGCGGCGAACAGAACGCCGCCCGAGCCGCCGCCGGTGTAATAGTTCACCACATAGGCGTCGGGGTCATTGTCCATGTGCTCGCCGGCACGGGACGCGGTGGCGCCCGCCGCCAGAAGCCCCAGCGCTGCCGCCAAGACGCGGCCGAAATGTCCGTTGCCCCTCATGGCTGCCTCCGGTTCCGGGCTGGCTTTCGTGGCGATCAGTTGCCCGGCACGTGGACGACGTGATCGTACCAGGCTCCGAGATAGGGATAGGTCACGCGGAGCGTTACGGCACCGCCCCCGCGCGGCGGCCGGCCGGCATAGCGCACGATGGCGCCGCCGACGGGCTGGCCGAGGCACTTGGTGGTCGCGCCGCCGTCGATGCCGGTCGCGACAAAGGTGCCGGGCGACACGCTCACCTTCGCGCCCGCGGGAGCCGAGATCACCTTGATGGTGGGCCGCTGGCCGGTCTGGCAGTTGAAGTCGGCCGTGCCGGCCGCGAAGATCGCGACGCCGGGGCCGCCCGCCTTGGTGGGCCCGGCGAGCGTCGGACCGGCGGCGATCATGTAGGAGAGGCCGCCTTCGGACGGCATGGAATAATTGGGGAAGACGGCGCCGCCCGGGCCGAAGAAGCGATCCCGCAGCGGGTACTGCTCCAGCGTCGGCGGGATGTCGGACCCGGCGAAGGCGGGAAGGGCGGAAGCGGCGAGGAGAAGGGCCGAGAGGGCAGGGCGCATCATCCGCTTCATCAATCGTCTCCTGATGTTCGATCCGGCCTGCCGCTCCGGGGAGGCCGCTTGCCGGTCACACCTTCCGCATCAGTCCCGCACGAGGGCGAGGTCCGGTGCGTCGGGGTGCTTCATGCCGACGATATGATAGCCCGCATCCACGTGCTGCACCTCGCCCGTAACGCCGCGGGAGAGATCGGAGATCAGGTAGACACCCGCATCGCCCACCTCGTCGGTGGTGACGGTGCGGCGCAGCGGCGAATTCAGCTCGTTCCACTTCAGGATGTAGCGGAAATCGCCGATGCCGGAGGCGGCGAGCGTCTTGATGGGGCCGGCCGAGATGGCATTGACGCGGATGTTCTTGGGGCCGAGGTCGGCGGCAAGATAGCGCACGCTGGCCTCAAGGGCCGCCTTGGCCACGCCCATCACGTTGTAATGGGGCATCCACTTCTCGGCGCCGTAATAGGTGAGGGTCACCAGCGAGCCGCCGTTCGGCATCAGCTTCTCCGCGCGCTGGGCCAGCGCCGTAAAGGAGTAGCAGGAGATGAACATGCTCTTGGTGAAATTGTCCGCCGTGGTGTCCACATAGCGGCCATCCAGCTCGTCCTTGTCGGAGAAGGCGATGCAGTGGATGAGAAAGTCGATGGAGCCGAACAGCTTCTCGGTCTCGGCGAACACCGCGTCGATGGTGGCGGGATCGGTGACGTCGCAATGGCCGACGATATGGCCGCCGAGTTCTGCGGCGAGCGGTTCCACGCGCTTCTTCAGCGCTTCACCCTGATAGGTGAGGGCGATCTCCGCGCCCTGCGCGCGCGCCGCCTTGGCGATGCCGTAAGCGATGGATCGGTTGTTGGCGACGCCGAAGATCAGCCCGCGCTTGCCCTTGAGGAGACCGCTCGCGCTGTCATTGGTCACCATGTCCACGTACTCCGTCGCTCGATCGTTGGCCCGCACCGGGCGGCGCTTCCTATGGCACGCGCGCGTTGGGGGTTCAAGCGAGGGCTGTGTGAGAACGCCCTTGCATGTGCGGACAGCGGCGTGCTAGAGGCAGCGCCCTGAGTTCGGAGTGTAGCGCAGTCTGGTAGCGCACCACGTTCGGGACGTGGGGGTCGCAGGTTCAAATCCTGCCACTCCGACCAGCATCCTCCGGATTATCCATCTTCTTCAGTGTTCCGCCCGCGGTCCTCGGCGACTCGCGCCTGCGATCCGGCGTTCTGCGCGGTCACGGGGCTGGCGATCTGCACAAACTGGGGAGAACGTCCATTTGCCGGCTTCTTGCCCATTCCCACCGACGGGAGCGCGTGCTACTCCGCCGCCACTGAGTTCGGAGTGTAGCGCAGTCTGGTAGCGCACCACGTTCGGGACGTGGGGGTCGCAGGTTCAAATCCTGCCACTCCGACCAGCATCCTCTCCGACTTTCTCCCCCTTTGCCGTTTTGCCCGCTGGTGGCGCCGCCCGGCGTTGCGGCTCGATCGTGGCAGGAACAGAGTGCGCTGCCGCGCGGTTGTTCCTCAGGACTGCGCAAGGAGGAGAAACATGTCCCAAGCCGATCTTGAGCGCCTGAAGGCGGACGCGTCGGGCAACACCGGCCTTGCCGAAGTGCTGGCTGAGTCGCTGTCGGGCTTCGCCTCGCCGGAGGATGCGGTGAACTTTCTGGCCTCGCGCGGATTCGACATCTCCGTGCGCGAACTCACCGACGCTGCGGCCGAGGAAGCCCGCAGCAGCGAGGGTGTCGGCCGCAACGAAGGCGCCTACGGCGCGCTGCTCCGCTTCATGGTCAATCACTGACGCGGCGTGTGGGCACCGTCAGAGGATGGTGCCCTTGAGGATCAGATAGGCGACGCTGAAGTAGATCATCAGCCCGGTGACATCGACCAGCGTCGCCACGAAGGGCGCCGACGCACTTGCGGGATCAAAGCCCACCCGTTTCAGGATGAAGGGCAGCATCGACCCGGCCAGCGAGCCGAAAGTGACGATGCCCACCAGCGCCGATGCGATGGTGATCGCGAGCAACTGCCAGTGCGGGCCGTAATCGAACAGGCCCAGCCCCTGCCAGACCATGATGCGGATCATGCCCAGCACTCCGAGGATGCCGCCGAGCATCATGCCGGTGGGGATTTCGCGCAGGGCGACCCTGAACCAGTCCTTCAACTGCACCTGACGCAGGGCCAGCGCGCGGATGATGAGGGAAGTGGCCTGCGAGCCCGAGTTGCCGCCCGAGCTCATGACCAGCGGCACGAACAGGGCGAGCACGATGGCCTTCTCCAGTTCGTCCGAAAACACCTGCATGGCGCTGGCGGTGAACATCTCCGAGACGAAAAGGATGCAGAGCCAGCCGGCGCGTTTCTTGATCATCTCCGTGAAGCTGATCTGCATGTAGGGCTCGTCTATGGCCTCCATGCCGCCCATGCGCTGCACGTCCTCGGTCTGCTCCTCGATCATGGCATCGATGACATCGTCGAAGGTGCAGATGCCGATGAGGTGGCCGGTGGAATCCACCACGGGAATCGCCAGCAGGTCGTATTTGGCGATCAGTCGGGCCACATCCTCGCGATTGGCCATCGGCGTCGTGGTGATGGGCGCATAAGGCTGCGCCACGGAGGCGATGGGCGCGGCCGGATCGCCCGAGATGAGGCGGCGCAGCGTCACGATGTTCTGGAGGCGCTTGGTCGCCGGATCGAGCACATAGATGGCGTATATGGTCTCGCGCGTGCGCTCGACGGCCCGGATGTGGTCGAGCGTCTGGCCGACAGTCCAGGTGGAGGGCACCGTGACCATCTCTGTGGTCATCAGGCTGCCGGCGCTGTCCTCGGGATAGGTGAGCAGGTGCTCGATGGCATTGCGGGCCTCCGGGGTGAGGCGGGCGCTCAGCGTGGCGTGGATTTCCGGATCGACCCAGCGCAGCACGTCGGCCGCCCGGTCGGTGGACATGCCCTCGAGGATGGCGACGGCCTTGTCGGCGGGCAGCATCTCGAGCATTTCCGAGGCCCAGGCGAAGGGCGGCTGGTCCATCACCTCCACGGCCCAGTCGGGGGGCAGGCGGGAGACGAATTCCGCCGCCTCCTCGGGCGTTTTGCCGTTCAGGAATTCGACGGTGTCGGCCACATGGGCGCCGCCGAGGCGCGTCAGCGGCAGCAGTCCCGAAGGAAGGGCGGTTTCGATGTTCATGCGCGGTCCCCCGGCGCTGTCGTCAGTCTTTCGTCCCACCGGCGGGGCCGGAAGGGACTGCTCGATTCTCGTCCTTCGTGGTGGCGGCCAGGAATGAACCGTGCGAACCCGCCCGGTCCCGCCGGGCGGCCAATCGACCTTGGAAGCCCGATCCGTCGCCTTCCGGAAGGGGATTTCCGGCGCGCGCATTCGAGTCATCCCGCATGCTGCTCGTCGGCATAAAGCGGAAACCGCCCGGCAAGACAATCCTGAACCGTTCGGAATCTGGCAGCGATCACCGGGTGCGGAAAGCCGCGCGCAAGGTTGCGGAACGTCAGCGGGGCGGGCGCGTTGAGAAGGAGAACTCACCTGTGGAGGATTTCCCCATGCGCGGCTTCGTTCTCTGGCTTCTCGGCGTGCCCTTTTCCGTGATCGTGCTGCTCTATCTCTTCAACGTGCTCTGATCGGCAGCACGCCATCCGACGCCGACGCGTCTTGCTTCAGGCGTCGGGCTCCTTGCGGCCCAGGAGTCGGCGCACGCCGCTCCTGATCCGCATTTCCGCGAGCAGGCCCACCGCCCGCGCCGTCTCCAGCGTCAGCTGGGAGGGAGCGAGGGGGTGGGGCGTCAAGAGCGGACTGATATTCTCAAGAACCGCCCACATCTGCGGAAAGCTCGGCAGGGCCGCGAGCTTGAAGGCATCCACGGGCGAGATGCGTAAGGTTGAGGCCCAGTTCGTCACCGTCCAGAGCTGGCCGGCGCCGAAGGCGCGCCGCATGGTACGGCGCAGACGCGCCCGGCGCACAACCTGCGCCACCGGCTCGAGACCGAGCGTGTCAAAAGCCACCTGTCCCTCGCTCCAGGCGCGGAACTGTCCACCGAGGCCGGCCGGATCCAGCCGCCAGGAGGCTGCGACCTGCACATCCGGATCGTGGCGGACGGAATGCCCGGTTCGCGTGAGGGCACCGAGGAGGCCGCTGGCGGCCGCCGAGGCTGAGGTGGGAATGCCACCGGCCTTCACATAGGCATCCACCGACACGGCGAGGCTTGCGGAAGAAGCTTCCCGGTGCGTCGGCCAGGGACTGCCATGCTCGCCGTCAATCAGATGGTCCACCTCGTTCAGGAGGCGGGCGTACCGATGGGCGCCCTGATAGCGGCGCCACAGGCCCTTCGGGAGCGACTGGTTGGCGTCCATCTCCACACGCCCCGCCACGGCATCCGCACCAAGGGCGATGTCCGCCACGTTGGCCGCGACCCAGTTGGGTGCGGGGCGGGCGTCGGCCTCGGTGGTGAGGATGATGCCTTTCGGCAGGCCGGAGGTGACGAAGAGAGACGCCGCCGCATCCATGACATGGCGGCGTGCCCAGGATGCGCCCGCCTTGTCCGAGGCCAACTCGATAGAGAGGATGCGAAGGGGCAGGGGAAGCGTCTCCCCGGCCTGGATCGCCACCTGCTCGGTGCGGTCGAGGCAGTTGTGCAGGAGGACGATGGTCGCGAAGTCGGGCGCGTCGCGCTGGGCCGCGAGCGCCTTCAGGCACTCCAGCAGGCGCACTTCTTCATCCTTGACCGGAATGGCCACGATCGCCTTCGGCGCCACAAGGGCGCGGCGCGGCGGCGCGACCACGCGGAAGGATAAGGGTTGATCCGCCATGCTCCTCGTCCCACCCACCTCACGAGGCCATTTGCCCCTGCCGTCGGCTCGTCCGGCGGAATAACCAAGCAGATTGGGAGGCGGCACCGGCAAGTCAACCCGAAGCCTCTCCATTGTGGCGTATTCGGGCGCCGTGCCACGCTGGCGCGCAATCCTCGCGAAAGCCTGCCTGCCTCTGTGCGACCCAGCGGAAGGGGGCTGCCATGGTGGCGCGAGCGATACAGGCGGGAGCCGGGTAGCTCAAACGGCGCTTTGGCCCGATCTTTATGCCTAAATTATAGCCAATCGCATCCGAAATGGTCTCAGTGTCGCCATGTGCCTGCGTTTTGAGCGCTATAACCGGCGCGTATACAATCATTCGGTGCCCTTCGCGGACATGGCACGCTGCTTGCTGATCTCCCTGCCGCTGGCACAGCGCCAGCCCATTTCATCGGGGAGAGAGCGGATGCTCGGTTTGCTGGGAAGAGCGGCTAAGGGACTTGGCGCGATGGCGGTAGCCGCCGCGGTTGCCGGTTCCATGGGGACGGCCGCCGCGCAGGAGACGATCAAGGTCGGCGTGCTTCACTCGCTGTCCGGCACCATGGCGATCAGCGAGACCACGCTGAAGGACGCCGTGCTCATGATGATCGAAGAGCAGAACAAGAAGGGCGGCGTGCTCGGCAAGAAGCTCGAGGCGGTGGTGGTGGACCCGGCGTCCAACTGGCCGCTGTTCGCCGAGAAGGCCCGCGAACTCATCACCAAGGACAAGGTGTCCGTGGTGTTCGGCTGCTGGACCTCGGTGAGCCGCAAGTCCGTGCTGCCCGTCTTCAAGGAGCTGAACTCCATCCTCTTCTACCCCGTCCAGTATGAAGGCGAGGAGAGCGAGCGGAACGTGTTCTACACCGGCGCCGCGCCGAACCAGCAGGCGATCCCGGCGGTGGATTACCTCGCCAAGGAAGAGAAGGTGGAGCGCTGGGTGCTCGCGGGTACCGACTATGTCTATCCCCGCACCACCAACAAGATCCTTGAGGCCTATCTGAAGTCCCGCGGCGTGAAGGCCGAGGACATCATGATCAACTACACGCCCTTCGGTCACTCCGACTGGCAGACCATCGTCGCCGACATCAAGAAATTCGGTTCGGCCGGCAAGAAGACCGCCGTGGTGTCCACCATCAACGGCGACGCCAACGTGCCCTTCTACAAGGAACTCGCGAACCAGGGCATCAAGGCCACCGACATCCCGGTCGTGGCCTTCTCGGTGGGCGAAGAAGAGCTCGCCGGCATCGACACCAAGCCGCTCGTCGGCCATCTCGCCGCCTGGAACTACTTCGAGTCCATCAAGACCCCGGAGAACGACGCCTTCATCAAGGCCTGGCAGACCTTCACCAAGAACCCGAAGCGCGTGACCAACGACCCCATGGAAGCCACCTACATCGGCTTCAACATGTGGGTTAAGGCCGTGGAGAAGGCCGGCACGGTCGATCCGGACAAGGTGATCGCCACCCTGCCGGGCACCAAGCAGCCGAACCTCACCGGCGGCGTCTCGGAGATGCTCCCGAACCACCACATCACCAAGCCCGTCTTCATCGGCGAAATCCAGGGCGACGGCCAGTTCAACGTGGTGTGGAAGACGGACGATCTGGTGCCCGGCGAAGCCTGGTCCAAGTATCTCGAAGGCTCCAAGAACCTCGTTGCCGACTGGGTGAAGTACAACTGCGGCAACTACGACACCACCAAGAATACCTGCCTCGGCGCCACCGCCGCCAAGTGAGCAGCAATGTGAGCTGAGGCCGCTCGGTCCTTGGGAAAAGCCATCTCCCGCTTGCGGGGGAGGGTTGGGAGGGGGCCGCCGCAAGGCGGATAGGTTGGCCCTTGTAAGCCGCCTCCTTCTCCTCCCCCCGGCCGTGCCCCCTCCCTATCCCTTCCCCGCAAGCGGGGGAGGGAACCTGTCCCGCAGCGTGGAGGGCGCACGCTTGTCTCTCCGCTTGCCTGACTGTCGCAGCGCCTTTCGCCGTTCGGCCAGCCCGACCCTTGAAGGTCGCAGAAGCGCCGGTGCCTTTGCCGCCCGCGCGCCGTGGGAAACGTCCCTGATGAGCCTGATCCGCCGCCTGCTGTCCGCCGCGCTGCTGCTCGCAGCCGCGCTTCTTCTCGCCTGGGCCGCGCCATCGGGCGTGCGCGCCCAGACCGCCGCCGGTGATCTTGCCCCGGCGCTCGCCAAGATTGCCGCCGACAGCTATTCCGACACCGAGGCCGCCCTCGGGATGCTGGCCACCAGCACCAATCCCCAGGCCGGCGTCATCGTCGCGGCGATCTCGGACAACCGCCTGCTGTTCGATCCGGCCTCCAAGGCCATCTATGTGCGCGCCAAGGATGGCAGCTTCACCGACGCGGCCACCGGCGCCGCCGTGAGCGCCGCGCCCGCCGGCCTCAAGCCCGTGCGCCTCAACAATCGCGTGCGCCGCGCCGCCGATGCGGCCGCCGGCGCCCTTTCGCTGCTTAATCCCGATCCGGCCAAGCGTCTTGAGGCGGCCGCTGCCGTCTTCAAGTCGCGCGATGCCAGCGCGCTTCCGACCCTGGATGCGGCGCTCGCCAAGGAAAGCGTCGCCAATGTGCGGGCCGCGCTGGAGCAGGCGCGCGCGGCCATCGTCCTCACCTCCGCCGCCTCCAGCGAGGCGGATCGGCTCGCCGCCGTGAACCTCATCGCCGCGCGCGGGGATCAGGAGGCGCTGGCGCTTCTGGCCAACGTGCCCGCCGATGCGCCGGCCTCCGTGAAGGCGGCGGCGGCCAACGGCACGGCCAAGATCAATCGCTCGCTCGCCATGTGGAACGTGGCCCAGAATGTGTGGTACGGCCTCTCGCTTGGCTCGGTGCTGCTGCTGGCGGCCATCGGCCTTGCCATCACCTTCGGCGTCATGGGCGTCATCAACATGGCCCATGGCGAGATGGTGATGCTTGGCGCCTACACCACCTATGTGGTGCAGGACATCATCCGCACCTCCTATCCCGGCCTCTTTGGCTGGTCGCTCGCCATCGCCCTGCCGCTGGCCTTCCTGTTCACGGGCCTCGTGGGCATCATCATCGAGCGCACGGTCATCCGCTTCCTCTATGGCCGGGCCTTGGAGACCCTGCTCGCCACCTGGGGCATTTCGCTCATGCTCCAGCAGGCGGTGCGCAGCATCTTCGGCCCCACCAACAAGGAGGTGGGCGCGCCCTCCTGGATGTCTGGCGCCTTCGACGTGGGCCAGTTGTCCATCACCTACAACCGGCTCTGGATCATCGTCTTCGCGCTGCTGGTCTTCTTCGCGCTGCTGGTGGTGCTCAAGCGCACCTCGCTCGGGCTCTATGTGCGGGCGGTGACGCAGAACCGGCGCATGGCGGCGGCCATGGGCATCCGCACCGGGCGCATCGATGCGCTCACCTTCGGCCTCGGATCGGGCATCGCGGGCATCGCCGGCGTCGCCCTCTCGCAGATCGACAATGTGAGCCCGAACCTCGGGCAGGGCTACATCATCGACAGCTTCATGGTGGTGGTGTTCGGCGGCGTGGGGAACCTCTGGGGCACGCTGGTGGGCGCGCTGACGCTTGGCGTCGCCAACAAGCTGCTGGAGCCCTTCGCGGGCGCGGTGCTCGGCAAGATCGCGCTCCTCGTCTTCATCATCCTCTTCATCCAGAAGCGCCCGCGCGGGCTGTTCGCGCTCAAGGGCCGGGCGGTGGAAGCGTGAACATCATGCGCGGCTCAGGCATTCTCGATCGCCGTGGGGCGATCTTCATCATCCTCGTGCTGGCGGCGGGCGTGCTCGTGCCGGCCGGCAATCTGCTGGCGCCCGCCGGCAGCCCGTTCCATGTGTCGGACTATCTGGTGCCGCTGCTCGGCAAGTATCTGTGCTACGCGCTGCTCGCCGTGGCAGTGGATCTCGTGTGGGGCTATTGCGGCGTGCTCTCGCTCGGCCACGGCGCCTTCTTCGCGCTCGGCGGCTATGCCATGGGCATGTATCTGATGCGCCAGATCGGCCCGCGCGGCGTCTATGGCAATCCCGTCCTGCCCGACTTCATGGTGTTCCTGAACTACAAGGAGCTTCCCTGGTTCTGGCTGGGCTTCAACCATTTCCCCTTCGCCGCGCTGATGGTGCTGGTGGTGCCCGGGCTGCTCGCCTTCGCCTTCGGCTGGTTCGCCTTCCGCTCGCGCGTTACGGGCGTCTATCTGTCCATCATCACGCAGGCCATGACGTTTGCGCTCATGCTCGCCTTCTTCCGCAATGACATGGGCTTCGGCGGCAACAACGGCCTCACCGATTTCAAGGACATCCTCGGCTATTCCATCACCGCCGGGACCACGCGTGGGGCGCTGTTTTTTGCTTCCGCCGTGGCGCTGGTGCTGGGCTATCTCATCTGCCGGGCGCTGGTTGTCTCGAAATACGGCAAGGTGCTGGTGGCGGTGCGCGATGCGGAGAGCCGCACCCGCTTCCTCGGCTACAAGGTGGCCAACTACAAGCTCGTCGCCTGGACGCTCTCCGCTATGCTGGCAGGTGTCGCCGGTGCGCTCTACGTGCCTCAGGTTGGCATCATCAATCCGGGCGAGTTCGCGCCTGCCAATTCGATCGAGACGGTGATCTGGGTGGCGGTGGGCGGTCGCGGCACGCTGGTGGGCGCGGCGCTGGGCGCGCTGGTGGTGAATGCGGGCAAGACCTGGTTCACCGGCGCGCTCCCCGAGGCGTGGCTGTTCGCCCTCGGCGCGCTGTTCGTGGTGGTGACGCTGTTCCTGCCGCGCGGCATCATCGGCCTGTGGGGGGATCTCTCCTCCCGCCTGCGCAAGCCAGCCGGCCCCGTGCCCGCGCCCAAGCCTGCGGAGTGAGACGACATGGAACCCGTTACCCAGTCGCTGCTCTATCTCGACAACATCTCCGTCGTGTTCGACGGTTTCCGGGCGCTCAACAAGCTCTCGCTGACCATCGAGGAAGCGGAGATGCGCGCCATCATAGGCCCCAACGGCGCCGGCAAGACCACGATGATGGACGTCATCACCGGCAAGACGCGCCCCACCGCGGGCGAGGCCATGTTCGCCGGCATCCACGACCTCACCACCATGGATGAGGCGGACATCGCCCAGCTCGGCATCGGCCGCAAGTTCCAGACGCCCACCGTGTTCGACATGCACACGGTGGAGGACAATCTGCTCCTCGCGGTGAAGTCCGACCGGCGGGCCTTCGCCAACATCACCTGGCGGCGCACGGCCCATGAGCGCGCGCGCATCGACGAGCTTCTGGAGCGCATCCGCCTCAAGGACCAGCGCCACCGGCAGGCGGCCGAACTCTCCCACGGGCAGAAGCAGTGGCTGGAGATCGGCATGCTGCTGGCGCAGGAGCCGCGCCTCTTGCTGGTGGACGAACCTGCCGCCGGCATGACCGATCAGGAAACCGCCGACACCGCCGAACTGCTGCGTGACATCGCCAAAACGCGATCCGTGGTGGTGGTCGAGCACGACATGCAGTTCGTGCGCGACCTCGGCGTGAAGGTGACGGTGTTACACGAGGGCTCCGTTCTCGCCGAAGGCTCGCTCGATCAGGTGAGCGCCAACGAGCGCGTCATCGAAGTCTATCTGGGGCGGTGAGGATGGCGTCCTCGCTTCGTTCCCGGCGTGCCCCCTCTCAACTCTCCCGCCCTGGCGCGCGAGCGCTTCTGGGTGCGCCCTCGCCACGCGCCTTCCCTCCCCCGTTGTGGGGGAACGTCCGGGCGGGGGCTGAGCGCGTGGGGTCTCGCGCATCGCGCAACAGCATAGGCGCACCCTCTCCGTTCGCTTTCCCTCCCCCCTTGAGGGGGAGGGCAGAGAGGGGGGTAATGCCCTCTCCATTTGCGCGGCGTTGCGCTTTGGGTGGTTATGGCGTCGTGTCTTCCGGCACGCGGGTGGATGGCGCGTATACCCCCCTCCCCAACCCTCCCCCGCAAGGGGGGAGGAGGTTAGAGGGTGCGCCAGGCTACGACCGTGCGCGTTGGTCTGAAGCGTTTTCCTCGCTCGGTGCGACAGGCCTCCTCGAGCCGCGGGCTCCCTCTCCCGCCTGCGGGGGAGGGCTGGGGAGGGGGCAAGTCGGGCGCTATCGACCCGCGGACCGCACCTCACCAAACCCCGCCCCACACAGACGCCAGTCCCAAAAATGAGCGGAGCCTCATCATGCTGAAGGTCGAGAACCTCGATCTCTATTACGGCGCCGCCCACACGCTGCGCAAAGTCTCGCTCGAAGCGGTGAAGGGGCAGGTGACCTGCGTGCTCGGCCGTAATGGCGTCGGCAAGACCTCGCTCCTGCGCGCCATCGTCGGGCAGCGCGCCATCGCGGGGGGCAGCGTCTCCTTCAACGGGCAGGACATCACCAAGATGCGCACCTATGACCGGGCGGCGCTCGGCATCGGCTTCGTGCCGCAGGGGCGCGAGGTGTTTCCGCTGCTCACCGTGAAGGAAAATCTGGAAACGGGCTACGCGCGCCTCGCCCGCAAGGACAAATATGTGCCGGACGAGGTGTTCGAGCTGTTCCCGGTTCTGAAGTCCATGCTCGGGCGGCGCGGCGGCGATCTCTCCGGCGGGCAGCAGCAGCAGCTCGCCATCGGTCGCGCCCTCGTGACCCGCCCGAGCCTCCTGGTGCTGGACGAGCCCACCGAGGGCATCCAGCCCTCCATCATCAAGGACATCGGTCGCGCCATCTCCTATCTGCGGGACAAGGGAGACATGGCCATCGTGCTCGTGGAGCAGTATTTCGAGTTCGCGCGCGAGCTGGCCGATTCCTTCATCCTGATGGAGCGCGGCGAAGTGGTGGCGCGCGGCGATAGGAGCGGGCTTGATGGGGACGACGTCCGCCGCCTCATGGCCATCTGAGGCGGCAAAAGGAGAGGGCGGTGCCCCGCGCCGGCAGCGGGCGGTGGGGCGCGTGCGCCTCGGCGTCAATGCCATCGCCGGCAGAAGCCGCGTCAGCGATGTGGCGGAAGCCGGCTCCATGCGGGTGCGGATGCCGCGCGTGTCGGGACCGGCGGTGGAGGGCGTGCTGGTCAATACGGCCGGCGGCGTCGCTTGCGGCGATCATTTCACCATCGAGGTAAAGGCCGAGGCGGACGCCCATGCGGTGGTCGCCACCCCCGCAGCCGAGAAGATCTACCGCTCCGACGGCGAGACCGCCCGCATCGACGTGGCGATCACGGTCGAGACGGGCGCGCGCGTGGACTGGCTGCCGCAGGAAACCCTGCTCTATGACGCCGCACGGCTCGCCCGCCGCTTCACCGTCGATCTTGCGCCCGATGCCACCTTCCTCGCCTTCGAGGCGATCGCCTTCGGCCGCGTGGCGCGGGGCGAGGAGATGCGCACCGGGCATCTGGAGGACCACTGGCAGGTCACCCGCGGCGGCGGCCTCATCTATGCCGATGCGGTGCGCCTGTCCGGCCCCCTGGGCGAGCTGCTGCGCCGCCCCACGGTTGCGGCCGGCAACCGGGCGTGGGCGACTTTGCTTTATGTGGCACCCGACGCCGAAGCGCGACTGGACGAAGGGCGCGCGCTCATGGAATCTGCGCGCAGCGAATGCGGCGCCAGCGCGTGGAACGGCCTTCTGGCCGCCCGCTGGCTGGCGCCCGATATCGAAACCCTGCGGCGGGACGCCGTCGCATTCCTGACTGCCTTCCGGGGGGCGCCGCTGCCCCGCGTCTGGGCCTTATGAGGAGACTGCCGTGCTGCTGACGCCGCGGGAGAAGGACAAGCTCTTTATCGCCATGGCCGCCGAAGTGGCGCGCAAGCGCCTCGCGCGCGGCGTGAAGCTCAACCATCCGGAGGCGGTGGCGCTCATCACCGATTTCGTGGTGGAAGGCGCCCGCGACGGCCGCACCGTCGCCGAGCTGATGGAGGCGGGCGCCCGCGTCATCACCGCCGACCAGGTGATGGAGGGCATCGCCGAGATGATCCACGACATCCAGGTGGAGGCGACCTTCCCGGATGGGACCAAGCTGGTCACGGTGCACAACCCCATTCGCGGACAGGCGTCCGAGGACGTGCCGGGCGAGTTCGTGACGCCGGAAGGCGAGATCGTCTTCAACGAGGGCGCCGAGCGGGTGACGCTCTCGGTGGCCAATACGGGCGACCGCCCCATTCAGGTGGGCAGCCACTACCATTTCTATGAGACCAATCCGGGCCTCGCCTTCGAGCGCGAGAAGGCACGCGGGATGCGCCTCGACATCGCCCCCGGCACGGCGGTGCGCTTCGAGCCCGGCGCCACCCGCGAGGTCACGCTGGTGCCGCTGGGCGGCAAGCGCGAAGTTTATGGGTTCCGTGGCGACGTGATGGGCAAGCTCTGATGGCACTCCAGCATTATTCCGGCAGCTGCCAGTGCGGCGCCGTGGCCTTCGAGGCCGATCTTGATCTGGACCGCACGGCCACCTGCAACTGCTCCCGCTGCCGGCGCGTGGGCGGCATCCTCTCCTTTGCTTCGCCGGAAGGTTTCAGGTTGAAGCAGGGCGAGGAAAAACTGACCGAATATCGCTTCAATACCGGGCGGATCAGCCATTTCTTCTGTGCCACCTGCGGCATCGAGCCTTTCGGCCGTGGCCTTGCGCCGACCGGTGAGTTCAAGGTGGCGGTGAATGTGCGCTGCCTCGACGACGTGGACCTGAAAGCGCTGACCCCCCGCGAATTCGACGGCGCGAGCCTCTGAAGGATACGCCATGACCAAGGCCCGTATGTCCCGTTCCGCTTATGCGCACATGTTCGGCCCCACAGTGGGCGACAAGGTGCGGCTCGCCGATACCGCGCTCTATATCGAGATCGAGAAGGACTTCACCGTCCATGGCGAGGAGGTGAAGTTCGGCGGCGGCAAGGTGATCCGCGACGGCATGGGCCAGAGCCAGGTGGCGAATGCCGATGGCGCGGTGGACACCGTCATCACCAATGCGGTGATCCTCGACCACTGGGGCATCGTGAAAGCGGACGTGGGCCTGAAAGACGGGCGCATTTTCAGGATCGGCAAGGCCGGCAATCCGGATGTGCAGAACGGTGTCGACATCATCATTGGCCCGGGCACCGAGGTGATTGCGGGTGAGGGCAAGATCCTCACCGCCGGCGGCTTCGACAGCCACATCCATTTCATCTGCCCGCAGCAGATCGAGGAGGCGCTATTCTCCGGCGTCACCACCATGCTGGGCGGCGGCACCGGTCCGGCCACCGGCACCTTTGCCACCACCTGCACGCCCGGCCCGTGGCACATCGCCCGCATGATCGAGGCGGCGGATGCCTTCCCCATGAACCTTGCCTTCGCGGGCAAGGGCAATGCCTCTCAGCCCAAGGCGCTGGAAGAGATGGTGCGTGCCGGCGCCTGCGCGCTGAAGCTCCATGAGGACTGGGGCACCACCCCCGCCGCCATCGACACCTGCCTCTCGGTGGCGGATGCCTTCGACATTCAGGTGATGATCCACACGGACACGCTGAACGAAAGCGGCTTCGTGGAGGACACCATCGCCGCCTTCAAGGGCCGCACCATCCATGCCTTCCACACGGAAGGCGCGGGCGGCGGCCATGCCCCCGACATCATCAAGGTGGCGGGCCTGCCCAACGTGCTGCCGTCCTCCACCAATCCGACGCGGCCCTATACGCGCAACACCATCGACGAGCATCTCGACATGCTCATGGTGTGCCACCACCTCTCGCCGTCCATCCCCGAAGACCTCGCCTTCGCCGAGAGCCGCATCCGCAAGGAGACCATCGCGGCCGAGGACATCCTGCACGACATCGGCGCCCTATCCATGATGAGCTCCGACAGCCAGGCCATGGGCCGCGTGGGCGAGGTGGTGATCCGCACCTGGCAGACGGCGGACAAGATGAAGCGCCAGCGCGGCGCGCTGCCCGGCGAGAGCGGCGGCAACGACAATCTGCGCGCCCGCCGCTATGTGGCGAAATACACCATCAACCCGGCCATCGCCCATGGCGTGTCGAAGCACATCGGCTCGGTGGAGGCCGGCAAGCTCGCCGACCTCGTGCTATGGTCGCCGGCCTTCTTCGGCGTCAAGCCGGATCTGGTGCTGAAGGGCGGCTCTATCGCGGTGGCCCAGATGGGCGATCCCAATGCTTCCATTCCGACCCCGCAGCCGGTGCATTACAGGCCCATGTTCGGCGCCTATGGCCGCGCCCGCACCCATTCCAGCCTGACCTTCGTCTCCAAGGCGGCAGTGGAGGATGGTCT
Source organism: Azorhizobium sp. AG788 (assembly GCF_004364705.1). NCBI lineage: Bacteria > Pseudomonadati > Pseudomonadota > Alphaproteobacteria > Hyphomicrobiales > Xanthobacteraceae > Azorhizobium > Azorhizobium sp. AG788. Next base: position 401,788 of record NZ_SOBM01000004.1, read on the forward strand.
CGCCGCCCGGCTCCAGACGGCCAAGACGCTCGTGGCGGTGGAGAATGTCCGCTCCGGCATTTCCAAGAAGGACATGGTGCTGAACGGCGCCACGCCCCATATCGAGGTGGACCCGGAGACCTATGACGTGCGCGCCGATGGCGAGCTTCTGGTCTGCGAGCCCGCCGAAGTGCTGCCCATGGCGCAGCGCTACTTTTTGTTCTAACCGGGCGCGACCGCCTTCGCCGGCCTCTGCCTCGGGAGCCTTACATGATCCGTTCGACCAAGATCGTCCGGCACCTCGCGGTGCGTCCCGACCGGGTGGTGGACACCATCACCCTCGACCATCACGCGCGCCATCGCCGCCGGGTCGCCATGACCGCCGACGGCGGGCTGGAGTTCCTGCTGGACCTCGACCGCGCCGCGGTGCTGGACCATGGCGACGCGCTGGAACTGGAGGACGGTCGCCTCGTGCAGGTGAAGGCGGCGGACGAGCAGTTGGTGGAGATCACCACATTCAATCCCGTGCGCCTGATGCGGGCCGCCTGGCATATCGGCAACCGGCACATTCCGGCGGAGATCACCGAAGAGGCGATCTATATCGTTCAGGATCCCGTGCTGGAGGCCATGCTGCGCGGCCTCGGGGCGGCGGTGAAGCCGGTGGTGCGTCCCTTCAAGCCCGAGCGCGGCGCCTATGAGGCCGCCGAAGCCCACGGCCATGGCCAAGCCCACGCGCATGACCATGGGCACGACCATGCCCATCATGACCACGCCCGTCACGATCATGCGCACCATGACCATGCGCACGACCACCACGGGCATGACCACGCCCACGATCACGCCCATGGGGCCTCCTGCGGCTGCGGCCACACGCACCACCATGACTGACGCCGCGACCGGGCGGCGGCCATGACGATGGCGGAAACGGGCGCGCCGCCGAGCGCGCTCGCGCTCTTTGCCTGGCTGTCTCCCGGTTTTCCGGTGGGGGCCTATGCCTATTCCCACGCGCTGGAATGGGCGGCGGAAGCGGGCGATATCACCGATGAGGCGAGCCTCGAAAGCTGGCTGCGCGATCTCATGCTGCTCGGCTTCGGCCGGGCCGATGGCATATTGCTCGCTCATGCCTATGTGGCTGGCGCGACCGGGGATATGCCGGCGCTGGCACAGGTGAATGCCCGCGCGGTCGCCCTTTCGCCCACCGCCGAACTGCGGCTGGAGACCTGCCAGCAGGGCCGCAGCTTCCTTGATGCCGTGCGCGCCGCATGGCCCCACGGCGGGTTGGACGCGGCGGCGGCGCATCTGCCGCCTGATGTCGCCTATCCGGTGGCGGTGGGCTATGCAGCGGCGCTGCATGACGTGCCCCGCGCGGCGGTGCTGGAAGCGTATCTCTTCGCCGTCACGCAGACGCTGGTTTCCGCCGCGCTGCGCATCGCGCCCATCGGCCAGACGGCCGGCACCCGCGTTGTGGCCCGCCTCATGCCGGCCGTGCAGGCGCTGGCGGGCGACATTCCGACCCTCACGCTCGACGATCTCGGCACCGCCAACTTCCGGGCCGATCTCGGCAGCATGCGACACGAAACCCAATACACGAGGCTGTTTCGATCATGACCAGCAACGGACCCTTGCGGGTTGGCATCGGCGGGCCGGTGGGCTCCGGCAAGACGGCGCTCATGGAAGCGCTCTGCAAGACCTTCCGCGAGCGCTACAACATCTGCGCCATCACTAACGACATATATACCAAGGAGGACGCCCGCCTCCTGACGGTGGCCGGCGCGCTGGAGCCCGAGCGCATTCTCGGCGTGGAGACCGGCGGCTGCCCGCACACCGCCATCCGCGAGGACGCCTCCATCAACCTGCGCGCCGTGGCCGACATGCAGGCGAAATTCCCCGGCCTCGAGATCGTGCTCATCGAGAGCGGCGGCGACAATCTGGCCGCCACCTTCTCGCCGGAGCTGGCGGACATCACCATCTATGTGATCGATGTCGCGGGCGGCGAGAAGATCCCGCGCAAGGGCGGGCCGGGCATCACCCGCTCCGATTTCCTCGTGGTGAACAAGACCGACCTCGCCCCGCTGGTGGGCGCGGATCTCTCCATCATGGAATCCGACACCCAGCGGATGCGCGGCACCCGGCCCTATGTCTTTGCCGCCATCCGCCATGGCAAAGGCGTGGAGGACGTGGCCGCCTTCATCGAGAAGGCGGGCGGCCTCGCGGCCTGAAGCGGCGCGAAAGGGAAGGGCGATGAGCAATTCCGTGCCCGACGCGCTGCCGGCGGCCGCCACCGGCCCGGATGGCCGCCTCGCCGCGCCCGCCGTCGCCCGCAACCGCGACGTGATCCTCGACGTGCTGCGGCCGCTTCTGCCGGCGAGTGGGCAGGTGCTGGAAATCGCCAGCGGCACGGGCGAGCATCTGGTGCATTTCGCCCGCGCTCTGCCGGGCCTCACGTGGCAACCCTCCGACCCTTCTCCCGCCGCCCGCGCGTCCATCGCGGCGTGGGCCGGGGCGGAGGGCCTTTCCAACGTGCTGCCGCCGCTGGACCTCGATGCGGCGGCGGCCGAATGGCCGGTGACGCAGGCGGACTCCATCGTCTGCATCAACATGATCCACATCAGCCCTTGGGCCTCGACGCAGGGCCTGCTCGCCGGGGCGCAACGCCTGCTGCCGCCGGGCGGCGTCCTCTATCTCTATGGCCCCTACCGGCGCGCCGACGTGCCGACCGCCCCCAGCAATGAGGCCTTCGATGCGGACCTCAAGCGCCGCAACCCGGCCTGGGGCCTGCGGCTGCTGGAGGATGTGGCCGCATTGGCGGGCACGCACGGGCTCATCCTGGAGCGTGTGGTGGAGATGCCCGCCAACAATCTTTCGGTGGTGTTCCGCCGCGCGTGAGGCCGTCAGGAGGCCTCGGTGACGGCCGTAAGGTTCTGCCGGTGCACCGCCTCATAAGGCGCGAAATAGCCGATGGCGCCAGAGGCGAAGTCCTCCGGTACGAAGGCGCGCAGATCGCGGACGGCGAGGCCCGGATCGGTGCGGGCGGCGATGAGGCGCTCCACATAGCGGCGGGTGGCGGCGATGAGGTCCGGCTGATAGCCGCCCGCTGCAATCACCTCGGCCGCTCCGTGATTGGGCAGGATGCGGGAGAGCGGCCAGCGGGCCATCTGCGCTAACGCCTCCAGATGGATCGCCAGGCGCTCGGGCTCGTCCACATAGGTGATGGGGTCTTCCACCGTATCACCGGCCAGCAGCAGGCCATCGGGCAGCAGGGCCACCGTGCCGTCGCAGCTGTGGATGTCCATCTGGCGCAGGGTCACGGGCAGCACGCCGACCTGCAGCGTGATCTCGCCTGAGAAGGTGCGGTTCGGCAGGACGAGCGGCCGGATGGGCGGATCGCCGCTCTCCAGCTTCGCGCGCTTCTCCGTGAGGATGTCCGCCGTCAGCGCGTTGGCGAGGATTTCGCAGTCCGCGAAGACCTCGTTTCCGGCCACATGGTCGTCATGCCAGTGGCTCAGCACCACGCGCATGTGCCGCACGCCCATGTCCTCCAGTGTCCGCCGGATGAGCCGCGCGTGCGCGAGCGAGATGTGCGTGTCATAGACCAGCGCCTCCTTGCCCTCCACGATGGCGTAGGAGGCGATACCCAGCGCATAGGCGCCATCATCCAGCCAGTTCGGAGCCTCGCTCCAGAGCCGGGTGTCCGCCACGCGCCCATCATAGAAAGCGAGCACGTTTGGCGCCGGCCGCAGCACGCGCAGGGTCGAGCCCATGGGGGCGAGGGGCATTGGGGGCTCCGGTGAGAGAAGGTCGCAGGCGGGAGAGGGCTTCGCGGAGCACCGGGAAAAGCCCCTCTGTCCTTACTCCGCCGCTTCCTGCGCATGTCCCAGGCGCTGGCTCAGCGTTGCCAGCAGATCGCGGGCGGCGTCGGCGATGACAGTGCCGGGGGGGAAGATGGCTTCCGCACCGGCGGCTTTCAGCGCCTCATAATCCTGCGGCGGCACGACGCCGCCCACCACCACCATGATGTCGCCGCGTCCTTCTGCCTCCAGCGCCGCCTTGAGCGCGGGCACCAGCGTCAGATGGCCGGCGGCGAGCGAAGAGATGCCCACCACGTGGACGTCATTCTCCACCGCCTGCCGGGCGGCTTCCTCGGGGGTGGCGAAGAGGGGGCCGATGTCCACGTCGAAGCCGAGATCGGCGAAGGCGGAGGCGATCACCTTCTGGCCCCGGTCGTGCCCGTCCTGTCCCACCTTGGCGACGAGGATGCGGGGGCGGCGGCCCTCATTGTGCTCGAAGGCTTCGGTGAGGCGCTGCACCTGCGCCACCTTGTCGGTCATGGCGCCAGCCTCCCTCTTGTAGACGCCCGAAATGGCGCGGATTTCCGCCCGGTGGCGACCGAAGACGGCTTCGAGCGCATCCGAAATCTCGCCCACCGTCGCCTTGGCGCGGGCGGCATCGATGGCGAGCGCCAGCAGGTTGCCGTTGCCGCGCGCCCCATTGGTCAGCGCCTCCAGCGCGGCGGCCACGCCCTGCGGGTCGCGCTCCGCCTTCAGGCGGCGCAGCTTCTCGATCTGCGCGGCGCGGACGGCGGAATTGTCCACCTTCAGCACGTCGATGGGTGTCTCGCGCTCGGGCTTGAACTTGTTGACGCCCACCACGATCTGGGCGCCGCCGTCGATGCGGGCCTGCGTGGTGGCGGCGGCTTCCTCGATGCGCAGCTTGGGGATGCCGGCCTCGATGGCCTTCGCCATGCCGCCCAGCGCCTCCACCTCCTGAATATGGTCCCATGCCTTGGCCGCGAGGTCGGCGGTGAGGCGTTCCACGAAGAAGGAGCCGCCCCACGGGTCGATCTGGCGGGTGGTGCCGCTCTCCTGCTGCAGCAGGATCTGCGTGTTGCGGGCGATGCGGGCGGAGAAGTCGGTGGGAAGGGCCAGCGCCTCGTCCAGCGCATTGGTGTGAAGCGACTGGGTGTGGCCCTGCGTCGCCGCCATGGCTTCCACCATGGTGCGGATGACGTTGTTGAACACGTCCTGCGCGGTGAGGCTCCAGCCGGAGGTCTGCGAATGGGTGCGCAGGGGCAGGGACTTGGGGTTCTTGGCCCCGAGATCGCTCATCAGCCGCGTCCACAGGAGGCGGGCGGCGCGCAGCTTCGCCACCTCCATGAAGAAGTTCATGCCGATGGCCCAGAAGAACGAAAGGCGCGGCGCGAAGGCGTCGATAGGCAGGCCGGCTTTGGCGCCCGCGCGCACATATTCGACGCCATCCGCCAGCGTATAGGCTAGCTCCAGATCCTGCGTCGCCCCGGCTTCCTGCATGTGGTAGCCGGAAATGGAGATGGAGTTGAAGCGCGGCATCTCCTTGGATGTGAAGGCGAAGATGTCCGAAATGATGCGCATGGAAGGTGCGGGCGGATAGATATAGGTGTTCCGCACCATGAATTCTTTCAGAATGTCATTCTGGATGGTGCCGGAGAGCTTGGCCGCCGGCACGCCCTGTTCTTCCGCAGCCACTACGAACAGCGCCAGAATGGGCAGCACCGCGCCATTCATGGTCATGGAGACGCTCATCTGATCCAGCGGAATGCCGGAGAAGAGCGTGCGCATGTCATAGATGCTGTCGATCGCGACACCGGCCATGCCCACGTCGCCGGCCACGCGCGGATGGTCCGAGTCATAGCCGCGGTGGGTGGCGAGATCGAAGGCGACCGACAGGCCCTTCTGCCCCGCCGCGAGGTTGCGGCGGTAGAAGGCGTTGGAATCCTCCGCCGTGGAGAAGCCGGCATATTGCCGGATGGTCCATGGCTGGGTGGCATACATGGTGGGGTAGGGCCCGCGCAGGAAGGGCGCGATGCCGGGATAGGTGTCGATGAAGGAGAGGCCCGCGATGTCCGCCGGACCATAGAGCCCCTTCACCGGAATGCCTTCCGGCGTCAGCCAGGGCGCGGGCGCATCCGCCGGCGGGGCAAGCTCCGGCGCGCGCCATTCGATATCGGCAAAGGCGGGCAAGCGGCTCATGGCGGTCATCCTACCTCATTTCGGGTGCGCGTTGGCGTCGCCCGTTCCATCCCGTTCCATCGGCCGTTGCGGCTCTTGTTGGGGCGCGGCCCTGTTCTCTCTTCGCGGCTCGCTCCCTCCCCCCTTGTGGGGGAGGGCCGGGTAGGGGGTAAACCGGGCGTGCCCTCTGGTCTTCCCCGTTCCCCAGCGTGCCCTTTCGGAGAGGGCATTACCCCCCCCCCTCTCAACCCTTCTCTGCACGGGGAGCGCTTAGCCAGGGTCTCACCCGATTCCCAGCGCCCGGTGCGCGCTCTTCAGCACCGCCAGCACGTCGCAGCCGGCGAAGATGAAGTCGTCCACGCCCGCTGCGCGCCACGTCGCCTCAAGATCGCCGCCCCGGCCCGCGAGCCACACCTGCCGGGCGCCCGCGGCCTTTAGCGCGGCCGCGATGGTGGCGGCCTCCGCTTCGTAGATCTCGTCGGAGGAGGCGATGCAGGCGATGGCCGTGCCGGAAGCCTTGAACGCGGCGATGAGAGCATCGAAATCCGCATAACCGTCGGTCACGGTCACGGCGAGGCCGCCCGCCTCGAACAGCGCCTTGGCGAAGGTGGCGCGGGCCGTGAAGGCGGCTATGGGGCCGAGCGTCGCGAGGAACACGGGCGGCGTACCCGCCGCCTCGGCGGCATCGCGCAGGGCTTCGAAGGGCTCCGCGAGCCGCTGGGGCGCGAGGGCGAGATCGTTCGGCGCTTCTTCCCGCGCGGGGGCAGGGGCGAGCACCTCCGGCAGGCTCTGGCCGAGGATGGGGAATTCCGAGGTGCCGGTGAGCGGCTCCCTGCGGGTGGCGATGTCCTTCGCCCGGCGCGCGCGGGTGGCCGCAACCTCTCCCTGCCACCAGCCGGAGGCCAGCGCCTCCGCGAGCCCACCCTTGCCTTCGATGGCGCGGAAGAGATCCCACGCGGCGGCCGCAAGGCCCTCCGTATGCGCTTCCACTGCGCCGGCCCCGGCACCGGGGTCGGCGACCCGATGGAGCTGGCTTTCCTCCAGCAGGATCAACTGCGTGTTGCGGGCGAGCCGCCGCGCCTGCGCGTCCGGCAGGCCAAGGGCCTGCGTGAAGGGCAGGACGGTGAGGCTGTCCGCCCCGCCCACCCCCGCCGCGAAGGCGGCGATGGTGCCGCGCAGCAGGTTCACATAGGGATCGCGCCGGGTGAGCGAGCGCCACGCCGTGGTGGCGTGCACCTTCAGCGGCCCTGCATTGATGCCGGCCTCCCGCAGCACCGCGCCCCACAGCAGGCGGATGGCGCGGACTTTCGCGAGCGTCGCGGTCTGGTTCACGTCCGCCGTCAGCGCCACCTCGATGCGGCCGGCGGCCTCTTCCAGCGGGAAGCCGCCCTTTTCCAGCGCCCGCAGATAGGCGACCGCCGTCGCCAGCACCGCCGCGAGTTCCTGCGCATCGCTCGCGCCGGCGGCATGGTGGATGGCGCCATCCGCTCGCAGCAGCGGCCCGGTGAAGCCGCGCGCCTTGAGGATGGACGCGGTTTCCGCCACCCGCTCGGCCAGAGCCGACCAGGGCATGGGCGCGCTGCCGCGCGCGGCCATGTCCGCGAGCGGATCAAGGCCGAAGGAGACGCTCACCCGCGCCGGATCGAGCCCGCGTGCCGCGATGAAATCGGCGAAGGCGAGGGCATTCTCGCGCCCCTTGAAGGCTCCGCTCTCCAGCCGCGTCTCGATGAGGTCCGGCATCACGCCGGCGAGCAGCGTCTCCAGCGCCGCACCGTCCGGCAGGCCGAAGCCGTGGGCGGAGGGAGACGAGGCATAGACGAGGGTGAGGCCCGACGCGCCATTCTCCAGATCATCGAGGATCTGGGCATTGGCGGCCGTAAGGTCTGGCTGGTCGACGCGCGCGCTGATCGTCCACGGCGCACCTGCCGCCCGTCCTGCGATGGGGGCGGCCTCTTCCTTGCGCGGTGGGAGGGCGTCCAGCGCAAGGCCCTCATAGGTGCGGGTCACGAGGCGCTTGTCATAGGGCGCGCCTTTCAGCACGCCTTCCACCAGCGACAGCCAGTCCGCCCGCGTTAACGGGCCCGCCTGCGTCACGAAGGGCAGGGTTGCGGTCATTGTGCGCCCCTTCCGTGTTTCGCGCTCACGCGAATTCGAGGATCACCGCGTCCACGGCGAGGCTATCGCCCGCCTTGGCGTGGACGGCCTTGATGACGCCGTCGCGCTCCGCGCGCAGGACGTTTTCCATCTTCATGGCTTCCACAACGGCCAGCGCCTCGCCCGCCTTCACTTCCTGACCCTGAGTGACGGAGATGGAGACCACGAGGCCAGGCATGGGGCACAGCAGCTCCTTGCCGCCGCCCGCGCTCTCCTTGATGGGCATGAGCATGGCGAGCGCGGCCTCGCGCTCGGTATAGACGCGGGCCTGCACGGCGACGCCACGGTGGGAAAGAGCAAAGCCGTTGGGGATGGGCCGCACCTGAACGTTCACCACGTCGTCATAGATGGTGCCGGCCCAAACGAGATCGCCGGGCTTCCAGGGGCTGCGCAGCATGTAGATGTTGGTCACCTGGCCGTGCCAGGTGAGCAGGTCCACGCGGTAGCCGGTCTCCGTGGTCTCGATCTCGGCGGGGAAGAGTTCCGGGCCGTGCTCGCCGATGAGCTGCACCACGCGGCGGCGCTCGAAGGTCACGGTCGGGCCGGAGATCTGGCCGGAAATCTTGCGCTTGCGCGAGTTCATCACGTGGTCGAGCGTGGTCGCGACCGCACAGAGCACCTTGGCGATCTCGCCTTCCGCCGGCGTCGCATGGAAGCCGGAGGGATATTCCTCGGCGATGAAGCCGGTGGAGAGATAGCCCTCCTGCCAGCGCGGATGGGACATCAGCGCCGAGAGGAAGGGGATGTTGTGGCCGATGCCCTCGATGGCGAAGGCGTCGAGCGCATCCGCCTGCGCCTCGATTGCCTTGCGGCGGGTGGGGCCGTGGGTCACGAGCTTCGCGATCATCGGGTCGTAGAAGATGGAAATCTCCCCGCCCTCATAGACGCCCGTGTCGTTGCGCACGGTGAGGCCGTTATGCGTGCCCTCGGCGGGTGGCTGGTAGCGCACGAGGCGGCCGGTGGAGGGCAGGAAGTTGCGGTACGGGTCTTCCGCATAGACGCGGCTTTCGACCGCCCAGCCGTTGAGCTTCACGTCGTCCTGCGTGAGCGCGAGCTTCTCGCCCGCCGCCACGCGGATCATCTGCTCCACGAGGTCGATGCCGGTGATGAGTTCGGTGACGGGATGCTCCACCTGCAGGCGGGTGTTCATCTCCAGGAAGTAGAAGCTCTTGTCCTGCCCGGCGACGAATTCCACCGTGCCGGCGCTGTCGTAGCCCACCGCCTTGGCGAGGGCGACGGCCTGCTCGCCCATTTGTCTGCGGGTCTCTTCGTCCAGCAGCGGGGAGGGGGCTTCCTCGACCACCTTCTGGTTGCGGCGCTGGATGGAGCATTCGCGCTCGCCGAGATAAATGACGTTGCCGTGCTTGTCGCCCAGCACCTGGATTTCGATGTGCCGGGGATCGACGATGAACTTTTCCACGAACACACGGTCATCGCCGAAGGAGGATTTGGCTTCCGACTTCGCGCGGTCGAAGCCGTCCTGCACCTCGTCGCGGGAATAAGCGATGCGCATGCCCTTGCCGCCGCCGCCGGCGGAGGCCTTGATCATCACCGGATAGCCGATCTCGTCGGCGATCTTCGCGGCTTCCTCGCCATTCTCGATCACGCCCAGATAGCCTGGGACGGTGGAGACCTTCGCCGCCGCCGCCGCCTTCTTGGATTCGATCTTGTCGCCCATGGCGTCGATGGCATGCGGGTTCGGGCCGATGAAGACGATGCCCGCTTCCGCCAGCGCGCGCGGGAAGGCGGCGCGCTCGGAGAGGAAGCCGTAGCCCGGATGCACGGCCTCGGCGCCCGTCTTCTTGCAGGCCTCGATGATCTTCTCGATCACCAGATAGGACTGGGCGGCCTGCGGCGGGCCGATGTGCACCGCCTCGTCCGCCATCTCCACATGGAGCGCGTCCTTGTCGGCGTCGGAATAGACGGCCACGGTCTTGATGCCCATCTTGCGCGCGGTCTTGATGACGCGGCAGGCGATCTCGCCCCGGTTCGCAATGAGGATCTTCGAGAACATCTGTTCGGTCCCTCGGCGCTTGGCGCGCTTGATGTCTTGCGCCGTCATGGCCGGGCTTGTCCCGGCCATCCACGGCCATCCCTGAAGCGTCGCCCTTGCGGCGCCGCGTGGATTCCCGGGACACGCCCGGGCATGACGACCCTGCTACAGGGGGAGGTTGTCGTGCTTCTTCAGCGGCTGCTCCACTTTCTTGGAGCGCAGCATGGCGAGCGCGCGGGCGATGCGCCGGCGCGTGGAATGGGGCTTGATGACCTCGTCGATATAGCCGCGCTCCGCCGCTACGAAGGGCGAGAGGAAGCGCTGCTCATATTTGCGGGTCTGCTCGGCGATCTTCTCCGGATCGTCCATGTCGGACCGGAAGATGATCTCTACAGCGCCCTTGGCGCCCATCACTGCGATCTGGGCGGTGGGCCAAGCATAGTTCACGTCGCCGCCCACGTGCTTTGAGGCCATGACGTCATAGGCGCCGCCGAAGGCCTTGCGGGTGATAATGGTGACGAGCGGAACGGTCGCCTGCGAATAGGCGAACAGCAGCTTGGCGCCGTGCTTGATGAGGCCGCCATATTCCTGCGCCGTGCCGGGCAGGAAGCCGGGCACGTCCACGAAAGTGACGATCGGGATCTCGAAGGCGTCGCAGAAGCGCACAAAGCGCGCGGCTTTTCGCGACGCATCCGCGTCGAGCACGCCGGCGAGCACCATGGGCTGGTTGGCGACGAAGCCCACCGTGCGGCCCTCGATGCGGCCGAAGCCGGTGACGATGTTCTTGGCGTAGGCGGCCTGGATCTCGAAGAAATCCGCCTCGTCCGCCACCTTCAGGATCAGCTCCTTGATGTCGTAGGGCTTGTTCGGATTGTCCGGGATCAGGGTGTCGAGGCTCTCCTCGACGCGGTCGGGGGCGTCGAAGGACGGCCATTCGGGCACGCCCACCTGATTGTTCAGCGGCAGGAAATCGATGAGACGACGGGTCTGGAGCAGCATCTCCACGTCGTTCTCATAGGCGCCGTCCGCCACCGAGGACTTGGTGGTGTGCACCTTGGCGCCGCCCAGCTCCTCCGAGGTGACGGTCTCGTTCGTCACCGTCTTCACCACGTCCGGGCCGGTGACGAACATGTAGCTCGTGTCGCGGACCATGAAGATGAAGTCGGTCATGGCCGGCGAATAGACGTCGCCGCCCGCGCACGGACCCATGATGAGGGAGATCTGGGGGATGACGCCCGAGGCGGTCACATTGCGCTTGAACACCTCGCCATAGCCGCCGAGTGCCGCCACGCCTTCCTGGATGCGGGCGCCGCCGGCATCGAACAGGCCGATGATGGGGGCGCGGGTCTTCAGCGCCAGATCCTGGATCTTGGTGATCTTCTGCGCATGGGCCTCGGAGAGGGAGCCACCGAAGACTGTGAAGTCCTTGGCGAAGACGAAGACCTGCCGGCCGTTGACCGTACCCCAGCCGGTGACGACGCCGTCGCCGGGGATCTTCTGGTTCTCCATGCCGAAATCGCCGCAGCGATGCTGCACGAAGGTGTCGAACTCCTCGAAGGAGCCATGGTCCAGCAGGAGCTCGATGCGCTCGCGCGCGGTGAGCTTGCCGCGCCCGTGCTGCGCCTGGATGCGCTTCTCGCCGCCTCCCAGCCGGGCGACGACCCGGCGGTTCTCGAGCTCTTCCAGGATTTCCTTCATCTGATACCCCCGCCGGTTTCCCTGCGGTCCTCACTCTAGCGATGGGGAACCCGAGAGGGAAAGACCACTCAGGGTTTCAGGCGCAAAGAATACTCCACTGCGGAGCGGACTCGTTGCGCCATCTCAACGGGGTAGCAGGTGCAAAGCGAATGCCGAAGATGTAAAAGAACCATTCTGCGAATTGTAAAAAATTCGCAATTGAGGAGGGGCCATGCGCCAGAAGGTCTTCGCCGGCCACGCGGTCCGCCGCCTGCGCGAAAAATTCAACCTGAAGCAGACGGAGCTCGCGGCCCGCCTTCAGGTCTCGCCCTCCTACATCAACCAGATCGAGAGCAACCAGCGCCCGCTCACCGCGCCGGTTCTCATCGCCATCAGCCGGGCCTTCGGCGTCGACATCACCACCTTCGGGGCGGAAGACCTCGACCGCATCGTGGCCGACCTGCGCGAGAGCGCGGCAGATCCCATGTTCCGCGATCTCGATCTCGGCCTTCAGGACATGAAGGCGGTGGCCAATCTCTCGCCCGCCTTCGCCCATGCTTTCCTCCGGATGCATGTGGCTCTGCGCCGCACCGCCGAATGGCGGGCCTCCCTCGACGACATGCTCACCGCCGGCGGGGACGGGGCGGACGAGGCCAAGCTCATCCCCTATGAGGAGGTGCGCGACTATTTCCACTACATCGACAATTACGTGGATGATCTCGACCGGGCGGCGGAGGCGCTGGCCGAGCGGCTGGGCGTGCTCGCCGGCAGCGATCCGGCCGGCGTCTTTGCCGAGCATCTGTCGCGCGTTCGCGGCGTGCGGGTGGACGTGGGGGCGGCCGACCCCGGCGCGCCGCTCTCCGCCCTCGACGCGCGGACCAAGCGTCTGGTCCTGTCCGGCGCCCTGTCCCCGCAGGCGCGGGCCTTCCGCCTCGCCGCCACCATCGCGCAATTGGAGCAGGCGGATCTCGTGGAGGGGCAACTCGCCCGTGCCGCCTTCCGCAGCCCCACCGCCCGCGAGATCGCCCGTCTTGCGCTGTTCAATTACGTGGCTGGGGCGCTGATCCTGCCCTACAGCCGCTTCCGGGCGCTGGCGCGCGAGCGGCGGCATGATCTCGATCGGCTGGTGCTGGAGACGGGGGCGAGCCTCGAACAGGTGTGCCACCGGCTGTCGACCCTCCAGCGGCCCGGTGCGCGCGGCGTGCCCTTCTATTTTGCCAAGGTGGACCGGGCGGGAAACATCACCAAGCGCCACAGCGCCACGCGCTTCCAGTTTGCCCGCCACGGCGGGGCTTGCCCGGTCTGGAACGTGCATCAGGCGTTCGAGGCGGGCGGGCAGACGCTGGTGCAGATCGGCGAGATGCCAGACGGCGTGCGTTATCTCTGTCTCGCGCGCGCCATCACCGTGCCGACGCTGCGCTACGGGCAGGCGCCCCGCGCTTATGCGCTGGGGCTCGGCTGCGAGGTCTCGTTTGCCGACGACATGATCTATGCGGACGGGCTCGACCTGAAGGCCGCACCCGCGGCGCGGCTCGGCGTCTCCTGCCGCATCTGTCCGCGACGGGATTGCGACCTGCGCGCCTTCCCGCCGCTGGACCGCGATATCCGCACCGACCCTGCGGTGCGGGGCGTCATCCCCTTCGAGATTCTTTGAGGGCGCGCCGCTCCGCCCGCAGTGTCTCGATGCGTGCGGCGATCGCCGCGCCCACCGCGTCCACGCCGTATGTGCTGCGGATCAGGGCTGCGCCGGCGGCGGCGCGGGCATCTGCGGCCGGGCCGTCGAAATAGGCGGCACGCAGCGCGGCCACCGCCGAATCGTGGCGGGGCTCGGCCCAGACCTGCCCCTCGGACCAGGAGTAGTCGCCCGGCGCCACCGGAACGAGGTCGTACTCGACGGGATAGCCGGTCTCTTCCGTCAGGAAGTCGGTGTTGCCGGAGAAGTTGGTGCCCACCACCCGTCGCCCGAAGAGCAGGGCTTCCGCCATGCCGGAGCCGAAGCCTTCCGACCGATGAAGCGAGACGTAGCAGTCGCAGGCGCGGATCAGGCTCACCATCTGCCGGCGCGGGATGTCCTGATGGATGATATGAATCCGCGGGTCGGCCTCAGCCGCCTGCTGCAGGGCGTCGTGCGTTGCCTGATGCAGCGTGTGATCGCCAATGGTCTTGATGATCAGTCGGACATCGCGGCTCGTCTGCGGGAAGGCCTCCGTGAAGGCGCGCACCACGGCCAAGGGATTCTTGCGTGCCGTGGATGAGTGATAATCGAACGAGAACAGGACGTAGAAGGCCTCCGGGGACAGGCCAAGGTCGGCGCGCTCCAGGAAGGGACCGTCCGTAACGTCTACGCAGGGCGGAACCACATGGATGGTGCCCCCGAAAATGGGCCGGAAGGCATCGCCCACGAAGCTGTTCGGCACCCAGATCTCGTCGATCGGCTCCAGCAGCGGGGCCCAGGCTTGGGGCGCGGCCGGCAGCTCCCAGAAGGTGCGCAGGACGACGTAGCTGTCCTTCAGGAGCATCTGGCTGATGTGCCCATAGAGATGGGGCAACTGGTCCGTCGCCAGATCCAGCACCGTGACCTCATAGCGGCGGAACAGATCGTAATGCTCGGGCAGGTAGGGCCCGATCATCCGCCTCTCTATGCCGAGCCGGAACGGATAGATGGAGAAGCGCCGGCTGTACTGGGCATAGGCCCGGATCTGCGTGCGCAGGGTGTGCCCGAGGCCGAGGCTTCCTTCCACATAGCCGAGGAAGCGCACGCCGCGTCTGGGCGGCAGGGGCAGGTGGGTGCTCAGCCAGGTCCGGGCCAGAATGTAGCGGGCGCTCCAGCGGGCGCGGCGGCGCGCCCATCGGGCGCCCGTCATGCTCTGCCCCAGCCGTTCAACGCCGCGCTTCAGCGCGCGCACCCACGCGCTCGCGCCCCGTGCTGCGCGGTCGCCGGGCTGTTCGTGGAAGATGCGAACCGGACGCCGGGCTGCAGGCGCCTCATCCTCGCGGCCCAACGCAATACGCCCGCCATCGAGGATGGCTGGGATTGCAGAGGAATACCGTTCAAAGTTGTTTGCCATTCGCCAACCTTGCGGGGCGCTCCCGCATCAGCGCCACGTCAAACTGGAGGTAAGAGCCCCATCTCCGTGCACCCACCCACGTTCCTCTCCGTTTGACCGCAAGGAGAGGAGGACGCAAGTCACAAATCTGTTCATGCCTCCACCAAGCTGCAGAATATAAAAGATAAAAAGTAAACGAAGAGATGTTGCTGAATGAAAGCGAATGTGGCCGAGAACCTTCCCGTGCGTCCGTCAAACCCATGCGTGCGGCCCTGAACCGCGGCCTCACGGATTCCTCTCCGGCATGCCCGAATGCGGCCATGCTCTCGGATGACAAAGGATATTCAATAAGGTGCAGGCCGAAGAGCGGGGCAAGCGGACGATGGGTTGGTGGCGTAAGGCCGGGGCGGCCGTTTGTTTCTGGATCTGCGGTGTGGGAGCGGCGCTGGCCGCACCCGGCTTCACCACCGGCAATGTGAACATGCGCGCCGGGCCGGACACCGCCTATCCGCGCGTGACGGTGATTCCCCCCGGCCAGCCCGTCGAGATTGTCGGCTGCCTCTATAATCAGTCCTGGTGCGACGTGATCTGGGGTCGGGCCCGCGGCTGGGTCTATGGCGAATATCTGGGCTTTGCCTATCAGGGCCGCACCGTGCTCGTGCCGGAATATGCGCCGGTGATCGGCATTCCGGTGGTGGGCTTCAACTTCAATAATTACTGGGGGACCTATTACCGGGGCTCGCCCTGGTGGGGCCAGTATGGCCGGTGGCAATATTACCAGCCGCGCCCGCGTCCCGGCTGGGGCCCGCCGCCTCCGGGGCCGGGGCCGCGTCCGCCGGGCTGGTGGCATGGCGGTCCGGGACCGCAGCCCTATTATCGCGGCCAGCCGGGCTGGAACGGTGGCTACGGCCGCCCGCCAGGACCGCCTCCGGGTCCTCCGCCCGGCCAGTACCCTCCGGGCCAGTACCCTCCGGGCCAATACGCTCCGGGGCACTATCCGCAGGGCCAGTATCCGCTGGCGCCCAATGCGCCGCGCCCCAACCAGTATCAGGTGGCGCCGCCCCCGCAGCGCCCGCCGCCGCAGCAGTATCAGACGGCGCCCAACCCGCCGCGTCCGCAGCCGCAACTGGTGAACCCGCAGGGGCAGTATCCCCGCGCGCCCAATGCTCCGCCGTGCCCGCCGCAAGGCTGCCCGCCGGGGCAGTGAGGGCGAAGGTCCCGCCGGGGAACCGACCGTTCCCCGTGCTTGCGGCTTGAGACGTTTTTGCCGGACGGTGCCCCGACCGAGGCGGTGGCCTTCCGGCGGCCGCCGCTCTATAGCGTCGGCCCATGCCCTACACGCCGCCCCCCGTCTTCCGTTTCGCTCCGTCGCCCACCGGCCTCATCCATGTGGGCAATGCGCGCACCGCCTTGCTGAACGCGCTGCTGGCCCGGCGGGCCGGCGGCACTTTCGTGCTGCGCTTCGACGACACCGATGCGCTTCGGTCCCGCGCCGAATTCGCGGAGGCTATCGCTCAGGATCTCGTGTGGCTGGGCATTCCGCCGGACCACACGGTCCGGCAGTCCGACCGGCTGCCTCTCTACGAGGCGGCGGTCGAGCGGCTGAAGGGCATGGGGCGGCTTTATCCCGCGTACGAGACAGAGGAAGAGCTCGACCTCAAGCGCGGCCTGCAGCGGGCCCGTGGCCTTCCGCCGGTCTATGACCGGGCGGCGCTGGCGCTCAGCGCGGCCGACCGGGCGCGGCTGGAGGCGGAAGGACGCCGTCCCCACTGGCGCTTCCGGCTGGACCAGCGGGTGGTGAGCTGGATCGATGGCGTGCGCGGCCCGCAGCAGGTGGACACGGCGAGTCTCTCCGATCCGGTTCTTGTGCGTGCCGACGGCAGCTTCCTCTACACGCTCCCCTCCGTGGTGGACGATCTCGACATGGGCGTCACCGATGTGGTTCGCGGCGAGGATCATGTCACCAACACCGCCGTCCAGATCGAGCTGTTCGAGGCGCTGGGCGGCACGGCCCCGCGCTTTGCCCACCACAATCTCCTGACGCTGCCGAATGGCGAGGGCCTGTCCAAGCGCCTCGGGCATCTGTCCCTGAAGGCGCTGCGGGAGGCGGGCGAGGAGCCGCTCGCGGTGGCGGCGCTGGCGGTGCTCGTGGGCACGTCTGAAGCGGTCGCGCCGGTGGAAAGCCTTGATGCGCTCACCGCCAAGGTGGATCTCGCCCGCATCTCCCGCGCACCGGCGCGGTTCGATCCGGCCGATCTGCCGGGCCTCACCGCGCGCACGCTCCATCTCCTGCCGTTCGCGGCGGTCAAGGCGCGTCTGGCGGAACTGGGTCTTGCCCCCGACGAAGCCTTCTGGCTGGCGGTGCGCGGCAATCTTGAACGCCTCGCCGACGCACGGGGCTGGTGGGACGTCTGCCGGTCCGACATGGCGCCGGCCATCGCCGACGACGACCGGGCCTTCCTCGCCGTGGCCGCAGACGTGCTGCCACCGGAGCCATGGGACGGAACGACCTACAAGGGCTGGATCGCGGCGGCCAAGGCAGCCGGCGGGCGCAGCGGCAGGGCGCTGTTCCATCCTCTGCGGCTGGCGCTGACGGGGCGCGAGACGGGGCCGGAGCTAGCGGCCTTGCTGCCGCTGATGGGCCGGGCGCGCGTCGAGGGCCGGCTGCGCGGGCGCACCGCCTGAGACCCTCCGGGCGCGGCGCAAACAAAAAGGGCGGGGAAGCCCCGCCCTTGGTCATGCCGCTGGCAGATCAGTAATTGCCGGTGCCGCCGGTGGAAGGCACCACGCGCACCGGTCGCTGCCCGGGCTGCTCGGAGGCGGGGGCCAGCGGGGCCGCATTGGTGGCCGAGGTGGCGTCCAGCTGGTTGCCGCCGCTGCTGCGCGGGGAGGCATTGCGGTTGCTGCGGCTCGACGCGGCGTTCTGGTCGCCCATCGGGCGCGGCTGGGACATGGCCTTCGCCTGTTCCTCGGTGACGAGGATGTCGCCCTTTTCCAGAGTGGACTGGTCGTCGAGGCCGGCAAGCGCCTGCGCCCAGGACTGGCCGGGGGCGCGGCAGGAGCAGCCCGAGACCATCTGCTTGCGATAGAGCAGGGCCGTCGGCAGCGACATGTAGGGCTTGCCGGTGACCGAGGTCGCCTGCTGGATGTCCTCACCGGGATTGCGATAGGTGTAGAGCTGGGCTTCCGCCGCCGGGCAGAGGCGGTGGCAGAGCGCGTCATCGCTGGCGAACTTGGCCGGGATGGTGGCGTAGGAAATCGGGAAGAAGAAGCCGTCGCAGGTGCGCACGCACACGGTGCGATAGGTTGAGGACTTCGGCAGGTCCATCGGCTGGACGTCGACGCCGGGCGCTTCCTCCGGCTCGCTGTTCACCGGACCGCCGAACAGGGTCTCGAAGAAGCCGCGAGGACGGGCCGCCTGGCGCTGCTGTTGCGGCTGCGGCGCAACGATGTTCTGGGCGGCGGCGCGGTACTGCGGCCCGCAATTGTTCTGGGCGAGGGCCACGATGAGCTGGCGGCGCTGGCCGTCCTTGTCGCCGTTGGCCCGATCAAGGCTGGCGATGGAAGCACGCAGACGCGAGATCTGGTCGTCCACCTGATCGCACTGGGCGGGGCGGGGCGGGCCCTGGAAGATGAAGAAGCCGCGCGGGGCATCGCAATTCATGCCCTTGGCCTGCGAGACCAGCTGGTCCAGCTGGAGGCGCATCTGCTGGGCCTGCTGGGCGCGCTGCTGGGCGGCCGGGTCGCCGCCGCGATCGATCTGGGCGAGCGCCCCTTCGAGCTGCATGCAGGAGGGGCCCGGACCCTGGGCCTGGGTCTGAACGGGCTGTCCCTGCGCCTGGGCCGGCATCACCGCCTGGGCCCCGGCCGCCACCGGCGCGAAGGCGAGCGCCGCCACCGCAAGGCTAATCCACCGCACTGCTGTCATTCTCATTCCCGCGCGCGGAGGTCTTGCGCCCGATCCCGTCGGGCCTGCATGCCTCCACGCCATGTCACGTGTCGCGCTTATAGCGCCCATGGGGCACGTGAACGATGTCCAAAGTTAGGACCCCAACAAAATCTGCGTGAGCAGAAATGCGATGGCCGGGGAGTGAGGCTCCCCGGCCACGGCACCATCAGTTCCGGCCGCGCATGCGGATGGAGAAGCTGTCGTAGGAGTATTCGGCGATCTGCCACCACACGAGCTGCTCGTTGCGCATCGCCAGCATGCTGTCGAGCGCCTTCTTGAAGCTGGGGTTCTGGGCCGCCAGCTCGTGATAGAGCTCGAAGGAGGCCTTGTAGCCCGCCTCCATGATCGGCTGCGGGAAGGCCCGCAGCTCCGCGCCCTGCTGCACCAGACGGCGCAGGGCGGGCGGGTTCACCGCGTCATACTTCGCCAGCATCCAGTTGTTGGCCGCCTCGCAGGCGTTGCGCAGAATGGCCTGATAGTGCTTGGGCAGCTTGTCCCACTGCTCCTGGTTGATAATGAGGTGCAGCATGGCGCCGCCCTCCCACCAGCCGGGATAATAATAATACTTGGCCACTTTCACGAGGCCGAGCTTCTCGTCGTCATAGGGGCCGACGAATTCGGCCGCATCGAGCGTGCCGCGCTCCAGCGCCGGATAGACGTCGCCGGGGGCGAGTTGCTGCGGCACGACGCCGAGCTTGGCAAGAACCTGACCGCCGATGCCGCCGATGCGGAACTTCAGGCCCTTGAGGTCGTCCAGCGTATTCAGCTCCTTGCGGAAGAAGCCGCCCATCTGGCAACCGGAGTTGCCGGCCGGAATGCCGAGGACGTTGTAGTTCTTCAGCACGCTGTTGATGATTTCATCGCCGCCGCCGAAGAACCACCAGGAGTGCTGCTGGCGCGAATTGAAGCCGAAGGGCACGCCGGTGCCGAAGGCCAGCGTCGGATCCTTGCCGATGTAGAAATAGGTGCCGGTGTGGGCGCATTCCACCGAGCCGTTGGACACGGCATCGAGCGCCTGCAGGCCTCCGACGATCTCTCCCGCCGGGAAGGTCTGGATCTGGAACTTGCCATCCGTGGCGTCGGAAACCATCTTGGCCAGCGTCTGGGCGGTGCCGTAGATGGTGTCCAGCGAGCGCGGGAAGGATGACGTCAGGCGCCACTTCACCTCGGGGCTCGTCTGGGCGATGGCCGGCATGGCGACCGTCGTCGAGGCAAGGGCGGCCGTGGCAGAGGCGCCGAGGAACCGGCGGCGTTGGCGATCCATGGGAACTCCTGGGGCTTCCTTGGTCTTGTTGGCGGGCTTGGTGTCATGCCGCGCGCGCGCCGTCAACGCTTCGTCACCTGAATGCGCGATCGCCGTCGCCGCAGCCCTTATCCCGTCGCATCCGCCGGCTTATATGACGTGCGCATCTGGAGGCGTGCCTTGCCCATGACCCCGTCCGTTTTCCGTTCCCTTCGCGGCGCCGCTCTCTTCGCCGGCGCCCTCCTGCTGGGCCTGTCCGCCATCAGTGCGGAAGCCGCCTCCCAGGAGCCGGATCCCATCTTCAAGAAGTCCACCGTTTGGAAGTTCATGACGCCGGACGACAAGCTCGCCGTCTATGGCATCGACGACCCGGTGGTGAACGGGGTGGCCTGCCATTTCACGACGCCTGAGAAGGGGGGCGTGAAGGGCATGATCGGCATTGCCGAGGAGGTGTCGGATATCTCGCTCGCCTGCCGGCAGATCGGACCCATCACCATCAAGGAGAAGTTCGAGCAGGGGGACGTGGTCTTCCGCCAGTCGCGATCGCTCTTCTTCAAGAAGATGCAGATCGTGCGCGGCTGCGACACCAAGCGCAACGTGCTCGTCTATCTGGTCTATTCGGACAAGCTGATCGAAGGCAGCCCGAAGAATTCCACCTCGACCGTGCCCATCATGCCCTGGGGCACATCGGGCGACGTTCCGCGCTGCGCGGATTACGTGAAGTAGAC
The DNA here is from genome assembly GCF_004364705.1 of Azorhizobium sp. AG788. Taxonomy (NCBI): domain Bacteria; kingdom Pseudomonadati; phylum Pseudomonadota; class Alphaproteobacteria; order Hyphomicrobiales; family Xanthobacteraceae; genus Azorhizobium; species Azorhizobium sp. AG788. The sequence continues at coordinate 422,542 of NZ_SOBM01000004.1, forward strand.
GTCTGGCGCAAAAGGCCGCCCGCGCCCTGTGTCGGGCGGCGGCGCACTCGGAAACGGGGCAGGTGCTTCAGCGGGTGCAGGCGATGGCGACCACGGGCTTGCAGGCCGGGCCGGTGCAGGCCTGCTCGGCCTCGGAAGAGGGCTTGCTGGCGCTGCCGGTCGAGCCGGTCACCGCGATGCGGCCGAAATCCAGAGCCCGGCCGTAATCATGGGTGCGGCACCAGGCGTTGGCGACTTCCGTGCCACAGGGCTCGCCATTGGCGAGGCAGGAATCCACGCCGTAGCCGTCCGAATTCTCGATCAGGAAGATGCGCGTGTCGGACGCCTTTGCGGGTTCCGCCGCCACGGCCGGGCCGGACGCGAGAAGGGCAAGGCCGCATGCGGCCGTCAGCAGGCGCGGCATTACGCGCGCGATCCGAGAATAAGGCTTCGTCATGAGGATGAAGGGCGACCTCTGATCGGAAGGGGGAGCCTTCTCGCGTGGATCGAACCGCCCGTTCTATCACCCGCGGCGAATCCGCCCGCGCATGTGTCCCGTGCAGTGCAGCACGGGCATAACCTCGGCGAGGTGTCACGGTCAATCCTGCCGATGGGGGAGAACGGAGGCGGGCGGGCGCAGCGAAAAGTCTTGACGGCGCCACGGCCGCCCACCATTGTCCGCGCCATGAACGGCCTTCAGATCATGTCCGGCATTTGCCTGCCGATTATTTGCGGTTAGCCCGAAAAGCTGGCCGCGGCCGTCCCTTGCTGCATCCCTGACGAGGAAGAATGGACGCTCCGGCCTGCGGGACGGGAGCGTGTGTTTTCATAATGCCGTGACAGCGGCACGTCTGCCCGCCGGCCCCGTGCGCCGGATGCGGCGCCAGAGGGAGAGCGGACCTATGGAGCTGCGGCTCTACAACACCCTGACGCGGTCGAAGGACGCCTTCCGCCCGCTCGATCCCAATCTCGTGCGCCTCTATGTGTGCGGCCCCACGGTCTATGACCATGCCCACATCGGCAACGCCCGTCCGGTCATCGTCTTCGACGTGCTGTTCCGCCTGCTGCGGCGGCTCTACGGCGCCGACCATGTGCGCTATGTGCGCAACATCACGGACGTGGACGACAAGATCAACGCCCGCGCGGCCGAGCGCAGCATCTCCATCCGCGAACTGACGGAGGAGACCTATGCCTGGTTCCGGGACGATACGGCGGCGCTCGGCTGCCTGCGGCCGGACGTGGAGCCCCGCGCCACCGAGCACATCCTTGAGATGCAGGCGCTGATCGAGCGGCTGGTGGCGAGCGGCCATGCCTATGTGGCCGAGGAGCACGTGCTCTTCCACGTGCCGTCCATGCCGGAATACGGCAAGCTCTCCCGCCGCCCGCTGGACGAGATGCTGAATGGGGCCCGCGTGGACGTCGCCCCCTTCAAGCGCGACCCCATGGATTTCGTGCTGTGGAAGCCGAGCACCGAAGGCCAGCCCGGCTGGCCCTCGCCCTGCGGCATCGCCACGCCCGGCCGTCCCGGCTGGCACATCGAATGCTCGGCCATGTCCTGGCGCCATCTGGGCGAGACCTTCGACATTCATGGCGGCGGCATCGACCTCGTGTTCCCGCACCATGAGAACGAGATTGCTCAGTCGCGCTGCGCCTTTGACAGCGGGTCCATGGCGCAGGTGTGGATGCACAACGGCTTCCTGCTGGTGGAAGGGGAGAAGATGTCGAAGTCGCTCGGCAACTTCGTCACCATCCGCGAGCTTCTGAACGACTGGCCGGGCGAGGTGCTGCGCCTCGCCATGCTCTCCACCCATTATCGCCAGCCCATCAACTGGACCCGGCAGGGCATCGGTTTCGCCGCCAAGACGCTCGACAAGTGGTACCGCGTCATCGGCGACGTGGAAGCGGAGACGGGGGAGGGCAATCCGTTCGAGAGCGAGATCGCCGACCGGCTGGGCGATGATCTCAACTCGCCCTCGGCCATCACCCACCTGCACCATCTGGCGGACGTTGCCGAGCATGAGGACGCCTCCTCGGCGCTGAAGCGGCGCTTCAAGGGCGCGGCCAATCTCATGGGCCTCCTGCACGAGACGGAGACCGAGTGGCGCGCCCGCCAGCGGGCCGCGGTCTCCGTGGACCCGGATGCCATCGCGGCACTGATCGCCGATCGCAACGCCGCCCGCAAGGCGCGCGACTTCGCCACCGCCGATCATATCCGCGAGCAGCTGGCCTCGCAGGGCATCGTGCTGATGGACAATAAGGACGGAACCACCTCCTGGGAGCTGACGCGATGAGCACCACGGCCCTGCGCCCCGCCTTGCCCGGCGACACCTCCATGCTCGCCTCCATCTTCCGCTCGTCCATCTTCGAGCTGACGGAGGAGGATTATGACGACGACCAGCAGGAAGCCTGGGCGGAGGCCGCCGATGACGAGGAGGCCTTCGGCACGCGTCTGGCTGACCAACTGACGCTGGTGGCGACCCGCGATGGCGAGCCCGTTGGCTTCGTCTCTGTGAAGGACAATGCCGTCATCGACCTGCTCTATGTCCGCCCGGACGTGGCAGGGGAGGGTGTCGGCACGCTTCTGTGCGATGCCGCCGAGAAGCTGGCCGAGGCCCGTGGCGCCAAGAGCCTGAAGGCGGATGCGAGCGACACGGCGCTCGGCTTCTTCCAGGCGCGTGGCTACGTGCCCCAGCGGCGCAACACCGTGCCGCTGGGCGAGGTGTGGCTCGCCAACACGACAGTCGAGAAGACCTTCGGCCCCGGGAGCGCCATGCAATGACCGCCGCCAGCCCCGCTGCGCGCGAACGGCTCTATCTGTTCGACACCACCCTGCGCGACGGGGCGCAGACGAATGGCGTGGATTTCACGCTGGCCGACAAGCTCAACGTCATCGGCCTCCTGAACCGGCTGGGCGTCGATTATGTGGAAGCCGGCTATCCCGGTGCCAATCCCACCGACACCCAGCTCTTTGGCCAGAAGCGACCCTCGGCCGCCAAGGTGACGGCCTTTGGCATGACCAAGAGGGCCGGCCGCTCGGTCTCGAATGATCCGGGTGTGGCCGCGCTGCTGGCGGCGGAGGCGGATGCCATCTGCTTTGTCGCCAAGGCTTCCGCCTTTCAGGTGCGGGTGGCGCTGGGGACCACGGAAGAGGAAAACCTCGCCTCCATCCGCGAGAGTGTCGCGGCGGCGGTCGCCGCCGGCCGCGAGGCGTTGGTGGATTGCGAGCATTTCTTCGACGGCTTCAAGGAAAATCCGGATTTCGCTCTCGCCTGCGCCGAGGCCGCCTATCAGGCCGGTGCCCGCTGGGTGGTGCTGTGCGACACCAATGGCGGCACGCTGCCCCATGAGGTGGAGGCGATCGTCGCCCGCGTGACGGCGCGCGTGCCGGGTAGCCACGTGGGCATCCACGCCCATAATGACACCGAGCAGGCGGTGGCCAACTCGCTCGCCGCCGTGCGGGCTGGCGCCCGGCAGATCCAGGGCACGCTGAACGGTCTGGGCGAGCGGTGCGGCAATGCCAATCTGTGTTCGCTGATCCCCACGCTGCTGCTGAAGGGCGACTATGCCGAGCACTTCGAGACCGGCGTGAGCCGGGAGGCGCTGGCGGAGATCGGTGTCGTGTCCCGCACGCTCGACGAGATGCTCAACCGCTCACCGGATCGCCACGCGCCTTATGTGGGCGAGAGCGCCTTTGCCACCAAGGCGGGGATCCATGCCTCTGCGATCCTGAAAGACCCGGCGACCTACGAGCATGTGCCGCCCGAGGCGGTGGGCAACCAGCGCCGCGTGCTGGTCTCCGATCAGGCCGGGCGCTCGAACGTGCTGGCGGAGCTGGAGCGCCTCGGGGTGCCGGTGGACCGGGCCGATCCGCGCCTCGCCCGCCTGCTGGACGAGGTGAAGAGCCGTGAGGCGCTCGGCTATGCCTATGAGGCGGCGGACGCCTCCTTCGCGCTACTGGCGCGGCGCATGCTGCATAGCGTGCCCGACTTCTTCACCGTGGAGCGCTTCAGCGTGAAAGTGGAGCGTCGCTACAATGCCAAGGGCGAGATGACGACGGTGGCGGAAGCCATCGTGAAGGTGCGGGTGGGGGACGAGGTCTTCATCTCCGCTGCCGAAGGCAACGGCCCCGTGAACGCCCTCGACGTGGCGCTGCGCAAGGATCTCGGCAAGTACCAGCCCTATATCGCGGGCCTTCGGCTGACGGACTATCGCGTCCGCATCCTCAATGGCGGCACCGAGGCCGTGACCCGCGTGCTCGTGGAGAGCACCGACGAGAGCGGGGCGCGCTGGACGACCGTGGGCGTCTCGCCCAACATCATCGACGCCTCATTCGAGGCATTGCTCGACTCCATCACCTGGCAGCTTCTGCGCAGCGGCGCGCCGGGCTGAGGTGTCCGTAGGCGTCAGGCGGTCTCCTCGATCGGGAAGGGCGTCGGCTGCCAGTATGGCGTCAGCTTACAGGCAGTGACCGTCTTCTGTTCCCAGTGATGGAGCACTCGAGCGACGGCGGGCCGGTCGTTCCTTATGAGCGCCGGCCATAGGTGTTCAAGAATGTCATTGAAGAGTGGGTACGGCTGGACCGCGGCCGTTGGGTTGGCCTCGCGCAGAACCTCCACCGATTTTTGAGCGTCTGATATTTTTCCAAGTGCCGCCTGTATAATAACCCGTGCCAGCGGAAGAGCGGTCCAGGAATAATTAATCTCCGAACATTCAGTGAAATTCAAAAAAGATTCGAAGCTATTCATTTCGCGGAGCCTTGGGAGGGCTTCTGATTCTGCTATTTCAATAAATGCGGATTGGTGATCTGGATGGTCGATTTCCCATATGCCTATAGGCCTGTATGGGAATTGTATGTTCCAATGAAAAGAGAGGGACGTTCGTTCGCGAAATAGGTAAGTTGCGCCCCAGCGGGGGTTAAATCCCGTCTTTCCGGCGCTGCTATCCATAATGATCCCGCGTGCAATATGAGTGACGGGCTTCAGGATTATCGTCCGGCCTATCCAGGCAAGATCGGGGTATTTTTGTAAAAGCGGCTCGGCAATTTTTTTCATTTGAGATGCGGTTGTCATCTGCTTCGGGGCCTCATTTCGGTTACTAATATGCGGCGTGTATTTGGCCTGAATTTCTGTGCGGCAAAGGCGATTTCGGTCATGCGTGCCTGGCTGAGGCCGCTCTTGCCGGTTTTTATGTCATAGACGCAAACTGTATTCTGAGGAGCGGCTTCTAAAACGTCGACCCTGATGCTCCCCTTTTCTCCGCGTCTTGCATCGTTTTCATCTTCGTTCTTGAGGTAAGATTTTTCCGAGGCCAGATCTGGATCATGCAGCGCTTTGATCCGTTTATCCAGTTCCACATGCACCGCAGTCCCGTAACTGGCTGCAGAATCGTAGTTTTCTCGCCTTAATTTGGAAGCGGATTCGTCAGTGTATTTTTGCACCTCGGCTAATCTTTTACATGCGCCAGAGAGCGTTTCTGTGTCCGGTTGGCCGATGTAGATGACCTGAAATGAGGCTGGATTTTCTTTGAAATACTCTCCTATCTTGTACGCAAGTAGAGGAGAGATGCCGTTCGTGGACATCCAAGTAAAAAGGGCGGATAAGAGCTGTTGCGTTTGCCTTGTAGGAAAATAAGCCGGTTGGACCTGATCTGCCGTCTCTGGGCCATGTTTGCCCCAGACACTCTGGCTGAGCAGGTCGCCTCGACCATCCCGGATGGTCTGGCTATTACCTGCGTTCTCGACAACCAACACGCTGCCGTCTATGTCCTCCACCGTGTGACGTGTGTCCCAGTCATCGGTGCCGTCGGGCGTATTATATTCTGAGAAAATGCGGCTGCCGTCGCGGTTCAGAACATGCTCGCTCGCAAGAGATCCGTCCGGGCGGTGGTGGGTACTGTGATATAGCCAACTCTCCTCGCCCGTTTCATCTTGCCGAACGCGGATGTGCTGCTGGTTGGGGCGAGATGGGGTGCCCGCGCTTTCACCATCGATCCATTGCCCCCCAGAGGGCGAGCCGGCAGGCGCCCGCGGCTGATCCACCCGATAGCGCTGCTCCAGACCGAAGCGCAGCAGCTTTAATTGGAGCGCCGCGTAGCTGATCTCGCTCCGCACCCGGTGAAGTTCGCGATCCTCAAACTGGCTCCAGGCCACGGCCGTCTCCAAATCAGATGTGATTGGAGACAGTATGTAGGAAATTATACCTAGGGGGATAACTTAGGTATCGGCGGGTCGGTTGCCCGGCGGCCTGAGTAGGAAAGCCGAGTTTTATCTGGATCTTGACCGCAGGACGCAGGATTGCGCGGCGCGGAACGGTCGAGACTTATCCCCCTTGCGGATGTCCTGTTCCTGCTCCGTCTTACGGAGGCGGCGGGCCTTCGCCCGCCGCTCCAGTTCAACTCACCCCCAGCCGATAGCGCCCTTGATCTCAAGGAAATCGTGAATGCCCCAGTCGGCATATTCGCGCCCGTTGCCGGACTGCTTGTAGCCGCCGAAGGGGGCGAATGTGTCCCAGGCGGGATAGTTGATCTGCACCGTGCCGGCCCGCATCCGCCGTGCAACCGTGCGGGCGTGGGCGATGTCCTGCGACTGCACATAAGCGGCGAGGCCATAGATGGTGTCATTGGCCATCCCGATCGCCTCTTCCTCGTCGCCATAGGAGAGGATGGAGAGCACCGGGCCGAAGATTTCCTCCCGCGCGATGGTCATGTCCTGCGTCACATGGCCGAAGACGGTCGGGCGCACGTAATAGCCGCGGTTGAGGCCCTCCGGCCGGCCGGGGCCGCCGGTGACGAGGGTCGCGCCCTCCTTGATGCCGGTCTCGATCAGCGCCTGGATCTTGTCGAACTGGATTTCGCTCACCACCGGGCCGAGCAGCGTGTCCTCGGCGCGCGGATCGCCCACCTTCACCCGCTCGGCGGTGGCCTTGGCGATGGCGAGCGCTTCCTCGTGCCGCTCGGCCGGCACCAGCATGCGGGTGGGCGCGTTGCAGGACTGGCCGGAATTGCCGAAGCAGCCGAGTACGCCCTTTGTCACCGCCTTCTCGAAAGCGGCATCGCGCAGAATGATGTTGGCGGACTTGCCGCCCAGCTCCTGCGAGACCCGCTTCACCGTGTCCGCCGCCGTCTTGGCGACGATGATGCCGGCACGGGTGGAGCCGGTGAAGGACACCATGTCCACGTCCCTGTGGCCGGCCATCACCTGGCCCACGTCCGGGCCGTTGCCATTGACGAGATTGAACACGCCGGCCGGCGTGCCGGCGGCTTCCATCACCTCGGCGAAGATGAGGCCGGTGATGGGCGCGATCTCGGAAGGCTTCAGCACCATGGTGCAGCCGGCGGCAATCGCCGGGGCGACCTTGCAGGTGATCTGGTTGAGCGGCCAGTTCCAGGGCGTGATGAGGGCGCACACGCCCACGGGTTCATACAGGATGGTTGTGGTGCCGCGCGTCTGTTCCAGCTCCATCTGCTCGAAGGCGGTGATGGTGGCCTCGATATGGGCGCGGCCGGAGGAGACCTGCGCATTGCGGGCGAAGGCGAGCGGCGCGCCCATCTCGCGGCTCACCGCCTGCGCGATGTCCTCGAAGCGGTCGTTATAGGCGGCGAGGATGCGCTTCAGCAGGGCAAGGCGCTCGGCCTTCGGGGTCTGCGAAAAGGACGTGAAGGCCCGCTTCGCCGCCGCGACCGCCTTGTCCACGTCCGCCGCCGTGCCCATGGCGATCTCCGTGAAGGCTTCCTCGGTCGAGGGATCAATCACCGCCAGCCGGCGCGGCTCCACCGGCTCGACCCACTGGCCGTCGATATAGAACTGGAGATGGTGGCTCATCATGCGTCCTCGGCTGTTTCCGCTCGAAGGGCGGGGCCTGCCGCCCCGTTGGAGTGCGCCATCTGAACCGGTTCGCCCGCCGCTGCCAAGCTGGAAAGGGGGGCTGCCGCACCGCGGTGCGGTTCCGAAGCATTTGCAACGGCTTGGCCTGTGCCTTAGGCTGGTGTCCGCGTCAGCGGGTCCGCCCCATGAGGCCTGCGGCGGCTTGGGAGAAGAGCCATGGTAGCACTCGCGGCCAGCGCCCTGAGGGCGCGTCCGGGCACGGCTTTACGCCGTGCCGCGCATCGCACGCGGGAGGTCGGGCACCATGGCTGAGCCGCGCTCCCCCATCCCGGTCTATGCCGCCCGCTATCGCGAGGCGGACCTGTCCGCGTTCTGCGAGGCCGCGTTGCGCGCTGCCGGCGCCGATGCGCCGACCGTCGATGCGGCGACGCGCGCCATGATGCACGCCTCCCGCCTGGGCGTGGACAGCCACGGCGTGCGGTTGCTCAACCATTATGTCTCGGCGCTGGAGGGCGGGCGCGTCGCCCGCGCGCCGCAGCTCACCTATGTGCGCGAGACGGGTGCGGTGGCGACGCTGGATGCCGGTGCCGCCCATGGGGCCCTTGCCGCCTATACGGCCATGGACCGGGCCATGGATCTCGCGAGCGGCTTCGGCATCGGGGCGGTGGCCATCCGCAATTCCTCTCATTTCGGGCCGGCGGGGGCCTTTGCCCTGGCAGCGGCGGAGCGCGGGTTCGTCGGGCTCGCCTTCTGCAATTCCGACAGTTTCGTGCGTCTTCATGAGGGCGCCGAGCGCTTCCACGGCACCAATCCCATCGCCGCCGCCGCGCCCGTGCGCGGTGCCCGGCCGTGGCTGTTCGACATGGCGACCAGCTCCGTGCCGTTCAACCGCGTGCTGCTCTACCGCAGCCTCGACATTCCGTTGCCGCGCGACGCCGCCTCGGACGCTGAGGGGGTGGATACGCAGGACGCGAATGCGGTGGATATGCTGGCGCCGCTTGGAGGAGCGTTCGGCTTCAAGGGCGCGGGCCTCGCGGGCCTCGTGGAGATCTTCAGCGCGCTGCTTTCCGGCGCGCTTCTCAGCTTCGACATCGCGCCCATGGTCGGGCCGGACATGGCGACGCCGCGCAATATCGGAGCCTTCGTGCTGGCGGTGCGCCCCAGCGCCTTCCTGGAGCCGGAGGCCTATGAGGAGGGCATGGCGCGCTATCTGCGCACGCTGCGCCGCTCCCGCCCCACCGCCGGCGGCGAGGTGCTGGCTCCCGGCGACCGTGAATGGCGCGAGGCGGACAATCGGGCGCGCATGGGCATTCCCGTGGATCCGGCGACAGCGGAGGCTTTCGCCCAGCTCTCCCTGCGCTATGGCCTTTATCTGCCCGAGACGCAGCCCACCGCGTACTGAACGGCCGATCACAGACGGGATGTGACGTCGCCCGCCTTGCGGCGCCGGCGCGCCGGGCGTTCAATGCCGTCGTCAGGCATGGGGAACGTGGTGACGGCGGGAAAGATCGACGCCCTTCTGGCGCTGAAGAGCGATGGCCGGCTGCTGGTCGGGCGCGACCGCATCCGGCTGCTGGAAGCGGTGGCGGAGCATGGCAGCATCACCCGGGCGGCAAAGGCCACGGGCTTCAGCTACAAGACCGCCTGGGAGGCGGTGGATGCCATCAACAACCTGCTGCCGACGCCGGCCTTCATCACCCGCACCGGCGGCCGGGCGGGTGGGAATGCGGCTATTACCGACGAGGGGCGGCGGCTGATCGCCACTTTCCACCGGCTGGAAAGCCGCCTCGCCGCCCTCTCCAGCCTCATCGCCGAGGACGGGCTCGATGGCCTGAGCGAGACGCTGCTCTGGACCGTGGGTGTGCGCATCTCGGCCCGCAACATGTTCCAGACCGAGATCACCCGTGTGCAGCGCTGGCCCGTGGACGTGGAGGTGAGCCTGAAGGTGAGCGAGATCGTCTGTCTGTGCGCGATCGTTACCAATTCCGCCGTGGAGGAACTTGACCTCAGGCCGGGGAGGCGGGTGCTGGCGCTGGTGAAGGCCTCCTTCGTGCATGTGCATGCCCCCGACGCCGTGCCGCCCGAGGCGCGCAACCGCTTTCCCGGCATCATCGCCGCACGCACCGATGCGGAGGTGAACAGCGAGATCCAGCTCGACATCGGCAATGGCAAGACCATCACCGCCGTCGTGCCGCGCCGGCTGGTGGATGCGGCAGGTTTCGCGGAGGGCGATGCCGCCGTCGCCACCTTCGATCCGGATCATGTGATCCTCGCCGGCGATTAGGATCGCGTGGCCTGTCGCTTTCTCGACAGGCGGCTGTCGGGCGTGCAGGACGTTATGTTGTGAAGCTGACGGCCGGAGCCGCGAAGGTTGTCCATTTCAGCCTGCAATAGCGTCAATCGCAGTTGGCCCCGCCTTTGCTTCATTCTCATTATGTAATCGTCTTACATAATGAGGCGGCAATGGATGGGACAGCGGCAGCCTTTCTGCGCAGCCGGCCGGAAGTGGCGATCGTGCTCGGCACGAACGAGATCGCATCCGCCGTGGCGATTCACCTTCACCGGGCGGGCTATGCGGTGGTGATGTCCCACGATGCCGCACCGCCGGTGATCCGCCGCCGCATGGCCTTCCATGATGCGCTGTGGGGCGATCCCGCTCCTGTGGAGGGCCTCGAGGCGGTTCCGGTGGAGCGCGTGAGCGAACTCTTTGCCATCTTCACGCACGGCGGGCGCCTCGCGATCACGCGCATGGGGCTCGTCGAACTGATGGTGATCGCGCCCTTCGCGCTGCTGATCGACGCCCGGATGGACAAGTATGCGGTGAAGCCGGATCTGCGGCATCTGGCGGATGTCACCATCGGTCTCGGGCCGGGCTTTGCCATCGGCCGCAATTGTGATGTGGCTGTGGAAACCCACCCCCGGCTCACCGGGCAGGTCGTGGCCCAGGGCGAGACGCAGGCAGGGGACCGTGTATCCCGCCGCCTGGGCAATTCCGGTGCGGAGCGCTTCGTCTATGCCGGCCTGCCCGGCCGCTGGCACACGGCCCACAGCATCGGCTCGCGGGTCTTCCGGGGCATGGTCCTCGGCCATCTGGAGCGGACGCCGGTGCTGGCGCCTCTCGACGGCGTGCTGCGTGGTCTCGCGCGCGACGGCATCGAGGTGCCCGGCGGCGTGAAATTGCTGGAGATCGACCCCCGCAACCGCTGGCAGGCCCGCTTTACCGGCATGGACGAGCGCGGCCGCGCCATCGCCGAGGCCACGCTCGCTGCCGCACGCGCCCACCGGGCACCGGCACCGCTGCACTGAGCCGCCACGCTGCCGTTGCTTCGGTAGACATCACCCCGCGCCATCCCTGAGCGTGCTTTGCCGGCTCTGGCGGGTCATCGGCGCCCGTGCGCCACGGCGGCTTGCGGCCGCGACGCTTCGCTCAAAGCCGGCTGCGCTTTCTCTGAGGCGCGCGGTCTGCCCGTCAGACACCTCATCTATTTCTGCGCGGATCGAGAGTTCTTCCTCGAACATTCCGGGGCGTGCAAAGGCACGAGATTCGGGGCATGATCGGTAATACTGCCCCGCTCGCCTGGATACGGCGCGCATCTTGAGGAACATGGGATGATCGACGACAGTCATACGGGTGATACTCCGTCCGCGTGCGCCGCCGAATGCCGGGATGTTGATCATCTTCTTGAGGGTGTCCGCCGCTTCAAGGCACGCTTCTACGACGAAGCGCCTGCGCTGATGCAGGGGCTGGTCGAGAAGGGCCAGAAGCCGGCGGTCCTGATGATCTCCTGTTCCGACTCGCGCGTCGATCCTGCGCTCCTGACGGGGGCCCTGCCGGGCGAACTGTTCGTGGTGCGGAACGTCGCCAATCTCGTGCCCGCCTATGCCCCGGACGACGGGCTGCACGGTACGGGCGCGGCGCTGGAATATGCGGTGCGCGACCTCGGCGTCGATCACATCGTGGTGCTGGGGCACGCCCATTGCGGGGGCATCAAGGCGATGCTGGCGACCGCCGGTGGCGAGCGCCAGCCGCGCGAGTTCGTGGGGCCGTGGGTGGAGATGGCGCTCGCCGCCAGCCGCCTGCATCTGCCCGCCGAGGATGGCGAACAGCGCGAGATGCCCCTCGACCATCTCAAGGCCGTGCCCTTCCTCGCCGAGCGCGCCTCCATCCTCGGCTCGCTGGACAATCTCATGACCTATCCCTGGGTCCGCGAGCGCGTCGAGGCCGGATCGCTGAGCCTGCACGGCTGGTGGTTCGATCTCGAAAGCGGTGACCTCTGGGTCACGGATGCTCCCGGAACGCCTCTGATGCCGGCCACCTGAGCCGGCCCCCATGCGCAAACCCCAGAATCTCGTCTATGGCGTGGACGATCTGCCGCCCGCGCGCGTCGGCCTATTGAGTGCGCTCCAGCAGGTGGCCTTCCTCAGCGCGCTGCTGAGCGTGCCCAGCATCGCGCTCGCAAACCTCGGGCTCGATGACGACCAGTTCCTGCGTCTCGCGGCGGCCACCCTGTTCTGCTCCGGCTTCGTGCTGGTCCTCCAGGGATTTGGCATCGGTGGGGTCGGCGCCCGGCTGTTCTATCCGCTCCAATGCACAACGGCGGCCATTCCAGCGCTCGTCTATGCCTCGTCCGCCGGCCTGTCGCTGGCCGAGAATTTCACCATGGTCGGCATGGTGGGCGTGTCCCAGGTGCTGTTTTCCTTTGTCATCTTCCGCCTGCGGGCGATCTTCACGGTGGAGGTGGCGGGGCTCGCGGTATTTCTCATCGGTGTCGGCCTCGGCCAGCAGGGCCTCTTTCTCGTGCTGGACCTGCCGCCGGACAGGCCCGACGCCATTGCCCATCTCACCATCGTCGGGGTAACGCTGGCGACGCTGGTCATCCTGCATGTGTATGTGCAGAGCCGGTTAAGGCTGTTCACCAACCTCATCGGCCTCTGCGTGGGGATGGTGCTGAGCGTCGCCCTCGGACAACTCGATCCCCATGACCTGCGCCTGTTCGCGGATGCGCGCGTCGTGGATTTCCCCCGTCCGCCGCTTTTCGGCTGGGCCTTCAACCTCGGCGCGGTCATCCCCTTCATGGTCACCGGCTTCGTCTTCGCGCTCACCTCCATGGGCGTGCAGACCATTGCCCAGCGCAACAATGACCGAGACTGGAAGAGCCCTGACCTCGTCTCCATCGGCCGGGGCATCCGTGCGGAAGGCGTGATGCATATGGTGGCGGGTTTTCTGAACGCCATGCCCATGGTGGCGTCGGGCGGCGCGGTGGCGCTGGCGGCGGCCTCCGGCTGCACGGCACGAGCGCTCGCCTTCTGGACCGGCGGCCTGTTGATGACTTTCTCGCTCCTACCCAAGGTGATCGGCTTCTGGCTGCTGATGCCGGTCTCGGTCACGGGCGCGCTCTTCATCTTCCTGTCCACCTTCACGACGGTGAACGGCATCCAGCTTGTGGCGAGCCGGGTGCTGGATGCCCGCAAGGTGTTGGCCATCGGCATGGGGTTCGTCGCCGCCATCGCCTACGAGCCGCTGCACCGGCTGCTGGACGGGCAGGTGCCGGGCCTGCGGCTGTTCACCTTCTCCGCCTTCGCGGTGTCCATCCTCGTCACGGTGGTGCTGCTCGCCATCTTCCGCATCGGCGTCACGCGCAAGGTGGTGCGGCGCTTTCCGGCCAGCGGTGCCCGGCATGACGACGTGGCGAACTTCATAGAGGCGGAGGGCGCGCGGTGGAGCGCGCGGGTGGACGTGGTGCAGCGCGCCGCGCAGGTGACCTGGCATGCGCTGGAACTGATCGGCCGCGATTATGTGGATCCCGAACGGCCGGTGATCGAGGTGACCACCCGCTATAACGATATCCTGTTCGACATCGTGCTGCGCTACGAGGGCACGGCGCCGGCCTTGGCGAGCCGCCCGCCGACGGCGGAGGAACTGCTGGAAAATCCTGCGCTGGCGGAGCAGTTGACGGGCTTCCTCATTACCCGCCTCGCGCCGGACCTGAAGATCCAGCGCATCGGCAGTTCGTGGGAACTGCACTTCCGCCTCCCGGTATGAGGGGGGAGCGGGTGTACCCGCCCCCGCACAGGATCAGCCGGCGATGGCCGTCAGCTTGTCCAGCAGCGCCTGAGGGATCTTCACGCCCTCGCGCGCGGTGCGCACCCGTGCCGCCGCGCGCCGCCCGCCGGGAAGGCGCGCACCCTCCTGATCGGTGATGGCGGCGAACAGATGGGCCATCCGCGCCGCCGCGTTCGGCCCTGCGAGCGGGCCGGGATCGACGGCGATGAACATCTGGCCCGTGCGCGGCGAGCCGCCCGCATTGTCCGCGAAGGAGGAGGCGTCGATGGAGAGATGCGCGCCCGTGAGCCAGGCGGCAAACATCTCCACGATGAGCGCAAGCCCCGCGCCCTTGTAGCCGCCGGCCGGCACCATGGTTCCCCCGGCGAGTGCCGCCTTCGGGTCGGTGGTGGGCTGGCCGTCCCTGTCCAGCGCCCAGCCGAGGGGAATGGCTTCGCCGCGCTGGTCGTGGACCACGATCTCGCTCTTTGCCACCACGCTGGACGACTGGTCCAGCACCAGCGGTTCGCCATCCGCGCGCGGCACCGCGAACGCGATCGGGTTGGTGCCGAACACCGGCTTCGTGCCCCCCACGGGCGCGATGGAGGCGGGCGCATTCACGAAGCCGAGCGCCATCAGGCCTGCCTTCGCGATGCGCTCCACGTGATAGCCGACAACGCCGCAATTGTAGGAGTTGGTCACCGCCAGCGCCGCGATGCCCTGTGCCCGCGCGGCATCAAGAAGAGCCGGCAGGCCGAGGTTGATGGCCGGATGGGCGAAGCCGTCCGCGGCATCCACGCGCACGAGGCCGGGGCGCGGGCGGGACAGGGTGGGCGTGGCCTTGCCGTCGATCTTGCCCACCTTGGCGTGGGCGCAATAGGTGGGCAGGCGGGCGAGGCCGTGGCTGTGCACGCCTTCCGCCTCCGCCGCCACGACGGAGGCCGTGACGGAGGGCTCGTTGGCCGGGCTGACGCCGCTCGCCTGTAAGGCCGCGCGGGTGAGGGCCTCCACCTCGGCAAGCGAGAGGAAGGCCATGGGAACGGATGCCGGGGCGCTCATGCGGCGACCCCGGTCTTGGCGCGGGCAGGGGTCTTGCTGCCACAGGTCTTGACGGTGGCGGCCGCGGCGGCAAGCTCCGGCGCACCATAGAGGGTGCGGGCCGCCTCGGGCGTCACGAGGCCTTCCGCCAGATCCTCGGCGAGCTTGGCCCGGTCGCGGCCCTTCGGGTCGCCGTAGCCGCCGCCGCCGGACGTCTTGATGGTCACGAGATCACCGGCGGAGAGCGGAATGCCGGAGACCTTGGAATTGAGACTCTCGGTGGTGCCGTCCGCATGGGTGACGGTGGTCGAGGAGAGGGAGCCCGGCTCGCCGCCCTTGATGCCATAGGGCGGGAAGCGGAAGCGCTCGAAATTGGTGGAGAGGGAGCCTTCCGCCGCCTCCAGCCGGAACTCGCGCACGAGGCCGAGGCCGCCGCGATGGGTGCCGGCGCCGCCCGTGTCCGGCAGCAGGCCGTAGCGAGTGAACACCACGGGGTATTTGGCTTCCACCATCTCGATAGGGGCGTTGGTGTTGTTGTGGAGGCCGCAGGAGAGCGCGCTCGCGCCATCACCCCCCGCATGGCCGCCCCAGCCGCCCACCTCGATGTCGAAATAGACCTGGCGCTTGGCGTTCGGCTGCACCAGCGAGACCGCATAGACATAGGAGATGGCGTAATAGGCCGCCGGAATCCGTTCCGGTGCGATCTGTGCCAGCGCGCCGAAGACGCAGGTGGCGATGCGGTGGTTCACCACCATTCGGCCGACCACGGGGGCGGGGAACTGGGCGTTCACCACGCTGCCCTTGGGCAGGTTCACGCTCACGGGCCGGTAGCAGCCGGAATTGGCTGGAATGTCGGAGCCCAGCGCCGCCAGCAGCGCGTAATAGACCGCCGAGCAGGTCATGGCCGGCGTGTTGTTCACCGGGCCACGCACCTGCGGGCTGGAGCCGGCGAAGTCGAGCGCGATGGTGTCGCCTTTCTTTGTGATGGTGATCTCAAGGCGGATGGGCGTGTCCGACTGGCCGTCGTCATCCACCGTCTCCACGAAGGAGGCGGTGCCGTCCGGCAGAGCCGCAATGGCGGCGCGCATCATGCGCTCCGAGCCATCGAGGATGGCGGACATGGCGGCGGAGAGGTTGGCGCTGCCATACTTCTTCGCGATGCGCGCCACTGCCCGCGCGCCGATGCCGAGCGCGGCGATCTGGGCGTTGAGGTCGCCGCGCGTCTCATCGGGCTGGCGCACGTTGTAGAGCAGCATCTCGAACACGCTGGTGTTGAGCGTGCCCTTGTCCACGAGGCGCAGCGGGGGAATGCGGATGCCTTCGTGGAAGATCTCGGTGGCCGCCGCATAATAGGAGCCCGCCGCGCCGCCGCCGACGTCCACATGGTGGCAGAGCGTGCCGACGATGCCGACGCGCTCGCCATCCACGAACACGGGGCGGAAGGTCTGGATGTCGGGGAGATGCTGGCCGCCGGCATAGGGATCGTTGGTGACGATGACGTCGCCCTCGTTCCAGCTCTCCAGCGGAATGTACTGCTCCAGAATGGTCTTCAGGCAGTCCGACATGGAGTTGAGGTGCACCGGAATGCGCGCGGATTGGGCGATGTTGCGCCCCTGCGCATCAAAGACGGCGGTGGAGAAATCGAGGATCTCGCGCACGACCGTGGAGCGGCTGGTGCGCCAGATGGTGATGCTCATTTCCTCGGCGGCGGCGACCAGCGCATTGCGGATCACCTCGAGGCGGACGGGATCGATGGGGCTCATGGCTCTCTTGTCCTTGGAGGCGATCAGTGGGTGGCCGCGCGCTCGGCGATGAGCGCGCCCGTGGCGTGGGCGCGGATGGTCCAGCCGGCCGGCACATAAGTGGCCGTGTAGGTCTCCTCCACCACGGCCGGGCCGGGCACGCCGGCGGGGCCGATGGCCTCGCGCGCCCAAACCTTGGTCTCGACGAAACCGCCGCGCCCATAGACCGGACGGGTCTTCGAACCGGAAGCGGTGCCGGCCGACGCGGGCGCCGGGGTCGGCTTGGCGAGGCGGCCGATGGCGGTGAGGCGCAGGGCCACGATCTCCACCGGTACGGCGGGCTCGTCATAGGAGAAGCGCTGCTTGTGGATGGCGTGGAAGGCGCTCGTCGCCGCCGCGACACCACGGGGCGAGAAATCCGCCGTGTCCAGCGGCACGCGCAGGTCGAAGGCCTGGCCCGCATAGCGCAGGTCCACCGCCCATTCGAAGCCGCAGTTCTCCGGTCGCACGCCGTCCTCGGCCAGCAGGCGGTTGGCCTCGGCGGCGAGGGCCTGCGCCTTCTGGGCCATGGAGGGGGCGAGATCGGAGAACAGGCCGATCTGCGTGGCGGAGAGGTCGTGGGTGATGTCCGACCACAGGATGCCCCAAGCCGAAAGCGTGGAGGCGTGGGCGGGGAAGATCACCTTGCGCATGCCGAGTTCCTCGGCCACCTCGCAGGCATGCACGCCGCCCGCGCCGCCGAAGGATAGGAGGGCGAAATCCTCCGGGTCCATGCCCTTCTCGAACAGCGAGAGGCGGGTGGCGGTGGCCAAGCTCGAATTGGTGACGGCGATGACGCCGGCCGCCGTCTCCTCCGGCGAGAGGCCGAGCTTGCCGGAAACCGCCTCTGCGGCCTTGGCGGCGGCCTCCCGATCGAGCCCCATCTTGCCGCCCATGAAGCTGGAGCCGTCCAGCCGGCCCAGCAGCAGGTTGGCGTCCGTCACGGTGAGCTGCTGGCCGCCGCGCCCGTAGCAGGCGGGGCCGGGCTCGGCACCGGCGCTGTGCGGGCCGATGCGCAGGCGCCCGCCGTCATCCACCCAGGCGATGGAGCCGCCGCCCGCGCCGATGGTACGCATCTCGATCATGGGCAGGCGCACTGGCAGGCCATCCACCTCGCCCTCGTTGACCATGGCGACGGCCCCTTCATGCACGACGGAGACGTCGAAGCTGGTGCCGCCCATGTCCACGGCGACGAGGTTCGGCTCGTCGAGGTCCGCCGCGAGCCGCTTGGCCGCCGCCGCCCCGCCCGAGGGGCCGGAGAGCAGCAGCCGGGCGGGCTCGCGCCCGGCCTTGGCGAGGCCCGAGACGCCGCCGTTCGACTGCACGAGATACACCTGCGTGGAGGGCACTTCCTCCTTCAGCTTGCCAGCGAGGCGGTCCGTATAGGTCTGCACCACGGGCACCAGCATGGCGTTGAGCACGGTGGTGGACATGCGCTCATATTCCCGCAGCTCCGGCGAAATATCGCTGGAGAGGGTGATGGCGACGCCCGGCAGCAGCTCGCGCAGGATTTCGCCGGCCCGGCGCTCGTGGGCCGGGTTGGCATAAGCGTGCAGGAAGCAGATGGCGACGGACTTCACCTCCGCCTCGCGCAGCTTGCCGGCGAGGAAGGCGACGGAGCGGTCGTCTAGCGGCTTCAGCACGCGCCCGTCCGCACCGATGCGTTCGGAGACGCCGAAGCACAGGCGGCGCTTCACCAGCGGCGCCGGGGGCGAGGCGGTGATGGCATAGACGTCGGTGCGGCCATGCCGGCCGATCTGCATCACGTCCTCGAAGCCGGCCGTCGTCACTACCGCGCCGAGCGGCAGCTTGCGCTCCAGCACGGCATTGGTGGCGATGGTGGTGCCGTGCAGCAGATACTGGACGTGATCGAGCGAGAAGCCGAAGCGCGCACTCGCTTCCTTGATGCCGGTGAGGAGACCGATGGACGGATCCGAGGGCGTGCTCGGCGTCTTCATCTGGTGGATCTCACCCGTCGAGGCGTCGAGAATCTCGATGTCGGTGAAGGTGCCGCCGATGTCGACGGCGATGCGGATGGGGGCCTGGGAGGTCATGACACGTTCCGGATGAGGATCACAGGAGGCCTTCGGAGCCGAGGCTATCCACGAGGCCGTGGAAGGCGGAGCGGATGAGGGCGTATTGCGCGCCCACCACCGTGATGTCGGCGCGGTGCAGCTTGCCGAAGGCGCGCTCGGGCGCCGTCCAGGCGGGCAGCACCCAGGGCTTGCCAGCGGCGCGAGCGGCGGCGCCGATGCGGGCGATGTCGTTCTTGTCGCTTTCGCTGAAGCTGTAGCGCGGGTTGCCGGCGGCCATGGACAGGTCGGTGGGGCCGGCGAAGAGGCCGTCCACGGTGGGCAGAGCGGCGATGGCCTCCACGTCATTGAGGGCTTCGCGGCTCTCGATCATCGGCCAGCACTTGGTGCGGGCGTTCTCATTGGCGCTGAAGCTGTCGTCCACCGGGCCGTAGCCCATGGTGCGGCCACCCGCATAGGAGCGCACGCCAAGCGGGGGATATTTGGTGGCCGCCGTCACGGCCTTCGCATGATCGAGCGCGCCGATGTGCGGGATGATGATCGCGTCCGCCCCGAAATCGAGCGCCTGCTGGATCGGCTCGGTGAGCGGGCCGAGCACCTTGGCATAGACCTTGATGCCGAGCGCCCGGCAGAAGGGGATCACCCGGTCGAGGTCATCGAGATTGAAGGTGCCGTGCTCGATGTCGAGCACCACCGCCGTGAAGCCGGCGCCCCGCGCAATCTCGATGTGCGGGAAAGAGGGCGAGGAGAGCCAGAAGGCGAACTGGGCGAGCTGCTGGGACATGAGCGATCTCCGGGCGAAAGCGTGAGTTCCCCCGTTCCCGCGCGAGGCGCAGGTCGGGGCGGACGGGTCTGGGCAAGGTCAGGTGCGGGCGGATCCCGCGAACTTGGGGCCGGGCGGGCGCAAGGCCCGTCCGGTCACTTCACAAAGGTCTTCGCAAGTCCGGCGGTGCGGTCCACCACGATGACAACGGCCAGGGTGAGCACCACCAGCAGCACGGAGATGGCGGCGACCAGAGGATCGGCCTGCTGTTCCACGTGGCGATACATGGCGACCGGAAGCGTGGAGATGCGCGGGCCGGTCATGAAGAGCGAGAGCACCACCTCGTCGAAGGAGACAAGGAAGCAGAGGGCGGCGGTGGACACCATGCCCGACCGCATCATCGGCAGGGTGACGCGGAAGAAGACGGTGAGCGGCGGCGCACCGAGCGTCGAGGCGGCTTCCTCCACCGGGATGGGCAGCGTGGCGAGCGCGGTGGAGAGCACGCGGATGGCATAGGGCAGGGTGACGATGAGATGCGCCACCACGAGCCCCTGAAAAGTGCCGAGCAGGCCGAGCGGGGCGAACACCAGCAGGATGGCGAGGCCGAGCACGATGGTCGGCAGCAGCAGCGGGGCGGTGAACAGGCCGCCCAGCGCCTCGGCGCCCGGCGGCTTGAGCCGAACCAGCGCATAGGCCGCCGGCAGGCCGACCAGCAGGGAGATGACCGTCACCACCACCGCCAGCAGGAGGCTCACCGAGAAGGCGGCGGTCATCTTGCTGTCGGAGAAGATGGCGCCGTACCACTTCAGGCTCCAGCTCGACGGCGGGAAGTTGAGGTAGGCGTCCCCGCTCAGGGACATGGGCACGATGATGAGGATCGGCGCCAGCAGGAAGAGGAACATCACGCCGGCAGCGATCTTCAGCGCGGGGGAGACGGGGCGTTCATCCATGGGCCGTCTCCGTCAGGCAATGCGCCGCAGGGCGCGGGTGTAGAGGGCCAGCGCTGCGCCGAACAGCACCAGGATGATCATGGAGAGCGTCGCGGCGACCGGCCAGTTGAGGGTCACGATGGCCTGATCGTAGATCTCGGTGGCCAAGAGGAACACGCGCCCACCCCCCAGCAGCTTCGGCGTGACGAAGGAGGAGATGGCGAGCACGAAGCAGAGCAGGCAACCCAGCGCCATGCCCGGCGCGGTGAGCGGCAGCACCACGCGCCAGAAGGTCTTCAACGGTGTCGCGCCGAGCGTCAGCGCCGCTTCCTCGCAACGCGGATCGAGCCGGCCGAAGCCCGAAAGCAGGGCGAGGATCATGTAGGGCATCAGGATTTCGGTGAGCCCGATGATGACGCCCGTGAGGTTGAACATGAGGCGCGGCGGCGTGAGGCCGACGAGGCCGAGCACATTGGCGATGAGCCCCTGCGAGGACAGGATGGCGATCCAGCCATAGGTGCGCACCACGGCTGAGGTGAGCAGCGGCGCAATGACCAGCACCAGCAGGATGGTGCGCCACAGGCCGGACGAACGGTGCAGATAGAGCGCGATGGGGTAGGAACACAGCAGCGTCAGCACCGTGATGAAGAGGCTGACGCCGATGCTGTTGCCGATCAGCTCCAGCGTGAAGCTGTCGCCCAGCACCGTGGACCAGGTGGTGAGCGAAAAGGTCTCTACCAGCGCGCCGGTCGCCTGCGATTCCTTGAAGGACATGCGCAGCAGGTTGAACACCGGCCACAGGAAGCCCACCGCATTCACGAGCGCGATGGGCAGGAGCAGCAGCATGGCAACCGCGGTCGGGCTCATGGGGCGCGCCGCGCGGGGTGCGGGAACGGCGAGCGTGCTCATGATGCGGCGTACACGAAGGTGTCCTGCGGGCGCCAGGACAGGGTGACGGGGGTTCCCGGCGCCAGCACCTGCTCGCCGCCGCGCGTGGAGGCTTCCGTCTTCAGCAGGGTGCCGCCGGCCTCCACCTCATACTCGAGGATGTCGCCGGCGAAGGTGGCCCGGGTGACGGTGCCGGAGAGGCTGTGAAGGTCGCCGCTTGCCGGCGCGGCGCCGGGAGAAAGCACGATGCGATGCGGACGCACCATGACCTCAACCGGGCCGTTGAAGCCGGGCGCGGCGACCTTCACGCCCGCCACCTCTGCGATACCCCCCGCAGCGGTGCCGGACAGGCGGTTGATGCGGCCCACGAAGCCCGCCACGAAGGCGGTTTTCGGGTGTTCATAGATTTCGTGCGGCGTGCCGAGCTGCTCCAGACGGCCGTGGTTCATCACCGCCACCTTGTCGCAGATGGTGAGGGCTTCCATCTGGTCGTGGGTCACGAAGATGGCGGTGATGCCGAGCCGCTTCTGGATGTCGCGGATCTCGTTGCGCATCTCGTCGCGCAGCTTGGCGTCGAGGTTGGAGAGCGGTTCGTCGAGCAGCAGGATGGAGGGCCGCACGACGAGCGCGCGGGCGAGCGCCACGCGCTGCTGCTGGCCGCCGGAGAGCTGGGCGGGGCGGTGGTGCTCCTTGCCGGTGAGGCGCACCATGGCGATGGCCTCGCGCACCCGCTCCGCCGCCTCGGCTTTCGAGACCTTGCGCATCTCAAGGCCGAAGGCGACGTTCTTCGCCACGTCCATGTGCGGGAAGAGGGCGTAGGACTGGAACACCAGCCCCATGTCGCGCCGGTAGGGCGGCACGCCTGTGATGTCGCGCCCGTCCACCACGATATGGCCGGACGTTGAGGGGGCAAGGCCGGCGATCATCCGCAGCGAGGTGGTCTTGCCGCAGCCGGAGGGGCCGAGAAAGGCGACCAATTCGCCCTTGGCCACGTCGAGATTGAGGTCGTCCACGGCATTGAAGGTGCCGTAGCGGCGGGTGAGGCCGCGCAGGGAGAGGAAGCCCTCGCCCTGCGTCTGGCGCTGGATCTCGTCGGGCGAGGTGCGGATCATGGCCATGTGCCTCACCGGCTGGCGGGCAGCACGCGGCGGCGCCACTGTTCGCCGATGGCGTCACGCACCTTGGCGAGCGCGATCCAGTCCACCGGGATCACCTTGTCCATGAACTTCACGGCGGTGCGGTCGAGCGCTTCGGGCGAGATGTCCGCTTTGGCGTTGGTGGGAGCGTAGAACATGCTCTCGGTGAAGGCCTTCTGGGCCTCGGGGCTCAGGGCATAGTTCACGAAGGTCTTGGCCGCATCGCCGCCGGGGCCGTTGGCCACGAGGTTGATGGTGTTGATCTGGAACACCGTGCCTTCCTGCGGGATGGTGGCCTTGAGCTTGCCGCCGGAGGTCTGGCTGTTGACCTGCGCGCGGGCGTTCCAGCCGGCGCCGACGGCGGCCTGCCCGGTGACGATGGGCGCATAGACCTCGGGCTTGGGCTCCCAGGTCTGGACGTTGGGCGCGATCTCGACCATCGCCGCAATGCCCTTGCTCACGTCCTTCAGATAGTCCGTGCCGCCGTTCGCCTTGTTGAGGATGATGACCAGCGAGAGCCCCTGAATGTCGGGCATTCCGGGGATCACCACCTTGCCCGCATAGCCCTTGTCGGCCATGGCCATCCAGGACTTCGGCGGCTCCTTCACCTGATCGGTGTTGTAGAGCATCACGAGATTGTCGAAGGTCACCGCGACGCCCGCCACGTCCGGAATACGGGCGTTGGGATAGAGATCCTTCACGTTGGGCGCGTTGGTCTCGTCGATCTTGGTGAACAGGCTCTCATCGGTGCCGGCCTTCGACACCGAGACGTCCATGATGGCGACGTCGGTCTGCGGCGCGGCCTTCTGGGCACGCAGGTTGCCGAGCATGGCGGCGGAGGAGGGCAGGGGGAAATAGGTGACCTTGATATCCGGATGCGCCTTCATGAAGGGCTCGATCACGGCCTTCGTGTAACGCTCCTGGAACAGGCCCGAATAGGCCATGACGGTGATGTTGCTCTCGGCCCAGGCGGCCTGAGAGAAGAGACCGAGGGCGAGCGCCGCAGCGGCCCCGAACTTCGCAGACGTCGTCATGTGGATCCCCTCTGGAAAAGGTGTGGGACGGGCCGGTGGTCCAGCCTCGGCTTCATGGTGACGGCCGGGCGGCTGAGTGTTGGCTCAGCCGCCCTCATGTTCAGGTGGCGGGCGCGAGCTTGGCTTCCACCATCGCGCGGGCGCCGGTGATGTCCGGCAGCTTCTCGCCGGCGGCGAGGCGGGCGAGCAGCTTGATCTCGTTCTCCTGCATCTGGATGGCGCGGGCGGCGATGGCGGGGGCCTGCGCCGGCTTCAGCACCACCACGCCGCTCTCGTCGCAGAGCACGGCGTCGCCCGGCTCGATGGTCTGGCCGCCCACATTCACCGGCACGTTCATCGCGCCTTCGAGGCCGAGAAGCTTGGTGGTGATGGGCGAGGGGCCACGGCACCACATGGGCATGTCCACCTTCACGATCTCGGAGAAATCGGTGGCCGGGCCGTCGATGACGCCGGCCTTCACGCCCGCCATCTTCATGGCGTTGGTGATGACGCCGCCCCAGCAGGCGTGCTTGTCGTCGCCGCAGCGCTCGATCACCACCACGTCGCCGGGGCGCACATAAGCGGTGAGATAGTGCAGCAGCGTGGAATCCGCGTGCGGGATGCGCAGCGTCACGGCGGTGCCGGCGACGCGCTTGCCCGGCAGCACGGCGCGGATCTCGCGGTCCACGAAGCCGGAATGCAGCACATGGCCGATGGTCGCCACCTCGCACTTCTCAAGCTCGGTCACGAGCTCGGGCGCGATCTGGGCGGGCATGGGATTGACGATGAACATAAGTGCGCTTCCGCTCAGGCGAGAACGTGGTGATTGGCGACGGGGACGTTGGCCCGCACCTTCTCGGTGTAGCCGAACTCCAGACGGCCGGTGGTGAAGCCCACCCCGTCGGAGGCCTGCGCGGTGATGTGGCCCCACGGGTCGATGACCATGGAATGGCCCCAGCACCACTTCTTGCCGCCCGCGTGCGGGCCGGTCTGGCCGACCGCGAGGAACCAGGTCTGGGTCTCGATGGCGCGGGCGCGGGCGAGGATTTCCCAGTGGTCCTTGCCGGTCATCAGCGTGAAGGCGGCGGGCAGGACGATGATGTCCGCGCCCTTGTCGCGCAGCTTGCGGAACAGCTCGGGGAAGCGGATGTCGTAGCAGATGGCGCAGCCGACCGTCTTGCCGCCGAGCGCGTAGGTGACCACGTCCTCGCCGCGCGAGACGGTGTCGCTCTCGCGATAGACGGTGCCGCCGGTGATCTCCACGTCGAACAGGTGGATCTTGCGGTAGCGGGCCAGTTCCTCGCCATCGGGGCCGAAGACGACGGTGGTGTTGTAGAAGGAATTGCCCTCGCGCTCGGCGACGCTGCCGGCGTGGATCGCCACCTTCAGCTTCTTCGCGAGCCCCTTCATGAGCTGGTAGGACTCGCCATCCGGGAAGGTCTCGGCGGCCTCCTGCGCCTGCGCCGGCGTATCACCGAGAAAGGCGTAATATTCCGGCAGCACGACGAGGTCGGGCTTGTCGGCGGCCACCGCCGCTTCGATCAGGGAGGCGGCGGTCGCGAGATTCGCGGCCTTGTCCCCCTGCGTGTTCATCTGGACCAGCGATACCTTCACGTCAGGTCTCCTGCCTTGGGTGACGGGAGCAGACCAGACCAAACCACGTCCGACAAACGCGAAATAATTGTCGGCGCTTACAAGAAATGCTTATGACAGCGGCACGGGCGGCGCGTGCCTATTTTGTGTGCGATGCAATGCGGATCTGGTTGCGGCGCGCATTGGCCGATGGCGTGAGCGTGGCCGCGTCTTCCGCCTTCGCCACTTGCGCCGCCATCCGGGCGATCAATGCGGGCAGGGTGCTGCCCGGCTCCTCGCGATAGACAGCGTGGAGGTGCAGGGGCGGCAGGTCCGCGTCCACGTCGAGCTGCATCAGTTCGCCCCGTTCCACCATCTCGCGAGCCACCTCAGTCGGCAGGACGGCGACGCCCATGCCGTCGCGGGCGAGGCGGGTGATGGTGGCGAGCGAGTTGGAATTGAGGATGCGCACCAGATTGAGGTTCGCGTCGAGGCCGGCGGACTCCATCAGACGCAGCACGTTCTGGTGGGGTTGCGAGCCCTTTGAGAAGGCGAAGATGGGGTTCGCCACGATGTCCACGAGCGAGAGGCGGCGCCCGTGCAGGCCGAGGTGCGGCGCGGCAAACCAGTGGCACTGATAGGTGCACAGGTCGATATTGCTGCACTCGGCCGCCAGTACGGGCCCGGCGATCAGCGCCAGATTCACCTGCCGGTCCAGCAGCAGGCGGGAGACCGTGAGGCTGTTATCCACCGTGAGGTCGATGTCCACGTCCGGATAAGTGGCCTTCACCGCTTCGATCAGCTTGGGCAGCCACGCATAGACGATGGAATCGATGGTGCCGATGGCGATGCGCCCGCGGAGGCTGCTGGCCTCGCTCACCCCGAGCCGCAATTCTTCGGTGAGGCGAACGATGGTTTCCGCCTGCGCCAGCGCCCGCTCGCCTTGCGGAGTCAGGCTCACATTGCGCAGGTCGCGCTCGAACAGCCGCACGCCGAGATCGCGTTCGAGGGTCGCGATGCGGTTGGAAACAGTCGCCTGGGTCGTGCAAAGCTTGTCCGCCGCGCTGGAGAAGCTCCGCAGCCGGGCGACCCACACAAAGGTTTCCAGGAAACGGATATTCATCGGCGTGCGCGGTCTCCGGCCAGTGGCGGAACAGACAGGCGCCGATGATGGGCTCTGGGGGACCGAACTGCAATGCAAGCGATGCGCTACCGGTCCCCCATTTCGCCTCAGGGGCGCCTGCTCTGATCGGGCGGTACGCGCACGTCCGGCGGGCGACGATCGTCCGGAGCGCTGTCCTCATATTCGGCGTCGTTCGGCGCAAGTGGCGCCTCCAACGGCGGCCGGGCCGGCGAGGGGCGGTCATTAAGGACTGCATCCTCATTGGCCGGGTCGACCACGAGCGGGTTCTGGTCAAGGGTGCGCGGGTCGCGGGTCATGAAGCCTCCCTGTCTGTGCTTGGGGCTTCAACGGAAGGCGGACGGCTTCGTTCCGCCATGTTGCACCGCGCCTTGATCCGGGGCAGGCATTCCGTAATGTTGTATTATGGATGCCAATCTCGCCGGACGGCTCAATTTCACCCATCGCCCGCCCACCAAGGAAGCCCTCCCGCCGGGACGGCACGACCTTGGGCTTTTCGAGCAGCGCGACGCGGTGCTCGTGGTGCCGGAGGGAATCGACCCAGCGCGACCGACCCCTCTCGTGGTGCTGTTCCATGGCGGTGGGGGCAGTGCGCAGAAGATCCTGCCCATGCTGGAGGCCCATGCCCAAGCCAACGGCTTCCTCCTGCTGGTGCCGCAATCCCTCTATCCCACCTGGGACATCGTGATCGCCGGCAACGGGCCGGACCGGGAGAGGCTCGACATCGCGGTCGCCGAAGTGGCGGACCGCTTTACCCTGGACCCGGAGCATCTCGCCTTCGCGGGCCATTCGGACGGCGGCAGCTACACGCTCTCGCTCGGCCTCACCAACGGGCAGTTCGTCACCCACCTCATCGTGTCGTCGGCGGGCTTCATGTCGGTGCACCATCAGGAGGGTGCGCCGCGGGTCTTCATCTCGCACGGCATCAATGACGAGCAGATCCCCATCGACCGCAGCGGCCGGGCGCATGCGGACCTGCTGAAGCGTGCCGGCTATGACGTGACCTATATCGAATATAACGGTCCGCACGCCTACCAGCCGCCCGTCGTGGCGCTGGCCGTGAACTTCTTCCTCGCCGACCTGCTCGCAACCGCCTGACCTCTCCGCCGGAAGCGGAGCCGCGAGCGGAGAACCGCCCGCGGCCCGCGCTCACGCGACCAGCGCGGCGTCGAGGCTGATGTCGGCCTTGAGCAGCTTGGAGACGGGGCAGCCCGCCTTGGCCTTGGCGGCGAGCTGCTGGAAGGTTTCGGCGTCCGCGCCGGGGATGGTCGCCCGCAGCGTCAGGTGGACGGCAGTGATGGCGAAGCCGTCCGACTGCTTTTCTAGTGAGACTTCGGCCGTGGTCTCCATGTGCGTCGCCGTGAAGCCGGCCTCGCCGAGGATGAGCGACAGGGCCATTGTGAAACAGCCGGCGTGGGCGGCCCCGATGAGCTCCTCCGGATTGGTCCCCGGCTTGCCCTCGAAGCGGCTGGCGAAGCCATAAGGGTAGGCGGAGAGCGCGCCGCTCTTGGTGGAGATGGCGCCCTTGCCGTCCTTGATGCCGCCTTCCCAGACAGCAGAACCCTGGGTCTTCATGCGTTGCTCCTTGCGTCGGTTCGGGCGCGCAACACGAAAGGGCCGTGCGCCACACCCTGTATAACGCGGAAGTCGTGAAACGGGTGCGACCCACGGGAGGTTGATCGTGCGGGTGGGCAAAGACGGCTGTTGAAGTCCAGCGGAAAAACGAGGGGGGAGATGTCTCTTTTACCGCCGCAGCGCGCTCCATGTTCCATATGGTGGAACACTTTCGGGCCCCGGCCTAACCTTTGTGAGCAAGTGATTTATTCACTTGCTTCATATGCTTCGTCTCCCTTAGCTTCTGGCCATTGGACCATTCCCGCGTGATGGTCTGGACGCCGGTCAGGCGCATCCTGCCGGTGAGGTTCAGGGGGGCAACCTCACCGGCGGATGATTCCGCGGGTCAGCGGCCGCGCCAGTCCGGCCGCCGCTTTTCGAGGAAGGACGCGATACCCTCCTTGAAGTCGGCACTGCCATAGACCTTGCGGATCAGATCCGAGTCCGAGGGCTGCAGTTCGGTGGCGAGACGCCGCAGGGCTTCCTTGGCCGTCTGCATGGTGAGAGGGGCATGGCCCTTCAGCTGCGTGCAGACCTCGACCAGCCTTGCCTCCAGCGCCTCGGGCGGGACGATTTCCGCATAGCCGGGCGGCAAGGTTTCCACCGCCGGCATTTCGGCGAGCATCAGCATGCGTTTCACGAGGCCGACGCCGAGTGTCGACGTGAGGCGGCGCAGATTGCCGGCCGAAAGCCCGTTGCCGAGCGTCCGCGCAATAGGGGCGCCGAACCGGCTGCCGGGCGTGGCGATCCTGAGATCGCAGGAATTGGCGAGGATGAAGCCGCCGCCTACCGCCCAGCCCTCGACTACCGCGAGGGTCGGCATGGGCAGGGCCTCGAGCGCGCTCACATAGGTCTCCACCCGCGCCTCGTAGGCAACGCCGTCCTGCCCGGAAAAATCGCGGAACTGCTCGATGTCCGTCCCGGCGACGAAGGCCTTGCCGCCGGCGCCGCGCAGCACGGCCACCTTGATCTCGTCGGTGCGCGCCAAGATCTCGCGGCAGGCGGCGTAGAGCTCCTCATACATCCGCCAGGTCATGGCGTTGCGTGCCGCGGGACGGTCGAAGGTAAGGGTGGCGATGCCGTCGCCAATGGCGAGGCGGGTGGTGCCGGCGTCCGGCGAGAGGGGCGGGGTTGATGTCATGGCGTTTCCTCAACCGAGGCGGCGCAGCTCGCGGCGCAGGATCTTGCCGGTCGCCGTCATGGGCAGCGCATCGGTGAAGGAAACGTAGCGGGGATATTCGTGCCCGGAAAGGCGGGTGCGCACATGGTCCTGAATTTCCGCCGCCAGCGCGTCGGAGCCGAGTTGGCCCGGTTTCAGCACCACCCAGGCCTTGATGGCTTCCGTGCGGACCGGGTCCGGCACGCCCACGACGCCCACCATGGCGACGGCCGGATGGCGCAGGATGCAGTCCTCGATCTCGCCGGGCCCGATGCGGTAGCCCGCGGACGTGATGACATCGTCCGAGCGGCTCATGTACCAGAGGTAGCCCTCCTCCTCCTGCCGGCCGAGGTCGCCGGTCAGCAGGAAGTCGCCGGCGTATTTGTCGGCGGTGGCGGCCGGGTTGTTCCAATATTCCAGCATCATCACTGGGTCGCCCCGGCGCACGCCGATATGGCCCTGCTCGCCGGTCGGCACCTCGACGCCGTCCTCGTCCACGATGCGCACGTCGTGACCGGGAATCGGCTTGCCCATGGCGCCGGGGCGGATGGGGAAGAAGTTCGAGTTGGAGCCGACCACCAGATTGCATTCGGTCTGGCCGTAGATCTCCCGGGCCTCGACACCCAGACGCTCCTGCACGAAGACGCCAAGCTCCGCGCCCAGTGTCTCGCCACCCGTCAGCAGGGAACGCAGGACGAGACCGGGGTGTCGTACGTCCGCCTGCCGCAGCAGCTTGAGCGCGGTGGGCGGCAGGAAGACGTTGCGCACCTTGTGCGTCGCCATCAGCGCCATCGCCGCATCGGGATCGAACTTCTTCGCGCGGTGCGCGAGCACGGGCACGCCGAGATAGAGGGTCGGAAACAGCACGTCGAAAAGGCCGCCGATCCACGCCCAGTCCGCGGGCGTCCAGTGCAGGTCACCCGGCTGCGGCATCCCTTGGTGGATGAATTCGATGCACGGCAGATGCCCGAGCAGGATGCGGTGGCCGTGCAGAGCGCCCTTGGGATTTCCGGTGGTGCCCGAGGTGAAGATGATGATCGCGGGGTCGTCCGGCCCTGTGTCGGAGGGCGTGAAGGCGTCCGATGCGCGGGCCATGGCGGCGTCGAAGGAGATGGCCCGCCCGTCGCCTTGATCCGGACCGGTGACGAACACATGGGTGAGGTCGGGCACCTCGTGCCGGATGCGGTCCAGTTTGGCGAGGCCCGCAAGGTCCGTCACCAGCGCCTTCGCGCCCGAATTGGCGAGCCGGAAGGAGAGCGCTTCGTCGCCAAAGAGCGTGAACAGCGGCACCGAGACCAGCCCCGCCTTGAAGGCTGCCAGATGCGCGATGGCGGTTTCGGGCGCCTGCGGCAGGAACACCGCCAGCCGATCTCCCCGCTCCAGTCCGCAGGCGGCGAGCACATTGGCGAAGCGGTTGGTGAGGCGCTTCAGTTCGTCGAACGTGTAGGTGACGAGTGCGCCGCTTTCCTCCACGAACAGCAGCGCCGGCTTTCCCGATCCGTCCGCATGGGCATCGACGCAGGCGGTGCCGATGTTGAAGCGATCGGGAATCCGCCAGCGGAAGGCTCGGACGAGATCGTCATAGCGCGCGGCCTCAGGCAGCATGGGCATGTCCTCCGGCGCCGCTTGCGGGCGCTTATCGTTCCTGTGCTGGCGCACAGCCGGCCGGAGCGTTGGCGCGCTCTGCCGGAGATCGGAAACGATCGAACGTTTTTTTAATGCGGAGGTCAAGGCGGCAGGAGCGTGGCCCCGCCGCATGAGTGATCGTCGGGCCGTGCGCGCCGGCGGCGGTTCAGGCCACGAGGCCGAGGGCGCTGGCGGCCGAACTGCGGATGGCGGCGATGTTGGCGCGGTAGCCTTCGATGCCGCCCTTGAAGACGGCCGAGCCCGCCACCAGCACGTCGGCGCCCGCCTTGGCGCAGAGGGCGCCGGTGGTGGGGTTCACGCCGCCGTCGATCTCCAGGCGGATGTCGCGGCCCCGGATCATGTCGCGGATGCGCTCCACCTTGGGCAGCACGTCGGGAATGAAGGCCTGCCCGCCGAAGCCGGGGTTCACCGTCATCACGCAGACAAGGTCGATCTTGTCGAGCAGGTAGGTGAGGACGTTCTCATGGGTCGCCGGATTGATGGCGACACCCGCCTTTTTGCCGAGGCCCCGGATCACCTGCAGGCAGCGGTCGAGATGGTCGGTGGCTTCCGCCTGCACCGTGATGATGTCCGCGCCCGCCGCCGCGAAGGCCTCGAGATACGGCTCCACGGGGGAGATCATCAGGTGCACGTCGAACACCTTGTCGGTGTGCGGTCGCAGCGCCTTGATGACGTCCGGGCCGAAGGTGATGTTGGGCACGAAGTGGCCGTCCATCACGTCGAGATGGATGTAATCAGCCCCCGCGGCGGCCACGTCACGCACTTCCTCTCCCAGCCGGGAGAAGTCCGAGGCGAGGATGGAGGGGGCGATGAGGGGACCGGTCATGAGGGGGCTCCGAGAAACAACGGCGGGAGGCGCTTGGCCTCCCGCATATGGGTGCGTTCTGCGCGTTCAGTAATAGCTGGCGATGTGTGCGACTTCCTCGCGCGAGCCGAACACCAGCGGGATGCGCTGGTGGATCTGCTTGGGCTGGATGTCGAGGATGCGGGTGGTGCCGTCGGTGGCCGCGCCGCCCGCCTGCTCGGTCACGAAGGCGATGGGGTTCGCCTCATAGATCAGGCGCAGGCGGCCGTCCGCATAGCCCTTCCGGCTGTCGCCCGGATAGAGATAGACGCCGCCGCGGGTGAAGATGCGGAAGGCATCCGCCACCAGCGAGCCCACCCAGCGCATGTTGAAGTCCTTGCCGCGCGGACCGTCCTTGCCGGCGAGGCAGTCGTCGATATAGCGCTGCGTGGCCTTGGCCCAGTGGCGCACGTTCGACTGGTTGATGCCGTATTCCTTGGTCGCGGCCGGAATCTCCACCTTCTCTCGGGCGAGGATGAAGGTCGCGGTGTCGTGGTCGAACACGAACACCTGCGTGCCCTGGCCGAGCGAGGAGACAAGGATGGTTGCCGGACCATAGACCAGGAAGCCGGCTGCGATCTGCGCCGAGCCAGGCTGGAGCAGCGCTGCGGCCGGGTCCGGATGCTGTTCCAGGTCGTAGGGCAGGATCGAGAAGATGGTGCCGATGGAGACGTTGGTGTCGATGTTGGAGGAGCCGTCGAGCGGGTCCACCGCCACCACCACGCGGCCGTGCGGATCGAGCGGGATCGGCGTCTCGCTCTCCTCGGAGGCGAGGAAGGCCACCGGGGCGCGGCCGAGCGCGTCCACCAGTTCTTCCTCGGCGATCACGTCCAGTTCCTTCTGGGCGTCGCCGCCGGCATTGGCCTCGTCGCCGCGCACCTTGCCGAAATCCTCGGCGAGGGGGCCACGGGCCACGAGTTCGGCGATCGAGACGCCGGCCTCGGCCAGACGCTCCACGGTGGCGGCCACGGCGCACCGCAGCGGATCGGCACCGGCCCAGTCGTCCAGGAAGGCCTGCAGGGTCACCTCGCTCACCGCGTCTCTCCTTTTACCGTTCGGACGGCGTCCTTATGGCCCAAGCCGGGCAGAAGGTCACGCCTCGCCCGGCCATAAAATGCGGCTGTGGCGGCGGTGGGGCGGCTCAACGGCCGCGGGTGATGTCCACGCCCACATCCCCGAACACGCCGGTGATGGGCGCTCCCGGCTTGCGCACCGCGATCCGCACCTGCTCGATGAGCGGGAAATGGTCGAGGAGGCGGGTGGCGATGCGCTCGGCGAGCGTCTCGATCAGGCGCACCGTGTCGTCCTCCACCACCGCTTTGATGTGGGTGTAAACGTCCTGATAGGAGACGGTGAGATGGGCATCGTCGGCCCAGGCGGCGGGGCGGGTGTCAAGCCACCAGTCCGCATCCACGATGAAGCGCTGGCCGAGCACCTGCTCCTCGGGATGCACGCCGTGGCGGGCGAAGAAGGGCAGGTCGCGCAGGAACAGCCGGTCGTTGCGCCGGGGACGGGGGGCGGCCTCCGGGGCGCTGCTCTCTTGGGGGCTCGGGAAGGCTTCGGGATCGGGAGCGGACATGGACGCCTCGCGCAACGGGACAGCGGCCGCCGGTGGGCGGCCAGTCCCTTCCGTCATGCGCGCAATTTGAGCTCGATGGCAACCGGTTGCGGCAGATGGGGCATCTGGGGCGGGCGCCCGTTGCGGATGAAATCCGGCAGGAAGGCCACGGGATTGACCCCGAGCGACTTGTGCAGCCCCACATAGCTGAGGGCAAGTCCGGGCGAGATCGCGGTGACGCAGGGGCCATCCGGCGTCCGGCAGATGTCGATGTCGAAGAGGCCGCTCAGTCCCGGCACGGCCCGGACGACAGACAATGCGAGGGAGGCGAAGGGACCGGAACGCTCCGCTGCGGCACCGATGGTCATCGCCGCAAGCCGCCCGTCGGGGGCGAGATGCCGATGGTGGAGCGCCAGCACCGCCAGTCCGTCCGAGCGGGCGAGGACCGAGAGCGACAGGGCATCGCCCCGCGCATTGGGGTCGGCCGGGATGCCCGCGGCGGTCAGGGCGGCAGTCAGGCGGTCAGGGGCCGAGAGCAGCTCGAGTGCCTCCGCCCGATGACCGATTACCCGCCGCCCGCACGCGCGGAAGGCACCGACGAGGGCGGCGGTGCGGCTCGCATCCCGCGACAGGGGCCAGACCAGATCCGCGTCTGCGCTCAGGGCACGCCAGGCGGCGCGGGGATCGACCCCTTCTCCCACGGCGGCCATGATCCCGTCCCCGGCGCCGAGGCGGTCATCCTGTGCGACGGTCACGGAGAGGCCCGGCACCGATTCCAGATCGTGCACGAGCACCGTGCGCAGCAGCAGCGCCTCGGCAACCGCTTCGCCGGGCAGGGGCTCGGCCCGCATGCCGCCGCCCGTGAGGAACTCGCAGACAAAGATCCGCATCCTCTTCCCCGCTTCGAAGCGGCCTTGCGCGCCTCGAGAGCTTCGGGGCCCGCCGTAAGGCCGGATCTTGCCGCCGGCGTTCAGACGGCGAGCGCGATCCGTTCGAGACCCAGCCATTCGCGCACCTCGTGCACGCGGTCCTCCAGCACCCGTTCTGCGGCTTCCGCGGTGGGGCCACCCGCCCGCACGGCGCAGATGTGGGCACCGGCGCGGACCGCGGTGCCCGGCGCCGGCCGGTCCACGGCCGCTGCGGGCCAGTCACTGTCCGGGATCAGCACGTCCTCTTCCGCATAAAGCAGGGCGCTGGCGCGATGTTCCGCTGGGACTGCGAGGGAGGAAGGCAGCTTTCCGCCGCAGGCGGCCAAATGCAGGCCCATGAGCGGCGGCAGAGGATCGGTGTCGAGAATGTCCAGCATGGCGCTGAGGCGGGGCGTGACCTCCACCAGCCACCAGCCCTCGCGGCCCACCACCACGTCGATGGAGACGAGGCCGACAAGGCCGCAGGCGCGCGCCACGGTCAGCGCCGCCGCGATCATCCGCCCCGCATGGGCGGTGGGCAGGGCGACCGGGCCCACCATGCCACCATAGCGGAAGGGTTGGACATCGTCGGGGTAGTGCCACTGCCGGCAGGCACCCACGAACAGGGCCTCTGTGCCGTTGGCCAGAAGCTGGATGGAATAGGTCTCGCCCGCCACCTCGCGCTGGAGGAAATGGCCGGGGGCAGGCGGCGTGAGGTCACCGAAATCGCGACGCCGGATATGCCCGCCGCCGGCCCCGCCGATCTTCTTCTCCAGCACCGGCCCGGCGGCAAAGCCGCTGTCGGGCGCCTCGATAGTGACAGCAGGGAAGGGAATCGAGAGCGCTCCGCACAAAGCGGCGAGGGCGAGCGGATCCTTCAGCACGCGCACGGTATCGGCCGTATTGCCGAGGATGGGATTGCGCGCGGCGATCCGTTCCATCAGGGCCGGATCGTCCTCGAGTCCGCTGCCGAGCACCACGGGCAGGCCAGCGGGAGCAAGGCCGGTGAGGGCGGCAATGAGGTCATCACCGTCGAAGGCATGGCCGTTGGCCCGGTGCACGCGCACGCAGCGCGCCGCCTTCGCGCAGGTGTCGAGATTGGCGAAAAGGTCCAGCGAGAGGGGCGACAGCCCCGCGCGCGCCGCGCTGGCAACGAGGGGACGGGCGCACAGAGAGATGATGGCAAGATCCATGTTGCGTCGGTCCGTCAGGAGCGAAAACGCCGCCAGGCAGCGCTTTCGGGAAGAGGAGGCGGCCGCGGAGCGGCCGGCAGGTGGCTCGTGCGGCAGGCTGCCGGCCCCGATCCGCGCGATCCTTGATCGGACCGGGGAAAGGCCTGCGCCCTAACGTCGCTCGGCGTGGGAACCGATGCGCGTCCTGCCGGAGGCGCCTTCGCCCGCCCTGCACCGCAGCCGGATCGAAGACAGTCCTTCGGCATCCTTGAGACTGACGGACCGATCAGACGGGTCTGACGGGATCAGGCTCGGCGGCGTTCTGCGGGCGTGTCGGTCCGGCCTCTGGCCGAAACCGCGACACCTGCGGGCCGGCGGCATGCGCCGCCCGCTTCCCGGAGTGCCACGCGGGACAGGCCTTCCACGAAGGCTGCGCACGGCGTGGAGACGATATCCGCGACGAGCCGGTCCATTCCGGCCGCCGCGTCAGATCCCCCCGCACGCGGTCAATCACCATAATGGCTTGTTAAGCATACCGGCCGAGGGCCCACGGTGGGAAGGCCCCTTCCGTGCGGCGCAGCATAAGCTTGGCCATAGGGGCTCAGCCGGCGAGGGCGGCCTTCAGCCGGGCCGCGTGGTCGGCCAGCACGTCATTGTTCTCCATTTCGCTGGCGGGCGGCTTCATGGCGACGCCGGCGACGCGCGGGATCACATGCACGTGCAAATGGAAGACCACCTGCCCGCCGGCTTCCTCGCTGAACTGCTGGAGCGTGATGCCGTCGGCCTTGAACACGCCCTTGGCGGCTCTGGCCACCTTCTGCGCCACCTTGTGCACATAGGCGAGATCCTCGGGATCGATGTCGAGGATGTTGCGGGCGGGGGCCTTCGGGATCACGAGGGCATGGCCCGGCGCGCGCGGCATGATATCGAGGAAGACGAGCGCCCGGTCGTCCTCATAGACCTTGTGGGCTGGCAGCTCGCCACGCAGGATCTTGGCAAAGACGTTGTTGGGATCGTAGGCGGGCGTCTCGCTCATGGTCTGTCCTCCGGGGACGGTCCCAGCGGGCCACGTCCCTTGCTCTTGTCATGGAAAGCGGCCGGCCGGACTGCGGCGCCCGCATCGGGAGATGCGCATCGCAGGCGCGGGCGAGCGGGTCAAGGTGCGCCCGCGCCGCGCCGGATCATGCTGCCGCTGCCGGGCTATTGCTGGCGCTGTTTCTGGCTTTGCTTGGCGGGCGAAGCCGGGCGCGCCTTCTGCAAGGCGTCGCAGGCCACCGCCTTGTTCTGTGCGCTGATGCCGGTGGAGAGCATGGGCGCGACGCCGTGGGAATCGAGCCCCGCGGCGAGGCGGACATAGGATTCCGTCGGGCAGAGATTGGCACCGCAGTCGAAGCCGACCCAGCCGATTCCGGGCACATGGGCTTCCGCCCATTCGCGGTAGGCGGCGGAGGCATCGTCCTGCGCCGCATAGCCGGAAACCTGCCGCGCCGGGATGCGCAGGGCGCGGGCCGCGCTCAGGAACAGGTGACTCAGCTCCGCCGAGGTGCCGGTCCCGGCCGCCAGCACCTTGGCGGCGGGAAGGGCGGCGGTCTCCGCATCGGCGGCGGCCTCGGGGAAGCGCTCGTGCAGGCCCACCATGAGAGCATGCAGCCGCGCCAGCGGCTCCTTCGCCTCGGCGGCGATCTCCGCCGCCAGCGCGTGGATGGCCTCGTCCGGCTCGGTGAGCATGGTCTGGCGCAGGAACAGGGACGGCGGGAAGCGCTCGGCGCTGCCGGCAACGATGCCGGTGGTGTCCTGCGCGTCCACCTCGCCCTCGGCGACCACCGTCATGGCCTCCACCGTGCCTTCGGCGGAAAAGCTATGGACCAGATTGCCGAAGGCATCCTCCTCCGCCATCAGCCGGGCGTCCGGCGTGACATCGAGCGTCCATCGCAGGATGTGCTGGCCCACATGGCTGCGCGGCGTCAGCCGCAACGTGGCAATGGCCTGCCGGGCTGCCGGCTCGAACCGATGCGTGATCTCATGGCGCACGCGCACCCGCATTCCCGCTCCCCCTCGCTCCGGCCGCGCCTTTCGTGCGGTCCGAATCCCAAGACCTCTGTATCCGGCAGGTATCCCATGCCCCTGGCCGGAGATCCGGCCCGTCAGGTCAGGTACTGCTCGGTGATCTCGTTGCCCAGTTTATAGTTGTCGACGATGAAATCGCTGATGAATTCGTGCAGTCCCGCCTGAAAGATGTCCTCGATGGAATGGTTGGACAGCTTGGCGAGCGTCGCGCGGGCAAGGCGCTGGGCCGGGCCCTGCCGGCCATAGGCGCCGGCGATGTCGTCGAGGCTGCGTGACAGGTTGTCGTAGCAGGCGGCGAGCGAGCGCGGCATCTGGCGGTTCAGGATCAGCAGGTCCGCCACCAGCCACGGCTTCACGCTGTCGCGATAGACCCAGTGGAAGGCGGTCAGCGCCGAGACAGAGCGCAGGATGGAGGCCCACTGGAAGTAATCGAGCGGCCCGCCGACGTGCTCCTTCTCGGGCAGCAGCACGTGGTACTTCACGTCGAGGATGCGCGCGGTGTTGTCCGCCCGCTCCACATGGGCACCGACGCGGGAGAACCAGTAGGCGTCGTTTCGCAGCATGGTGCGGAAGGTGGCGCCGTCGAAGCGCAGGGATGTCTCCTTCACGAAGGCGAGGAAACGCGCCAACTCTTCTCTGGTCATCGCCTTGTCGGGGAAGGCCCGCAGCTCGATCCAGGCCGAATTGATCACGTCCCACATCTCGGAGGTCAGCGCGGTGCGCACCGAGCGCGCATTGGTGCGGGCCACCTCGAAGGAATTGCGGATGGACGAGGGATTGGCGGGATCGAAGGCGAGGAAGGAGACCACATTCTCCTCGGTCGCATTCTCCAGCGGTCCATGGCGGGCAATGAAGCCGTCCGTGCAGCCGGCGGTCAGCACGGCCGAACTCCACTCATTGGTGGAGCCGCCGTAGGTCACCGGGGTATGGGACAGGCGCTGGGCCACGTCGAGGATGCGCGCGAGGCAGTCGGCGCGTTCCACATAGCGGCTCAGCCAGTAGAGGTTGTCGGCAGTACGGGAGAGCATGACCAGCCCATCTCACAGGAAGAAGGCGTGCGGCGCCAGAGGTGCCGCGGCGTTGTGACGGTTGCGTCCGCAGGACGGGACATGCGGACGCGCCCACCGGTCCTCAGGTATCCAGCACCCAGGTGTCCTTGGTGCCGCCGCCCTGGCTGGAGTTCACCACCAGCGAACCCTCCTTCATGGCAACGCGGGTGAGGCCGCCGGGCACGATGCGCACCTTGTCCGAGCCGGACAGGATGAAGGGCCGCAGGTCCACGTGGCGCGGGGCGATGCCCTGATCCACCAGCGTCGGGCAGGTGGAGAGCGCCAGTGTGGGCTGGGCGATGAAATTGGAGGGATCGGCCTTCAGCTTGGCGCGGAAGGCTTCGATCTGCGCCTTGTCCGACTTCGGCCCCACCAGCATGCCGTAGCCGCCGGAGCCGTGGACTTCCTTCACCACCAGCTCTTCGAGGTGCTCCAGCACATACTTCAGGTGATCCGCCTCGCGGCAGCGCCATGTCGGCACGTTGGCGAGCAGCGGTTCTTCCCCGAGATAGAATTTGATGATCTCGGGCATGTAGCTGTAGACGGCCTTGTCGTCCGCGACGCCGGTGCCCACCGCATTGGTGAGGGTGACGTTGCCGGCCTTGTAGGCGCTCATCAGCCCCGGCACGCCGAGCACGCTGTCGGGCCGGAAGGCGAGGGGATCGAGGAAGTCGTCGTCGAGGCGCCGGTAGATCACGTCCACGCGCTTCGGCCCCTCGGTCGTGCGCATGTAGACGATGCTGTCCTTCACGAAGAGGTCGCGCCCCTCCACCAGATCGACGCCCAGCTTGTCGGCGAGGAAGGAGTGCTCGTAATAGGCCGAATTGTAGATGCCGGGGGTGAGGATCACCACGTTCGGCTCGTGCGCGCCGTTGGGCGAGAGCGAACGCAGGGTGGCGAGGAGATCGTCGGCATAATTCTCCACCGGCGCCACGCGATGGAGCGAGAACAGTTCCGGGAACAGCCGCAGCATGATCTCCCGGTTCTCCAGCATGTAGGAGACGCCGGAAGGCGTGCGCGCATTGTCCTCGAGCACGTAGAAGGTGTCGGGATCGGTGCGCACGATGTCGATGCCGGCGATGTGCACGTAGAGATCGTGCGGCACCGGCTGGCCGTTCATCTCCGGCCGGAAGGCGGGGTTCTGATAGACGAGATCCTCCGGCACGATGCCGGCGCGCAGCACCTCGCGCTTGGAATAGACGTCCTTGATATAGAGGTTGAGCGCCTTGACCCGCTGCTCAAGGCCGCGCGCGAGCCGCGTCCACTCGTCATTGGTGATGATGCGCGGAACGATGTCGAAGGGAATCAGGCGTTCCTGGGCGTTCTGCTCGCCATAGACCGCGAACGTGATGCCGATTCGGCGGAAGATGAATTCCGCTTCCTTGCGCCGATGGTCCAGCACGTCGTGCGGAACGTTGGACAACCAACGGTTTAGCGTTTCATAGGCTTTACGAACGCTGCCGTCGTCACTGGACATCTCGTCGAACGCACGCGCCATCGGGACTGCCACTCCGCTTCGTTTCAGCCTATGTACAAACATCGTGCCAAGGAAGGGCTAACGCGCCAGCGCCATCCTTATTCCAGCGCAATGATGAAACGTGTGACTAATATTTAGGCTGCAGCGGGCGGTATGGCCGTGCTGCGGGCAGGAGAGCGGACCATGACGGAGGCACTCGGCACGCGAACGATCACCGCAGCGGTGCTGGTGATCGGCGACGAGATCCTTTCGGGGCGGACGAAGGACAAGAATGTCGGCCATATCGCGGAGCGTCTGACCGAGATCGGCGTCGATCTGCGCGAAGTGCGGGTTGTGCCCGATGTGGAGGAAGAGATCGTCGCGGCGCTCAACGCGCTGCGCCATCGCTATACTTACGTCTTCACCACCGGCGGCATCGGCCCGACCCATGACGACATCACCGCCGACAGCGTGGCGAAGGCGTTCGGCGTCTCCATCGATGTCGATCCCCGTGCCCGCGCGATGCTTCTCGAATACATTGCCGAAAAAGATCTCAACGAGGCCCGCCTGCGCATGGCGCGCATTCCGGCCGGCGCCGATCTCATCGTCAACGAGGTGTCCAAGGCGCCGGGCTTCAAGATCGGCAATGTCATCGTGATGGCCGGCGTGCCGCGCATCATGCACGCCATGCTGGAGGCGGTGCTGCCGACCCTCGACACCGGACCGAAGATGCTGTCGGAAACCATCCTGGCCAATGCCAAGGAGGGCGACATCGCCGGCCCGCTGCGGGAGATCGCCGAGCGCTTCCCCGGTGTGTCCATCGGCTCCTATCCCTTCCTGTCGGAGACGGGCCCCAACACCAATCTCGTGGTGCGCTCGCGCGATCCCGAGCTGCTGGCCAAGGCCGCCAAAGAGGTGGCCGACATGGTGGCGGCGCGTCAGCCGGCGGCCTGATACCGCAAGGCATGCCGGAGGTTCATGGGCTTCCGGCCCGCCATGCGGCGGCGCATCATCGCGCCTGCGCATGGGCGTGCTACCGATGAGCGTGCTACCCATGGGCGGCAGAACCGGTGGAGGTGCGGATGAAGTTCGGCGTCGGTCAGCCCCACACGCGCGTCGAGGACGCTGCCCTGCTCTCCGGTGCCGGCCGCTATGTGGGCGATGCCGCCGCCCGTGCGCAGGCCTACGCCGCTTTCGTGGTCCGCTCCCCCCACGCCCATGCGCGCTTCTCCTTCCCCGATCTCGGGGCGGCGCGCGTGCTGCCGGGGGTGAAGCTCGTCCTGACCGCCGAGGACATTGCCGAGTTCGGCTCCATGCCGGTGGCGGCCACCATCACCGTCACCGGTGAGGACCGGCTCTGGATCCCGCCCCATCCGGCGCTGGCGGGCGGCATTGCCCGCCACGTGGGCGATCCGGTCGCTGTCATCGTGGCCGAGACGCTGGACATGGCGCGGGATGCGGCCGAGGCGATGGAGATCGACTGGGAGCCGCTTCCCGCCGTCGCCGAGCTTGCCGCAGCCGCCGAGGACGAGGCACCGCTTGTCTGGACGGAGCGGCCCGGCAACATCGCCTTCACTTCGGAATTCGGAGACGCTGCGGCCGCCGACACCGCCTTCGCCGGTGCGGCGCATGTGGCGCGGCTGCGGCTCGTCAACAACCGCATCGTCACCAATTACATGGAGACGCGGGGCGTCATGGCGGAGGTGGAGGAGACGGGACGCATCCGTCTCACCCTCGGCAGCCAGGGCAGCCACCTGCTGCGCAATGCCATCGCCGACAAGGTGCTGAAGTGGGACCGCGAGGACCTGCGCGTGGTCACGCCGGACGTTGGCGGAGGCTTCGGCACCAAGATGTTCCCCTTCAGCGAATATCCGCTCATCGCCTTTGCCGCCCGCGTGCTGGGCCATGCGGTGGCGTGGATCGGCGACCGCAGCGAGCATTTCCTCGCCGACAGCCAGGGCCGCGACAACATCACCGACGTGGCGCTGGCGCTCGATGCCGATGGCCGCTTCATCGGCCTTGAGGTCGATACGATTGCCAATATGGGCGCCTACCTCTCCTATTACGGCCCGTTCGTGCCGTGGGGCGGCGCCTCCATGCTGCCCGGTGTCTATCGCATCGGCGCCTTCCATGCGCGGGTGCGCGGCGTCTATTCCCATTCGGCCCCGGTGGATGCCTATCGCGGGGCGGGCCGTCCCGAGGCGGCCTATGTGATCGAGCGCATCGTGGATGCGGCCGCGCGCGAGACGGGCATTCCGCCCGAGGAACTGCGCCGGCGCAACTTCATCCAGCCCGAGGAGATGCCGTTCCGCACGAAGACTGGGCGGCTCTATGACAGTGGCGAGTTCGATGGCCACATGACCCGTGCGCTGGAAGTGGCCGACCATGCCGGCTTTTCGGAACGGGCGGAACGCTCGGCGGCGGCCGGCAAGATGCGCGGCTTCGGCTTTGCCTGCTACATCGAGGCCTGCGGCGGGGGCACGGCCGAGCCGGCCTTCCTCACGCTCGGCACGGATGGCGGCGTCACCGTGAAGATCGGCAGCCAGTCGAGCGGGCAGGGGCACCAGACCGCTTATGCCCAGCTCGTCGCCTCCGAGCTGCAACTGCCGCTCGAACAGGTGCGGGTGCTCCAGGGCGACACCGACGATCTGCCGGCCGGTTCCGGCACCGGCGGCTCGCGCTCCATCCCCATCGGCGGCGCGGCCGTGAAGGGCGCGGCGCGGCACATGGCCGAGAAGCTCAAATCCCTCGGGGCCGAGGCGCTGGAGGCGGATGCGGCGGACCTCGAATTCCTTGATGGCGCCCTCGTGGTGGCGGGCACCGACCGGCGCCTGACGCTGGCCGAACTCGCCAACCATCCGGCGGCGACCGCCGAACATCTGTCGGCGACCGACGCCTTCTCGGCCTCCGAGGCCACCTATCCCAACGGCACCCATGCCTGCGAGGTGGAGATCGATCCCGACACCGGCGCCGTCGAGATCCTGCGGTATGTGGTGGTGGACGATTTCGGCGTGACGCTGAACCCGCTGCTGCTGGCCGGACAGGTGCACGGCGGCATCGTACAGGGGGTGGGGCAGGCGTTGCACGAACGCACCGTCTATGACGAAGACGGCCAGCTCCTTACCGCCAGCTTCATGGACTATGCCCTGCCGCGCGCGGCGGACCTGCCGGACATCCATTTCGAGACCCGCAACGTGCCCTGCCGCACCAATCCGCTGGGCGTGAAGGGCGCCGGCGAGGCGGGCGCTATCGGCTCGTGCCCGGCAGTCATGAACGCAGTGGTGGACGCGCTGGCGCGGGGCTGCGGCGTGACGCACATCGACATGCCGGCGACGCCGCTTGCGGTGTTCGACGCCATTACGAGCGTACAGCCGGCAACCTGACGCAACGTTCCCGGTTTCCTGGAAGAAACGTACCGGCGGACGGGAAAGGCAAAACGACCTGCAACTCTTGCGGGATGATCTGTGTCTTTACCATCACGCTTTCGAGAGTCGTCGCGAAGGCGGATGGTGACTGTCATCTGCGCAGTCTAGAACCAGTCTGGTTCCAATCGACTCGCAGGAGTTGTCGATGCGCATTGCGGTGCTTGCCGCCCTTCTCGTCCCCCTCGCCGCGACGGTGGTTGTCGCCCAGACCGATCCGATCGCCCAGCGCAAGGCCGTCATGAAGGAGATCGGCGAACAGACCAAGGCCGCCGGTGCCATCGTGAAGGGCGAGGCGCCCTACGATGCGGCCAAGGCCGCCGCCATCTTCAAGACCTATTCGGAAGGCGCGGACAAGTTCGGCGCGCTGTTCCCCGCGGGCTCCGACAAGGGCGACACCAAGGCCGCTCCGGCCATCTGGTCCGACCGCGCCGGGTTCGACGCCGCGCTCGCCAAGTTCAAGGCGGCGGTGGCGGCCAATATCGACAAGGTCGGCACCGCCGACGGCTTCAAGACCGCCATGGCGGCCGTCGGCCCCGAGTGCCGCGCCTGCCACCAGAGCTACCAGCAGCGCTGA
Source organism: Azorhizobium sp. AG788 (assembly GCF_004364705.1). NCBI lineage: Bacteria > Pseudomonadati > Pseudomonadota > Alphaproteobacteria > Hyphomicrobiales > Xanthobacteraceae > Azorhizobium > Azorhizobium sp. AG788. The sequence continues at coordinate 466,153 of NZ_SOBM01000004.1, forward strand.
GCGCATTCACCGGTCAGGGCAATCGGGCCGCGCCTTTCGGGGGCGGCCCTTTTCGTTTGGGCCTCAGCCGAGGGTCGAGATGAACCAGGCGATGCCCGCCGCCACCGCGAACAGGACGACCGCGAGCCCGGCATTGGCCATGCGCGGCGCGGGCATGCTCTCCGGCAGGCGCTTCCAGCCCGTCACCATGGGTCGCACCAGATCGTGGCGCTTCACCAGCGCATAGGCCATCACGGCCAGGACGTGCAGGATCACCGCGATCAGGATCAGGTTGAAATTGAGCTCGTGTAGGCCCGTGAGACGGTCGCTCATGGCGGAGCCCACGTATTTCGCCAGCGGGCCTTCCGAGAAGACCTGATCGTTCGAGAACAGGCCCGTGCCCACCTGGATGAGCAGCAGCGCCAGCAGGCCCAGCACCATCCAGCCGCCGGCGGCGTTGTGGCCGATCTCGGTGTCCGGCTCGCGGCGGGTGAAGTGGGCGAGGTGCTGGATGGCCTTCAGCGGGTTCTGGAGGAAGCGCGAGAAGCGCGCCGTGTCGCTGCCCACGAACCCCCAGGCCAGACGGAACAGCAGCAAAGCGATGATCGCGTAGCCGGTGCGGAAGTGCCAGTCGATCAGGCCGAACTCGGCCGTCAGGTAGGCGGCGGCGATCAGCAGGACCAGCGACCAGTGGAACAGGCGCGTGGGCGCGTCCCAGACCGTGACCTTGCGCAGCGGCGTGCTCGACATCAGAACCCCTCTCGTTTCGAGACCGTCTCTTGCGTATCCCTCTCGCGCCGCCAAGCGACAAAAGCGTGAATTTCACGGCCTTTGGCGCGCGCACGCGGAAATGATCGGCGGCGGGCATTGCCCTTGTCCCATATCAAGGGAGGCGACGTTACGTCATCTAGAGTGCGGTCGATACCACGGCGCGGAAAGCGGAACCGTGGGTCCATCGATCCGGCTCCCAGGTCGAGGCAAATCCCGAGCGGAGGCGCGCCATGCTCTACAATCTCAAGAACATTTTCACCGCCCTGTGCTGCTCCACCGAGGAGACGGAAACATCCAGCGCGCTGGCCTATGCCCTGTCGCTGGCGCAGGAGGCGGGCGCGCGGCTGACCGTCCAGGCGTCGGCGCAGAAGCTGTCGCTCCCTCACACCCGCGTCAGTTCCACCATCGGCGGCCTCGTGGCGGCGGAGAACGAGCGTCTGGCGCAACTCGCCGGAAAGCTTGCGGACGATGCCCGCGCCGCCGCTGAGCTCGGCGGCGTGGCGGTGCGCACCGAAGTGCCCCTGCTGCCGCACCTCGAACTGGTGGAGCGCTTCGTGGCCGAGGCCCGTGTCCATGACCTGACCGTCGTGGATGCGGAGAGCAGCGCCCTGTCGCCGGACCGCGCCCTCATCGAGGCGGCGCTGTTCCAGTCCGGCCGCCCGCTGCTGATCGTGCCGGAGGGCCACCCCGTGTTCCGCGGCCGCCGTATCCTCGTGGCCTGGGACGGCAGCGCGCGGGTGGCGCGGGCGGTCAACGAGGCCCTGCCGCTGCTGCGGGCCGCCGCCATGGTGGAGGTCCTCTCCATCATCGGCGAGAAGGATCTGTCCAAGGCCGTCCCCGGCGCGGGCATCGCCCCCCACCTGTCCGCCCATGGCGTCACCTTCGAACTGAAGGAGATCGCCGCGCCGGATGGCGATGCGGGCGAGGCGCTGCGCCTGCACGCGGTGGCGAGTGGCGCCGATCTGATCGTGATGGGCGCCTATGCCCATTCCTGGCTGCGGCAGATCACTTTCGGAGGCGTCACGCAGTCGCTGCTGCGCGCCGCCCCGCTGCCGCTGTTCCTGTCCTACTGAGGAGCCGGCCCCAGGCGGCGGACGATGCCCGTCCAGCCGCCTGCGAGCGCCGCAACGGCAAGCACCAGCAGGCACTGGCCGGCCGTCGGCCGCACGAGGCGGAAGATGTCCGTCAGCGTGGGGATCAGCAGGATCGCCGCGAGGACGCTGGCTGCGAGGGCGCCGATGATCCAGAACGCGGCCCGCCGAAGATCGAAGAATGCGGTGTCGGCCTCCGCCGATTCGGCGAAGGCGAGCACGAGATTTCCCAGCAGCAGCGCGCAGAAGGCGAGGGTGCGGGCTTCGCGTTCCGGGTGGCCGGCGTAGGACGACCACAGATAAAGTCCCAGCACCGCCGCCAGCAGCACCCCGCCCTGAAGACAGCCGAAGGCGATCTGCCGCAGGCCGAACAGCGTTTCTGAGGCGGGACGCGGCGGGCGTTCCATGGCGTGCCGCTCGCTGGGCTCGCTTTCGAAGACGAGGGCCGAGAGCGGGTCCACCACCAGTTCCAGCAGCACCACATGCACCGGATAGAGCAGGGGCGGCAGCCCCAGCAGCACCGGCAGCAGTGCGAGGCCGGCGATAGGGATGTGGATGGCGGTTACGTAAGTGAGCGCCTTGCGCAGGTTGGCGAAGATGCGCCGCCCGAGCCGGATCCCGGACAGGATCGAGACGAAGCGATCGTCCAGCAGCACGAGGTCCGCCGCCTCGCGCGCGACATCGGTGCCGCGCTGGCCCATGGCGATGCCGATATGGGCGGCCTCCAGTGCGGGCGCATCGTTGACCCCGTCTCCGGTCATCGCCACCACCGCCCCACCGGCCTTAAATGCTTCGATGATGGCGAGCTTCTGTTCGGGCATGATGCGGGCGAACACGTGCACGCCCTGCACCCGCTGCGGGAGGGCGTCTTGCGGGAGCGCGGCAAGTTCAGGGCCGGTCAGGGCGCCTGCCTCGCTTTCGATCCCGGCCTGCCGGGCAATGGCGAGCGCGGTTGTAGGATAGTCGCCGGTGATCATCACCACCGAGATGCCGGCGCGGCGGGCCTCCGCAATGGCGCCGGGAACATCCGGACGCACCGGATCCGCGAAGGCGATCAGGCCGCCAAAGGCGAAGGGCCGGTCCTCGGGCGCCTCCGAAGCGTCCTGTGCCGCCCGGCTCGCCACCGCCAGCACCCGCAGCCCCTGCGCCGCCAGGCCGGAGACGTCGCGGTCGAGATCGGCGTGCTCGCCCGGGGTGAGCCCGCACAGATGTGCGATCGCCTCCGGCGCGCCCTTGGCGGCGAACAGGAGCCCGTCCGGCAGATGCCAGAGCTGGAGGAAAGCGAGACGGTCAGGCTGCAAGGGAAAGGTGGACAGGAGCGCCAGCGTCTCGTCTTCCGGCGCCGGAACCGCCGCATGCACGGCGCGGTCCATGGGATCGACGGGCTGGGGGGCGCTGGCAAGGCGTGCAAGGCGCAGCAGATCGCCCGCCGCGCCGGCAGGCGGGCCTGCGGGCGCGACCGGGACCGTTCGCCCGGCGACCTGCGCCGCGACGAGCGCCATGCGGTTCTCCGTCAGCGTCCCGGTCTTGTCGGTGCACAGGATGGTTGCGGCCCCCAGCGTCTCGATGACCGCGCTCCGCCGCACCAGCACCTTCTGCCGGGCCAGCCGGAAGGCCCCGAGCGCGAGGAAGATGGCGAGCACCATCGGGAATTCCTCGGGAACCAGCGCGATGGAGAGCGTGATCCCGGCAAGCGCACCCTCGATCCAGTCGTGCCGCAGCAGGCCGTAGACCAGCGTGACGAGACCACAGAAGCCGATGGCGAGGAGGCCGAGCTTGCCGATGAGGCGGCTCATGGTCTGCTGGAGCGGCGTGGCTGCGGTCTCGATGGTGGCGAGGGAGGCACCGATGCGCCCGAGACGGGTGTCGGCTCCGGTGCGCACCACCTGCACCACGCCCTGTCCGCGGACGTTGAGGGTGCCGGCGAAGATGGCGCAACTGTCCTCGCCGCCCGGCGCGCGGCTGAGCGCCTCGGCCATGCCGTCCGCGGCGACACGCTTCATGACGGGCACGGATTCCCCCGTGAGGGCGGATTCGTCCACGGTGAGGGCATCGCCAGCCACCACGGCCCCGTCAGCCGGTACGCGGTCGCCTTCGCCGATCAGCAGAAGGTCTCCGGGCACGATCTCGCGGGCCGGGATCCGCAGGTGGTCGCCGTCGCGGAGGACGCGTGCCACCGGCTCGGCCAGCGCCCGGAGCGCAGCGAGGGCGCGTTCGCTGCGGGCTTCCTGGAGGACCACGAGGCCGATGGAGACCAGCGCACCGGCGCTGAGAAGCAGGCCCTCGCCGATGTCGCCGAGGAGGAGATAAAGCCCCGCGGCGAGCAGCAGCAGCAGGAAGAGCGGCTCGCGCAGGGTTCCGCCGATGATAACGGCGAAGGAACGCGTCCGGCTCCGCTGGAGCGCATTCGGCCCGTGGCGCACGAGACGCTGGCGCGCCTCCTCGGCGGACAGTCCGGTCGGCGGAGTGGCCGCGGGGGGAGGCTGCGGCACGGAGGCAGCGGGAGAACGGGTGGCGAGCGGCATCGGGGACCTGTCTGGTCTCGGCACCGTCACCCTTGCCCTCGGGCGCACCGGGTGCCTTGATCCGACGCAACGCATGATGACGCTGCGTCGGAAGGCGGATCGGCTGCTCAGAACGCCTTGAAGGTGATGATGGTGCGGGTGTCCTGGATGCCCGGCAGCTTCTGCACCTTCTCGTTCACGAAGTGCCCGATGTCGGTGGCGTCGGGCACGTAGAACTTCACCAGCAGGTCAAAATCCCCGGCGGTGGAATAGATCTCCGAGGCGATCTCGGCATCGGCGAGGGCGTTCGCCACTTCATAGGACTTGCCGAGCTGGCACTTGATCTGAACGAAGAAGGGGGTCACCGCGAACTCCTCAGGGCATTTCAGGCGAAGCGGCGCGCGTGAAGAAAATGCAGCCGGCCATGGGCGGGAGCCTTGCCGCGATTCGCCTGACGGCGGAAAGCCCCGCGCGCCAGCGGGCTCCGTCCGGCGCCGGCACACGTTGGACAAAAGCCTCGCCCCTGACAAGGGACAGCCGCCGCCTCCCACCTTGAAGCGGCGGGAGGCGGCAGCTACATCTTCTTCCATCTCGTCGGGGTGCCGTCCGTCACGGGCGGCTGAGAGGCCAACGCCAACCCGCGAACCTGATCCGGATCATGCCGGCGGAGGGAACCGAGACTGCGGCGCGCTTGCGTCCGCGCTCCCCGTCCGTGGAAGCGAGGCGCCAGATGAGCCAGAAGTCTCCCCCCATCGCCGTAACCATCGCCGGCTCGGATTCCAGCGGCGGCGCCGGCATCCAGGCGGACCTCAAGACCTTCTCCGCCCTCGGCGTCTACGGGGCGAGCGTCATCACCGCCCTGACCGCGCAGAATACGCTCGGCGTCACCGCCATCCACGACGCGCCGCCCGATTTCATCACCGCCCAGATGGACGCCGTCTTCTCCGACCTCAAGGTCGCGGCGGTGAAGATCGGCATGCTCTCGCGCCCCGCCACCATCGCGGCGGTGGCGGATGCGCTTGAACGGCTCGGGGCGCGCAACATCGTGCTGGATCCGGTCATGGTCGCCGCCTCCGGTGCCCGCCTGCTGGAAGACGCGGCCATCGCCACCCTCAAGACGCGCCTGCTACCGCTCGCCGACGTGGTGACCCCCAATCTGCCGGAAGCGGCCGCTCTGCTGAACGCGCCGGTCGCAGCGGACGAGGCCGCCATGCGGACGCAGGGCGAGGCTCTGCTGGCACTGGGCGCCAAGGCGGTGCTCATGAAGGGCGGGCATGGCGAGGGCGCGGAAAGCGTCGATCTTCTGGTGACGCGCGACGCCGTTCTGCGCCTGCCGGCGCCGCGCCACGCCACGCGCAACACCCATGGCACCGGCTGCACCCTCTCCTCGGCCATTGCGTCGGGCCTCGCGCGCGGGCTGACGCTCGCCGAGGCCGTGCGGGCGGCCAAGACCTATATCACCGGTGCCATTGCCGCCGCCGATCAACTGGAGGTGGGGCAGGGGCATGGTCCCGTCCACCACTTCCATGCCCTGTGGGGGCAGGCGGGGCTCTAAGGGCCGCTTTTGCTTGCTCCGTGCCGCTCCTTGCCGCTATCGTCCGAGGAAACGGACGAGTGTTCGGTAAAAGGGAGCGTCATGGCGCAGCGCGAGAAACCCCCGGAGCGGGGCAGCGGATTGGAACCGGGCGCCCATGCGATCACGGGCCAGCTTGGCAAGACCATCCAGCGGCTGCGGAAGGCCTATAATCTCTCGCTGTCGGACCTCGCCGAACAGTCGGGCGTGGCCAAGTCCATCATCAGCCAGATCGAGCGCAACGAGACCAATCCGACGCTCGCCACGGTCTGGCGCCTGTCGCAGGCGCTGGATGTGACGGTGGAGCGGGTGCTGGCCTCCTCCGACGAGGCGCCCTTCGTCGAGAAGCTGACCCGCGCCGACACGCCCATGCTCCAGTCGGAGGACGGCCTGTGCCGCCTCGCCATCATCGGCTGGATCAAGACGGTGGAGTGGCTGCAATATTACGACTTCCACGCTGAGCCCGGCGGCGTCCTCGATTCCGAGGGGCATCAGCTCGGGTCCATCGAGTGCCTCTCCGTGCTGGAGGGCGAGCTTGAGGTGGAAGTGGGCGGCGTCATCGAGACCGCCAAAGCCGGTGAGACGCTGCGCTATCGCTGCGACCGCCAGCACGTCATCCGCAATGTCGGCAGTGTGCCGGCGCATGCGCTGATGGTCTGCCTGCTCAAGGCTGCCGTGCTCGACTGAGCGGCCCGATGGCGGCGCGGGCGCCGCCATCGCGTTCTTCCGGGTCCATTCGGATCAGTACACGTCCCGCCGGTAACGGCCGTCCTGCGCGATGGCTTCCAGCGCATCGGCCCCGAGGATGTCGGTCAGCGCCTGATGCACCGCCGGCGCCATCCCCTTGAGGCTCCCGCAGACGTAGATGGCCGCGCCCTCGGCGACCCACGCCTTCACGCGGTCGGCCTCGCGCTTCAGCACATCCTGCACATAGAGCTTCTCCGCATCGCGCGAGAAGGCGGTGTCCAGCCGCTCCAGCGCGCCCGAAGCCGTCCAGCCGGCCAGCTCCTCGCGGAAATAGAAGTCCTTGTCCGCATTGCGCTCGCCGAAGATCAGCCAGTTGCGGTCCTGCCCCGCGTGAATGCGGGCTTTGAGCAGGCTACGCAGGCCGGCAAGACCGGTGCCGTTGCCGATGAGGATCAGCGGGCGCCCGTCCGACGGGGCATGGAAGCCGGAGTTCGGACGGATGCGCAGCGCCACCGTGCCGCCGATGGGTGCGTGGACCGTGAGCCAGCCGGAGCCGAGGCCATAGCCCTCCGGCGTGCGCGCCTGCCGCACGACGAGTTCCAGCCGTCCGTCCTGCGGGATGGAGGCCATGGAATATTCGCGGTGCGGCAACGGCTTCAGCCGTTCGGTGAAGTCCTGCGGCTGCCAGCCCGCGGCCTCCGCGGGAGCGGGCAGGTGGCGGCGGGCGAGGACCTGCCGCAGTTCCCCGTGGCTCTCCGCCACCGCAAGCTCCGCCGGCGCCGCCTTCTCCCAGGCGGCGAAGAAGGCATCGAGCGTGGCGGGTGCGTTCTCCGGCCCCACCTCGGCGACGTCGCCCGCACTCCAGTCGAGATCGGCGCCGTCGGCAGGCTCCAGCACCACATGGAAGGTGGGCAGGCCGACGCTGCCGGGATTGAGCTCCCGCCGCGAGACGAGCCGCCAACTGCGATAGGCCGGCGCGGTCCAGTCCGCCTCTACGGAGGTTCCCGTCAGCGCGCCGAGTTCGGCCTGCCAGTGGCGCAGCGCGGCCGCGTCCTCATGGTCCGCCTCCACGCGGTCGAACAGCGGCGTGGCGCCGCTGGTGCGCAGCCAGACATCGAGATCGCGGCCGAAGCCGCAGAAATGGGCATAGCTGCGTTCGCCCAGCGCCAGCACACCGTATGTGATCCCCGCCAGCGCTGCCGGCCCGGCCTGCATCAGCTTGGCGAAGGGGCGGGCGCTGTCCGGCGCCTCGCCCTCGCCGAAGGTGGAAACCACGAACAGCACCTGCCGCGCGGCAACCAGATCCTGCGGCCGCAACGTGCCAAGGGGAGTGACCCGCACCGGGCGGCCGGCGGCCTTCAGGAGGCCGGCGCTCTGCCACGCGAGGCGCTCGGCGGTGCCGCTCTGGCTGGCGAAGGCGATGAGGACGGGCGCGGCATCGGAGGTGACGCCGTCCGAAAGGGCCGCCGCCTGCCGGGCGACCTCCTTCTTCTTGCGGCGCCGGTCGAGATAGAGGAGCCAGCCGGTGATGGTGAACAGCGGCATGAGCAGACTGGCGATCATCATCAGGATGAGGCCCGGCATGCCGAAGAAGCTGCCCGCATGGAGGGGAAAGATGCTGCCCGCCAGCTTCAGGTTTAGTGGCAGGTCGGAATAGCGCTTGTGCTCCCGCACCTTGCCGCTCGCATCCAGCACGAGGGTGTTGCTGGCCCGCTCATGGTCCGCATTGAGCGGGATGTATTGGATGCTCAGGCTGGCGCCCTGCACCGGCAGGCGAAGCGAGGCCTGCGTGAAGCCGCCGCTTTCCTTCACGAACACCGGCCACAGCGTCGCGAGGTCCGCGCGTCCGCCGCCCTGTCCGCCTTGACCGCCCGCGCCTCCGGGGCCCCGCTGTCCGCGCTCTCCGCCGGGTTGGCCATTCTGTCCGCGCGCGCCCGCTTCGCCGGCCGGTGGCGTTCCGGTCTGGCCGGCCTGCGGTGGCGCACCCTGCGCGCCATTCGCCGCCTGCTGGCCCTGAGCCTGCTGCGGCGGGGCGCCGCCGGGTCCACGCTGGGCCGGCCGCGGGGCGCCCAGCACGTCGTAATAGGCGTTGCGATACCAATCGTACGACCACGTGAGGCCGGTGAGCGCCGCCAGGAGATAGAAGGGCAGAACCCAGGTGCCGACGATGGAATGCAGTTCCCAGAACAGGGAGCGGCCGCGCCGGCTGAAATCGATGAAGACCCACGTCTTCAGCGAGGTCCAGTTGCGCGGCCAGCGTAGATAGAGGCCGCTGAGCGCGAAGAAGATGAGGATGGCGGTGGAGGCCCCGACGATCTGCTTGCCCACCTCGCCCGCCGCCAGCCAGCGGTGGATGAACATGATGGTGAACATGGCATCCTCGCCCCGCGGCCGGGGCAGGAGCTTGCCGTCATAGGGATTCACATAGAGGAATTCGCCGCGCCGCTCTCCGGGCGGGGGCGCGAACATCACGCGGGCGGAGCGCTCGGGATCGCCGTAGACGGTGAGGCTCGTGACCGTCTTGTCCGGGGCCTGCGCCCGGATGCGCTGAATGAGCGCGTCCGGGGCGAGCGGCGCCGTTTCGGCCTTGCCGACGGTGAGGATGCCGGGGTTCAGAGCGACGAGGATCTCTCTCTCGAAGGAGAGCATGCCGCCGGTCACGCCCACCACCGCCAGCACGATGCCGGCCGTGATGCCGAAGAACCAATGCAGCTGAAACAGAACCCACTTCACCATCGGCGTCACGCCCCTCGACCTTGCGTGACTTGAACCCTGCCGTAACGGGAATCCTGCGGTGCTGGCGCAAAAAAGAATGCAGCGGCAGAAGGGATGCGGCGACGTGCTCAAGAACACCGCACAGGCATAGCAACGGGGAAAACACAGCTCAACGAGCCGGCCGATCAATGGAATAGTTATAAGTAAAAACAGGAGCGCCGCGCCCGGTAAAATCTCCGGCGCGGCGCTTTCCTTTTCGAGCCATCCTGCCTGCCGACGGATGCGGGGTCAGCGCTCCACGAACGCCTTCTCGATCACGTATTCCGCCGGGCTCGACTGGCTGCCCTCGTTGAAGCCGCGCGCTTCGAGCTGCTCCACCACATCCTTCAGCATCTGCGGGCTGCCGCAGAGCATCAGGCGGTCCTCGGCGGGGTTCAGGACGGGCACACCGATGTCCGTGAACAGCTTGCCGCTCTCGATGAGGGCCGTGATGCGCCCCTGATTGCGGAAGGGCTCGCGGGTCACGGTGGGGTAGTAGATCAGCTTCTCGCGGACCTGCTCGCCGATATATTCGTCGTTCGGCAGGTCCTTGGTCAGGAAGTCGTCATAGGCGAGTTCCGCCACCGTGCGGCAGCCGTGGATGAGGATGATCTGCTCGAAGCGCTCGTAGGCGTCCGGATCCTTCACAACGGAGAGGAAGGGCGCGAGACCCGTTCCGGTGGAGAGCAGATAGAGCCGCTTGCCGGGGGTGAGATTGTCCTGGATCAGCGTGCCCGTCGCCTTGCGGCCGACGAGGATCTTGTCGCCGGGCTTGAGATGCTGGAGGCGGGAGGTGAGGGGGCCGTTCTGCACCTTGATGGAGAAGAACTGGAGGTCCTCCTCATAGTTGGCGCTGGCCAGCGAATAGGCCCGCAGCAGCGGCTTGCCCTCCACCATCAGGCCGATCATCACGAACTGGCCGTTGAGGAAGCGGAAGCCCGGATCGCGGGTGGTGGTGAAGGTGAAGAGGTTGTCCGTCCAGTGGTGGACGCTCTTGACCGTCTCTTCGTTGAGATTGCTCATGAAACCCACTCGAACTGAAAGCCGGCCGGCGCGGGGCCGGTCTCCGTCTCGCGCACATCCAATCACGGTCGCGCACTGTGAAAGCTTTGCTTCCACTCTATAGCACGTATTTCCCGCGCTGCACTGCGGCGGCGCGTCTTTTTAACCGCTGCAAGGAGCGCCGGTCAGATGCGGCGCCACCAGGGCATCCAGATCGCCGCCCGTGAAGAGGAGGCCGCGCACACCCGCTGCCGCTCCGGCGGCGATATCGCTGTCCTTGTCGCCCACCATGAGGCTCATCTCGCGCACTGTGGGCCAGTGCGCCATGAGGTCGATCAACATGCCCGGCTCGGGTTTGCGCCAGCCAGTGGCGACGCGATAGCGCGGCTCCTCCGCCTCCGGATGGTCGGCGGCATAGCGGATGTCGTCCAGATGGGCGCCATGGGCGCGCAGCATCTCCTGGAGTGCCGCATTGCAGGCGATGGCATCGGCCTCCGCATAATAGCCGCGCCCGATGCCGGACTGGTTGGTGACGAGAAAGACGTTCCAGCCGAGATCGTTGGCCCGCTTCACCGCCTGCGCCGCGCCCGGCAACAGGACGAGCCGGGCGGGGTCGCTCACATAGCCATAATCCTCGTTCAGCGTGCCGTCGCGGTCGAGGAAGAGGGCGGGGCGCTCCGGACGCCCTGGGGTCGCCGCATGGCTGTCGCACACGGCAGCGGCCGGCAGCCGGAGACGGGCGACACCGGAGACGGTGCCGAGACGGGCCAATACGTCTCGTGGCGCATCCGCACCGGAGAGCGCGGGCAGGAGATCGCGGGCGAGGCCCGCGAGGCCCGCCGGCGCCGCGCCGTCGGGCCCCGCCACGATGGCCTGGGCGGGCGTTGCGAACAGATCGAGCCAGTTGGCCTGGATCACGCGGCCGGGATCGACCAGGAGGAAGCGGCGATCAAGCGGCAAAGCGGAGAGACCGCTCAGCCTGTCGAGCGCGTGGACGGCGATCCGCGCCAGATGGGGCAGGGGCGGCAGGGCCGCGATGATCGCATGGGCCCGTCCGGCGTGGTCCGGCGGCACAGGCACCAGAAGGCGGGTGAAGCCGAAGCGGGCGGCGTCGGTGAGGGCGCGGGCGAGGCCCGCGGCGTCCTCCCGGGCAAAGCCCCATGGGATCACCGCCTGCGTTGGCGGGGAAAACGCTCCGTCGCCCATGGCTCAGGCGCCCGGCTGCCGCGCCTGCGGCGATAGGAACGGTTCGCGGAGGATCGGGCCCACGGGCGGCTTCTTTCAGGCTGCCCCGGCGAAGGCCGCCGGGGGTGATCGTCAGGGTGCGGGCCGCGCCCGAGCCGGGCAGGCTCCGTCAGAGGAGGGCGCCGGAGGCGAGCTTGCCGAGATATTGGCCGTAGGTGGACTTCGCCTGCTCCTGCGCGAGCTTGGCCAGTTGCTCGCGGCTGATGAAGCCGGAGCGGAAGGCGATTTCCTCGGGCGAGGAAATACGCAGGCCCTGACGCTGCTCGAGGATCTGCACGAACTGTGCGGCTTCCACGAGCGAAGCCGGGGTGCCGGTGTCGAGCCAGGCAAAGCCCCGGCCCATGATGCTCACATTGAGCTCGCCGAGGTCGAGATAGGCCTTGTTCACGTCCGTGATCTCGATCTCGCCCCGCGGCGAGGGCGCGAGATTGGCGGCGATGTCCACGACGCGGTTGTCGTAGAAATAAAGGCCGGTCACCGCGAGGTTGGACTTGGGCTTCAGCGGCTTCTCTTCGAGGGAGAGCACCTTGCCGGTCTCGTCCATCTCCACGACGCCGTAGCGCTCGGGATCGGTGACGGGATAGCCGAAGACGGTCGCGCCGGTCTCGCGCGCCTGCGCGGTCTTGAGCAATTCCGGCAGACCGTGACCGAAGAACAGGTTGTCGCCCAGCACCAGCGCCACCCGGTCATTGCCGACGAACTCGCGGCCGACGATGAAGGCGTCCGCGAGACCGCGCGGAGAGGGCTGCACCGCATAGGAAATGTTCAGGCCGAACTGGCTGCCGTCCTTCAGCAGCTTCTGGAACAGCTCGCTGTCGTGCGGCGTGGTGATGATCAGGATGTCCCGGATGCCCGCCATCATCAGCGTGCAGAGGGGATAATAGATCATCGGCTTGTCGTAGACCGGCAGCAGCTGCTTGGACACGACGAGCGTGATGGGGTGGAGACGGGTGCCGGAACCTCCGGCGAGGATGATGCCTTTCACGATGCCTCCACGGGGCTCTTGGCGAGCAGCGTGTCCACCACCTCGACCGTGCGCTGCTGCCAGGGCGCGGCGCGGAAGTGGAATGTCCGCTCGAACAGGCTGGAATCAAGTTCGGAATTGGCCGGCCGTCGGGCCGGGGTGGGATACTCGGCGGTGGTGATGGCCGCCACCTCCGGCCTGCGGCCGGTGTAGGTCGCCGCCCGGTCGATGATCGCCTGCGCGAAGCCGTGCCACGTGGTGACGCCCGTGCCGCCCAGATGATAAGTGCCCCAGCGGGCACTCCCCGCCACGGCGGGCGCTGCCGCCGCGAGGATGCCCTCGGCGATGTCCCGGGTGGCGGTCGGACAGCCGCGCTGGTCGGCGACAATGGTCAGCCGGTCGCGGTCCTTGGCGAGCCGCAGCATCGTCTTGAGGAAATTGTTGCCATAGATGCCATAGACCCAGGCGGTGCGCAGGATGAGGTGCTTCTCGCCGGCGGCGCGGATGGCCGCCTCGCCCGCCGCCTTGGTGCGCCCGTAGACGCCGAGCGGCGCGAGCGGATCGCTCTCCACATAGGCGCCGATCTTGGTGCCGTCGAAGACGTAATCGGTCGAGATATGGATCAGCGGCACGCCCGCGCTGGCGCAGCGCTCGGCGATGAGGCCGGGCGCCACCGCATTCACCTTCGCGGCGAGATCCGGCTCGCTCTCGGCCTTGTCCACCGCCGTATAGGCGGCGGCATTCACCACCACGTCCGGCTTGTGGGCCTCGAGCGCCTTTGCCACCGCCACCGGATCGGTGATGTCGGTGGCGGCGCGGTTGAGCGCCGTGAGCGCAGGGCCCCGCTCGGCCGCAAGAGCCGTGAGTTCCCGGCCGAGCTGACCGTCGGCGCCGAGCAGGAGGACGCGCATCAGGAGGCGAGCCCCAGACGCTGGCCGGCATAGCGGTTGCGCAGCGGCTCCCACCAGGCGCGGTTGTCGAGATACCAGTGCACCGTCTTGCGCAGGCCCGTCTCGAAGGTCTCGCGCGCCTTCCAGCCGAGCTCGGTGGTGAGCTTGGTGGCATCGATGGCATAGCGCGCATCATGCCCCGGCCGGTCGGTCACGAAGGTAATGAGGTTTTCGCGCGGGCCGATCTTCGCGTCGGGGCGGATCTCGTCGAGGATAGCGCAGATGGTGCGCACCACGTCGATGTTCCGGCGCTCGTTGAGGCCGCCCACATTGTAGCTCTCGCCCGGCGTGCCGGTGGCGGCAATCAGGGCGAGGGCCTCCGCATGGTCTTCCACATAGAGCCAGTCGCGGATGTTCTCGCCCGTGCCATAGACCGGCAGCTTCAAGCCGTCGAGCGCGTTGAGGATGGTGAGCGGGATCAGCTTCTCGGGGAAATGGTACGGCCCGTAATTGTTCGAGCAGTTCGACATCACCGTCGGCAGGCCGTAGGTGTGGTGCCAGGCCCGCACCAGATGGTCTGACGCTGCCTTGGAGGCGGAATAGGGCGAATTGGGCTGATACGGCGTGTCCTCGCGGAACAGGCCCTCGGCCCCGAGGCTTCCGAACACCTCGTCGGTGGAGATGTGGTGGAAGCGGAAACCCTCCTGCGCGGCGCTGCCGAGCGTGCGCCAGTAGCGCAGCGCCTCCTGCAGCATCACGTAGGTGCCGTTGATGTTGGTGGTGATGAAGGCGCCCGGCCCGTCGATGGAGCGGTCCACATGGGACTCGGCGGCGAGGTGCATCACCGTGTCCGGCTTGAAGCCTTCCAGCGCGCCGCGCACCGCCTCGGCATCGCAGATGTCGGCCTGCACGAACTGATAGTTGGGATGATCCGCGACCGGGCCGACGGAGGCGAGATTGCCCGCATAGGTCAGCTTGTCGAAGTTGAGGACCGTGGCGCCGGTGGCGACGAGATGGCGCACCACGGCCGATCCGATGAAGCCGGCGCCGCCGGTGACGAGAACACGCTTGGCCATGTTGTCCACCTCAGGCGTAGATGAAGGGGCTGTCGAGATCCTTGAAACGCGGCAGGATCTCGTCCTTCTCGGAGACGAGCGCGTGCGACACGGGCCAGTCGATGGCCAGATCCGGGTCGTTCCAGATGATGCCGCCCTCGCTCGCCTTGGAATAGGCGCCGTCCACCTTGTAGAGCACGCGCACGTCGGGGGTTAGCGTGCAGAAGGCGTGGGCGAAGCCGTGCGGGATGAGGAGCTGCTCGCCCTTTTCCGCTGTCAGCGTCGCGCCGACCCATTTGCCGTAGGTGGGCGAGCCCTTCCGGATGTCCACCGCCACGTCATAGATGGCACCCGACACCACGCGCACCAGCTTGGCCTGGGAGAAGGGCGGGGCCTGGAAATGCAGGCCGCGGATGATGCCGGGGACGGTGGAGAGCGACTCGTTGTCCTGGATGAAGACGTGGTTCAGACCGGCGGCGTCGAGCGCGGACTTCTTGTAGGTCTCGCTGAAATACCCACGGGGATCTGCGAAGCGGGGCGGGGTGATAAGCACGACCTCGGGAATGTCGAGGCGGGTGATCGAAGTCATGTGGTCCAGCGTCTCCGCCAAATCGAGGACGACGGGTCAAGCCCGGCGCGGTTTGTCGATTACGGCCGTGTTTAGCGTCAAGCCGTCCATCTGTCTAAGCGATGTCGGGCAGGGGGCCTGCCGACGATGTCGCGCTCGTGCACCGGCTGATCGGCGTCCTTTCCGGCGTTTTGGCGGCAGCGGCCCTCCTGTCTTCAGGCGGCGTCCACCTCCAGCGCGAATTCGCAGGTGATGCACACGGGGTTGCGTCCCTGCGCCAGCCAGCCCTCCCGCAGCGTGCCACTGAGGCCGACGATGGCGATCTTCAGCCGCGTCCGCAGGTCGCCCGTCTCGTCGGGAGCGACCGTGCCATCGAGGACAAGGAATTCCGTCGCATAGTCCGCAAGGACCGGCCCGTCCTCGAACTCCGCCCCGATGATGCTCCCGAGGCTGCCTCGCACCCGCGCCCGGCTCACGCCGTGGGCGCGGCAGACGTCGGCGAGCGCCGCGCCGATTTCCACGTTCGGCCGCAGCCGGGCGAGGATGAGGCGGCGGCCGCTCTCGGGTGCGGGGGCGTCGCTCTCCGGCGTGAACAGGGTGAAATTGGTCTCCGCGTCGGGCCGAGCGGCGATGCGCGCCGTGCGCGAGCCGAAGGCGCGGGCAGTGATGGGGCGGGAGACCTGCGTTTCCAGCGGCAGGATATGGCCGCCGCCGCGCACGCCATCCGCCATCCGCCATGTGGCATGGCAATGGGTGAAGGGGCCCCCATCGCGAAATCCGAAGGTGATGTTGGCCTGCTCGATCCGCGCCTCGCCGTCCGGCGAATGGGTCTGGCTGTACCAGGCGGCATGGGTTTCGTCCGGCGCCGGCGCGGGCATCACGAAATGGAAGGGCGCAAGCCAGCCGTCCGTGAAGCACACGCTGCCGCCGGTCCATCCGGCGGCCAGCAAGGGCCGCGCGATGGCCTCGTTGAGGCTGAGACCGGGTTCGAGGGTGATGTCCATTTCTTCAAGACCGGTGCACACGCTCTCAAAGCGGCGCGCGGCAGCCGGTCCCGGCTGTTTCAGGGCCCTCAGCGACACAGGCGGTTCCTCACGACGTTCTTGTTCTTTGGACACTCTTGGCGCCCCAGACGGGAGATCAAGAGTTAGGTCGCGATGGCAGCGGTGTCCATGGCCCGCGTCCGGGTCGCGCGATCGCTCGCCCAAATCCAGAGCGCTGCCGCCAGCAGCAGCGAAAAGCCGATGGGGCCGTGCGGGGAAGCATGCGCCACCTGGATCTCCCAGCCGAAGCCCACGAGCAGCAGGGCTGCGGGCCAAGGCGCGCGGCGCGTGAGAACCAGCGCCAGCGCGGCGCTGACGGCGGCGATGAAGATGGCCCACGAGCCGCCGAGACTGATGACCGAGCCGATGCCGCCGGTGAGCGGATCCACCCAGTCGGCATTCAGCAGCTTGATGGCGCCGGCCGCCTCGTCCGCGGTCATGGCACCGGAGGTGCGCATGGATTCCACATTGAGGATCGAGCGGCCGAGGCCGATGCCGCCGATGGAATCAAGCGCCGTGTAGAAAATGAGGAACGCGAAGGTGGCGATGCGGGCCAGCCAGGCGAGGCCGCCCGCCACACCGCCCTCGATGGGCGCCATCAAGCGCCACAGGCCGACGGAGACGAGGCCGATCATCGGCAACTGGATGACGTGCAGCGTCACCCACCAGCGGGGGCCGAAATAGGCCAGCGCCATATGCTCGGGCTTGTAGGGCTGCTCGACGCACAGGAAGGCGAACATGCCGGGATCTCGGGTGAAGTTCGCCGGATGGAAAAGCTGGATGGACACAAGGACGATTGGTGCAATCACCAGCGTCAGCCAGAACAGAAGTCGATCCGAAAGCCTGTGTCCCATGCCGACTCCGTCGCATCTGCTGGTTGAATCTTAATGGCTTGCGGCCACCCGTCCATCATGCAGTGTGCACGGACGGTTGTATTCATGGCTGCATATTTTTTGTGCGCGACGACCGCCGCCATGTCATGCTGGAAAGGCGGATGCCGTAAGGTCCGGTTCGGCGGGAGCGTTGCATGAGGCGCGCGCTCG
Source organism: Azorhizobium sp. AG788 (assembly GCF_004364705.1). Taxonomy (NCBI): domain Bacteria; kingdom Pseudomonadati; phylum Pseudomonadota; class Alphaproteobacteria; order Hyphomicrobiales; family Xanthobacteraceae; genus Azorhizobium; species Azorhizobium sp. AG788. The sequence goes on from NZ_SOBM01000004.1 coordinate 483,322, forward strand.
ACTGGCTTGGTTCTTGCTGTGGCGTCGGCAGTCCCGCGTGAGTCTCGCCTCGCCGGTTCTGAATAATCGCGGCTCGGGGAGCTCAGCCCTCGGCCCAGGATGGGGATCCTCCATGAAAAAGCTTCTGATTGCGTCCGCCCTTGCCCTGCTCGCGGGCACCGTGGCGGCTTCCGCCGACGTGCTGGACAAGATCAAGGAGAAGGGCGTCCTGACGGTTGGCGTGAAGGCCGACTACAAGCCGTTCGGCTTCCGCGATCCCTCGGGCGCCATCGTCGGCATCGAGCCGGATCTGGCCGCCGACGTCGCCAAGCGCCTCGGCGTGAAGCTGGAGCTGGTGCCGGTGGTCTCCGCCAACCGCATCGAGTTCCTCCAGCAGGGCAAGATCGACCTGATGATCGCCACCATGTCCGACAAGCCGGAGCGCCGGAAGGTCGTGCTGGCCATCGACCCGCCCTATTATTCCGACGCGGTGAACATCCTTCTGTCCAAGAAGGTGAAGAACGTCACCAAGTGGGAAGACCTGAAGGGCAAGGTGCTCTGCGGCACCTCGGGCGCTTGGTACAACAAGGACGTGTCCACCAAGTACGGCGCCGAGGTGAAGGCCTTCGACGGCTCCGAGAAGCCGCTGTTCGCGCTCAAGGGCGGCGAATGCATCGGCTACCTGTATGACCAGACCTTCATTCAGGGCAAGCTGCTCGACGCCGAGTGGACCGCCGACTACGCGATGCCGCTGCCGGGCGTGATGGAAGCCCCGTGGATTCTCGCGGTGGCGCCGGGCGAGGACAAGTTCGCCAAGTTCATGACCGACACCACCCTCGACTGGATGAAGACCGGCTTCATCGTGAACGAGGAGAAGAAGTGGGGCATCGAGCCGACCGACTATTCCAAGCGCATGCACGAAGAGAAGAAAGGCTCCTGAGCCCAAAGGGGCGCGCGGCTTCGGCGGCGCGCCCTTCTGTGTACAGAACCGGCTTTCCGGACGCCCCCGCGGGCAAGCGGGTTTCCTGATGGTGAAAAATGTGTCAGGGGCCAAGCCTGCGGCAGGCTCCGGCCACCCGCCGCTCTCCCTCCTTCCCTGATCGACGGGCTGATCCATGGATCTCGTCGCGGAGTGGTTCCGCAACCTCTACGACACGACCGGCATCAACCTGACCATCGTCTATGATGCCTACGACCGGCAGCGCTTCGTGTCCGGCGTCGGCATGACGATCTATCTGTCGGTGGTGTCGATCCTCATCTCCATCGTCATCGGTGCCATCGGCGCCTGGGCGCAGGGCTCGCCCGTGCGCGCCATCCGCGCGCTGGTGAACGGCTTCGTCGTCCTGTTCCGCAACACCCCGCCGCTGGTGCAGATCTTCTTCTTCTACTTCGGCCTCGGGCAGATCCTGCCGCGGGTGGAGAATGACGACGGCATGATGGTGCAGATGATCTCCAACGTGCAGTGGGCGATCATCTCTCTGTCCCTCTTCGCCGGTGCCTATAACGTCGAGATCTTCCGCTCCGGTCTCGAGGCGGTGCCGCGCACCACGTCGGAGGCCGCCGAGGCGCTGGGCTATACGCGCATCGGCGTCTATCGCCACGTGCTGCTGCCGCTCGCTTTGCGCATCTGCCTGCCGGCGCTGAACAACAATCTCGTCAATCTGCTCAAGACCACCACGCTCGCCTATGCCATCGCCGTGCCGGAGACGCTCTATGTCTCCAAGCAGATCTGGAACGACAGCCAGAACGTGCCGGTGATGATGGTGGTTCTGCTGCTGGTCTATACCGGCCTCGTGGGCATCCTCGTCTACATCATGCATCGCTGGGAACGGGCGCTCGCCATTCCCGGCTATGGCCAGGGAGCGGCCTCATGAGCGGCGCGCCGTCCTCCACCGGCACCCTGCCGGCCAGCCCTCTTCCCGTCCTGCTGCCGTTCCGGCTTGGCGAACGCCAGCGGCGCTTTCCGCCATGGCGGATCACTTTGCTCCATGCGGCCGGCATCGTCGGCATCGGCCTCGTGGTCGCCGGCGGCGCCCATGCGCAGGGCGCACCGGGCCAGCTTTCCGCCTTCGGGGTGATCTGGAAGTGGTTCCCGCTGCTCATGTGGGGCTTCGGGTTCAACATCCTGATCTCTGTGCTGTCCATGGCCTTGGGCACGGTGGCGGGTCTCGGCCTCGGCCTTGCCGCCATCAGCCAGTCGGCGCCGCTGCGCCAGACGGCGTGGGGCGCGACGCAGTTCTTCCGCAACGCGCCATGGCTGGTGCTGCTGTTCTTCGCCATGTTCATGATCCCGTTCCAGTTCACCATCCTGGGCAAGACCATCCCCTTCCCGGACTGGGTGAAGGCGGTGATCGGCTTCGCCCTGCCGGTGATGGCGAACATGGCGGAGATCGTGCGCGGCGCCGTGAAGTCGCTGCCGAGCGGCCAGTGGGAGGCGGCGGAATCGCTCGCCTTCTCCCGCCGCCAGACGCTGTGGATGATCATCCTGCCGCAGTGCGTGAAGCGCATGCTGCCGCCTTGGATGAACCTCTACACGCTGGTCACCATGGCGACCGTGCAGGCCTCCATCGTGGGCGTCACCGAAATGCTCACCCTCATCGCGCAGGTGCATGCGGCCGAGGGCGGACGGCCTGACCTGCTGGCGCCGCTCTACGGCTTCGCCATGCTCTGCTTCTTTGTCTACTGCTACCCCATCGAGCGCTTCACGCTTTACCTTGAGCGGCGCTTCCAACTTCACCAATGATTGCCGTGCCGGAGACGCGCCTTGGCCGCCCCCACTTCCACTCCTGAGAATGAATTCGGCTGGACCCCGGACCAGCCGCTCGTCCGCGTGGTGGACGTGCACAAGTCCTTCGGCTCGCTCGAGGTGCTCAAGGGCGTCTCGCTCGACGTGCGCAAGGGCGAGGTGATCTGCATCATCGGCCCGTCCGGCTCGGGCAAGTCCACGCTGATCCGCTGCATCAACGCCCTCGTGCCTATCGACAGCGGCACCATCCGCGTCGAGGGGCAGGAGGTGAACGATCCCAAGCTCGACAAGCTGGCGCTGCGCCGCAAGGTCGGCATGGTGTTCCAGCAGTACAACCTCTTCCCCCACCGCACGGCACTCCAGAACGTGATGATGGCGCCCGTCCACGTGCTGAAGCAGAGCCGCAAGGAAGTGGAGGAGCGGGCCCGGGCACTGCTTGCCAAGGTGCGCCTTCAGGGCAAGGAGAACGCCTATCCCGGCCAGCTCTCCGGCGGCCAGCAGCAGCGCGTCGCCATCGCCCGCTCGCTCGCCATGAAGCCGGACGTGATGCTGTTCGACGAGGTGACGGCAGCGCTGGACCCTGAGACGGTCAAGGAGGTGCTCGTCACCATCCGCGAACTGGCGGAAGAGGGCATGACCTGCATTCTCGTGACCCACGAGATGGGCTTTGCCCGCGAGGTGGCGGACCACATCTATTTCACCGACAAGGGCCTCATCGTGGAACACGGCCCGCCGGCCGAGTTCTTCGCCAATCCCAAGGACGAGCGCACCAAGGCCTTCCTCGGCCAGGTGCTCTGAGAGCCGTCCCGCCGAGGCCGGCGCTCAGGGCTGCGGCACGAGAGGCCGCCGGCTCGCCTCGGCGAACAGGGGACGGCGCGCGGGCGCGGTGGCGAACTGCGTTTCCGCATGCGCCACCTCGTCGATGGCGGCCATCACCTCGGCCTGCGCGAAGTGGTGCACCATGTGACCCGCGTTCGGGATGACGCGGAGCGTGCTCTGGCGGATCTGGGCATGCAGGCGCTCCGAATGATAGGAGGCCGAGACCAGCCGGTCCTCGCCCCCCACCACGATGGCCACCGGCATGTCGAGGCCGTGATAGCGCAGCATGTTCTCCTGCGTGGCCGCGTTGAGGCGGGAGACGTCATCCGCCACCGCCACCAACTGCCAGGGCCGGAGCGTCATGCCCTGCATGACCGGCGTGAACAGGGCGGGCACGGGGTTTGGGCCGTAGATGTCCTCCATCATCTGCGGCCAGAAAAGACGCAGCAGCGGCGGCATCAGCGTGTAGTTGAGGGTCTCGTTGAGGCCTGGCGTCGCCAGCGCGCTGGTCAGCTTCATGTCCAGGCGCGGATCGGGGTAATAAAAGCCGGAGATCAGCACGAGCCCGCCGGCAAGGGATGGGTCCTGCAGGGCCATATTGACGGCCACCTGCGCGCCGAAGGAATGCCCGACCAGAATGGCATGGGAGACGCCGAGCCGGGCCAGCGCGCCGCGCAGCAGTTCGGCCTGCCGCTGCGGCGTCCAGGCGATGTCGCGCGGGCGCGGCGTGGTGCCATAGCCCGGCCGGTCGAAGGCGATGACCCGATAGCGCCGCGCCGCTTCCTTCAGAAGCCCCGCCAGGGCAAAATCGTTGAGGGATGAGCCGGCACCGTGGATGAAGACCACCGCATCGCCTTCGCCCATCTCCACATAATGCACCGGCACCCCATCGATGCTCACCTCCTGCCCCACATGGGGGCGGGCCGCTTCCGCCTGCCGCGCGCTATAGGTGTTGTAGCCGGCGAGCAAGGCGAGGGTGACGAGCACGAAGGCAAGGATACGGGCGAGGCGCATGGGAACTCCGGACCGCCCGCCGGTGCGGGCGGCGCCACCATGCCACGGGAGCGCGGTCGACGCGAAATGCCTGCGGCTCAGCCGATCTCCGCACGCTTCAGGATCTGCTCGGCTCGAATCCGGACCGGCGCATCCACCATGGCGCCATCCACCTTCACCGCCCCTTCGGATGCCGCAGCAAGGATGCGCTGCGCCCAGGCGATGTCCGAGGGGCTTGGCGCAAAGCCAGAGAGGACTGGGGCGATCTGGCTCGGATGGATGCACAGCTTGCCGGCAAAGCCGAGCCCGGCGGCATAAGCGGCATCGTCCCGCGCCAGCGTTGCGTCCGCGACCGTCGCCGTGACGCCGTCGATGGGGCCGGCGCGGCGGGCAAGGCGGGAGGCGAGCACGAGTTCCGAGCGCGCCATCAGCAAGGCCTCGCGGCTGTGGCTGCTGCCGAGATCGGCGCAATAGTCGATGGAGCCGAAGGCGAGCCGGGCGACCCCATGGGTGGCCGCGAGCGCGCGCGCATTGGCAAGGCCCAGCGCGCTCTCGATGAGCGCGATCACCGGCACGTCCGGCACGGCCGCATGGACGGTCGAGATGTTCTGCGCCTGCTCGGCCTTGGGCAGGATGATGCCGCTGAGGCGCAGCCGGCGGGCGAGGGCGAGGTCGTCCGCGAGGAAGGGGGTGCCGCAGCCATTGATGCGCAGCAGCAGCCGGCCCTCTGTCGGCCAGTGGGCGGCGATGGCGTCGCGGGCCTTGCCCTTGTCGGCGGGCGCCACCGCATCCTCCAGATCGACGATCACCGCATCGGCCCCGGCGGCGAGCGCCTTGCCGAAGCGCTCCGGCCGATCACCGGGCACGAACAGCGCTACGAGGCGCTCGGTATGAAGGAAGGTGGTCATGGGCAGCCCCCCGCTGTCGGACGGCGCCTAAAGTGCCGTGCGCGGACGCTGGGGCAAATAGCAAAATCAAAGCGCCGCCATCGCAAAGTCCTATGGGCGCGCACAGGCACTGGGCCGGTAGCTTTCGCGGGGGTGTGAGGAGAACGGACATGGCGGGCGATCTCGACGGCCTCCTGGTGGTCAGCGTGGAGCAGGCGGTGGCGGCGCCCTATGTCTCCGGGCGGCTGGCCGAGGCAGGGGCGCGGGTCATCAAGGTGGAGCGGCCCGAAGGCGATTTCGCCCGGGGGTACGACCATCTCGTACAGGGGGAGAGCGCCTATTTCGTCTGGCTGAACCGGGGCAAGCAATCGGTCTGCCTCGACCTGCGCCTCGAAGCGGACAAGGCCCTGCTGGCGAATCTCATCGCAAGGGCCGACGTCTTCATCCAGAATCTCGCCCCCGGCGCGGTGGCCCGCCTCGGCTTCGATCCGGAGGCGTTGCGGGCCGCGCATCCGCGCCTCATCACCTGCTCCATCTCCGGCTATGGGGAGGAGGGGCCGTACCGCGATCTCAAGGCGTACGACCTGCTCGTGCAGGCGGAGACGGGCCTCTCCTCCATCACGGGCACGGCGGAGGAGATGGCGCGGGTCGGCGTGTCCGTCTGTGACATTGCCGCCGGCATGACCGCCTTCCAGTCCATTCTTCAGGCGCTCTATGCGCGCGAGCGGACCGGGCAGGGGCGGCACATCGCCGTGTCGCTCTTCCATGCGCTCGCCGACTGGATGAACGTGCCCTATCTCCAGTACGCCTATGGCGGCCGCACGCCGCCGCGCGCCGGCCTTTCCCATCCCACCATCGCGCCCTACGGCGCCTATGCCTGCGGTGACGGGCGTTCGGTGCTCTTCTCCATCCAGAACGAGCGCGAGTGGGCGGCCTTCTGCCGCGAGGTGCTGCGCGCGCCGCAGCTCGCGGACGATCCGCGCTTCCGGGACAATTCCGCCCGCGTCGCGGCCCGGCCGGCGCTCGATGCCGTCATCGCCGAGGTGTTCGGTGCTCTCGGCCGGGACGCGGTGGTGGCGCGGCTGGAGGCGGCGCGCATCGCTTATGGCCGGGTTTCCACCCTGGCCGACCTCGCGGCGCATCCACAAAACCGATATGTGTCTGTGGAAACGCCGTCCGGCCCGGTGCGCATGCTGGGAGCGGGCGCGCTTGTGGATGGAATGTTGCCGCAGCCCGGTCCCGTGCCGGCCCTCGGCGCCCAGACGCAGGCCGTCCGCGCGGAGTTCGGCGGAAGAGGGAGTACAGAATGAGCCGTCCGGTCCGCACCAGCCTGTCCGTCATCGAAGACGCTCTGGGCCCGCTCGAAGGCAAGCATGTCCTCGACCTTGGCTGCGGCCACGGCGCGCTTGCCAAGGCGCTGGTGCGGCGCGGGGCGGAGGTGACGGGTGTTGATCCGCAGATCGAGGCGGTGGAGGCAGCCGAACAGGCGGTGCCGGAAGCGCGCTTCGTCCAGGCGGGCGCGGAGCATCTGCCCCATCGCGATGGCCTGTTCGGTGCGGTGGTGATCCTCAATGCCCTGCACCACGTGCCGGCGCCCCTCATGCGCGCGGCGCTGCGCGAGGCGGTGCGGGTGAGCGCGGGGCCCGTTCTGGTGATCGAGCCGCTGGCCGAGGGTTCCTTCTTCGAGGCGGTGCGGCTGGTGGACGACGAGACCGAAGTCCGCGCGCTGGCGCAGGCGGCGCTCACCGATGCGATTGCCGCGGGCGACGTCACCCTCGTGCGCATGGAGGAGTATGAGGACCACCGCGCTTTTTCCGGTCCCGAAGCCCTGTTGCGCAAGATCGTGGAGGTGGACCCCGCCCGCGCCGAGATCGCCGCCCGCCGGGCGCCGGAGGTGGCGGACGTGGTGCGCGCGGTGGCCGAGCCGCAGGGCGAGGGCTTCGTCCTCATCCAGCCCCACCGCGCCCATCTGCTGCGCCGCCCGTCATAGGTTTGCGCGCAGCTCCGGCGCGGGGATAGACTGAAAACTTATCCCCTGCCGGAGCCTGATCCTTGGACCTGCGCCAGCTTCGCTACTTTCTCGGCATCGTGGAGGCGGGCTCCTTCTCCAAGGCCGCGCAGCGTTTGCATGTGGCCCAGCCGGCGCTGAGCCAGCATGTGCGCAACATGGAACTGGACCTCGGCGTCGAGCTGCTGTTCCGCACGCCGCAGGGCGTCACCGTGACCGAGGCGGGCGAGACGCTGCTGCGCCATGCCCGCGCCGTGCTCGCCCAAGTGGCGGTGGCCCGCGAGGAGGTCATCGCCCGGCAGGCGGAGCCGGAAGGCGAGGTGCGCTTCGGCCTGCCGGGCACCATTTCCGAGCGCATCTGCGTGCCGCTGATTCTGGAGGCCCGCCGCCGCTTTCCGAAGGTGAAGCTGCGGATCGCCGAGGCCATGAGCGGCTTCGTGCTGGACTGGCTGCGCGAGGGCAAGATCGACCTCGGCGTGCTCTATCGCACGGTCTCGGATCGCAGGCTGGGCGCTCGTCTCGTGCTGCGCGAGGATCTGTGCCTGCTCGGCCCGGCAACGCCTCTGGCCCCCGAGCCACGCCTAAGCAAGGGCCATGTGTCGCTGGCCGCCGTGGGCGCGCTGCCGCTCATCCTGCCGAGCCCCGGCCACGGCCTGCGCGATCTTCTGGACGAGAGCGCGGCGGCGGCTGGCGCCGAACTCTCCACCGTCACCGATCTCGACACCTACGGCCAGATCAAGCTGCTGGTGGAGGCGGGGGTCGGCTATTCCATCCTGCCGGTGGCGGCCGTGCGCCGCGAGGTGGACGAGGGACGGTTGCGCACCTGGCCAATCGGCACCCCCGCGCTGACCCGCGACCTGCATCTGGTGCACCCCGCCGATCGACCGCTGGGCAATGCGGTGCGGGCGGTGGAGCAACTGGCGCTCGGCATCCTTCAGGAGCAGGTGCGCGACGGCACATGGCCGGCGACGCTCGCCGACTGAGGCGAGCGACACCCTGCCGCTCAGGCCTTCTCGCGCACGTAGCGGCCCGGGGCATCCTCGATGGGATTGAAGGCGGTGCCGCCCGGTTCGCGGGCAGGGACCTCGTCCGGATGCAGGGTGCTGAACCACTGCGCCCAATCCGGCCACCACGAGCCCTTGTGCTCCTGCGCCCCCTTCAGCCAGACGTCATAGTCCCCGCCGGTCGGACCGCCGGTCCAGTATTGGTACTTGTGCTTCACCGGCGGATTGACCACGCCCGCAATATGGCCGGACCCGGCCAGCACGAAGCGCACGGGGCCGCCGAGCAGGCCTGCGCCGATATAAGCGGAGTTGGGCGGCGCGATATGGTCCTCGCGGGTGGCGAGCGAATAGACCGGGATCGTGACCTTGCCCATGTCGATCTTCACGCCCGCGATCTCCGCCAGCCCCTTGGCGATGTTGTTCTGGAGATAGCAGTTGCGCAGGTAATAGGAGTGGTTCGCCGCCGGCATCCGCGTGGAATCAGCGTTCCAGAACAGAAGATCGAAGGGGAAGGGCTGTTTCCCCTTGAGATAATTGTTCACCACATAGGGCCAGATGAGGTCGTTGGACCGCAGCATGTTGAAGGCGTCGGCCATCTTGCGTCCTTCAAGATAGCCCATCTCCTTCATGCGACGCTCGATGACCGAGAGCTGCGCCTCGTCCACGAAGACCTTGAGATCGCCCGCGTGGGTGAAGTCGATCTGGGTGGTGAGGAAGGTGGAACTCGCCACCCGGTCATCTCCGGTCGCCGCCATGTAGGCAAGCGTGACCGCGAGCAGCGTGCCGCCCACGCAATAGCCGATGGTGTGCGCCTGATGTTCGCCGGTCGCCTTCTCCACCGCATCGAGCGCGGCGAAGATGCCATCGCGCATATAGTCGTCGAAGCCCTTGTCGGCGAGACGGGCGTCCGGATTGACCCACGAGATGACGAAGACCGTCAGCCCCTGATCCACCATCCACTTGATGAGGGATTTTTCGGGTGTCAGGTCGAGGATGTAGAACTTGTTGATCCAGGGCGGCACGATCAGCACCGGCGTCTTCTTCACGCTGGGCGTCGAGGGCGCATACTGGATGAGCTGCATCAGCTCGGTCTCGAAGATGACCTTGCCGGGGCTGAGCGCCAGATTGCGGCCCACCTCGAAGGCGCTCATATCCGTCTGGCGGATCTTGAGGTCGCCTTTGCCCTCCACCAAATCCTCGGCCAGATTCTTCATGCCGCGCACGAGGTTCTCGCCGCTGGAGGAGAGCGTCTCGCGGATCAGCTCCGGATTGGTCATGAGGAAGTTCGAGGGCGCCACCGCATTCGAGAGCTGGCGCACCAGGAATTCGGCCTTGTGCTTGGTGTGGGGATCGAGCCCCTCGGCCTCCTTGACCATGGACTCGGCCCAGTTGCTGGTCACGAGATAGGTCTGCTTCAAGGCGTCGAAGAACGGGCTTTCCCATTCCGGGTCCTTGAAGCGGCCGTCCTTGGGGTCGGCCTTCGCGATGGGCTCGGCCTTCTCGCCGGAGAGCTTCTGGAGCGCCCCCGCCCAGACGCCCATGTAGCCCATCATGAGGCGCGACTGGGCCTCGAAGGAGCGCTTTGGATCGGACATCCAGTAATTGGCCACCTCGCCGATGGTCTTGAGCGCATCGGCGATATCGTCCGCCATGTCGTCCGGCTTGCCCTCCTCGCGCGGACGCATGTAGGCAGCAACGGCCTTGCCGCCTTCCTCCACCATCTTCGCAAGGTTCTGGGCGAACGCCTCCATGTTTACGGAGGCAGGGCGCTCTGTCGTGGTCACGTCGCTCGGCGAGGCCATGGGGATTCCTTGAGACGATTCCGTCCTTTATAGATCGTTTTCCCGACGGATCTGTTTCGCGCCGTCAGCTTTGGCCATATTAATGCGGCCAGCAAGCGGGGGCGAGTGGCAGACGGGCGCAGGTCCGTCGAGACGCGTGAGGGATAGGATGGTCATGAGGCCACAAGGGGGCGCGCTGCGCCGGGCGGACAGGACGACGGGCGCGCGCCGGCTGGCGCTGCGGGCCGGGCGATTCGCCGCGGTCGTCGCTGCCGCCGCGCTGCTCGCCGGGTGTGCTGCGGGGCCGGATTCGCCCTTCGCCGTCTTCCAGCCGCGGGTGCCGGACCTGCCGAAGGTGGACCCCGCCGCCTATCCCAACCTCTCGACCCCGGATGTCGCCCGCAAGCCCACCCTCACGCCCGAGGCGCAGGCCAAGCTCCAGAAGGATCTGGAGCGGGTGTCCAAGGATCAGGGCAACAGTGTCCTTCAGTCCATCGAGAAGGGCCCCTAGAGGCTCAAGCTCCATTGCGCGCAATGACCCGCCGTGCGGCGGGCTTCGTTGCGTTGCAGCATGCCGAAGCGGGGGTCGAGGCCCTGAATGCACCGCTTTGGGTGGTTTTTGATTCACGGAAGAGTGCTAAAAGGGCCGTTCGCCGCGCCGGGAGGACAAGCGCGCGGCCTTTGGAGCTCGTGTCATGACTGACTTTCACCGTATTCGCCGGCTGCCGCCTTATGTCTTCGAGCAGGTGAACCGTGTGAAGGCCGCCGCCCGCAACAACGGCGTGGACATCATCGACCTCGGCATGGGCAATCCCGATCTCGACGCGCCGGCGCACGTGATCGAGAAGCTCAAGGAAACCATCGGCAAGCCGCGCACCGACCGTTACTCGGCCTCGAAGGGCATCCCCGGCCTGCGCCGCGCGCAGGCGGCCTATTACGAGCGCCGCTTCGGCGTGAAGCTCAATCCCGAGACGCAGGTGGTGGCGACGCTCGGCTCGAAGGAAGGCTTCGCCAACATGGCGCAGGCCATCACCGCCCCGGGCGACGTGATCCTGACCCCGAACCCGTCCTATCCCATCCACGCCTTCGGCTTCCTCATGGCCGGCGGCGTCATCCGCTCGGTGCCGGTGGAGCCCGATGCGCAGTTCTTCCACGCCATGGAGCGGGCGGTTCAGCACTCGATCCCCAAGCCCATCGCGGTGGTGGTGTGCTATCCGTCAAACCCCACGGCCACCGTGGCGAACCTCGATTTCTACAAGGACGTGGTGGCGTTCGCGAAGAAGAACGACCTCATCGTTCTCTCCGACCTCGCTTATGCCGAGCTCTATTTCGACGACAACGAGCCGCCGCCCTCCGTGCTCCAGGTGCCGGGCGCCATGGATGTGACGGTGGAGTTCACCTCCATGTCGAAGACCTTCTCCATGGCCGGCTGGCGCATGGGCTTTGCGGTGGGCAATGAGCGGCTCATCGCCGCGCTCGCCCGCGTGAAGTCCTATCTCGACTATGGCGCCTATACGCCCATCCAGGTGGCGGCCACTGCCGCGCTGAACGGCCCGCAGGAGTGCATCGCCGAGATGCGCGAGACCTACAAGCGCCGCCGGGATGCCATGGTGGACAGCTTTGGCCGCGCCGGCTGGACCATTCCCGTGCCCAAGGCGTCCATGTTCGCCTGGGCGCCGATCCCGGAGCCCTTCCGGGCCATGGGCAGCGTGGAATTTTCCAAGCTGCTGATCGAGAAGGCGGAAGTGGCGGTGGCGCCGGGCGTCGGCTTCGGCGAGCACGGCGACGAATATGTGCGCATCGCGGTCGTCGAGAACGAGCAGCGCATCCGTCAGGCGGCACGCAACATCCGCCGCTTCTTCGAGCAGGCCGGCACCCTGCACAATGTGGTGCCGCTGTCCGCCGCCCGTTGATCCGCTGACGGAAGGGGCGTCCCTCAGGGCGTCCCGTGCCAGCCTCGCGCTGGCACCGTGTCTATGATCCCGCCGCGGCCTGCCGGGTCGCGGCTTTCTTACAGGACATATGTTCGTTCCATGAGCCAGTTGAAGATTGGTCTGGCCGGCCTCGGCACGGTCGGCGCCGCCGTGGTTGGGATGCTGGAGCGCCGCGCCGGCGAGATCGCGGCCCGCACCGGCCGTGCCGTCAAGGTGGTCGCCGTCTCCGCCCGCTCGAAGTCCAAGGACCGCGGCGTCGATCTCTCCGCCGTGCGCTGGTATGACGACCCGGTGGAACTCGCCCGCGACCCGGACATCGACGTCTTCGTCGAGCTGATGGGCGGCGAGGGCGATCCGGCCAGGGCGGCGGTCACCGCCGCGCTTCAGGCCGGCCGCGCGGTCGTCACCGCCAACAAGGCGCTGCTTGCCCGCCACGGCCTTGAGCTGGCGAAGATCGCCGAAGCCTCGGGCGGCAGCCTGCATTTCGAGGCGGCGGTGGCCGGCGGCATCCCCATCGTGAAGACGCTACGCGAGGCGCTGGGCGGAAACCGCATCGGCCGCGTGTCCGGCATCCTTAACGGCACCTGCAACTACATTCTCACCCGCATGGCGGACGAGAAGCTGGCCTTCGACACCTGCCTGTCAGAGGCCCAGCGCCTCGGCTATGCGGAGGCTGATCCCACCTTCGACATCGACGGCCACGACACGGCCCACAAGCTGGCCCTGCTCACCAGCCTCGCCTTCGGCACACAGGTGGATGCGGACTCCATCTATGTGGAGGGCATCCGCTCCCTGACCCTCGCCGATCTGGAAGCGGCCGACGAACTCGGCTTCAACGTGAAGCTGCTGGGCGTTGCCGTGCGCACGGACGAAGGCATCGAGCAGCGCGTGCATCCGACCATGGTGCCCAAGGGCTGGCCCATCGCACAGGTCTCCGGCGTCACCAATGCGGTGGCGGTGGATGGGGACGCGGTGAACCTCACCCTCGTCGGTCCCGGTGCCGGCGGCGCGGCCACCGCTTCCGCCGTGGTGGGCGATCTCATCGATGTGGCCAAGGGCAACCGGGGCTTTGCCTTCGGTCTGCCGGTTTCGGCGCTTGAGCCCTGCGAGCGCGCGCCCATGCAGCGCCACGGCGGGGGCTACTACATCCGCCTGGCCGCCGTGAACAAGCCGGGCACCGCCGCCACCATCGCCGGCCGCATGGCGGAGGAGGGCATCTCGCTCGCCTCCATCGTGCAGCGCCAGCCGGCCCGGGCCGCCGGCGCCAAGACGGTGGGCCCCGAGGATGTGGCGGTGATCCTCATCACCTACGCCACCACCGAGGATGCCGTGCGCAAGGCCATCGACGCCATAGAGGCGGACGGGGTCATTGTCGGTCGCCCGCAGGTGATCCGCATCGAGAAGGACTGACGTCTCCATGTCCCGTGTCCCGCCCCAGCTCGACCGCCGTCTCGCCCTCGAACTCGCCCGCGTGACCGAGCGCGCGGCGGTGGCGGCGGCCGTCTATCGCGGGCGTGGCGACGAGCAGGCGGCGGACGAGGCGGCGGCCAACGGCGCCTTCAGCGAACTGTGCGACATGCCCATCTCGGGCGAGGTGGTCATCGGCCCCGGCCTTGAGGGCGAGGTGGCGCACCTGTTCCAGGGCGAGACGGTGGGCCGGGGCGGCGAGGCGGTGGAGATCGCCGCCGATGCCCTTGAAGGCACCACCTTGTGCGCCAAGAACATGCCGGGCTCCATGTCCGTCATGGTCATGGCGGCGCCCGGCGCGCTGCTGAAGGTGCCGCCGGTCTATATGGACAAGGTGGCGGTGGGACCCGGCTATCCCAAGGGTGTGGTCTCGCTCGCGGCCAAGCCCGAGGAGAACATCAGGGCCCTGGCCGAAGCCAAGGGTGTGCCGCCTTCGGAAATCACTGCCCTCGTGCTCGACCGGCCCCGCCATGCGGGGCTGATCGCGGCGGTGCGGGCGGTGGGAGCCTCAGTGAAGCTCATCACCGATGGCGACGTGGCGGGCATCATCCACACCACCGATCCCGCCGGGAGCGGGGTGGACATCTATCTCGGCATCGGGGGCGCGCCGGAAGGCGTGCTGGCCGCCGCCGCCTTGCGCTGCATCGGCGGCCAGATGGAAGGCCGCCTCATCCTCGACAGCGAGGACAAGCGCAGCCTCGCCAAGAAGCTGGGCATCCGCGACGGCAGCAAGGTCTATGGCCTCGAGGACATGGTGCAGGGCGACTGCATCGTCTCGGCCACCGGCGTCACCGACGGTGCGCTGCTGCACGGCGTGCGCATGCTGCGCGGGCGCGTGGTGACCGAAACGCTGCTGATGCGCGCCGCCACCGGCACCGTGCGCCGCATCTCGACCGAGCACCGCGACCCGCAGAAGTTCAACATCGAGGACTGAGCGGGATCGTCGCCCGCGACAGACCAGCCGCGCGGTCGCGCCGGCTTGCCCGGCCGCGCCCGTGCCTGTATCGAAGTCTTCGTCGCGAAAAACGATGCCCGTCCCTCGGGCATCGCGAACACGCCAGCCATGGGGTCTCCCCGGCTCGGCCAGCGTCTCCGAAAGCAACTGCCTGACCATCAGGCTCGCGCACCGTGAGCGTTCCCGCGCTCTGCGGCCGCGACGACTGGAGCGCACCCATGCGAACCCCCGTGACCATCATTGGTGCCGGCCTCGGCGGCCTGACGCTCGCCCGCGTGCTGCAAATGCACGGCGTGAGCGCCACGATTTATGAGGCGGAAGCCTCCCCCGACGCCCGGCCGCAGGGCGGCCTGCTCGACATGCATGCGAACAGCGGCCAGCGGGCGCTGAGGGCCGCAGGGCTGTTCGAGGCCTTCCTCCGCCTCGTGCGCCCGGCGGAAGATGCCAAGCGCATCGTGGACAAGACCGGCCGCATCCTCTTCGACAAGCCCGGCACGGCCTGCGGGGAGCGTCCCGAGGTCGACCGGGGAGACCTTCGGCGGCTGCTGATCGCCTCCCTCGCGCCGCAGACGATCCGGTGGGGCCGCAAGGTCGTGTCGGTCGTGGCGCGCGACGGCGGGCGCCACGAGGTCACCTTTGCCAATGGCGCGACGGTGATGTCCGAACTTCTCGTCGGTGCCGACGGGGCCTGGTCAAAGGTGCGCCCGCGCCTTAGCGACGTGCAGCCGGCCTATACGGGCACCTCGTTCATCGAGACGCTCCTGCCGGCAGGGACCGGCCGCCACGCGGCGAGCGCGGAACTCATCGGCAGCGGCACGCTCATGGCGCTTGCGCCCGGAAAGGGCATCCTGGCGCATCGCAACGCGGACGGCACGTTGCACGCCTATATCGCGTTGAACGAAGCGGAGGATTGGTTCCGCGCGCTGGACTTCAGCGACCCGAGTGGCGCTCTCGCACATGTCGCCGCCTGCTTCGAAGGGTGGGCGCCACCGCTCATCGCACTCATCTGTGAGGGGCGGCAGGCGCCCATTCTGCGTCCCATCCATGCGCTCCCCGCCGGCCTGCGCTGGCCCCGCGTGCCCGGCGTGACGCTTCTGGGCGATGCGGCGCACCTCATGTCCCCGTTCGCCGGCGCGGGCGCGAACCTTGCCATGCTGGACGGCGCGGAATTGGCGGGTGCGATCCTCGCGTCGCCGGATGACACCGAGGCGGCGCTCGCCACCTATGAAGCGGCGCTCTTTCCCCGCAGCGCGGCCGTCGCCGCAACATCGGCGCGCAACCTCGCCTGCTTCTTCGGCGAGACCGCTCCGCAGGGCGTGGCAGACCTGTTTGCGGGGGAGGTCGCCGGCCGGACATGACCGGCCACGGAGGCCACTTTCCCCACGGGCCAAGGCCTCTCTCAACCCGCCCGTCTGCGTGCCACGCGGGGGCGGGTCCCATTTTCAGGCTCGACGCGGCGCAGTTGCTTGGGCTTCATGCCTTTCGTGAACATCGCCCTGACGAATCGTCCCTTCCTGTCCGTCGCTCGCTCGGCCACCGGCCGCACCTGGCGCGACCGGTTGGACGTGCGCGCCTCGCAGATGGCGCTTGCCATCGCCCAGCGGCATTTCGTGCCGGATCTCGTGGCCCGTATCCTCGCTGGGCGGGGTGTCGACATCGACGACGTGCCCGCCTTCCTCGACCCCACCATCAAGGCGCTGCTGCCGGACCCGGACACCCTCACCGACATGGGTGGGGCGGTGGAGCGCATCGCTCGCGCCGTAACCAATGGCGAGCAGGTGGCGGTGTTCGGCGATTATGACGTGGATGGCGCCACCTCCACGGCTCTGCTCGTGGACGTGCTGCGCGGGGCGGGGCTTGATCCCTTCTTCCACATTCCCGACCGCATCTTCGAGGGCTACGGCCCCAATGTGAACGCCATCGAGCAACTGGCGGCGCGGGGCGTGACGCTTCTCATCACGGTGGACTGCGGCACCACCAGCACGGAGCCTCTGGCGGCAGCCCGGCGGCTCGGGCTCGATGTGGTGGTGATTGACCACCATCAGGCGGGCGAGCATCTGCCCGATGCCAACGCCATCGTGAACCCCAACCGGGAGGATGATCTTTCCGGCCTCGGGCATCTGTGCGCGGTGGGCCTCGTCTTCGTGACCGTGGTGGGACTCGTGCGCAAATTGCGCGAGATGGGCCACTGGACCGGCGAGCGCCCCGCGCCGGACCTGCTCGCCGCCCTCGATCTCGTGGCGCTGGGCACGGTGGCGGACGTGGTGCCGCTCAAGGGGCTCAACCGCGCCTTCGTCACCAAGGGCCTCATCGCCCTGCGCCGCCGCCAGCGGCCGGGGCTGACCGCTCTCATGGACGTCTCCCGTCTCGACGGGCCGCCGCGCCCCTGGCACCTCGGCTTCCTGCTCGGTCCGCGCATCAATGCCGGCGGGCGCATTGGCGATGCGACGCTCGGCACGCGCCTGCTGCTGACACAGGATCCCGCCGAGGCGCGCGCCATCGCCGCTGAACTCGACCGCCTCAACACCGAGCGTCAGGCCGTGGAGCAGGGCATCCTCGCGGATGCCGAGGCCGAGGCGCAGGCGGCCATGGGCATCGCGGGCGACGGCGCCTCCACCGTGGTTGTGAGCGGGCAGGGGTGGCACCCCGGCGTGGTCGGCCTCGTCGCCTCGCGCCTCAAGGAGCGTTTCAATCGCCCGGCTTTCGCCATCGCCTTCACCGGCGAGACCGGCACCGGCTCCGGCCGCTCCATTCAGGGCGTCGATCTCGGCAAGGCGGTGCGCGCGGCCGTGGAGGAGGGGCTTCTGGTGAAGGGCGGCGGCCATGCCATGGCGGCCGGCCTCACGGTGGAGAAGGCCCGCCTCGGCGACCTGCGGGCCTTCCTCGAAAACGCGCTCGCCCCCGACGTCGCCAAAGCGGCGGGCGAGGGCACGCTGACCATCGACGGGGCGCTCACGGCCAGCGGCGCCACGCCGGCGCTGCTCGATCAGGTGGCGAAGGCTGGGCCTTTTGGCGCCGGCAATCCCGAGCCGGTCTTTGCCTTCCCCTCCCACCGGCTCACCTATGCGGAGACCTTCGGCAACGGCCATGTGCGCGCCCGCCTCGTGGCCGGCGACGGCACCACGCTCAAGGCCGTGGCCTTCCGCTGCGCCGAGGAGCCGCTGGGCCGCGCCATCCTCAATGCGCGCGGGCGCAACCTGCATGTGGCCGGCGGCCTCGACATGGACCACTGGCAGGGCGAGGCCCGCGTCAGCCTGCGCATGCGGGACGTGGCCGAGGTCGGCTGACGCCTATCGACCCGCATCCGGCTTGCGTGCCGGCTTGTCCAAGAGGATGCCGCGCTTCAGCGCCCCGGCGCCGAATTTCGCCCGCACCGCATCCATGGCCGTTTCCGTCGCCTTGATGCGCTGGGTGGAGGTGTCCACGAGATCGGCCGGGTCCGCATCGCTGCCGGGCGAGAGATCGGAGAGGCCGACGCCGATGAGGCGGAAGGCGGTGCCGTCCACTTCCTTCAGCAGCAGGTCGTGTGCCGTGGCATAGAGCCGGGCGGCCAGATGCGTGGGGCTGTCGAGGCCGCGCGAGCGGGTGCGCAGGCGGAAGTCCGCCGTCTTCAGCTTCAGCGTTACCGAGCGGCCGGCGAGGTCCGACTGCTTCATGCGGGCGCAGACCTTTTCGCACAGGGCGTAGAGCGTCTGCTCCAAAGGGCGCAGGTCGCGCACGTCGGTATCGAAGGTGGTCTCCGTGGAGACGCTTTTCGCCTCCCGGTCCGGGGTTACGCTGCGGGCGTCGATGCCCCGCGCCAGCCGCCACAGCCGCAGGCCCTCCGCGCCGTAGCGGCGGGCGAGATCCTTCTCGTCCACCCGCTGGAGATCGCCGATGAGCTTGAACCCGTCCGCCGCCAGCTTGCCGCCGAACGAGGGGCCGACGCCCCAGATGAAGGTGACCGGACGGGGTGCGAGGAACTCCGGCGCTTCTTCCAGCCCCAGCACGGAATAGCCGCGGGGCTTGTCGAGGTCGGAGGCCGTCTTGGCGAGGAACTTGTTGGCGGCGAGACCCACGGAGACGGTGATCCCCACATCCCGCTCCACCTGCGCCGCGAAGCGCGCGAGCACGCGGGCGGGGCTCATGCCGTGCAGGCGCTCGGTGCCGGTGAGGTCGAGGAAGGCTTCGTCGATGGAGAGCGGCTCCACCAGCGGGGTCAAGGCCTGCATCATGCCCCGCACCTGCCGGCCCACGGCGGCATATTTCGCCATGTTGGGCTTCACCACCACAGCATCGGGACACAAGGCACGGGCCTTGAACATGGGCATGGCCGAGCGCACGCCGGAGATGCGGGCGATGTAGCAGGCGGTGGAGACCACACCCCGCGTGCCGCCTCCGATGATGACCGGCACGTCGCGCAGGGCCGGATTGTCGCGCTTCTCCACCGCCGCATAGAAGGCGTCGCAATCCACATGGGCGACGCTCAGGGCATGGATCTTCGGATGGCGCACGAGGCGCGGGCTGCCGCAGACGGTGCAGCGCGGGCCATCGCCTGCGTCCGCCAGGCAGTCGCGGCAGAAGCCCGGCGCGGCCATGGCGTCAGTGCCGCCGCACCACCGCGTCGGGATCGGCCGGCGGGCTCAGGAGATCGTGGGCGCGGGCCACCTGCTGCGGATCGAGATTGGCATGGGCGCAGAAGACCAGCAGCAGCGGCTCGTCGGACAGAATGTAGGAGAGGACGCCCGCCCCGAAATCCTTCCGCTTCACCGCGTCCCTGAGGCCGGAGGGGTCCATGCCCGTGGCTTCCAGGAAGCCGGCGATGCGCTCGCCGTCGCCGGCGAGGAAGGTCAGGGCCGCGAGGGCGATCTCGTCCGCCCGCGCCGTGGCGTCGGGCCGTTCCTTGATGGGCATTTGCGCTTCCGCAACGATTGGTCTCTAGCTATGCCATCTTGTCCGATCCGCTCGCCGGTGCGAAGCGGCAATGCGGCGGCCCGGGGGGCGATGCACACATGGCGAAGACCGTGATGATCGTGGAGGACAACGAGCTCAACATGAAGCTCTTCCACGACCTCCTGGAGGCGCATGGCTATCACACGGTCGAGACCCGCAACGGCATCGAGGCCATGGATCTCGCCCGCCAGCACCGGCCTGACCTCATTCTCATGGACATCCAGCTGCCCGAAGTCTCCGGCCTCGAAGTCACCAAATGGCTGAAGGCGGATGCCGAACTCAAGGCGATCCCGGTGGTGGCCGTGACCGCCTTCGCCATGAAGGGCGATGAGGAGCGCATCCGGGCCGGCGGCTGCGAGGCCTATCTGTCCAAGCCCATCTCCGTGGCGAAATTCCTCGAGACGGTGCGCCGATTCGCCGGCGGCTGAGGCGATCGGGTGCTCCCGATCCTGTGATTCACCATTCGTTCAGCTGTGTGGTTTCCAAAAGGCGAGCTTTGGGATAGCTTTACATCCCAGAAGGACAGCGGACGTTGCCCAGCGCCTTGGCGCGCAACGCCTGTTCTAGCCCTGCGGAGTGCCTAGGTCCGCCGCATCTCCTGGGTCCGTGGGGTTCGGCCGGCGGGTGGACGATCACGGGTGGCCTCCCCGTCCGTCCACCGCCGGCCACCTCTCCCTGACATGTCTGATCCTGCTGCCGCCCCGTGCGGGTTTCCGTGCGCGCCCCGCGGATATCCGTGCAGGTTGGGCGCCCACGG
Source organism: Azorhizobium sp. AG788 (assembly GCF_004364705.1). Classification (NCBI taxonomy): domain Bacteria; kingdom Pseudomonadati; phylum Pseudomonadota; class Alphaproteobacteria; order Hyphomicrobiales; family Xanthobacteraceae; genus Azorhizobium; species Azorhizobium sp. AG788. The sequence continues at coordinate 503,584 of NZ_SOBM01000004.1, forward strand.
GGCCAAAGAAAAAGGCGCCTTCCGATGAAGGCGCCTTTCAGTCGGTCACAAATCGCGTGCGATCAGATCACTTGATCTTGGTCTCGCGGAATTCCACGTGCTTGCGCACCACCGGGTCGTACTTCTTGAGCACGATCTTGTCGGTCTTGGTGCGGGAGTTCTTCTTGGTCACGTAGAACACGCCCGTGTCCGCGCTGGACAGGAGCTTGATCTTGATGGTTGCAGCCTTGGCCATGTTCGTTCCTTGATGCCGTTCCGGCGCGCAGTCCGGATGGGCCGGCTTGCGGGAAAAGAATTACGGACGCGCTGCCGGTACGGCGGCTCGTGGGCGCGGAAACTCCCTCATCGGCCCTGGCTTGTCAAGCCGTCCCGTGCCTCCGCGCGCACGAGGCAGGCCACCACCACGGCCACATAGGTGCCGAGAAGCCCTGCAACCACAAAGGCGAAGCCGTAGGGATTGTAGGCATCCATGCCGAAGCCGACCACCGGCGGGCCGATGACGAGGCCGATGGAATAGAGCATCACGAAGGCCGCATTGGCGGCGGCAAGGTCCGCGCCACGGAATCGCTCGCCCAGATGCGCGAGGCCGACGGTGTAGATGCTGCCGACGATTCCCGTGGCGAGGAACACGGCCACCTTGAAGGCCAGCGTCTCCACGGGAACGAAGGGAAGGGTGGCCGCCCCCACGGTTCCGGCGAGCGCGCAGAACAGCAGCAGGTAGCGGCGGTCGATCCGGTCGCTGATGAGGCCGAGGGGGATCTGGAACACCACATTGCCCAGCACGGCGATGGTCAGAAGGAGCGAGGCTTCCGCGGCCGACAGGCCGAGCCGCACGCCATAGAGCGGCAGGAAGCTCATGACGGCGGTCTCCACCGCGCCGAACATCAGCGCCGCCAGCGTCGCAATGGGCGAGCGCCTTACGAATCCGAGGACGCCGTGGTGGTCTTCCTCATGGATCTTGGGCGTCACGCCGTGGGCGAGCAGGATGGGGATGAGGCCGAGCATCATCACCGCGGCGCCGGCGAGATACGGCTCCCAGCCGCGCGAACCGAGCACGCCGAGGATGACCGGCCCCATGGCGGCACCGATTGAGAGGCCGGTGGCATATAGGCCCATCATGAGCCCCCGTCGCTTGGGGGAGCAGACGGCGTTGATCCAGAATTCGCTCACCGCGAACAGCACGCAGAGCGCAGCGCCGAAGACGAATCGCAGCGGAAACCACATGGCGAAGGAGGGAATCGCCTTGAAGCCCAGCAGGGTCACGGCCGTCAGCACGATGGCGAGCGAGAGCACGCCCCGCACACCGAGCTTGCGGACCATGAGCGGCACGAAGGGGGCGGTGAAGATGGTGGCGATGCCGGCCACCGCCGTGTTCACGCCGATCCAGGTGTTGGCGATGCCGCGGCTCTCGAGCTCCAGCGCCAGCAGCGGGATCGACAGGCTGAGGCCGATGCCGACCACCGATACCGCGCCGATGGCGGCGGCAATGGAGGCGGTACGGCCCGCGCCGGAGATGGCCTGCTCGGGAGCGTGCATGAAAACCCTCGGTACCCTCGGCCCGCCGGCAGGAGGCGGGTGAACAGAACAAGCGACAGCCGCCGGATCGGCCCGGCGGCAACGGAAAGGCGCTGCGGCCGGTCTAGTCCAGCAGCGACCGGACAAACGTGCCGCGGCGCATGGCGTAGAACGGCACGGGCGCGTGACGGGGCAGGCCGGCGGCGAGCCGTGCGCCCACTTCCTCCAGCACGACGCGGGTGATGGTGGGCAGTTCCGCCTTGGCCGTTTCCTCGACCGTCAGCCAGCGCAGCTCGATGAGTTCCGAATCCGGCCCCACCTTGCCGTCCACGCGATGGGCGACGTCGGACACGTCGGCGAGGAAGAAGCGGGTGTCGAAGCGTTTCGGCCGGCGGGGCGGCGTGATGGCCCGCAGCACGAAGGAGAGTGCTTCGAGATTGGGATAGACGCCGTGCGCGGCAAAGGCGCTCCATTCGCCCTCCGGCGCCTCGGGCGCGCCCGCCTCGGTGGTGCCGATGAGCAGCCCGGTCTCCTCGAAGGTCTCGCGGATGGCGGCGGCGGCCAGCGCCCGCGCCCGCTGGGCGGAGGGCCGCTGGACATTGGCCATGAGGCGCCGCTCGCTGTCGGCGTCGAGCATGCCATAGACCGGCATGGCCCGGTCGCTGGCTTCCACGCGACCGCCGGGGAAGACGAACACGTTGGGCATGAAGCGGTGGCTGGGATGGCGCAGGCCCATGAGGATGCGCGGCGCCTTGCGGCTGCGGTCCACCAGGATCAGCGAGGCGGCATCGCGGGGGCGCACATTGGGCGAGTCCTGGCGGCGCTCGGCAGCGGTGAGGCGCTCGGCGAGGGCGTGGGTCGGCTGGGTCATGGGGTGAGCGGCGTCTTTCCGGCGGCCGCGGCAGGCGGCAGGGCCTCGTGTTCGGGACTGTCGGGATCAAAGCCGTGCATGCGCAGGGCCCACTGAAGGCCCACCAGGGCGCCCTTGGTGACGGGCAGCAGCGCAAGGCTGAGCAGGAGGGTCAGCGGCAGCCACAGGGCGAGATGCACCCACACCTCCGGCCGGTAGGCTTCCTCGACGATGACCAGGAGCGGCACCACGATGTGGCCGACCACGAGAATGGTCATGTAAGGCGGGGCATCGTCCGCCTTCTGGTGATAGAGCGCCTCGCCACAGGCGGGGCAGTGGTCCGCGACCTTGAGGTAGCGGCGGAACAGCTTGCCGACGCCGCAGGCGGGACAGAGGCCACGGGCGCCGCGCATCATGGCGCTGGCAGCGTCCCGTTCTGCATTCATGGTCTGCGTCATGCGTGCCTATCGTCCCTTGCGTGGCGCGCGCCCGGCGGTGCGCTTGGCAAAACCGGCCCGCGCCTTCGCGGCCTTGGAGGCGGGCCGTTCGGTCCCCCGTCCCTTGGCGGACTTGCCCCTCCCCAAATAGGAGCCTTCCGACAGAAGTTCAAACCGCAAGGCTCCCGCTACGGGAGCCGCTTCCACCAGCTTCACCTCCACCCGGTCCCCGATGCGGTGCATTTCGCCGGTGCGATCACCCACCAGGGCCTGCCGGGTCTCGTCGAAGCGGTAATAGTCCTGGCCGAGGCTGGCGGCGGGCACGAAGCCGTCCGCGCCCGTCTCGTCCAGCGCCACGAACAGGCCGGCGCGGGTCGCCCCGGTGATGCGGCCCTGGAAGACGGCGCCGATCTGCTCGGCGAGATGATGGGCGATCAGCCGGTCCACCGTCTCGCGCTCCGCCGCCATGGCGCGGCGCTCGGTGGCTGAGATGTCGGCAGAGATTTCCGCCAGCGTCTCGACGGTCGCGGTCTCGGGAAGTGCGTCCCCATCCGCGCCCAGCGTCCGCAGCAGGCCGCGATGCACCACGAGGTCCGCATAGCGGCGGATCGGCGATGTGAAATGGGCGTAGCGGCGCAGGTTGAGGCCGAAGTGGCCGTAGTTCTCCGAGGAATATTCCGCCTGCGACTGGCTGCGCAGGATCACCTGATTGACGAGGGGGGCGCTGTCGCCGCCGTCCACCATGCCGAGGATGCGGTTGAAGTGGGAGGGGCGCACCTGGTCGGTCTTCGGCAGGGAGATGTCGAGCGTCGCCAAAAACTCCCGCAGGGCCGACAGCTTGGCGAGCGTCGGTCCGTCATGGACGCGGAAGATGAGCGGCACCTTCTTCTGCTCGAGCGTCTCGGCGGCCGCCACATTGGCGAGGATCATGAATTCCTCGATGAGGCGGTGGGCGTCGAGCCGGGGCGGGACGATCACCCGGTCCACCGTGCCGTCCTCCTTCAGGAGGATCTTGCGCTCGGGCAGGTCCAGTTCCAGCGGTTGGCGGGCGTCACGCGCCTGCTTCACGCAGGCATAGGCGGCATAAAGCGGGCGCAGGACGCTTTCCAGCAGCGGCGCGGTGGTGTCGTCGCTCGCCCCGTCGATAGCCGCCTGCGCCTGCGCATAGGCGAGCTTGGCCGCCGAGCGCATGAGGATGCGGTGGAAGGAATGGCTGCGCTTGCGCCCGTCCTTGCCGATGACCATTCGGACGGCAAGCGCGGCACGGTCCTCCTGCGGGCGCAGGGAACACAGGTCGTTGGAGATGCGCTCGGGCAGCATGGGCACCACCCGGTCCGGGAAATAGACCGAATTGCCGCGCAGCAATGCCTCGCGGTCCAGAGCCGAGCCCGGCCGCACATAGGCGGCGACGTCCGCGATGGCGACCGTGACGATGAAGCCGCCCGCATTGTCCGGGTCTTCATCCGGCACCGCATGGACGGCGTCGTCATGGTCCTTGGCGTCGGGCGGATCGATGGTGACGAGGGGCAGCTTGCGCCAGTCTTCGCGGCCCTTGGCGGTCGCGGGCCTTGCGGCCTCGGCCTCGGCGATCACCTTGGCCGGGAAGGCGTTGGGAATGCCGTGGGCGTGGATGGCGACGAGGCTGATGGCCTTCTCGGTGGCGAGCGAGCCGAGGCGTTCCTTCACCCGCGCGGTGGGCAGGCCGAACACGCGCTGGTGCATCATCTCCACCGAGACGAGGTCGCCGTCCTCCGCGCCATTCTCGGCACCGGGCGGCACCTGAAGCTCGCGGCCGAGGTTCTTCTTGTCGATGGGGATGATGCGCCCGCCACCACTGCTGCCGGGAGGCGCCTTGCGGAAGACGCCGAGCTGCTGCTTGCGGGCTTTCTCCAGCACCTTGATGACGCGGCCGGTATAGCCGATGCCGGGCGCGGGATCGTTCGGCTCCACCCGCACCAGAATGCGGTCCGAGAGGCCGGGGGCGGGGCCACGCAGCTTGTCCGGGACGTGCAGCAGGATCACCGGCGCATCGCCGTGTTCCTCGCTGTCCCATTCCGTCGGCACGGCCAGCAGTTCGCCGTCGCCATCGCGACCGGTCACATCCACCAGCACCACGCTCGGGAGGCTGCCGGGCACATGCATGCGGCGCCGGCCGCCTTCCACGGCGCCCTCGTCCTTGAGGTCGCGCAGCAACGCCTTCAATTCGATCTTCTGGCCGGAGCCGAGGCCGAAGGCACGGGCGATGTCGCGCTTGCTCACCTTGCCACCCTGCGAGGCGATGAAGGCCAGCACCTCCTCCTTGCCGGGCAGCACGCCGGTGGCCTTGAAGGCGGGCGCGTCGGGCGTACGGGCCGCGCGGGTCTTGCGGCTGGGGGCAGGGCGTTTCGGCGTCGAGGGGCGTTTGGGCAAGGGCGTGTCCCGTGGCCCGCGGCGGCACGGGCAAAGATCCAGTTGCGCCGGGCGGCCTGACAACCCCGTGAGGCGCGCGAGGCCCCGGCACGGGCCGCAGGCTAGTGCAGCGGGCCCCTGATTTCAAAGTCATTCCACGATTTGTGGAAGGCAGCGGCCTCGGCTTGTGGCAGGATTGTGGTGGCGGCGCGCACCTGCCGCATACGTTGCGTCGGCGCCATGCGGCACCGGCCTTGTCCGGTTGGTGGTTGTGAAGAACAATAATCAGTACAACTTAGCATCTGAGGGCACCCCGGACACCGCCGCGCCGCCGGGCGTGCCAGAGGCCCCCATGTCCGTCACTGCCGCCGCTCCTGCCCAGCTCGACCATTCCGAAATCCGCTCCATCCTCTTCGGCGTCATGCTGGCCATGCTGCTGGCGGCGCTGGACCAGACCATCGTGGCCACGGCCCTGCCCACGATCGGCGCCGATCTCGGGGATTTCGAGAGCCTGTCCTGGGTCGTGACGGCCTATCTGCTCACGTCCACCGCCGTGACGCCGCTCTATGGCCGGCTCAGCGACGTGCATGGGCGGCGCATGATGATGCTCATCGCCATCTCGATCTTCTCGGTCGGCTCGCTCGCCTGCGCGCTCGCCCCCAACATGGTGGTGCTGATCTTCGCGCGCGGTCTTCAGGGGCTCGGCGGTGGTGGACTGATCTCGCTGGCCCAGACCATCATCGCGGACATCGTGTCTCCCCGCGAGCGCGGACGCTATCAGGGCTATTTCGCAAGTGTCTTCATGGCGAGCAGCCTGTGCGGGCCGGTGCTCGGCGGCGTGCTGGCCCAGCATCTGCATTGGTCGCTCATCTTCTGGATCAACCTGCCGCTCGGCCTTGCGGCCTATTTCATGACCGACCGCCAGCTCCGCCGCCTGCCGCGCCACGAGCGCAAGGCCAAGGTGGATGTCATCGGCGCGGTGCTGATGGTCGTCTCCACCATCTCTCTGCTGCTGCTTCTGACCTGGGGCGGTGTGCGCTACGCTTGGGACGCGCCGGAAATCCTCGCGCTCGGCGGTGCCGCAGTGATCTTCGCCGTGCTCTTCGTCTGGCGCTTGCGCACCGCCGACGAACCTTTCCTGCCGCTGCCGGTCCTCCTGCATCCGGTGGTGGCGCGCGGCACGGCCACCGCTCTGATGACCATGGGCACGCTGATCGCCCTGTCCATCAACGTGCCGCTCTATTTTGAGACCGCGCGCGGCCTGTCTGCCAGCCAATCGGGCCTCGCCCTCATTCCGCTCATGGGCGGCGTGGTGCTGGGGGCTCTCCTGGCCGGCCGGGCGCTGTTCATGCTCGAGCACTACAAGCGCGTGGCCATCTCCGGTATCGCGGTGGCCATTCTCGGGCTGCTGTTTCTGTCGCTGGGCCCGGAACGACCGCCGCTGCCGCTGATGCTGCTCGTGTTCGGCCTGATGGGCATCGGCATCGGCTGCGTGCTGCCCATCACCACGGTTTCGATCCAGAACGCCGTGGAGCCGCATCAGATGGGCACCGCCACCGGCACCATGAACTTCTTCCGCTCGCTCGGCTCGGCGGTTCTGGTGGCCGGCTTCGGCGCGGTGCTGATGGCCGCCCTTGGCCTGGGGCCGGGGCAGGGCAATCTCGAACAACTCATCGGCGGCGCCGATCAGGCGGGGCTCGCCTCCGCCTTCCGTATCGTCTTCGGCTGCGCTTCCGTCACGCTGATGCTGGGGCTTCTTGCGCTGATGAGCATGGAGCAGAAGCCGTTGCGCACGAGCGTCCGAAAGACCTCCGAAGAAGGCGGCGTGGTCGGCGTCGGCGAATAGCGCCGACGCCCTGTCCCGTCACTCCTCGGCCGCGGCGTCCGCCTTGGCCTTGGCGGTCTTCTTCGTCCCCGCAGCCTTGGTGGTGGTCTTCTTGGCGGCGGTCTTGGTCCCAGTCTTCTTGGCCGGGGCCTTCTTCGCGGCGCCGTCGGCGGACGCGCTCTTGCGTGCCGGCTTGCGGGCGCTCGGGGAGGCGGCGGCCTTGGCTTCGATCAGGGCAAGGGCCTGTTCGAGCGTCAGGCTGTCCGGATCCTGCGACTTCGGCAGCGTGGCGTTGATCTTGCCGTGGTTCACGTATGGCCCGAAGCGGCCCGCGCGCACCGTGATCGCCCCGCCTTCGGTGGGGTGATCGCCCAGCGTGCGCCCGGCCGGCGCCGTGCCGCGACCGCCGCGGCCGCGGGACTGCTTCTCCGCCAGCAGCACCACGGCCCGGTTCAGGCCGACGGTGAGCACGTCGTCCGCCGCTTCCAGATTGGCGTAGACCTTGCCGTGCTGGATATAGGGGCCGAAGCGGCCGATGCCGGCGAGGATGGGTTCGCCATCTTCCGGATGGGTGCCGACGCGGCGGGGCAGGGCCAGCAGCGCGAGCGCCGTCTCCAGGTCCACGTCCGCCGGGGCAAGGCCCTTGGGCAGGCTGGAGCGCTTGGGCTTCTCGCCGTCCACCGCCTCGCCGAGCTGGAGATAGGCGCCGAAACGGCCGTCTCGCAGAGTGACTTCGAGGCCTGTCTCGGGATCGGTGCCGAGCTTGCGCACGCCGTCGCCGCCCGCTTCGCCCTCGCCGCCCGAGAGCGGGCGGGTGTAGCGGCATTCGGGATAGTTCGAGCAGCCGATGAAAGCGCCGAACTTGCCCATCTTGAGCGACAGGCGGCCGCTGCCGCAGGTCGGGCACAGGCGCGGATCGCTGCCGTCTTCCTTGGCCGGGAAGAGGTGCGCGGTCAGGATCTCGTCGAGGGCGTCGATCACCTGCGAGACGCGCAACTCCTTGGTGGCGTCCACCGCCAAGGAGAAGTCGTTCCAGAAGTCGCGCAGCACCTGCTTCCAGTCGATCTCGGCGGCGGAGATCTCGTCGAGCTTCTCCTCGAGGTCGGCGGTGAAGTCGTACTCCACATACTTCTTGAAGAAGCTCTGGAGGAAGGCGGTGACGAGCCGGCCCTTGTCCTCGGGAACAAGGCGCTTCTTCTCCAGCTTCACATATTCGCGGTCGCGCAGCACCGCGAGCACGGCGGCATAGGTGGAGGGGCGGCCGATGCCGAGCTCCTCCATGCGCTTGACGAGCGAGGCTTCCGAATAGCGCGGCGGCGGCTCGGTGAAGTGCTGGTCGGTCTTGATCTCGCGCTTGTCGAGGGCCTCGCCGGCGCTCATGGCGGGCAGGCGGCGGCTCTCCTCGTCATCGTCCTCGTCGTCCTTGCCCTCGCGGTAGAGGGTCAGGAAGCCGTCGAACTTCACCACCGTGCCGGTGGCGGTCAGCTCCAGCTCGCGACCGGCGGCCTTGGCGATGATGTCGGCGGTGGTGCGTTCGAGCTCGGCCGATTCCATCTGGCTCGCGATCGTGCGGGTCCAGATCAGCTCGTAGAGCCGGGCCTGTTCCGCATCGAGATGGCGGGCCATTTCGCGCGGATGGCGCGAGGGATCGGTCGGACGGATGGCCTCGTGGGCCTCCTGCGCATTCTTCGCCTTGGTGGTGTATTTGCGTGGCGTTCCGGGCAGGTAGCGGGCGCCGTATTGCGCCGAGATGGCATTGCGCGTGGCAGTCACCGCCTCCGGCGCCATGTCCACGCCGTCGGTTCGCATATAGGTGATGAGACCGGCTGTTTCGCCGCCGATGTCCACGCCCTCGTAGAGGCGCTGGGCGATCTGCATGGTGCGGGCCGGCGCAAGGCCGAGCTTGCGGCTCGCCTCCTGCTGGAGCGTCGAGGTGGTGAACGGCGGCTGCGGATGGCGCCGCACGGGCTTGGCTTCCACGTTGCGCACGCTGAAGGCCGCCGTGTCGAGGGCCGCGCGGAAGGCGGCGGCCTCCTCGGCCGTGCCCACCGAGAGGCGGGTGATCTTCTTGCCGTCGGCCCCAGACAGGCGGGCTTCGAAGGTGTCGCCGCGCGGCGTCGCCAGCGTCGCGGCGATGGACCAGTATTCCTTGGCGACGAACAGCTCGATCTCGCGCTCGCGGTCGCAGACGAGGCGCAGCGCCACCGATTGCACGCGGCCGGCGGAGCGGGCGCCGGGCAGCTTGCGCCACAGCACGGGAGAGAGGGTGAAGCCGACGAGATAGTCCAGCGCGCGGCGGGCGAGATAGGCGTCCACCAGCGCCACGTCCACGGCGCGCGGGGCCTTCATGGCCTCCAGCACGGCCTGCTTGGTGATGGCGTTGAAGACGACGCGCTCGACCTTCTGGCCCTTCAGCGCCTTCTTCTCCCGCAGCACTTCCAGCACGTGCCAGGAAATGGCCTCGCCTTCGCGATCCGGGTCGGTGGCGAGGATCAGGCCGTCAGCCGCCTTGACCGCCTTGGCAATGTCGTTGAGCCGCTTCTGGGCCTTGGGATCAACCTCCCAGAGCATCCGGAAGTCCGCTTCCGGGTCCACCGATCCATCCTTGGAGGGAAGATCGCGGATGTGCCCGTAGGACGCGATGACCTCGTAGCCTGGTCCGAGATATTTGTTGATCGTCTTCGCCTTAGCCGGCGATTCGACGATGACGACCTGCATTGGACAACAATCTCTTGAGAAACGCCGCGGCCCCTGGCGGCGGTCGCAACATGGGGGGCGATGGCTGGGCTGTCAAATCCCCCCGTCCCCCGCGGCAGGCTCCGGGCATGTCCTCATTATACAACCTTAGGTAAGTTGTTGTTCTTCTCATATCCTTCAGGATGTATGTGGGTGGGGAGAGAGCAGATGGCGGCAGAGACGCACGGCGCCGGCAAGGAGGAGTTTCTCGCTTATGTGGGGCCGCTTGCGGGCGAGCTGGCCCGTCTGGCCCGCGCGCACCATCTGACCACGCTCGCCTATCTGCTGGACATGGTGCGGCTGGAAGCCAAGGGGCAGGCGAGCGTCCATCCGCTGAAGCCCGGAGCGCCTGCGCCGCGGCAGGACCTCGGGTCGGCGGTTGGCCTCACGGCAGACGCACCAGCGCGCCGGTGAGCGCGAGCAGGATGATGAAGGCTCCATAGAGATCGGCGGTGGCCACCAGACCCAGCGTGTGGGCGAGGGCCCCGGCGGCGAGGGCCGGGAGGCTGAAGGCGAGATAGCTCTCCACATAAAAGGCCGACAGCAGCATGCCCCGCTCACCCGGCGTTGCGAGCGGCACCAGCAGGCGCACCGCATTCATGAAGGCGCCGCCGAAGCCGAAGCCCGTTACCAGCATCCCGCCCACCATCACCGGTGCCGAGCCCACATGGGTGCCGGCGAGGATCACCAGAAAGCCGCCGGCGACCAGAAGGCTGCAGATGCGCAGCCCGAGGGGCGGCGCGACCGGGCGCATCAGCAGAACGGCGGAGGCGCCGGGGAGGGTGAGGGCGCACACCAGCAGTCCCCCGAGGATCGGCGAGGTGATCCCGGTTGCCGCCTTTACCAGCGAGGGCATCAGCGAAAGCGAGAAGGCGCCCACGGACCACAAGGCGATATTCGGCGCCGAGACCCGCAGCAGCATGCTGCGCGCCGCCACCGGCACCCGCACCCGCGGCACCAGCGAACCGAGCGCGCCCGGCTTCGTCGGTCCCGTCTCCGGCGTCGCCCAGATGAGCGCCGCCTGAAGGGCAAAGAGGCCGCCGAGCAGCGCATAGACGAGGTGCAGCGGCGCGGGTGCATAGAGAATGAGTGTGGCGGTGCCCAGTGCGCCGACAGCCATGCCCACCATGGGCGTGATGCTGCTGACCAGCGGCCCGACCCGGCGGTCGCAATCGATCACCCCGGCGCCGATGGCGGCCGTCGCCGCGCCGCTGGCATAGCCCTGCACGAGGCGGGCGAGAATCAGGTGGTTCACGTCCGCAGCGGCGAAGAAGAGCCCCATGGAGGCGAGTTCCAGCGCCAGCGCGCCAAAGATCACCGGCCGGCGGCCCACATGATCGGACAGGGCACCGATGGTGAGGAGTGCCGCCAGCAGGCCGAAGGCATAGCTGGCGAAGACGAGCGTCAGCATCGTCGGCGAGAAGCCCCACTGCTCCTGATAGAGGCGGTAGAGCGGCGTCGGGGCTGCGGAGGCGGCGAAGAAGGTGCCGAGGATCGCCCCCTGCAACGCGAGCGTCAGGGAGAGCCGAAGGCCCGTCGGGGGGAGGGGTGCGGCGTCCGTAGCCATGGACATGGGAGGCCTGAACTCTTATTGCAAAGAATGTGCGTTAGTGCGTTCTTAGCGCCTTCGCGCGGCTAAAGCAAATTATTTGCGTTAATAGGACCGCAGTGAGAATGGGTGAGGAGACGGGTCGCAAGGGGCTGAGGCCGGGCGGGCGCAGTGCGCGCGTGCAGGCCGCTGTCCATGCCGCCGTCCGGGACCTTCTGGCCGAGCGCGAGCGGGGCGAGATCAGCGTGCCGCTGGTGGCCGCCCGCGCCGGCGTCACGCCCTCGACCATCTATCGCCGCTGGGGCGATCTGCAGGACCTTCTGGCCGATGTGGCGCTGGAGCAGATGCGCCCCGACACGGATCCGGCGGAGACCGGCACGCTCCGAGGCGATCTCATCGCCTGGGTGGACCAGTATCGCGAGGAGATGTCCTCGGCGCCCGGCACGGCCATGATCCGGGATGTCCTCGCCAGTCTCGAAGGCTCCGACCCCGCACGCCAGTGCTGCGCCATCTCGCAGGCGCAACTGTCGGTGATCTTCGCGCGGGCGGCAGCCCGGGGGGAGGCGGTGCCGGACCTCGATCTGGCAACCGACCTGTGCATCGCGCCTGTCGTCTACCGCATCCTCTTCACGGACCGCCCCATGGACGGCGACTATGTGCGCACCCTGGTGGACCGCCTTCTGATGTCGCTGCGGCCGTAAATCTCTCTGGACGAAGATGCGACAGTCTTGCGCTGCGTCAGGACGCCATGCTGCCTCTTGGAGCATCATGGAACCGTCTGGATCGGGCGAGGCGGCAGTGGACGCAACGTGGGATATGAAGCGGTGGCGCAAGCGCGTCTATGAGGTGCTTGAGCGCGACGCCGTACGCGACACGACCGCCCATGTGGTGCATGTGGGCCTCATCCTGCTCATCCTCGGCAATGCGGCGGGGGCGGTTCTGGAGACGGTGCCGGAGATCGATACGGAATACCGGATCGAGCTGCATCTGTTCGAGATGTTCTCCTTCCTCGCCTTCAGCACGGAATATGCGCTCCGCCTCTGGGCGGCGCCCGAGCATCCCCGCTTCCGGGGGCTTCCTTCCGCCAAGGCGCGCTTTCGCTATGCGCTGACCGCCAACGCCATCATCGACCTTCTCTCCGTGCTGCCCTTCGGCCTCGTGCTGCTGGTGCATGCGGACCTGCGCACGCTGGCCCTCTTCCGGCTGGTGCGCTTCATGAAGCTTGCCCGCTATTCGCCGGGCCTCGCCTCGCTGGTGGAAGCGATCCGCAACGAGCGTCACGCTCTGGTGGCCTGCTTCGGCATCATCGGGGCGGTGGTGCTGATTTCCGCCTCCGCCATGTATATCGCCGAGCGGGAGGTGCAGCCCAAGGTCTTCGGCTCGATCCCGCTCGCGGCCTGGTGGGCGGTGGTGACGGTGACCACGGTCGGCTATGGCGACGCGGTGCCGGTGACCCTCGTCGGGCGGCTGATCGCGGCCGCCACCATGCTCTGCGGCCTCATCATGCTGGCGCTCCCCGTGGGCATCATCGCCTCGTCCTTCGCGGACGTGATCCGGCGGCGGGACTTCGTCGTGACCTGGGGGATGGTCGCGCGCGTGCCGCTGTTTGCGGACCTCGATGCCGCCGGCATCGGCGAGATCCTGCGCATCCTCTCCTCCCACACGGCCCAGCCCGGCGAGATCCTGGCGCGGCGGGGCGACCCGGCCCGCTCGATGTATTTCATTCTCTCCGGCGAGGTGCAGGTGGAACTGGAAGAAGGCATCGTGCTCTTGGGAGAGGGGCAGTTCTTCGGCGAGATGGCGCTGCTCTCCCGCACGGTGCGGAGCGGCACCATCCGCTGCCTCACCCGCACCCAGCTGCTCATCCTCGACGGTCGCGACCTTGAGGACCTGATGGCGCGCCGTCCGGAAATCCGCAAGCGCATCGATGATCTTCGGGGCACGCGCACGCTGCATCCGCTGAAGCCGCGTGGCGACATCCTCTCCGAGGAAATGGGCGACGCCCAGAACGACGACGGCCCGCGCCGCTCCTGACGAGCGAGGCGGGCCGCGGGAAAGGACCGGGCGCCGGTAAGGGCGCCCGGCGGCATCAGGCCGCGAGGGCCTTTGCGAGGTTCTCGGACACCTTGTCGAGGAAGCCCGTGGTGGACAGCCACTTCTGGTCGGCGCCGACCAGCAGGGCGAGATCCTTGGTCATGTCGCCGGCTTCCACCGTATCGACGCAGACCTTCTCGAGCGTGTCGGCGAAGCGCTTCAGTTCGTCATTGCCGTCGAGCTTGGCGCGGTGCGCGAGGCCACGGGTCCAGGCGAAGATGGAGGCGATGGAGTTGGTGGAGGTCTCCTTGCCCTTCTGGTGCTCGCGGTAGTGGCGGGTCACCGTGCCGTGAGCGGCTTCGGCCTCGACAGTCTGGCCATCGGGAGTCATCAGCACGGAGGTCATCAGGCCGAGCGAGCCGAAGCCCTGGGCCACGATGTCCGACTGCACGTCGCCGTCGTAGTTCTTGCAGGCCCACACATAGCCACCGGACCACTTGAGGGCGGAAGCGACCATGTCGTCGATCAGGCGGTGCTCATAGGTGAGCTTGCGCTTCTCGAACTCGGCCTTGAACTCGGCGTCATAGACTTCCTGGAAGATGTCCTTGAAGCGGCCGTCATAGGCCTTCAGGATCGTGTTCTTCGTGGAGAGATAGACCGGATAGTTCCGCATCAGGCCGTAGTTCAGCGAGGCGCGGGCGAAATCGCGGATCGACTCGTCCAGGTTGTACATGGACAGGGCAACGCCGGCGCCCGGGAACTTGTAGACTTCCTTCTCGATCTTCGTGCCGTCCTCGCCCACGAAGGAGATGGTCAGCGTGCCCTTGCCGGGCACCTTGAAGTCGGTGGCGCGATACTGGTCGCCGAAGGCATGGCGACCGACCACGATCGGCTGCGTCCAGCCCGGCACGAGGCGCGGCACGTTCTTGCAGATGATCGGCTCACGGAAGATCACGCCGCCGAGGATGTTGCGGATCGTGCCGTTCGGCGACTTCCACATTTCCTTGAGGTTGAATTCCTTCACGCGGGCTTCGTCGGGAGTAATCGTGGCGCACTTGACGCCCACGCCGTGCTTCTTGATGGCGTTCGCCGCGTCGATCGTGACCTGATCGTTGGTCGCGTCGCGGTTCTCGACCGAAAGGTCGTAATACTCGAGGTCGATATCAAGGTAGGGGTGGATCAGCTTGTCCTTGATATACTGCCAGATGATCCGCGTCATCTCATCGCCGTCGAGCTCGACGACCGGATTTGCGACCTTGATCTTCGCCATGGGTGACACCTCACGCGGATTCGTATCGTAATGGGGCCTCAGCGCCGGTCCACGCAGCCAGGCGCCGGTGTGCGCGTGATACTCCGATGCCGGCCCGAGCGGAAGAAGGGCATTGCGCCGACTTTAGGACAAGGTTTTCAGCCGGGCGGGCCGAGACGGCCTGTGGGAATGGGCGAGGGGTGTCGCGCGCCCGTCACAGCCGCTTGATAGGGGGGCGCCGGATCGAAGCCTTGCGGGGCGCCGCCCCGACCGGAGCCCGCCATGACCGTCCGCCCCGTTCTGACCATCCGCCCCGTTCCGACCGTGCGACCCGCGAGCGCAATGGCCCGCCGTGCCGGCGCCGGCCTTGCGCTCGCCCTCGTTCTGGCCACGCCCGCCGCCTCGGCGCAGGAACTGCGCCCCGCCGCCCAGACCATCGCCCGCTTCGAGGTGCCGGAGGCCCGGCAGGCCGTGGCGGTGACAGACCGTTATGCCTATGCCATCGACAACCGCATCATCGTCAAGCTGGACAAGGCGACCGGCAAGCCCCTGGCCAAATGGGAGGGGCCGAAGGCCGGCCCCATCATCCACATGGACAGCGGCGTGGTGCGCGACGGCAAGCTCTACACCGCCCACTCCAATTATCCCGACTGGCCGATGACCAGCTCCATCGAGGTCTGGGATGCGGAAAGCCTGAAGCATCTGGAAAGCCACAGCTTCGGCATCGAGCGGGGCTCGCTCACCTGGCTGGATCGCGATCCACAGGGCCGCTGGTGGGGCGCCTTCGCCAACTACAATCGCGTGTTCGACAAGAGCCCGCTCGCCTACGGCAACAAGTACGCAACGCAGGTTGTGCGCTTCAATCCGGACTGGAGCATCGCCGAGGCCTTCGTCTATCCCGATGCGCTGGTGGCGAAGTTCCAGGACATGAGCAATTCCGGCGGCGCCTTCGGGCCGGACGGGCGGCTCTACATCACCGGCCACGACAATGCGGAGCTTTACGTGGTGGCGCCGCCCGAGATGGGCTCGGTGATGCGCTGGCAGGAGACCATCCCGCTGGAGATTGCCGGCCAGGGCTTTGCCTTCGACCCTTCAGATCCCGGCGTGGTGTGGGGCATCATCCGCGGCAAGACCGCCGCCAGCAGCCTCATCACCGTGAGCCGCCTGCCCGCGCGGCCCTGAGGCGGCGTGCCGGAACCGGCGAGGGCACGAGGCGGCTTTGCTCCATCCGGTTCCGGCTCTATGACGGGCGCATGTCTGAGCACGTTCTTTCTTCCATGCCGCCCGCTGTCCCTTACCCGTCCTGCCGGGGAGGGCGCTGATGCCCGGCGCCGGAACCGACAGCACGAAGCCCTGGATCGCCGGCGGGCCGGTGGTGATCCTCGTCGAGCCACAGCTCGGCGAGAATGTCGGCTCGGCTGCGCGGGCCATGGGCAATTTCGGCCTCTCCCGTCTGCGCGTGGTGAACCCGCGCGAGGGCTGGCCGAACGAGAAGGCGCGCATCTTCTGCGCCGGTGCGGACCGAATCCTCGAAGACGCCCAGCTCTTCCCGGACCTGCGCAGCGCGCTGGCGGACGTGTCCTATGCGGTTGCCACCACGGCCCGCGAGCGGGGCATGGCCAAGCCGGTGAACGGCGCCGATATGGTCGCGCAGGATGCGGTGGTGCGCCTGAAGGCCGGTGAGGACGTGGCGCTGGTCTTCGGCCGCGAGCGCACCGGCCTCTATACGGAGGAGGTGTCGCTCTGCGATTCCATCCTCACCCTGCCGGTCAATCCCGCCTTCGCCTCGCTGAATTTGGCTACCGCCGTGGCTGTGACCGCCTACGAATGGTCGAAGGCGGCCACCGGCAATGCTCTGCCCTTCGCCATGCCCGAGCGCTCGCCGCCGGCGGACCGGGTCGATCTTTTCGCCTTCTTCGATCATCTGGAGCGGGAACTGGAGGAGGCGGCTTTTTTCCGTTCGCCGGAAAAGGCGCCTTCGACCACGCGCAACATCCGCAACATCTTCCATCGCTGCGAGCTCACCAAGCAGGATCTCGCTACCCTGCACGGCATGATCACGGCGCTCGTCGAGGGGCGCGAAGGCCGTGAGCAGCGCAAGGCCGAGCGCAACGCCAAGGCCGCCGCCAAGCGCAATCCGGCCTCCAGCACGGATATTGGCGCAGCCGGGGAGGGCGGCGCGGAGGGTTGAGCCCGACGCGGGTCTGCCATCCCCACCTCTTTCCGGGTCCCGAAACCTTTGCCGGGAAAGGGGTTGGATGGCAAAGCCGCTCGTGGCCATCCACAGGCGGCTCTTCCGCGGCGCTTTTTTTGGGCTTGGGGGTTTCAATGCCGGGGGGCGCTTGCTACATACGGCTCACCGAAGCAGACGGTTCGCCGGCAAGCAGTTCGGTTCTGACGCGGGGTGGAGCAGCCCGGTAGCTCGTCAGGCTCATAACCTGAAGGTCACAGGTTCAAATCCTGTCCCCGCAACCACTTTATGCATACCTTTGCGGCCCTGTTCGGTAACCCCGAGCAGGGCCGCAAGCGTTCCA
Organism: Azorhizobium sp. AG788; assembly: GCF_004364705.1. Lineage (NCBI taxonomy): Bacteria > Pseudomonadati > Pseudomonadota > Alphaproteobacteria > Hyphomicrobiales > Xanthobacteraceae > Azorhizobium > Azorhizobium sp. AG788. The sequence continues at coordinate 520,701 of NZ_SOBM01000004.1, forward strand.
TAGAGCTCAAGGTCCCGGCCCGCAGCGTCGTCGTTCGGATAAATGATGACACTCTCCACCAGCGGGCGGGCCATGTCGATGATCTCGGCCCGCTGATCGGGCGGCAGGTGCTGCAGGCCCTCGCGCAGGGTGCGCACGAGATCGCGATACCAGCGCACCGCGCCGGGATGAAACTCCACCACCTCCGGTGCCGGCGCCGCTTCCGCCTTGAGGGCCTTGCCCTCGGCCGTCAGTTCGTTGAGCCGCGCCACCAGCGCCGTGGGGTCTGGCAGATCGGTCTTGGCGATGGTGTCCACGATGCGCGCCGTCTCGCGCTCGATCTCTCCCAGCCGCTTCGCCTTGCGGGCCGCCTCGCGCGCCGCGCCTTCGCGCAGGCGCTTGCGCTCGGCCACATATTCCGCACCTGCCGCCTCGATCACGTCCGGATGCAGCAGGTGGTGCTCCAGCGCGGAGAGGATGCGGTCCTCCAGCAGATTGAGCGAGATGAGCCGGCGGTTGCCGCAGGTGCCTTTCTCGCGCCGTGTGGAACAGCCCAGCTTGCGCGGCGCCGAGACCACGAACGACCCGCCGCAGGTGCCACAGCGGCACAGGCCAGAGAGCAGGTGCTTCGGCCGGCGGGACCGTGCCGCCTGGGGCGGCCGGTTGCCCAGCCGGGCCTGCACCGCATCCCAGAGCCCGCCGGGCACGATGCGCAGCTGGGGCACTTCCGTCACGTGCCGCGCCTCGGGCGCATTGGGGCGGGAGATGCGCTTGCCCGTGTCGGGGTCCTTCACGAAGCGCTGGCGATTCCAGACGAGCCGCCCCGCATAAAGCTCGTTGCGCAGGATGCCGTTGAGCCGCTCGCGGCTGCCGTTGATGGTGCTGGCGTTCCACGGGCCGCCACGCGGGCCGGGGATGCCGGCGGCGTTGAGCCGTCCCGCGATCTCGCGCGGCGAGCGGCCGGCGGCGAATTCCTCGAAGATGCGCCGGACGGTTTCTGCCTCGCCCTCGTGGATCTCGCGCTCGCCCGTGCCGGCGACGCGGTAGCCATAGCAGCGGCCACCGGCGCTCTTGCCCTCGCGCACGCGCCCCTGCAGGCCGCGATGCGTCTTGGCGGCGAGGTTGCGGAGGAATAGGGCGGACATGGTGCCCTTGAGCCCCACATGCATCTCGGTCACGCGGCCATCGGCCACCGTCCAGATGTCGATGCCGGCGAAGGCCATGCGCTCGTAAAGGGCGGCGATGTCCGCCTGGGAGCGGGAGAGCCGGTCCAGATCCTCCGTGAGGATGAGATCAAGCGCGCCGCGCCGGGCATCCGCCACCATGCGCTCGAAGGCATGGCGGCCGTGCACGCTGGCGCCGGACATGGCGTAATCGGCGTAAATCTCGGTGATCGCCCAGCCCTGGCGGGCGGCATAGGCGCGGCAGAGCGCCACCTGATCCTCAATGGACCGCTCGCTCTGCATCTCGCTGGAAAAGCGGGCATAGATGCCCGCGCGCCGCATGCTCACCCGCCACTCCCGGCCTGCGCGTCCTCGCGGGCATGATCCACCCTTGCCATGGCGCGGGCAATGGCCCGCGCGAGCGCGATCACCTGCGGGTGGGGCGGGGTAACGGTGGGAGGTGAGGGGAGGGGCATGGGTCAGTCCTCCCCGTTGGCGCCGGTCCTGCCTGCGGAGGCGGTGGTCGCGCGCCCATCCTCATATGCAATCCGCGTCTCTGGTGTGTCGGGATACCAAGGGTGCCCAGTCGGGATGGGCTCACCATCTTCCAGCGGGGACCCGTCGTCGAGGCGCACATAGGCGTCCCGCTCGGGGCCACAGCAGGTGGCATGCATCAAACCTTCGGTGATGTCGTGGATCACCATCTGGCCAAGCTGGAGGGGCTCGCGGCAGGCAAAGCAGCGGGGCGGTTCGTCAGCCATAATCCGATGAGGGAAGCCGTATTTCTCGGATGTCCTGTTGAACTTGGCGATGGCGGCGGCGTCGAGATCCACGCCCATTTTCTCCGCCAGATTGTAGAGGCAGATCAGGGCATCGCCGAATTCGTCGGCCAGATCCTCCGGCGTGGCGCGCGTGCCGCGCCAGCCGCCGGCCTCTCTCAGGATCTTCTTGATGACGTTGAACAGTTCGCCCACCTCACCGACGAACTCGATGGCGCGGAATCCCACATCCGGTTCCTGGCCGCTGTCCGCCACCCATTCCTTCTGCCGCGCGATGAGCGCTGTGCGCAGGTCGGTGAAGGTCGTCATGATGCCTCTCCGTTCTCGGGCTTGATGGCGAGCGGGCCGGCGAAGACGAAGATGCGGTCGCCGGGCTCGAAATCTTCCATGGCCGCGCCGGCATGGCGTGCCGGGTCGAAGCGCTCTTCCTTCAGCAGACCGAGCGCGCAGGCCTTGTCCTGAACGGCGCCGCCGCACAGGTCCGCGCCCAAGAATGAGCTGGCGCAAAGACCCATTTGGCGAAGGCGATGAGGCTGGCCACGTCGCCGCCCTCGGCCGGGGCGAGGGTCATTTCAGCGGCTGATGCCTCTGGCGCGGACTGCGCCGCGCTGGGCTGGGTCGCTGTCTCATCCCGATCAAGCGCCGTCTCGCCACGCGCCCATGACTGACGCTGCGCTTCGCGGTGCGCATGCTGCTCTTCAGGCGACAAAGCTTCAAAGCGCTGGCGGGCAAGCTCGATCTGGTCCGCGAGGGTGGCGTTTCGGCCCATCACACCCCTCCCAGCTTGGGAGCGCGTTCATCGCGCCAGGCCTGCCAGTCGGCATGGACCAGCGGATAGAGCGCGCCGACGATGGACTGCCAGCGCGAGGCGGTGTCGCGGTCGGCCAGCGTGCCGGTGCTCATGAAGATGTGGCGCAGGGTGGTGTTGCAGGCCTGCGCCAGAAGCGGCCACGCCTCCCGCATCTGCCCCCGCTCCTGCGTGCGGGCGAAGCTGGCGGCGGCGCCCACGGCCTCGATAAGATCCGGCATCTCGTGCCACTTGCGGGCGAGATCGGCATCCGGCCCATCGGCCGTGATGACATCCTGCGCCACCTTCACCAGGCGCCAGAGCGCGAGGCGGTGGGGTGTGTCGTCAGGCGGCGTCCGCTGATCCATCGCACACCTCACGCCATTCCGAGGGCTTGGAGATAGAGTTCCAGGATGGCTTCCTGCTCCTGGCGCTCCTGCGTGTCCTGCCGGCGCATCTTCACGATGGTGCGCGTGGCCCTGGTGTCGAAGCCTCTGGCCTTGAGCTCCGCATAGACATCCTTGATGTCGTCCGCGATGGCCTTCTTCTCTTCCTCGAGGCGCTCGATGCGCTCGATGAACTGCCGCAACTCATCGGCGGCAATGCCGGTGTCGGCGATATCGGCGGGGGCGTTGGGGGCGAGCATTTCAGCCCGCCGTCTCTATGAGGGCTGCGTGCTGCTGCGCCTCCTCGGGCGTCGCCACCTCAAAACGCGGATGGGCCCGCCCCTCGTCATCAACGACCTCAAGTTGATGAAGCTTGAGGAATCCTCCCAACGTCCAGTTGCACGGCCTGCCGTCGGGCTTCTTGCGAGGCGCACCTGCACCAGTCCACCGACCGATGCAGCTGAAGCCGAGATACTTTTCGACATCGTCGAAGGTGTTGCCGGCAAACGCCGCAATAAAATCGGAGGCGGACTGAACAGTGCCGCACAGAGGGCACTTGAAGGCCAGATGCACCTTGGCAACGCCCTGCGCCTTCAACGCCGAATGAAACTCGGGGATGCTCACGCGCTTCATGTCCTGGCCTTTCTGAATGGGTGGCTCACCCTTCGGCGGGCGCGCCGTCGTCTTCGCCGCAGCCGCGGCCAACTGTGCGGCCACCGTCTGCCGGGTTGGTGAAGTCGCGCCAGTGCACCCAGCCGCGCGGGCAGTGAAAGCCCCATGACCGGACGTTCGGGCCGGTGATGAAGAGCGTCCAGCACGGGCCGGCGTGCAACTCGATGCGATGCGCCGCCTTCGGGCCGCGCAGCTTCACGTCTCCCGCGCGGCGCAGGGTGCGGCGGTTGATGCCGCCGGCTGCGATGGTGTGCTCGGTATATTCCCCGCGCAGCAGGATGGAGCAGTTGAGCCACGGATGATCGTGCAGCGCGCGGTCATCATCAGACCGCAGGAAGCGGTGCAGATAGATGTTGAACAGGCGGTTGCGCGGGATGACCCACCAGCGCAGCAGATAGGGCGCCTCCTGCCCGCCGATGACCACATCCGGCGAGCGGCGGACCGCGACGCGCACAAGAGCGCGGGCAAGCGGGCCGGTGATGAAGGCGCGGACGGGATTGCGGATCATAGGTTCAGATCCTCCCCATAGGGGTCATTGGCGATGATCTGCGCCACGCGGCGCGCGAGGCAGAAGAGGGCGATGGCGAGCGCCAGGCCGCAGAGGCCGGCGGCGATGAGAAGGGCCGTGCCCATCAGGCATCGGGAAAGGACGGGGAGGCACCGGCACGGGCCTCCCCGTCAGGCTGGGTCCGCCGGGAGGAGGCGGGCCGGGAAGGGAAGAGCGATTGCGACGGGCGCTCGCCGACGAAATACGTCATCCCTTTGGGGATGCTGACCAGTCCGCCCTGCGCAAGGCGGGCACATAACTGGTCAAAAGGGGTGGCGGAGGCGCTCCGCTGCGCCTCCGCCGTTTCGCCGGACGGGGCGGGGGCAAGGTCCGGCAAAAGGATGCGGGCCGTGGGACAGCGACCCTCGAGCGTGGCGCGCACCGCAGCATCTTGCGGGCGCTCGTAATTGCGCTCGTTCTCGATGGGGCCGCGCGCAGCGGGCGTGCGGGCGCTCATCGCGTCGCCCTCGGCAGCACGCCTGCCTGCATCTGTGCGGTGAGGCGGCGGGTGTGGGCAATGGAGCGGGAGATGGCGCGATCGAGCGTGAGATAGGCGCTCACGAACACCACGCCGCAGGTGGCGAGCGTGCCGCCGATGACCACGGCGGGAATGCGGATTTCAGCCGGCGCCAGCGCGCCGAGCGCGATGCCGCACGCTGGCAGAGCCAGCGCGGCAAGCTTGCGAACAGTCATGGTGTGGTCCCCGCCGCTCATGGGTGCGGTGTGAGGGGAAAGCTAGTGAGGGAAATTTCCCCCGTCAAGCGCAATATGAGCAAAAAATCGCGCTACGCGCTTTGGTGGCCAGCGTCATTAAATGCGCCTTATCCGTGCTGTGCGCTTCGGGGGAGGCGACTGGTGTCTCAGAATGGCGGCGATGATGCCGGCGACATGATCGTTGGCGAGATCGAGGAAGACGTTGCCCAGGCGGGCATGGTCCTACACTTCCGCTACATCGCGTCAGATGGTGAAGAGACGGAGCGGCAGGTCTACATCTATCGCGTGGAGATGCGGCCCAACGGTCTGGTGCTTCTGGCTTTCTGTTTCATGCGCGATGCCGTGCGCGCCTTCCGGGTTGATCGGATCCGGTCGCTGATGAATGGCCGGACCGGTGAATTCATCGACGATCCTGTGGCGTTCCTGTCGGTCATTGCGCAGCAGGTCGAGGCGCCGAAGCGTCCGGAGCGCGCGCCTTCACTTCGTGTGCCCAAGATTGCCATGAAGCCCGCTCGGGAGATCGAGGTGAGGGTGCCGCGCCTGACGTCCGCTGACTACGCGCGCGTGCGGGACGTCGTGCGTCCTGCCTGCATTGCGCTCATGTCCATGGCCCGCGCGGATGGCACCCTTCATGATGCGGAAATCGAGATCGTGGCCGATCTGGTTTACGAGGCGGCGCGCCACCTGGGCATGGATGTGCCGCGCGAATCCCTTGCCGCTCTGATCTCGGAAATGACAGGGCTTTCGCCTTCCGGAAACCTGGTCACGCGGGCCATGCGGGCGCTGCGTGAGCCTGATGCGTTTCCTTTGGATCTGCCCGCGCGGCTGACACGCATGGCGCGTGCAGATGGGCTTGCAACGGAGGAAGAGCTCGCTGCGTTCCGTCTGATGATAACGACCCTGAAGCGGATCGAGATCACCTGAGTTACGCCGGCTCTAATCGCCGAAAACGTCCGCCATCGTCAGCACCCGGTGGACCGATGACACATACTCGCGGGGGATTTCGATCGTTGCTTCAGGGTTCGTCTGCCTGAGTGCGATGCGTGCGCCGGACCGTGAGGCGAGAATCTTCACATAGGTCTGGCCGGGGTCGGTGTCGTAATGCTGCGTCTGGACGATCACCGTATCGCCGGGCATCGCCGTCTCGTTGGGGTCCACGATGCACAGGTCGCCGCTGCGCAGCATGGGTTCCATGGAGCGGCCGGTCACCCGCACGGCATAGGCATTGGGAATTCCGGCGAGCCGGGGCGGGCGAAGGATGTAGCCGAGCGGTGCTCTTCCAAGCTTGAGGCCTGAAACGCCCTGAATGATCGAGCCGGCTGCCGTGCCCAGTACCGGAAGATCCTTGTTGAAGCTGTCGAGCGGCAGGTTGCTGGTGGCTGCTCGTTCCGGCTTCGGGTTGCCGGGTGGGGCTGGCGTTGTGGATTCCTCGGTGCCCGTCAGCAACCAGTCCGGCGTCGTCTCCAGCGCATCCGCAATCCGCTTCAGGCTGGTGGTGTTGATGCCGCGCTGCGTGCCTCTCTGAAGGCCATTTCGGATCACCCGCAGCAAGCTGGGCGATCCTGCGCGCACCCCTGCCTGTCGCTCGGTGATGCCGAGTGTGCGCAGGCGCTCGGAGACGCGGCGCAGGAAATCGTCTGGTTGCAGGGTGGTGCGGTCCATAGTGCGGGACATTACCCGCGCCTCATGGGTCCAAGGAGCGCTGAAAAAAGCTCACGCGCTTGACGGTGGGGGAAATATCCCCCATTTTTGCGCACCATGTCGCTCACATCCCATCTCATTCAGGTTGAAGAGGCGTTCCGGCGCGGGCGCAAAATCTCCCGCGCGCGCCTCTCTTCGCTGCTGTTCAACGATGGCAAGCGCCTGGGCGTGATTGCCGGCGGCGGTGATCTGCAGACGCGCAATTATGAGCGGGCGATGTGCTGGCTCTCGGCGAACTGGCCGGAGGGCGCAGAGTGGCCGGAGGGAGTGGCGCGGCCGGTGGCCGGTGCTCCCGATGAGCAGGCGGGCAGCGCGCAAGCCGCGCAGGAGGTGGCGCCGTGATCGGCGGGCCGGTCGCCCCGGCAGCCCGCGTCACGGCATGTCCCGCCCCCGGCACGCGCCGGGAAACGGGGCAGCGCCTAACCGGCCGCGTCGCGCGCGGCGGCAAGCGCCTCGATGATGCCATCGAGGGAGGAAACCGGAACAATCAGGTTTCCCACCACGGCGTCCATTTCCATTCCGCTTATGCCGTGCGGAACCGTCCATGTGAGCCTGGCGCACTGGCCTTCGAGGATCTGCACCTCGGCCAGCCTTGTCGTGAAGATGTCTCTGATCTCGAAAGCTTCGTGCCGCTCCCCCATACGTGTCCCCGCACCAAGAATGGTGGTCTATCCGCGGGGGCAATCGGATCATCTGGCGTCCTTAAGGTCAAGCATACGCAAGTGTGCGTAGTGGCGGGTTTTCTTGCCCTGTGGCGCCAGGAACGCACTTGTTACACGCCAAATCCGATCTTTTCTGCATTGCGTGCGATGGAATTTTGTCGTGTGTGGTCTGTCTGGCCGGGCGCGATATCTATCCGCTCGCGCCCGTTCGGCGCCGCGGCCGGTCCGGACCCCCTCCGGGGCCGGCTGCGGATGCCGCTGCGCATCTGCGCATCGCGCGCGCGCCGCACCTCTTCCACACCATCCCGCTCCTGCCGCCGCGCCGTCTTTGCGCGTGGCCTGCCCCATGGGCGCGACCTCTTTCCGACATCCGATCATCTGCGCACCTGCTCATCTGGCGCGCAGCTTCCGCTTCGTGGCGCGCACCGTCACGGAAAAACGCAAGGGAGGGCCTGACAATGAGCATCTATGAGGCGCTGAAGGCGGCGACGCGGGATCTGGTGGCCGCTGCCGGCGGCTGCACGCGGGCGGCCAAGGTCTCGCGCGTGGAGGCTGCGGCCTTCTCGCGCTACGGCCAGTGGGGCGATCCGCGCTGCATTCCCGTGGATGTGGTGGCGGATCTGGAGCAGGACGTGGGCGAGCCCATCCTCACCCGCATCCTGGCCGATGCGGCCGGCTATGTGCTGGTGCCCAAGGCGCAGGTGGCCGAGCGCGCCGCCCTGCCGCAGCACATGGCGGATGTGGCGGGTGCTGCGGGTGCCGCTGTCGCCGATCTTGCGCAGGCTCTGGCCGATGGCGTGGTGGATGCGCGCGAGGCGCGCGCCCTCAAGGCCACCTTTGCGAAGGCCCAGACCGAGCTGGCGGAAGCCGAGGCGGTGCTCGCCGATGTGGCGCAGGGCGGCTCGGCCGCGCCTGAGGCCACGGGCGCCAGCATCACCAGCCTGCGGCGGGGGGCGTGAGCCATGGATGCGGCTTCTCGCCTCGCGCAGCGTCTTGCGCGCCACCCATTCACAGATGCGGAGCGCGCGGCGCTGCGCGCCCGTCTCGCCCTCGGCCCCGATGAAAGCCTCGCGCGCCTCATAAGCGCGATGAAGGCGGACCGTCCCGTGCGGGCGGATGTCTTCCTCGCCGCCCACGCGGTGAAGGGCTGGGACCCGCTCACCTCGCGCCCGCTGCTGCCGGGCGTGCCGGCGGCGCGAGGGCCGATGGAATGGGGCTTTCTCGCACTCTCCCTGCGCCTTGCGCGCATGCAGCCGGGCCGGCCCGATCTCACCGGGCGGGCGGCGGCGCGGCTGGCGCGCGTCACGGCTTCCACATGGTGCCGGGCCGAGGGCGGCAAGGCGGTGAGCGTGCCCAGCCTCTTCGCGCTCTGTGCCTTCCTCGGACGCCACCCGCACGAGATGTGCGAACCGCGCCGTTCCACGGGAAACGCGCACTGCAACGCCTTGCAATCTCACAGCTACGCCGCTGCAGCGGTGGGCTGACAGACCCGAGCGGGGGAGGGGAGCATGCCAGCACTTGAGATGGACATCCCGCTGCTGCCCAAGGGCGTGGCGAGTGCCGCCGATTTGGCGCGCGCGGGGAATGAGCGGCGGCGGCGGATGATGCGGGATCCGATGATACGCGTTCCCGCACCGAAGCTGGATATGGCGGCGGATGCGCCCATGGTGGCGCAGCGTGCTCCGGCCCGCGACTGGCTGGCCGTGGCCTCGCTGGTGGAGGGGCTGACGGTGACGCCGCAGGAGGTGATCACCACCGTCTGCCGCCACTTCCGCATCGCGCCCGAGATGGTCCTCTCGCATCGGCGGGATGGCGACATCTGCCACGCGCGCCGCATCGCCATGTATCTGGCCGTGAAGCTCTGCGCCGTGTCCTCGGCCTATCTGGCCGAGGCCTTCAATCGCGACCGCTCCTCCGTGCTCCAGGCGGCCAAGGCGCTCAAGCAGTCCCTTGATGAACGCCCGACGCTCATCGCCGAGGTGGAACGCCTCTGGGACATGCTCGATCGGAGGGTGGGCTGATGACCTTAAGCGTCACAGGCATTGGGCAACCCAGAGATGTGTCGTTTGCCTCAGTTTCCGTGGACTTTCATCAGTCCGATAATACGCGTCCTGCTGGCCGCCATGCTCCGGTGGTAGCGGCCGAATTCAAGAACAGTCATCTTTCGGGCCTGCCGGCCAAATTCATCCTTCTGGATGCTAGAACGCATCCTGTCAGCTACTCTATCAGCAGATTTGCTAAATTTAATAAAAGAAATAATCGGAACAACAAGTGTCATGGGGATCATGTCCATGCGGGTTTCGATATATTCACGAAGCGTCGGGGCATTTATGTCGTCCATCATGGCGAAGTAGCTGTTGGCGCAGGCCATAAGTATGGTGACATCGTCAGAATCCGCCACAGATGTGAGACTGTCGTTGGTTACCCTCACGATGGCAGAGTTGTGGTTAATATATGTCGTGATTATCTGAGACATGCGATCGGTGTTCGATCGAGCGATCTGCTTATCAGACTCAATCTGTGCACTGACGGCGTTCCAGGCTTCTCTTGCGGCATACAACGCGGCAGCGACCGTGATCATGCCGGCGATGACGGCGCCGATGATGGCGCCCCAAAAGCCCAGCCATTCGCTTCTATGTTCGGCCAACAGTGTGTTCACTGTGCCATCGGCGAACGTTCCCACCGCCGATGCGCCCATAACGCACCCCAACACCAGTGCCGCCGCCATAGAAGGCAGCATGCTCCAATTTCTCATTTTTCCCATTCGCCCTCCCGTCCGCATCTGCCGAGTTTAGGGAAGCGGCTAGCGGCCCGTAAAGCGTTGGCGGGGGGTGCGTCCATGAAGCCCCGCCCCATCCACGTCTCGGACCACGCGCTCGTGCGCTATCTGGAGCGGGTGCACGGCATCGATTTCGACGATGCGCGGCGCAATGTCTCCCGCATTGATGCCCATCTCGTGCAGGTGGCGCGGGAGACCTTCAACCTGCCCGTGGATGCCGTGCGCGCGCACATCGCCGCCAGTGTCGCCGTGGCGATGGAGGCCCGCGCCCGCGCCATCGTGATCGACGGCTGGCGTTATGTGCTCGATCCGGTTGGCCGCATGGTCATCACCATCACCTGGGCGGCCCACAAGCACAGCGAGCCTGTGCGCCGCTGCACGCGGCGGGAGGCGGCGGAGTGACCGCCGCCTCGAATGCGCTCTCAGGCGCTCTCGCTAAAGGAGATTGTCGGATGTTGCATCTGCAGGGCAGCTGCGATTTCCAGCAGGCAGATCGCGCGCCAATCCGCGGACTCCGGCTTGGAGCCAGACCATGCGGGGTCAAAACTCAGGGACCAGTTTGGGCCGCCCGGCTGGTTATGCTCGTCAATTACAAGTCCGCCTTCTGGGAAATCCTCCTTGCGGTGTTCAAAATAGATGGCGGATATAAGTGTCGTTATTATAGTATCGTTCATACTAAAAGCTCCGATATTATGGGCGCAAAAGAAAAAGCGCCGCGCATATTTGGTGCCGGTCGCGGAAAAGCGCAAGGGTCTCGCTTCTCGATTCTGCGAGGCGTCCTATGAGCACGCCCACCACCTTCCTCGACGGGCGCGTGGCGCTCTGGCTGGGCGATGTGCGCGCCGCGCTGGCGGCCATGGCGCCGGACAGCGTGGATTGCGTCGTCACCAGCCCGCCCTACTGGGGCCTGCGGGACTATGGCGTGTCCGGCCAGATCGGCTTGGAACCGACGCTTGGCGAGCATCTGGCCGTGATGGTGGAGGTGTTCGATCTGGTGCGCCGGGTGCTCAAGCCCTCCGGTACGCTCTGGATCAACTATGGTGACTGCTACGCCACGACGCCCAATGGCCGCTCCGCCGCCGCCGTGAAGGCGCTCGGCAGCGATGACCGGACGTTCCGGGACAAGCCGATCTCGACCATTGGCGGCGCGCTGAAGCCGAAAGACCTCTGCATGGTGCCGAACCGCCTTGCCATCGCCTTGCAGGAGGCGGGGTGGTGGGTGCGCAGCGAGATCGTGTGGGCCAAGCCCAACCCCATGCCCGAGAGCATCCGCGACCGGCCGGCGACCGCGCACGAGAAGATCTTCATGCTCTCGCGCAGCGAGCGCTACTGGTACGACGCCGAGGCGGTTCGGCAGCAGCGCGTGTCCACCGGCGATTACAAGACTCCAGATGGGTGGGACACCGGGCCGGGCGGCCATGGGTCCGTCCACCGGCAGGGGCGCCAGAAGGGCGAGAGCGTCGCGGACAAGCGGCTGAAGCAGGACGCGACTGCCGCAGCCTCACCGTCGCCCGCTCGGTCCAGGCGGGTGGCTGGTTTCAACGAACGGTGGGATGCGACGCAGAAGGTGCGCGCCTCCGATGTCGCAGCACCCCGCCATGCCGGTGGCATTAACCACACCGGCATAGAGGACGTGCCGCGCGGCTCCCGCAACCTGCGCAACTGTGAGCCGGCGCCCGTGGCCGTCTGGCCCATCGCCACGCGGCCCTTCAAGGAAGCGCATTTCGCCACCTTCCCGCCGGATCTGGCGGAGCGCTGCATCCTCGCAGGCTGCCCGCATGGTGGACTGGTGCTCGATCCATTCGGCGGCGCAGGCACCACGGCCCTTGCCGCCTTGCGCCACGGGCGCCGCGCCGCGCTGATCGAGCTTAATCCCGAATATGCCGCCATCGCCCGCACCCGCATCGAAAGCGAGTGGATGGGCGAAGACGAACGCCGCCGCGCCCGCATGGCACGCGACGTGCCGGCCAGTCTTGGCAGCCTGTTCGACGGCATTGCGGAGGCGGCGGAATGAGCATCGAGGCCCTTCGCTGGGTGGAAGCGCAGGAAACCGGCTCTCCCGGCACGCAGCTGGTGCTCTTCGTGCTCGCCAATTACGCGGACGAGAACGGGGAGTGCTATCCCGCGCTCTCGCTGCTGGCCAAGCGTTCGCAGCAGAGCGTCGATACGGTGCGCCGCAAGCTGCAGGTGCTGGAAGAGCAGGGCTATATCGAGCGGCAGGAGCGCTGGCGGGAAAACGGCACGCGGACATCGGACCGCTTCCGCCTGCTGATGCGCCGCGCACCGGGCGGCGACCCACTAGATGTTGTGGGTACCCTAGCAGATTGCGAGGGTACCCACCCTGGCAATTTGCAAGGGTGTACCCCCGCAAGCTTTGCGAGGGGGACCCTAGCAACTGTGCTACCCCAAGAACCCCCATTTAACCCCCAGTTGAATAACCCCCCTGACCCCCCGGTGGGGGGCGGTGGGGGTGAACCAGATGTGGGTGAGGGGGATGGGAGCCAGCTGGATGCCTTCCTCACGGCCTTCGGCGAGGAACCCTCCGCCATCGTCAGCCGTCCGCCGGCGGCGCGGGCCTGGGCCAAGCTGACCCCGGTGGAGCGTGCCAACGCTCTGGCGGGCCTGCGGGCCTATCTGGACCACTGCCGGCGCCACAAGCGCAAGGTCTGCTCGCCTGCCACCTATCTGCGGGATCGATATTGGGATTCCTTCAAGGCCGCTCCCGAGCCCCAGCGGGCGGCGCCCGCCCGCAAGCTCGATGGCCGCAGCCAGGCGGTGGCCTGGGCGCGCAGCGCGGCGGACCGCTCGCGCTGGGTGTTCGTCGAGGAGGGCTCGGAGGCGTGGCGCGAGTGGGCCTCGGCCTTCCGGGAGGAAGGCGCGGCCTTCGCCACCGGCAGCATGAAGATGATCGACGTCGGCGGCGGCCGATACGAGCCGCGCCGTGGCCGCAGCTTCCCGATGGAGCGCCCGCCGCCCCGCGGCACCCCGGCCACGGATGCCGACGCTGCCGAGTGATGAGCCTGTGATTTCTGGGGATGGAGAGTGCGATGCGCGATGGGCACGACATCGGATGGACGGTGGTTCGAGTGGTCTCCGGCAAGGAATTCCATGTGCAGGCGCGCCTCGCCGGTCGCGGATATCGCGTCTGGTGTCCGTGGCACCTGAAAGAAGTGGAGGCTTCCGCAGGCCATGCGCGCTATGAAAAGACGGCTTATTACCCGTCATACATCTTCGTCTATTTCGCTCTCGGCCAGTCGACTGAGCGGGTGCGGCGCACCAAGTCTGTTGTCTCCATCATGACAATCGGGGCGGAAATCGTGAGTGTGCCGCCCCGTATCATGCAGAGACTGATGCGCGCGGCTGCGGAAGATGGCTACGTCTCGGCCAAGATTGAGGCTGCGCCAGCGGCTGATGTCTTCCGTGTGGGCGATGTGGCGCAGGTCAATAGCGGTCCCTTTGCGGACGTAATGGGCAAAATAGCGGCTATTGACGCTGACGGAGAAATCACCCTATGGATCGAGGCGTTCGGACGCCTAAGCCCCTTGCGCTTGACCCCGAACCAACTCCGTGAACCGCAGCCGGCCGAAGCCGGTCCCGTTTCACCCTGAGTGCGACGCTGTGGCGAAACTCAAATCGCTTGCGCCTCGGCTCTCTTCCACTTCCCACCGCATCGCGCCGCTGGCCGACAACACGCTGACCGAAAGCGCGCGCGACCGCACCGCCGCCGCGCCTTGGCGTAACTGGTACAAGCTCAAGCGCTGGCGCGATCTGCGGCTGGAAGTCCTGATCGACGCCAGCTTCCAGTGCCAGCGCTGCGGCCACATCGAGGACGACACCAGCAAGCTGGTCTGCGACCACAAGCGCCCACATCGCGGTGATGAGCGCCTGTTCTGGGATCGCACCAATCTCCAGTGCCTCTGCTCCACCTGCCACGATACGGCCAAGCAGGCCGAAGAGCAGGCGACCCTGCATCACAAGGGTATCTGGTATTGACCCTCGGCCGATGGCCGTCCGAGTTCACCCACCGCGCCGCCCACGGCCGGAGGGGGTGGTTCCATCCCTCAACCCCCCTCATCGCCCGGACCGGCGTCCCCCTCACGCGGAGATTTTTTTGGCATGGACGGGATTTTCGACCTGTTCGGCCAGCCGGTCACGCTGCGGGAGCGCAAGGCCGGTCGGCCCGAGCATGAGGCGACGCCGGAAAAGCGCAACAGAGTCATGATCTTGCTGGCGCTCGGCTGGACCAATGAGCGGATCGCAAGTGCACTTGCCATCTCCCAGCCGACGCTGCGCAAGTATTATGTTTCAGAGCTGCGGCAGCGTGACATCGCCCGCGACCGGCTCGATGCCACCCGCTTCGCCATGTGCTGGGAGCAGGCCAAGGCGGGCAACGTCGCGGCGCTCAAGGAGTTCGGCCGCATGCTGGAGCGCAGCGACCTGATGCTGACCCAGCGCGCCTATGGTGAGATGCCGGAGCCTGCCCCGCGCCCGCTGGGGAAGAAGGAGGCCGCCGCCCTCGAGGCGGAAACGGCAGGCGAGGGGAGCGAGTGGGGTGATGACCTGCGCTTCCCCGGCAGCACGGTGAACTGACGGCGCCATGTCCCTGCATGCCGAGAGCGGGCAGTTCCGCAGCCGCTGGGTGACAGCGGTCCCGGACTGGGAGGACCGCATCATCAACCGGCGCTCCCTGGTGCCGGATCTGCCGCTGTTCGAAGAGGAAGCCGACAAGGCGCTGCGCGTCTTCAAGCGCCTGCGCGTTCCGGACGTGATCGGCAATCCCACTTATGGGGAGTGCTGCGATCAGTGGGTGTTCGACTTCGTGCGCGCCCTGTTCGGCTCGTATGACGTGGCGCTCAAGCGGCGGATGATCCGCGAGTTCTTCCTTCTGGTCCCGAAGAAGAACGGCAAGTCCTCCATCGCCGCCGCCATCATGGTCACGGCGGCGATCCTCAACCACCGGCCCGAAGCCGAGCTGCTGTTGATCGCGCCCACGAAGAAGATCGCGGAAATCTCCTTCAAGCAGGCCGCCGGCATCATCCGCCTGGACCGGGATCTCTCCAAGCTCTTTCACCTGCAGCAGCACCAGAAGACGATCACGCACCGCCGCTCGCTGGCTGTCATCGTCATCAAGGCCGCCGACGCGGATGTCATCACCGGCTCCAAGGCCACCTTCATCCTGATCGACGAAACCCACGTCTTCGCGCAGAAGGCCAAGGCCTCGGAGGTGTTCGTGGAGATCCGGGGTTCGCTGGCCTCCCGTCCGGATGGCTTCCTGCTCCAGATCACCACCCAGTCCAAGGCGCCGCCCTCCGGCGTGTTCAAGACGGAACTGGACATCGCCCGGCAGGTGCGTGACGGCAAGATGGACCTGCCGCTCCTGCCGGTGCTCTATGAGTTGCCGCTCTATCTGTCCCGCGATGGCGGCTGGAAGGATCGGCGCACCTGGGGGATGGTCAATCCGAACCTCGGCCGCTCCGTGGATGAGGCGTTCCTTGCCGACGAACTGCTGAAGGCCGAGCGGGAAGGGGCCGCGCAGCTGGCGTTGCTCGCATCGCAGCATTTTAACGTGGAGATCGGCACGACCACCAGCGACGGGCGTTGGGCTGGCGTCGATTTCTGGGACGCCTCGGTGGATCCGTCGCTGACGCTGGAAACGCTTCTGGAGCGGTCCGAGGTCTGCACGGTGGGGATCGACGGCGGCGGGCTGGATGACCTGTTCGGCTTTGCCATCATCGGCCGCGAGCGCGGCACGCGGCGCTGGCTCTGGTGGGGCCGGGCGTGGGCGCATGGCGAGGTGCTGGAGCGGCGAAAGGATATCGTCGCCAACCTCATGGACTTTGAACACGACGGCGATCTGGTGATCTGCCGGAGCGCCACGCAGGACCTGACGGACGTGGCCGATCTGGTGATGCGCGTGCACGATGCCGGTCTGCTGCCGGAGCAGGCGGCCATCGGCCTCGATCCGCTCGGCGTCGCCGCGCTGGTGGACGAACTGGCACAGCGCGGCATTCCCGATGAGATGCTTGTGGCCGTGCGGCAGGGCGCGGGCCTGTCGCCCGCGAGCTGGGGCATGGAGCGCAAGCTGAAGGACGGCACGCTCGTGCATGCGGCCCAGCCGCTCATGGCCTGGTGCGTCGGCAATGCGAAGGCCGAAGTGCGCGGCGGCGCGGTGCTCATCACCAAGCAGACCGCCGGGCGCGCCAAGATTGATCCGCTCGTGGCCGGCTTCAACGCCGCCATGCTCATGAGCCGCAATCCGGAAGCGGCGGGGCAGGCCTTCTGCCCGTGGGATGACCCGGAATTCAGCCTGGTGACCGCATGAAATTCTGGCCCTTCCGGCGTGAGGTGCGAGGCGTCCCTTCGGTGGAAAATCCCACCGTTCCGGTCAGCGCGCACAACTTCCTCGCTTTCTTCGGCGTCGGCGGCAACCAATTGCCGCATGTCACGTTGGAAAGTGCGCTCACGGTGCCGGCCGTTCTGGCCGCAGTGAGCTTTTTGTCCCAGACGCTCGCGAACCTGCCGCTTCATGTCTACAAATCCCGACGCGGCGGAGAGACTGGGCGCGAGGATGGCCGCCTCCAGCGCATCTTTAATGAAGCGCCAAATGGCGAATGGTCGAGCTTCCGCGCGCGTACCTATTTCTGGCAGCAGGTGTTTACCTGTGGCCGGGGTCTTATGTGGGTTGAGAAGGGGCCGGCGGGGCAGGTGCTTGGGCTGTGGCCGCTTGACGCCTCCCAGACGCTGGTGACGCGACAGGGCGGCAAGGTGTTCTTCACCTATGCCGGGAAGACATATCCGGCTGCCGACGTGATCGACATCCCCTTCATGCTGAAGGACGATCAGCTGCAGTCGCGCTCGCCCATCGCGATGGGCGCCAAGGCCATCCAGCAGGCGCTGGCTATGGGCGATTACGGCAGCAATTTTTTTGCTGGCGGCGGGGTGCCACCGCTGTCGATGGAAGGTCCGATGCCGGCGGGCGCCGAGGCCATGAAGCGGGCCATGAGCGATGTGCGCACGTCGATCACGGCGGCCAAGGAGAGTGGTTCCGGCATCTTCACCATTCCGCCCGGCTACAAGCTCCAGCAGGTGGGCTTTGATCCAGCCAAGGGGCAGATGGTTGAAGGCCGGCTTTTCCAGATTCAGGAGATCGCCCGCGTCTGGGGCTTGCCGCCGGTATTCCTCATGGACTTGTCGCGCGGCACCTTCACGAACACTGAGCAGCAGGACCTGCAGCTGTCGAAGCATGTGATCTCGCCTCGGGCGAAGGCACTCGAGGACGAAATCAACCTGAAGGCCTTCGGCCCGACGCGCAACGCCACCTATGTGGAACATTCGCTTGACGGCCTGATGCGCGGCGACCTCTTGGCACGCATGGACGCGCTGGCCCGTGCCGTGAATAGCGCGCTGCTCATGCCCGACGAAGCGCGCGCCCTCGACAACCGGCCGCCGGCACCCGGCGGAAACCGCCTCTACATGCAGGGCGCTACCGTTCCGCTGGAAGCGCAGAATGCAGCGCCGCCCGCCAATCCCAATGCCACCGACCCGACACCCGCCGATCCGCAGGCAGCGCCGGCCGATGGAGCGCCCCAATGAGCCTGGAAAAACGCACGCTCTCGCGGCCGATGGAAGTGCGGGCCGCTTCCACCGGGCGCACCGCCGTGGGCTATGCCGCAGTTTTCAATTCGCCCACCCAGATCGGCGACTGGTTCATCGAGGAAGTGGCGCCCGGTGCCTTCGATGATGCGGTGGCCGGCGGCGATGTCCGCGCTCTGTTCGATCATAATTCGGCTCGGCTGCTTGGTCGCACCACCTCCGGAACACTGCGCCTCGGGCAGGACGCCATCGGCCTGGCCGTGGAGATAGACCTGCCGGATACCGGCGACGGCCGGGATGTGGCGACGTTGCTGGAGCGTGGCGACATTACCGGCATGAGCTTCGGCTTCATGGTCACCAAGGAGACGTGGGACGAAACGGGGAACATCCCCAAGCGGACGATCCAGAAGGTGGATCTGCTGGAAGTCTCCATCGTCTCGTTCCCGGCCTACGCGGATACGTCCGTGGCGCTCCGCTCGCTGGAAGGCCGGCGCAAGGAACAGCGCCGCCAGAACTTCAGCGCCGCCGCCCGCAGGCTGCGCATGAAAGCCCACCTGGACCTCGCCGTCCGGAGTAAAGCGTAGGCGCTCGCCTCCGCCCAATCCCTGCCATCGGCCTCGCATCGGCGAGGCCCGTATCAAGGATATCCCCATGCCCACCATCAGCGAACTGCGCGAGCGCCAGAACGTCATCATTTCCGAGGCCCGCGAGCGTCTCGACCAGATCGGCAAGACCACCGATGAGGCCCGCGCGAAGGAGCTGGAAACCCAGCACGATGCCGCCATGGCCGAGCACGACAAGATCGAGGCCCTGATCGCGCGTCAGGAGAAGCTGGATGCGCTCCAGAAGCGCGCCACGGAGCGCGAGGAAGAACAGCGCGCCAGCCGCCGGCCGATCCCGCCGGACGGCACCGGCTCCGCCACCGATGGCGGCGGCAAGGAGGTCTCCTATCGCGACGTGTTCGCCAAGGTGGTCTGCGGCGCCGAGCCGTCGAGCCTGTCGGAGGAAGAGCGGCAGATCCTGCGCAAGGGCGTCGCCGAGTTCCGCACCCAGACGGCGGGCACCAACTCCGCCGGCGGCTATACCGTGCCCACCGATCTGCTCAACCAGATCGAGATCAGCATGAAGGCCACCGGCCCCATGTATGACGGCACGATCACGCAGGAGTTTCCGACCGCCAGCGGCAACCCCACCAAGCTCCCGACCATCGATGACACGTCCAAGTCCGGCGGCGCTCACACCGAGGGTGCAGCCCTCACGGACGACGGCTCGGAGGACGTGACCTTCGGCCAGAAGAGCCTGGACGCCTATTCCTTCGACACGGAATTCGTGAAGTGGTCGTGGGAGCTGAGCATGGACTCCATCTTTGCAATGGAGGCCCTGCTCGGCACGCTTCTCGGCGAACGCCTGGGTCGCATCGCCAACCGCCAGCTCACGGTTGGCACCGGTTCGTCCGCACCCAACGGCATCGTCACCGCCTCTGCCCTCGGCGTCACCGCGGCCTCGGCCACGGCGATCACGGCTGATGAACTGATCGACCTCGAGCACGCCATCGATCCGGCCTACCGGAACGCGCCCACGGTCGGTTTCATGCTGCATGACACCACCCTGAAGGCGATCCGCAAGCTGAAGGATGGCGAGGGCAACTATCTCTGGACCAAGGGCGATTTCCAGGCCGGCGTACCGTCCACCATCAACGGGCGCCGCTATTTCATCAACCAGGACATGGACACGCTGGCCGCCGCCAAGAAGGTGGTGCTCTTCGGCGACTTCAAGAAGTACTGGGTGCGCAAGGTGGGCTCGCCCGTCATCGGCGTGCTGCGCGAGCGCTTCTGGCCGGATCTCGGCATCGCCGGCCTCATCCGCTTCGATGGCGAGCTGGCGAACAGCGCTGCCATGAAGCATCTCATCACCGCCGCGTCCTGACGCTTCGCGCTCAATGGCGGGCGCCTCACATGGCGCCCGTTCCCACCAAGATCAGGAGTGGCTTCCCATGAAGATCCGCATGCTCGTCAGCATTGCCGGCTCCGATTTTGCGCTGTCGCGGAATGATGAGACCGAGCGCTTTTCGCCCAATGAGTGCGCCCGCCTCATCGCCGCCGGCTATGCGGTCTCTCTGGAGCCCGCTGCGCCGACTGAGGTGTCTGCCTCCGAGGGCTCCGATGCCGGTGCCACGGGCGACACGCCGTCCGATGCTGCCGATGAGGCGGCGGCCGATGTGGCGCCTGCCGCCACGACTGAGGTACTCACCACTGAGGTCGCCGATGCAGCCGCCGAAGGCGACGCCCCGGCGGATGCCGAAGGCGAGGCGGAGCCCGCTCCGAAGTCCTCCAAGTCCAGGGCGAAGGGCGCCGACGCCTGATGTGGGCCACACCGCGCCGCACGTCGCAGGATGCCCTTGCCGAGCCGGTGACGCTCGAAAAGGCGAAGGGCCAATGCAACATCCTCGAGGATGATGCGGCCTTCGACGACAAGCTGGGCGACCTCATCACCACTGCGCGCGAGCATGTGGAGGCCTATTGCGGCGTGCTCTTCATCTCGCGCGGGCTGACCGCTTCCTGCGACTGCTGGCGGGATCTCGCCCGCCTTCCGGTGGGGCCTGTCTCCAGCGTCTCCGCCATCACCTATGTGGATGCGGACGGTAACACCCAGACGCTTGATGGGTCTGCCTGGGAACTGCGCATCGATGGGCTGGAAGCCGCCATCGTGCCCGCCTTCGGCGTCACGTGGCCCGCCATCCGGGCCGGTTCGCGCATCACGGTGACGCTCACCGCCGGCTTCGGCGCCGAGGGTGAAGAGCCATGCCCCAAGCCCGTGCGCCACGCCATCCTGCTTTTCCTCTCCCAGCAGTTCGAACAGCGGGAGCCGGTGCTGATCGAGGGACAGACCGTCTTCGACCACCTGCTGACCAACTTCCGGCGCTACGCCTGATGTGGGTTCGCTTCGTGCGGGATTTCTCGTGGGAGCCGCCGGAGCGGAAGGGGCGGGTGGCTCTCGCCTTTCGTGCGGGCGCGGTCGCCTTCGTGCGTCGGGCTTGCGGTTCGGCCGCTCTGGCAGCCGGGAGTGCGGTGCCCGCCCGCCGCCCCGAGAGACGGGTCTAGCGCCGGCTGTCGCTGGCCCGTGCCGTCTCCAGACGCTCCACGCGGTCGCTGATGCGCACATCGCATGTGACCGACGCACGGTCAGATGGGCCATAGGGCGGTTTCAGAACGGTGATGGTGGCGCGCCGCAGGGTGCCGCTGGCATCAGCGGATTGCACCGTGTCGCTCACCGCCTGCGGAGATGCATCAGCCAGCCCGAGACGCGCCAGGCAAGCGGAATGCACTTCGGAGAGACCGATGCCGTCCGGCTTGCTGGCGGGCACCAGCATGATCACCAGCAGCGCGCTTGCGGCAAGTCCTGCCGCGATCAGCAGCGCGTGCCGCACGAATGCGGAGCCGACCAGAAGGATGAGCGCGATGATGGCCACAAGGATCGTGAGCATGGCCGTGCAGCCTATGCCGTACCGGGATGACGTGCAAACGGGCGTAAGCGCATGATGGGTGCCGGTCGCCTCAATCGCCGCCTGCGCTTCGAGAAGCGGGCCGCCGTCGCCGAGGGCGACGGGCTCGGCTCCTATGAGGGGGCGTGGGAAGAACAGTTCACCGTCGCCGCCGCCATCAAGGCTTTGCGGAGCGGGGAAAGCGTCATCGGCGCCCGCCTCACCGGAACGCAGCCCGTCATCATCACGGTGCGCCTGTCCTCGCAGTCGCGGGCCATCCGCAGCGACTGGCAGGCGGTGGATGCCCACACGGGCGAGATCTTCGCCCTCACGTCGCCGCCCGCCGATACGGCGGGAGCGCGGATGTATCTCGACATCATGGCCACGTCCGGCGTGGCTTCCTGAGGCTTGCCATGGCGCTCAAGGGAACGGACAGGCTCACCCGCAAGATGCGGCGCATGCCGCCGGAGGTCCGCGCGCAAGCGCAGGAGGACGTGCTCAAGGGTGCGCAGGATGTGGCCGAGACGGCGCGGCAGTTGGTGCGCAGCCGCACGGGCCGCCTCAAGCGCTCCATCGGTGCGGTGGCGGGAGATGCGCCGGCCACCCGTGCCACGCAGGCGCTGCGCGGCGGCGGGCGCAAGGGGCTGAAGACGGACACCGATGCCATCTATGCCACGGCCTATGCGGGCGACGATGACGCCTATTATGCCGGCTGGGTGGAGAACGGCACGGCCCCCCACAAGCAGGGCGGCAAGTTCAAGGGCACGCACCATCCAGGCACGGCGGCGCAGCCCTTCTTCTTCCCCGCCTTCCGCGCAAACAAGAAACGCGCGAAATCGCGCATCGCGCGCGGCATCAGGAAAGCCATCAAGAAGGCGGCGCAGGGATGACGGCGCCCTCCGTTGCCCTGCAGAGGGCGGTCGTTGCGGCCCTCAAGGCGGTGCTCGCCGCGCCGGTCTTCGACCGGGTGCCGCCTTCCGACGAATGGCCGCGCGTGGTCATCGGCGAAGGGCAGGAACTGCCGAACCGCGCCGACTGCATGAACGGGCGCGAGATCTATCTCGATGTCCATGTGTGGTCGCGGGACGTGGGGCAGGGCGAAGCCAAGCGCATCGCCGGCCAGATCGCGGATGCCCTCGATGATGCGGACCTGACGCTGGACGGGAATGCCCTCGATCTCCTGCACCTCGATGGCGCGCGCTTCCTGCGCGACCCGGACGGGCGCAGCAGCCACGCGGTGGTGACCATCCGCGCCTTCACCCAGCCCGACCCCTGATCTTCCACGGAGAGACGCGATGACCCGGCCCACCACCCAGAAAGGCTCCAAGCTCCTGATCCGCCTTGGAGATGGCGCCAGCCCCGAAGTGTTCGCCGCGCCCTGCGGCCTCACCACCAAGGCGTTGAACTTCTCGGCCTCGTCCAATGAATTCAACGTTCCGGACTGCGACGATCCCGACGCGCCGACCTGGACCGAGCGCGTGGTCAGCGCCCTGTCCGCCGGCATCACCGGTTCGGGAACGCTGGCCATGGAGAGTCTGGAGACCTGGCGGGAGTGGTTTCTCTCCGCGCAGGCCAAGAACATTCAGGTCAAGTTCGATGCCACCGGCGCCAACGGCGGCGGCCATTACGCCATGTCTTCCATCCTCTCCACCTTCAACGTCACCGGCGAGGTTGGCGGTCTTTGCCAGATCGAGGTGGAGATGGCGTCCAACGGCGAAGTGACCTGGGTGCCGGCCACGTGAGCCGCAACGGCGACATCACGATGGATTGGGCGGATGGCACTTACACGTTCCGCCTGGGTATCGGCGAGCTGCGGGAACTTCAGGAGAAGGTGTCCGCTGCCCGCGTGCGCATCGGGGCCGAGCCCTGCGGCCCGGCCTTCCTCGCGGCCGAGATCGGCGCCGGCCGCTGGCTGGTGGACGATCTGCGCGAGACGCTCCGTCTCGGTCTGATCGGCGGCGGCCTCAAGCCGGCAGAGGCCTTGCCGCTGGTGCGCCGCTATGTGGAAGAGCGCCCGCTCAACGAAAGCGTCATTCCGGCCTATGCGGTGCTCACCGCTGCGCTGGTGGGCGCGCCCGACGAGCCGGTGGGAAAAAAGACCCGGCGGAGGCCAAGACAGAGGGCCGCGGCGTCCTCGCCTTCGCCGGCTGGTACGGCACCGGCGCCGTGATGGGGTGGACGCCGCGCGAGGTGGATGCCTGTTCCCTCTGGCAGTTCGCCGCAGCCGTGGATGGCTGGAACACCGCCAATGGCGGCGAGGAGGCCATGCCTGCCCCGCCTTCACCACGGGAGTTTCAGCAGATGCTTGACCGGGCCGGATGGTGATCGCTCATGGCGACTGAAGTCGAACGGCTGGTTGCGGTGCTTGAGGCGCGGACCACGGCCTTTGAAAAGGCCCTGGCCAAGGCCGTGGACACCACCAACACGCGCTCCCGCCAGATCGAAAAGCGTTTCGAGGGTTTGTCCACCAAGGTCAACTCCACGGTAGGGCGCTCCATGGGTGCGCTCGTGCCGTCTCTGGCGGGCGTCGCGGCGGCCCTGGGCACGGATCGTATCCTTGCCTATGCCGAGGCCTGGACCAGGGCGCAGAACGCGCTGCGCACTTCCGGCGTCGCGTCAGATCAGGTCAGCGGCACCCTCAACAGCGTGTATGAGATCGCGCAGCGGCAGGGCACCGCGCTTTCGCCGTTGGTCACGCTGTATGGCCGGGTGGCGCAGGCGGGCAAGGATCTCGGTGCGTCGTCCAGCGACATTGCCCAGTTCACCGAGGGCGTGGCCACGGCCCTGCGCGTCGCAGGTACGTCTTCTGAGGAGGCCTCCGGCGCGCTGCTCCAGTTGTCGCAGCTTCTGGGTTCCGGCACGGTGCGTGCCGAGGAATTCAACAGCGTGATGGAGGGCGCGCGGCCGATCCTCCAGACGGTGGCCTCCGGTCTTGAGGGTGCGGGCGGCTCTGTCAATCGCCTGCGGACGCAGGTGCTCGCGGGCACCGTGTCCTCGCGGGAATTCTTCCAGGCGTTCCTGCGCGGTATGGACAGCCTGGAGGCGGACGCTTCCAAGGCGACCGATACGGTCGGGCAGGCGATGAACCGCCTCACCAATGCGCTCACCAGGTTCATCGGCGAGACGGACCAGACGCTGGGCGTCACCCAGCGCATTTCCCAAGGCCTCACGGCCTTTGCCAAGAATTTCGATACGGTCGGCAACGCCGCCCTGATCGTGGGTACAGCGCTTGGCGTCGGCTTCGTCACCAATGTCGTCAAGAGCACGGGCGTGCTGCAGGCGCTTGGTTCCGCCGCGACCATCGCGGCAACGGACCAATACGGCGTGCAGCGGGCCATCCTCGCCACCACGGTCGCCTCGCGGGCTGGCACCATTGCGGTCGGCGCGTTTCGAGGCGCGTTGTCGCTGCTCGGCGGTCCGGTCGGCCTTGCCATCACCGGCGTTTCCGTCGCGCTCGCCATCATGTCTGCCCGCACCGCGGAAAGCGAAGCGCGCTGGGCAAGCTATACGGCGGCGCTCGACCGGGCAAAGGGCAAGGCGGCGGAGGTGGCGGCAGCGACTGGCGCTGCGGCGGCAAAGCTGAGCGAACAGCAGCGCAACGCCATCAGCAAAAGCATGACGCAGCAGAGTGCGGACATGCAGCAGGTGCTGGCGGACATCAATGCTGCCTTCACCCGCATTCAGAACACGGGCTCGAAAAGCTTCTCCGTCATCAACGGCGCGGCCGGTCTTGCCGAACTGGAGAGAATCCGGGCGAGCCTCGGCACCACGGTGGAAGAGGCCCTGAAGGCGAAGGAGGAACTTTACCGCCTCGCCAATTCCGATCCGCGCTTTCAGATGCTGGCGGACAAGCTGGCGCCGCTTCTGGACAAGCTGGCTGCCGTTCGTGCGGCAGCCGGCGAGGCGCGCACGGCCCTGGAGAATGTCGGCCCTTCCGCCGCGTCCATGATCGATGCTCAGGTGGGCAAGGCGCCGCCCGCCTACGATGCCCAACTGGACCCGACGCTGCGCGGTGCTGCAACCACCGGCTACATTAACGAACAGACGAAGGCTTACCGGCTGGCTGCGCGCGAGCGGAAGCTCCAGGCAGATGCGGAGGCGATTTATCAGGATGCCCAGTCAAAGGGTATCGAGCTCACCAAGAGCCAGGCGCGGGGTATCGCCGAATTCCGGGAACAGGCGGAGAAGGCCGATCAAGCGGCTGAGCGGTTCAAGGGCTTCCAGCAGGGGCTGAAGGGCTACGGCCTCCAGACGAACGAGCTGGAGCTTGAGGCCAAGCTCATTGGCGCCTCCACCTTCGAGGCTACGCGGCAGATTGAAGTGCTGCGGATGCTCAATCAGGCCAAGATGGACCAGATCGCGCTCTCGCCGCAGATGCTCGCGACCATCGAGGCGGAGGCCTCCCGCCGGGCGGCGGCCACTGCCGCCATCGAGGACGCGCGGGAAAAGCAGCAGCGCTTCATGGACCTTCAGCAGGAATTCGGCGATCTCGGCGTCAGCAGCATCCAGGGGCTGATCGAGGGCACCAAGTCGTTCAACGATGTGCTGAAGGATGGTTTGAGCCTCATCACACAGATGATCCTCAAGGCTACACTGCTGGGGCAGGGGCCGCTCGCCGGCCTCTTCGGCGGTTCGGTCGCCACCAGCAACAGCATGGGCGGCCTGCTGGGCATGATCTTCGGCGGCTTCCGGGCTGGCGGCGGCCCTGTCGCCAACGGGCGCAGCTATATCGTGGGCGAGAAAGGGCCGGAGCTCTTCACGCCCGGCACCTCGGGCGCCATCACGCCCAACAATGCCCTGCCACGCATGGGCGGCGGCCAGTTGCAGGTGGGCGTGAGCGTGGATGATGACGGCAAGATCCAGGCTTATGTGAAGAGCTACAGCGCCGCCGCCGCGCAGCAGGGCGCCGCCGCCGGCGCCTCCATCGCCATGCGGGCGACGCCGGGCATTGCTCGTTCCACGTTCGCTGATGACACAAAACGGCGGGGCCGCTGATGGCGCTCGATATCTCCGAGACCATCGCCGCGCAGATGGCGGGGCGGGTGGTGCGCATGAGCGTGCTCATCCATTTCGACTTCCTGTCCGGCCCGGTGCGCTGCTGGCCCGGCACAGGTCCCATCGTCTCCGGCGGTCACACCTGGACCGGCCTGCCGTTTGAGCTGGTCACCATCAATCCGGGCACGCCTTCGGTGGATGGGGCTGCGGAGGCAATGTCGGTCACCGTGTCCGGCGTCTCGCCGCTGTTCGTGTCCAAGGCGCTGGCAGAGGCAAGCGACGCCATCGGCCGGCGGCTCCAGATGTTCATGCAGTTCTTCGATGCGGACTGGCAGCCGCTGGATGGGCCGATCTCGCTCCGCAGGGGCAAGATGACCGGATTCTCGGGCTCGGACAGCGGGCCGAAGACGCGCACGCTCACCGTGAATGCCGAGGGGCCTTTCACCGCGCGGGGTCGCCCGCCGGCCACGTACCTCTCGAGCACCACGCAGCAGGCGCGCTTCCCCGGTGATCGCGGCTGCGAATTCCTCCCCGGCCTCCAGAACAAGGAAGTCGTATGGCCCAAATGACGCCACTGGCGGCCTATCTGCGCGCGGCAGCGGCGCGGCGCTTCTGCTGGGGCGCGTGGGGCGAACGCTCGCACGACTGCTGCACCTTTGCCTGGGACTGGGTGCATCTGCGCACGGGTGTTGATGCCATGGCCGATCTGCGTGGGCGCTATCGCACGTGCGATGACGCGCTGGCGCTGTTGCAGGCGGCCGGCTGCGCCACGCTGGCGGATGCGGTGCGCATCGGCGCCGCGCGCGCCGGCCTTCAACAGACGGACGATCCGCGGCCGGGCGATGTGGGGCTTGTCGATATGCATGATGGCCTGATGCCTGGAGGCATCCTCTGCATCCGCATGGATCATGCGTGGTGCGCGCCGGCCCTGCGCGGCATTGCGGAGACGCGCGTGCCGGCGCTCATCTGCTGGCGGGTGCCCTGATGGCGTTCCTGCTCGCAGCCCCCATCGCGGCCGGCCTCGGCGCCCTCGGCGTCGGTGCCGGCACGCCGCTCATCATCACCGGATCACTGGCCGGCGTCACGGTGGGCGCTGCGGCGGTGGCGAAGGTGGTCTCCGGCGTGGTCGCCCTCGGCGCCACGGTGGGGGCGAGCCTGCTGCTGAATCGCAGCAAGAAGTCACTCCAGCCCACCACCAACACCATCAACCAGGCGCTGCCCAACCGCTTTATCGACTGTGGGCGCGTGAAGACGGGCGGGGCCACGGTCTATTATGCGGCGCCGGGCGTGGCGCTGTGCGTGGGCAAGGTGCTCACCTGCGCCAAGATCAACGCGATTGAAGCCATCATGGTGGGCGATTATGCCAATGCGCCGGCGGGCGAGGGCGTGGCCTTCCCAGTCGCCGGCCCGTGGGCGCCGCGCGTGCAGGTGGAATATCGCCTCGGCTCGCCCGACCAGCCGGCCCTTGACCTGCTGTACGGCACCGGAGAATGGACCTCGGATCATCGCCTGCGCGGGCTGGCCTGCATCGCCGAGGTGTGCGTGCAGGCGGACGAGAAACAGCAGGCCAAGGCCTATCCCAACGGCGCGCCCAACGTCACGGCGATCATAGAAGGCGCCATGGTGCCGGACCCGCGC
The DNA here is from genome assembly GCF_004364705.1 of Azorhizobium sp. AG788. Taxonomy (NCBI): domain Bacteria; kingdom Pseudomonadati; phylum Pseudomonadota; class Alphaproteobacteria; order Hyphomicrobiales; family Xanthobacteraceae; genus Azorhizobium; species Azorhizobium sp. AG788. The sequence continues at coordinate 548,577 of NZ_SOBM01000004.1, forward strand.
AACCCCGCGCACGATCTGGCCGACCCGGAAACCTGGACCTATTCCGACAATTTCGCGTCGGTGCTCCTGCGCTGGTGCCTTGATATCGATGGCTGGGGCCTCGATCCGGATGTCATCAACACCAGCCTCTGGCAGCAGGCCTGCACGGACAGTGATGCCGCCGTGGCGACGCCCGACGGAACCGAGCCGCGCTATCGCGCCTGGGGCCGCTACTCGACCGCCGCCGAGCGCAAGAGCACGCTGGATGATCTGTTGCAGACGGCCGGCGCCACGCTGATCGAGCAGCCGGATGGCACGGTGGGCCTGTTCGTCGGCAAGCACCGCGAGCCGGCCATCACCATCAGGGCGGAGCACATCCTCGAAAAGCAGTATGAGCGCTGGCCGGATGCGCTGGAGCGCGTGGATGGCGTCTCCGCCCGCATCACCTGGGAGGATGCCGACTGGCAGGAGCAGGAGGTGCCCACCGTCTGGTGGCCGGACGCCACCGGCTCGGACGTGGATGACCTGCCGCTCGCATGGTGCCCCTCGCCCTGGCAGGCCCAGCGCCTTGCCAAGGCGCGCCTGCGCCGCCTGCGGCCGGACTGGACGCTGACGCTGAAAACCACCCTCGTGGGCCTGCAATGCTATGGCGAGCCCGTGGTGCGGCTGGTGATCCCCGAGCTCGGCATCGACGGGACATTCGAGATCACCCAGCAGCCGACGCTCGATCCCACGGACATGACAGTCTCCCTTCAGGTGCGCTCCTATGCGGCGGACACCTGGACCATGGATCCGTCCGAGATGAATGCCATGGGCGCGGTCACGGAAGGCGGCGGCAGCTATGGCGTGCCGGAGCCTGAGGGGCTTGCCTCCAGCGTCAGCGGCACCACCACCATCACCGTCACCTGGGACACGGTGGCGGAAGAAAGCGCCTATACCAGCCAGGCGCAATGGCGCGTCTATTCGCCTTCGGCCGGTGCCGAGGATGGGTGGGCCGATGCGGCCTCGGTGGCGGCCGGCACCGCCACCGTCACCGTGCCGGGGCCGGACAGCTATGACGTGCGCGTGCGCCGCGTCACCGCCCGCGGGACCGAATCCGATTGGGCGATCCTGCCGGAAATCGAGGTGGCGCCATGACGATCCTGTGGCCGGACGTGCTGAAGGATGCGAGCTGCTCGCCGCCGGAGCTGCGCAATGCCGCGCGCGGCGGCGGCGCCTCCTTCACCGGCGCCGAGCAGCAGGTCTATTCCGACGCCGGCCGCTGGGAAATCTCCTACAAGGTGCCGGTGCGCAACCGCGCCCAGCGCCTCGCCTGGCGCGCGCTCATCGCCCGTCTGCGCGAGGGCGAGCCCATCTTCGCCAAGGTGTTCGACAAGGACCGGGCCAAGGGCTTCAACGGCGCCGCGCCCGCCGCCGCGCTCTCGGCTTCCGCCGCGGCCCGCGCCACCACCATCAGCCTCGCCGCGGCCAATCTGGCGGTGGAGGCCGGCGTGCATCTCACCATCGGCCAGCGGCTCTATCGGGTGAAGGAGGTGACGGCCTATACGCCCGCCGCCTCCATCCATCAGCAGCTCATCACCGATGGCCCGTGGTCGGACAGTGCGGTGTGGGTGGACGACGGCAGCCAGCCCGCCGCCTACACGCTCAAGATCACGCCGCCCCTGCGCGAGGCTGCCGCCAACGGGGCCACGGTGGACTTTGTGAACCTCGTCTGCCTGTGCGTGCAGGCAAGCGACGACGGCAACGGCGATCTTGCGCTGGACAACGCCAGCACCGGAACGCCGACCCTGAAGCTGGTCGAATACTGACCACCCCACACATCGAGGGCACATCATGACCATTGGGCATGTCGCCGTGAGCGACAGCGGCGCGACCGTGCGCGCCAAGATCAATGCGGCCATCGATGCGGCCAATGACGTGCCGGGCAAGGCGGACGCGGCGAGCGTCGCCGCCGCCATCGAAGCCGAGGCGGATGCGCGGACGCAGGCGGATGCGGACGAAGTGCAGGCCCGGCAGAATGGCGATGCCGCCGTGCGCCGGCTGCTGGCGCCGGTCAGCGGCTGGTCAGGCCGCCTTGCGGAAATGAGCCTGTTCGCCACTGCCGTCACCGCCGGCAAGCCGGAGGATGTGGCGCCGCTGGGGGCGGGCGCCTATGGGCTCTCGGCCTTGGATGGCGCGGTGGTGGTGCTGGCGGGCGCTGCCACGGTGGCGCCCATCGCGCTCACGCGCATCGAGCCGGGCCGCGTCTATCGCGCCCGCTATGTACTGCGCCGGGTGGTGGATACGGCGGATCCGGATGGCGACGGCGTGCGCCTTGCGCTCCACTGGCACACGGCGGCCATGGCGCCCCTGTCCGTGCAGGTGCTGGAAGACCTGCTGGGCATTGCCGTGGTGTCCGGCCGGCAGGAACACACCTTCACGTTCGCCGTGGCCGATGATGGCCAGGTGCAGGCCGTGGCGCCGGCGGGCGGGCTCTATGTGCGGCCCTTCATCCAGACCTATGGCTCGGGCACAACGCATGCCCTGCTGGCCCAGATCGAGGACATCACCGCGGCTGTGGACTGGTCTCCGGATGTGACCGAATTCCGCAACGGCCTCTCGGCGGCGCAGACGCAGATCAGCCTTCTGCAATCCGGCGTGAGCGATCTTCAGGAGCAGGTTGCGGCGTTCGATCTGCGCGCGCGGCAGGCGGCCTATCAGGAAATCGACAGCAACGCCGACATCCTGCTGTCGGTGGGCGCCAGCGCCACGGTCATTCGCCACACGGGCACGCTCACGGCCGCGCGGCGCGCGGTGCTCAACACCGTGGATGCCATCGAGGGGCAGACCTTCCGCATGGTGCGCACGGGCTCCGGCGCCTATCCGCTCAACATGCGCAATGGCGCCACCACGCTCAAGGCGATGATGCCGGCCACCTGGGCGGAATTCACCTTCGACGGCACCGGCTGGTTCCTTGCCGCCTCCGGCACGCTCTGACCTTCGGCGGCGCCGCCGCCACCTTCCCGAGGACATCCCCATGGCGACCTTTGAAGTCGCCGCAGGCACCGACTGGATCGCCACCTTGCAGGTGGGCGAGACGGCGGATCGCTGGCGGCTGGACGATTACGACATCTGGCTTCAGGCGCGTGTGCCCGGCACCAATGTCGTGCTGCTGGATCTCAGTCTCGATGATGGGCGGCTGGTCATCAGTGATCCGGTGGCTCGTCGCCTGGAGATCAATGTGGGCTGGGCGGACATCGCGCCGCTCGATGCCACCACCCTCGAATTCGATCTCCTTTACGCCAACCGCACCACCGAAATCCGGTCGCGCGGCGAGCGGCACACCCTTGTCATCACCCCCGGCATCACTGTGGAGCCCTGACCATGGCGCGCGCGCTTGCCAATCCCGTTCCCACGTCCGCGCCCCGCCAGGGTGTCGATGGCCGCACCACGCTTGCGAAGGCCCGCGCGCCGCTGGTGACCGATGGCCGTATCGGAGACTTCTTCATCGATACGGTGGCCAAGAAGCTCTATGGCCCCAAGGGTGCCGGCGGCTGGCCGGACAATGGCCTGATCAAGGGCGATCGCGGCTGGCTGCCCGTCCTCGCCGCCAAGAATGACGGCGCCCGCCGCGTGCACCAGGTGGTGGACTGGGCGGGCGGCGAGGGCGCCAAGCCGGCCACCGGTTCCTATGTGGGTGCCACCGGCCTCGTGAGCGCCATCGGCGACGCGGTGGACGTGCGCGGCCCGCAGGGGCCGGAGATGCTGATCTCCAGCCTGACGGCGGCCAGCGGCGCGGCGAGCTATGACACGCTGTTGCCCGTGGCGGAGGAGGGCGGAGACAATCGCCAGCGCGCCGTGCAGGGCATCGTGGGCGCCGGCGGCCATCTGCCCTTCAAGACGGTGAGCGATGCGGCTGCGGCCGACCTGCTGCCCACGGTCAAGGTGGTGACCATCCTTGACGCGACGGATGCGGACGGTGGCCCCGGCCACATCCGCGTGCGCGTGGATGCCGAGCCGGTGGATGGCCCCAAGCATCGATCCGCGGACCGTTACCTCTCGACGGGCGTCACCGACAGCGCCAACGGCGGATGGTGGGCGCTCGACACGAAGAGCATTGCGGCCGGGTCGCTCGTGCCTGTCCCGGTTGATGCAGACGCTGGCAAAGAGCTGATCGCGGTGGGGCTCCGCGCCTACATCTCTGTCCCGCCGCGCCGCATCAAGCTCACCGAATTCGGAGCTACCGGAGAGGTCAACCCCACCGTTGACACCGCGGCTTGGGCGGCGGCGCTCGCACGGATTGATGCTGATGGTGCGGGCAAGATCATTGAGCTGCCCACCTGCAAGCCCGGCCCGACTGGGGGGACTTATCTTGGGTCATCTTTGCAACTAACCAATGCTGCGCGCAATAAAACGTCCATTGTCGGTTCGGGGTTTGCGGGTCCGCAGTCAAGCACATATTCCGGCGGAAGCCGGGTTGTGACTAATATATCTTCCGGGTTCCCGATCGTATTGGGCAGCTCTCTTGCGCCGTATACGCACTTTTCGCTTCATGAGTTCACGATTGACAATCAAGGATCCCCCGCAAGTGGGGCAAATATACTTGTAAACAATGCGGCACAGGTAGATATCTACGTAGAGCATTGGCGTGGATATCATGGTGTGCAAATTGAAAATGCGGGAGGGCAAGCAATATGCCGGCTTAATGCGTCGACTTACTATTACTTGACTGGCAGAAGTATGGTTTTTGGGCTGGCTCAGCCATACTTTGCAAACGGTGTTTATGTTGATGGTGGCGGGAGCTATAGCTGCCAGTCCGCCGCCCTATTCATGAGGGCATCCGGCGTCTACATCAGCAAGCATGAAAGCTATCAGGCTACTGATGTTGCATGGGATTTTTCTGCTACCGGCATTGGTGTGCAGGGCGTGTGGCTGACGGACGTACTTGCTGATAGTGGCGCGTCACATGGCTACATTTTCCGAGGGACCGGCCCGATGGCGGAAATAAACATGACTGCGGCACAGGCGGGAAGCAATAACGGCGCCGGCATCGCCACGGAAGCGTCGACATTGCTCAATGGGCTGTATGTAAACGGCGGCCTTTTTGTCAACAACTTGCTTGATCTTGATCTCTATGGGGGCAAGAATCTCAATGTGAAAGGGTTGCAGGCTTGGTACGCTGCCACGGCTACGGCGCGGCTCAACCCGACCATGACAGGCGGCGTGGTAATCGAGGGGTGCCAAATGGGGCACGGCGGGTGGTTCCAGGCAGGTGGACTGCCATCCAGGACGCCTTATTGCGCTCTGATTGCAACTGGCGCGGATAATTATTTCGTGACGGGAAATACGATGCGCGGCGCCACGGTCTCTGCCGTTGCCGATGGCAATGCCGCATCCGCAACCCGCGTATCCACCGGCAACCGCATCTATTGAGAGGCTGATCATGGACGCCCTTAAAGCTCTGCCGCTGGCGCGCGCCGGCCTCACCGTTGGCGCGCTGCGTGCGCTGGCGTCTGCCGCCGCCACAGAGATGGGGGACAGCGTGGTGGACCCCAAGTTGCCCCGCTCCGCCGCCGCTGCGGCCTATCTTGAGGCTCTTGCGGGCCTCGACGATGCGACCGTGATCCGCGCCGACATTGCCGAGGGCGCGCGGCGCGGCGGCGCGGCCTGCCCCCTGCGCCAGACGGCGCTCAACATCCTGCGCGACTGCGCGCCCGATGACTGGAGTGCGTCGTGATCTCAGTCTCGCCGACGCTCTATGACGTACGCAATGTGGTGATAACGGGCAGCATCCGCATCATCGCGCCCAGCCGGCCAATCCTCATCGACGGATGACGGCCAGCCATGGGACGCGCCATGGCAAAGCCCTTCACACAATCCGGAGACCATCCCGATGCGAGCAATCGACATCGTGCGACGGGTCGCGCCCAAAGCGCGGCCCGAATACCTTGCCGCGTTTGAGGGCGGGGACGCGCAGCTTGAGGCGGCGGGTGTCACCACGCCGTTGCGGCTCGCCCACCTGCTGGCGCAGGTGCTGCATGAGACCGGCAGGCTCACCATTACGCGGGAAAGCGGGGCCTATCACGCGCCCCAGATTCTCGCGGTCTTCGGCCAAGGGATCCACTCGGCTGCCGTGAGACCTACCGAGGCAGCCAAGCTGGCGGGCGACGGGCCGAGCCTCTTCGAGAGGGTCTACGGCCTCGGCAACCCGTCCATGGCGAAGGCACTGGGCAACACCCAGCCGGGCGACGGCTGGACCTTTCGCGGCAACGGCCTGCTCCAGACCACCGGGCGCGGCCAGCATCGCGAGATGGGGCAGCGGTCGGGCGTCGGCGACCTTTTCGAGCGCGACCCGTCGCAGGTGACCGCGCCCGAACATGCGCTCAAGCCGGCGCTCGCCGAGTGGACGCGTGGCAAGTGCAACACGCTCGCCGACAAGGGCGATATCCGCCAGATCACCCGTATCATCAACGGCGGTTACAATGGCTACAGCGACCGGGTGGCGTGGCTGAACAAGGTCTGGGCGGTGCTCGGGACGGGCGAAGTGTGGCAGGCGGGAGCGGCCGATGATGCGATCGCCGACCTGCAAGAGAGCCTGAATACCTTGGGCTACGGCCTCAAGGTGGATGGGCGGCAGGGGCCGGCCACCACAGCGGCCATCCGCGACTTCCAGAGCCGGAACAACCTGACGGCGGATGGCATCGCCGGCCCGGTCACACTCGCGGCGCTCGCCGCCCGGCTGGCGCCGGCCAAGTCTCCGAAGGCGGCCTGACATGGCGGCGCACCCTTCCGGCGAGCCCTCCTGGCGCTGGCGACGCCTTGTCATCTTTTCGGTGGTGGGCGTCGCCATTTGGCGGCTCATCGTCCTCGAGGACAATCCCGACACCACCATCAACCTCGAGCTGGTGCGCGGATGGCTCATCCTCGTGGGCCTGCTCGTGCTCGGCTACACGGGCCTCGCCACCGTGCAGGACCTGCTCGCCATGTGGCGCACCGGCAGTGCGCTGCCCTATGCGCCGCCGCCACCTCCGCCGGCGGACAGCCAGACGGGAGGCCAGCCGTGACCATCCTCCTCTCCTTCCTGCCGTCGTGGTTCACCGCAGCGCTGGCTGGGCTCTCCATTGTGGCTGGCGTCGGAGCGGTGCTCTATGGGCTCCTTCCGGTCGCGCCATATCGGCGGATCGCCACGGTGGCCGGCGCCGGTCTTGTCGCGGCCGGCTGTTGGTTCTCCGGCGTCTCGGCCGGGCAGGCGCAAAGCGAAGCCGCCGCGCTGCGCCAGCAACTGGCCGACGCCAAGGTGACCGCCGCCGTTCAGGCAGCCCAGCTCAACGCCCTGCAGAGCGACAGCGCCGCTGCCGCCGCCCAAGTTTCCGACCTCACCAAGCTCAAGGATGCCGCCGATGCGCTCACCTCTCGCACGCCTGACGGCGCTTGCCTGCCTGCCGATGCTGCTGACGGCCTGCGATCCCTCTGGCCGCGCTGACATCTCGCTGGCGGACGTGCCGGCGGGTCTGCGGGCCTGCGTAGCTCAGGTGACCGGCCGGCCGGCGGGGCAGGGCGCCATGAGCCAGCGGCAGGTGGTGGCGCTCATTGCGGAGCTCCGCGCGTCCGAGCTGCGCTTGTCCGGCTGCGGAAAGAGGCTTCTGGCGCTCTATGACGCGCAGGCTGCGGCATTTTCGGGGAATGGCGCGCAGTGATGGACGAACATATCGACACGCGCGACCGCGTGATCCGCCTCGAAACACAGATCGAGCACATGGACCGCCAGATGGCAAGCATGTCGGCCAAGGTCGACGAAATGCATGCACTTTTGCAACAGGGGCGGGGCGCGAAATGGTTCATCTTCGCCTCCATTGCGGTCGGCGGCTTCGTCGCTGGGTTGCTCGGTAAACTTGCTGCCTTGGCGGCGCTATTACCTAGGTAACGCCAGCCGGCGCACTTCGGTCGGCATGCGCGAAGGTACGGTCCGCACTCCGGCCGACAAAGCAGCATATCCGCAGATGGCTGCCTATGCCTTGCATAGCGCCAATGCCGGCTAAGAGGATTGATTTGGCTTCTATTTTTGGGTGCACCTGTTGCGAGTGGACCAAACTGCACTCATTGTCTCGACCGGTCGCATGCCGCGCCGGAGGTCGAATCCAATGTCTGACTTCGCTTTCTCAGTGCAAATCCCAAGCAGCGGAAATTATACCGTTCAGCGGCCATTCATTAACCGGCTACAAGATAAGCGGCTACTCACCGATTACATCTCGCGCGACCAGTGGGCAGGAATTCGGTCTGGCAGTCCTATTGGAAAAATGACCAATGATTTTGGCCAAGACTCATTTCTCGCCGCTCTTGCTGATCTTTCTAGTCTGGGCGGCTGTATCGAAGTCCCTGAAGGATCATTCGCTGCCAATACCTACGTCATCACCGGGCACGACAACCTTTGGATCCGCGGCTCTGGGAACTCGACCAATTGGATAACGAACACTCCAACCGGGCACCTAATGGATTTCCGGGGACTGGCAGGATCCATTTCTGATCTCCGCTTCATGGCAGATCCTCTGGCAGGACGCTCGCCTGAAATGGGGAATGCATGCATTCACTTGGGATGGCAAGCATCGCGTTTCTGGTGCGAGAGGGTCGAGGCAATCAATCACGGAACATTTCTTCAGCTTGACGGCCAGAATCCTGATAATCCAAACGAGAACCTTATGTTCTGCGAGATAAACTCGCCTCGCGTTTTTGGAGCTATTGCAGGTTCTCACGTTATGATCATAAACGGTGGTTACGCTGTCCGCATAAATGATCCGCGTCTCACTGTTGATAGTTTGGATCCTAGCGAGTTTGCTGCAACTGGAATACTAGTCTTGTCGACTGCTGATCTCAGTATTGACGGTGTGACCCAGATTCTGGGTTTTGATCGCCCGATTGATGTCAGGCCGCCTGTCGGTTCTGTGGTGGCCTCTTTCAGGATGAAGGATGGCTTCCTTGGGACGTCAAATAAGGGGTCGCGGTTTACTGCGGCCGATGGTGGCACAATCGTCAGCGCTTCTATGAACGGTGTTTGGTGTGGACAGAACAAGGATGCGACCTCGCCGGGGGCTCTTACCCTCGTAGGCTACCGCCCTGGTGGCATTCAGCAGATGCTGCTTACTAATATGGAATTCCCAGAGTGTGCATCCGACGGCCTAAATGCGGACGAGTATGTGAGGGGGCTTAGCGTCATGGGCGGGTGGGCCGATGGCTGCCCATCTGGGGCCGGGATCTCTATCCGGTCGCAGGGTTTTCGCGTGATGGGTTTCCGATCGGGAGGTGATCGCTTCGCGCCTAACGCATATGGCGCGTGGCTTGGCGCCGGTTGCGACGATTTCATCTTCGCGCTGAACGACCTCCGTGGGAACGGAACGAACTTCATCAACGGCGCCGGTACTGGCCCGTCCAAAGTGATCTATGGCAACCTAGGAACCTGACGGGCCGCCGGCCTGTTCGGGCTCCCCATAGAGCCTACGTTTGGAGTTTTCGGCCCCGCCTATACGAGGCGGGGCCGTTCGTTTGGCTAGGTTGGCAGGGGCGGATAGGATTCTGCAGATGCAGTTTCCTTCCGCGCGTCCTCATCAGGGAAGCCGGGGGCTCAACTCAAGGCGGCGTCGAGATGGGCTCGCCCGCGGCCTGCGGATTTGGCACGGTAGAGGGCAATATCCGCCCGTTTCATCGCCGTCGTCAGATCCACTCGATCCCTGATCAAAGCAATACCGAGGCTAGCCGTGATGCGGCGATCTGCGTGCGAACGCTGAGATGCTCTCCCAGATCGGCGGCGTGCGCGAGGATCTGGCTGGCATCAAGGTGGGGATTTCGGTGCCGCGGTGAGTATTCCTGAATAGAGCGAGAGTGCCACCGTTGATGGCACGCATACGTTGCGTCACGTATCCGAACTCAATGCTTCCGATTTTCATCTAATTCGTGGAAGGATTATGGTTTCCTAAGCATAGTGGGGACTACATATCGCCTCGTGATCCAGCGGCTATGCCATACTTGGATAAGATCATTTCCGCTCTGGCGGCTAAGCCGGCTCCAGGGATGATCAAGGCCCCGAGTTTCAAAAAGCCCAGGCGGCAAGCGTCTTAGATTTGAGCGAAAGGTCGTCTTTGCCGCGGGCATCATGATGATCGTCGGCATGATTATTGATCGATGCTCGTCGCGGGCTCGAAAGGCGCGCGATGAACAGGAGGTGGCGGGCGTGAGCCCGCCACCTCTGAAGATCAGTCGCCCATGGCGTGCTCGCATCTCGGGCAATCGAAAGGCAGCTCACGAGCAGCGCCACGAATTTCAGCGCAGAACTCGGCGATTTCTGAAGGTCGCATAGTGCCCTTTAGCTCACCGCGTGCCGCACGAATCGCATCATCGACAGCGGCGATGTCGCCCAAATCGAGCATCACTTCATCGTGAAACGGGCACGCTTCAACGGCGTTGTGCAGTAAGAGGAAATCGATGGCGGTTCTGTTCATGGAAAGCCTCAATCATGGAGGTGAGGCTTGGCACGCCGAAGCCTCACCCTAGGGGAGAAGGCCGGCGGCCGGGCACATAGTGCGGGGCGGGCAAGCGCGCGATATTTTCGAGCGCCCGGTGGCGGATGCCAATTTCCTGCTACGGCAGTCTGGAACAGCGAAGCGCCGTTTGCAACCCTTCAGTCCGCTGACTCAGTGCGCGGGATGCAGACGATCTATTCGCCTCTAACGGATGTCCCAGCATCCAGTTTTTGGCCGCGAGCGACGATGGGCAACGTACCCGCCGGGAGCGGCCGCTGTAGCGCTTTCGCCTCATTCCACGGCGCCGCCATCCACGCCTCCCATTCCGCCGGCTCCGTCAGGATCACCGGCATGGCCTTGGGATGGACGCTCGCGACCGGCTCTGTCGGCTCGCACGTGAGGAAGCCATAGAGGTCCGCCGTGACCTCGCCCTCCTTCATTTTGCGTACGCTGGTCCAGCCCTGCACCCAGATGCCGGCGAAGAAGGCGAGGGGGCGGTCCTCGCCCAGGGCGAACCACACATCGCCGCCGTGATCCTTGTGGAACTCGCTGAAGGACGTGAACGGCACCAGGCACCGGTTCGCCGGGCCGAGCCATCGCTTCCAGTGGGCCGAGCTCGTGTTGCGGATGTTCGTGGTGCCGCTGTCCGGTTCCATCCGCAGAAGCGCCTTGAAGTCCTCCACCGGCTTGCCCTTCGCCGCGAGCTTCTGCGCGCGCTTCGTCGCGGCGTCGAGCAGCGCCTTCTGTGACGACGGCATGCCCCACCGGGCGAGCACCAGTTCCCGCACGCCGTCCTGCGCCGTGCGCACGATAGGCGCGGCATAGTCTGGAAAGATGCCGGGCATGGGCGGCAGGTTGCCCGTGGTGTCGCGCATGGCGCGCGCCAGTTCTGCGATGGCCCGCTGGCCTTTCGTCAGCGAATAGAGATTGCACATCGACGGTCCCGCCTCCTCGCATCGCGCGCGGCGCCACCATGCCACAACCGGATGGCGCGGTGGATAGTCCGCCATGGGGCTTGTTCTTATTTTGTTCTCATGGAATCGATAGAGGCGCAACAGCGTTGGAGATGAGTATGCCGAGCGAGGCCGTTCGCGCGGACGGGGGCGCCTTCATCGGTGACGATGAGGATGTGGACGAATTGCTGGCCGCGCACGGAGGGGATGTGCGCGCGGCCCTGAGGGAGTGCCTTCAGTGTATCGCCACGCTCCAGATCGAGGCGGCGCAGGCCTCGCGCGGGTTTCTGCGCCGGCCGCCGGCATCGTCCGATTTGCAGGCGAAGGAGCGCGCCGTGCCGTGAAGCGGGTGGTTTCGCGCATCGTCCAGTATCCACACGTGGTGGTGACGATCCGCTGCCGCTTCTGTAGCCGCCACGTGCGCCACTATCGTCTGGCGCGCCTGGCGCATCGCCTCGGGCCGGACACAGATATCGAAACCATTCTGGATGTGGTGGCGTGCCCCTACGGCAGGCCGAAAGGTGTCCGCAAGCCGCGCAGCTTCTGCGGCGTCTATTTCTCTGATCTGGATGTGGAGATTCTGGATGCCCTGGCCGAGGGTCGGTGCGGCTTCCGATACGTCACGCGCGATTAGGCAATCCTGATCTTGCGAGAACAGATCGGGATCATGACGGGCGCCAGAGGGGTATGGGATGGAACAAATCCTGTCCCCGCAACCAAATTATAAATGAAATCAAGGGGTCGGACGAAAGTCCGGCCCCTTTTTCCATCTGAAGCACCCAAGCACAAGCCTGCCACAAAATTTGTCGGCCATTTCGGTTGTGACATATTCTGGAATATCAGAATGCGAGCATGGCTAGACACGAGATCCTTGGCGGTCTGAACCGCTCCCGATTTGCCGGGACTCCCGAGCGGCGCGATCCGCGGCGGATGTCGGCCAGGGCGCGGCCCCTGGCGATCCGACGAGGCGCTCGAGTACGCCACGCTCGAATGGGGCGACTGGTTCAATACCCACCGGCTCCTTGAGCCCATCGGCAATATCCCGCCCGCCGAAGCTGAGGCCGCCTACCATGCCGCGTTCGCGCCGTCCGCGATGGCTGCGTGGCCCAAGCCATCCGGCCTCCGGCAAACCCGGGGCGGTTCAGGCTCTCCTTTACGCCGGAGGAGAAAAGGGCCTCACGTCAATGTCGATGGGATGAGCAAACGGGGGGCGCTTCAACTGGCCGCCAGGCTATGCAGAAGAAAATATGATCATATCGCTTCCGAGCGAAAAACGGCCGCCGCTAGAAGTTCGCGAGTATATGGCTGCTGGGGTGAGCCGAAGACATCGCCAGTGGGGCCTATTTCTACGATCCGCCCGTGCCGCATAACCGCGATGCGATTGCAAATATTAGAGGCCACCCGCAGGTCGTGAGTAACAAATATCATTGAGAAGCCGAGCTGCTTCTGAAGCTGGTTCAACAATTCCAGCACTTGCGCTTGTACCGACACGTCGAGGGCTGACACCGCCTCATCAGCGACGATAACGGAAGGCTCCATAGCCAGCGCGCGCGCGATACAGATGCGCTGTCGCTGGCCGCCCGAGAACTCGTGCGGAAAACGGTCCAGAGCCTCTTTGGGGAGGCCCACCAGTTCCATCAGCTCGCCAGCTCGTTCCGTGGCTCGCGACGTGGGGACTCCGTGCTGAACGGGCCCCTCAGTGATTGACTGAAGGATACGGCGGCGCGGATTGAGCGATTTGTAGGGATCCTGGAAAACCATTTGGATGTTGCGACGAAACTGGCGCAGCTTGGCGCCCGTGAGCGAGAGAACATCGTTGCCCCTGAACAGGATGGTCCCCTCGTCGACCGGCTCGAAGCGAAGAATGGCCTTGGACAGGCTTGTCTTTCCCGAACCGGACTCGCCTACCACGCCCAGCGTTTCGCCTGCCGCCAGATCGAATGACACGCGATCGAGCGCACGGGTCACGCGCGCGGGGCGGAAGAGGTTGGAAGTGCGGTAGGTGAGGCTGAGGTCGCTTACCGATAAAAGAGGCTCGGCTGTTTTCTCAGGGCTCGTGCGGCAATTGAGCCGCGGGACCGCGCTGATAAGGGCTCGGGTGTAGGGGTGGCGAGGCTTTTCGAGTATCTGCGAGGGCAGCCCCTGCTCAACGACCTCCCCCTGCCGCATGACGACCACGTAATCAGCGATCGCGGACACAACATCGAAGTCGTGCGTGATCATCAGTACGCCGCTCTCGTGCTTGATCAGCAACTCGCGCATCAGCCGCAGAATCTGAGCCTGCGTGGTTACATCAAGTGCTGTCGTGGGTTCGTCCGCGATGATCAGAGCCGGTTCGAGAGCCAGGGCCATCGCAATCATGACGCGCTGGCGTTGCCCGCCCGACAGTTGATGCGGAAATGAGCGGCGGAGCAGCGCCGGATCCGGAAGATGCACGTCCGAAAGCAGCGCGAGCACCCTCTTCTCAACATCGGCGGCAGGTGTGCCCGGCCGGTGAATGCGGATCACCTCCCCGATCTGGTCGCCAATGCGCATGACCGGGTTGAGCGCCGTAAGTGGTTCCTGAAAAATCATCGCCATCCGATTGCCGCGCAAGGCGCAGATGCGCTCGGGCGAAGCCTGCGCGATATCCTCGCCCTCCAGGCGAATGTGGCCGCCGGCGATCCGCAGCGTCTGTTCAGGCAGCAGGCGCATGACCGCAGCCGCCGTGACCGACTTGCCTGATCCGGACTCCCCGACAACACAAACGATTTGGCGTTTGCGCACGGCGAGTGAGAGATCGTGAACCGCGAACCGCCGGTCGAGGCCATGCGGCAGGGCGATCGACAGGTGCTCGATTTCGAGAACGGGCGCATCGGTGGTCATGACGTCGCTCCGGTTGCACGAGACAGGCGTGGATCCAGACGATCCCGCAGCCCGTCGCCCAGCAGGTTCACGGCCATCACTGTCGCCGCCAGGAAGAGCCCCGGCGCGATGATGGTCCAGGGGGCGCGTTGAAACACCGCTCTTCCCTCGGCCAGTACGTTGCCCCAGCTCGGCATATCGGGCGGGAACCCGACGCCGAGGAAGCCCAGAACCGCTTCCGCGAGCATGGCAGCCGCGAACATATAGGTGGTCTGCACAATGAGCGGAGCGAGGCATGTCGGCAGGATGTGGCGCAGCAGCACGAGATAGCCGGGGATGCCAAGCCCTTCCGCCGCACGCACATAGGATTCCTCCCGTACGCTGAGAACGACACTGCGAACGAGGCGGGTGACACGCGGAATTTCTGAGAAAGTGATCGCGGCGACGATGGAGAAGAGGCTGGGGCCGACCAGGGACACCAAAGCCACCGCGAACAACAGGCTGGGGATCGCCATCATGCCGTCCATGATACGCATGATGACGGCATCAAAGGCACGCAGATATCCGGCAACGAGGCCCAGAAGAGAGCCGATTACCGCACCTGCCAGCGCGCACAGCAGTCCCACCAGGAGAGACAGGCGCCCGCCATGCACGACAAGCGCGAAGACGTCTCGGCCCAACGCGTCAGTGCCGAACCAGAAAGCGCTGTCCGGCGCGCGGAAGCGCAGACGTGGTCGTATCAGGAAGGGGTCTGCTCCTGCGATTTGGGGAGCAAAGATGGCCGACAGCACGACCAACAGCAGGATCGTGCCGCCGAACAGGAGCGCAGGGTTGGCGAGCAGCCCACCCAAGCGCAGGCGACGGGCATGGGATTGCATGCTCCCGATAGCGGACATGGGTAGGCCCTCAATAGCGGATGCGGGGATCGACGATCACGTAAGCAATGTCGATCAGCAGATTCACGCCGATGAATATGGAGGCGAAGAACAGCATCAGGCCCTGGACCACTGGGTAGTCGCGGGCGAGGATCGCGTCGATCGTCAACCGGCCAACTCCGGGAATGTTGAACACGCTTTCCGTCACAACGACGCCGCTGATGAGCAAAGCGAGGCCAAGGCCAACAACTGTGATGATCGGCACCGCAGCATTAGGTAGGACGTGCCGCCACAGCACACGTGTGGGCCGGTTGCCTTTCGCTCGCGCCGTCCGCACGAAATCCTCTCCGAGCACCTCGAGCACGCTCGAGCGGGTGACGCGCGCGATCAGAGCCATGAAGACCAGCGCTAGGGTGACGGAAGGCAGGAACAGGTGCCGCGCCGCCGCCACGGGATCTGAGAGCGGACTGACATATCCCTGCACCGGAAACAGATCGGTTTTAACTGCCAGCAGCAGAATGAGCACGTAGCCGATAACGAAGGCCGGGACGGAAAAGCCGATGACGGACAAGACCATCACCCCGCGGTCGATCCAGCTATTGTGCCGCCACGCCGCTAAGGCTCCGAGGGGCACGGCGAGGAGCACGGTGATGACGATCGCGCTCAGCGCGAGAACCATCGTCGGTTCCAACCTGTCGCGGATCAGCGTGAGGACAGGCACGCGGGACAGGACTGAGGTGCCGAAATTGCCATGAGCCATCTCGACGAGCCAGGTCACGTATTGCACCGGCAAGGATCGATCCAGGCCGAGCTCCTGCCGGATATTAGAGAGAGCCTCCGGCGTGGCATTTTCACCGGCGAGCACCTGTGCGGGGTCACCGGGGCTGAGGCGCAGGAGCACGAAAACGATGGTCGCTACGACGAGAAGAACGGGAAGGACGGTGGCGATGCGCATGGCGATCAGGCGCGTCATCATGCCTTGGTCACTCCCCACATCACCATGACGGGTGCGGGCACGTAGCCGGTGACATTGGAGCGGAAAGCCTCGTAGTCGTAATACGTGCCGAGCGGAATATAGAAGACGAGGTCGTACGCGCGCTTCTGGAGTTCCGCAGCGATCGCCTTCTGACGTGCAGGATCGGTCGCGCGCTCGTACTGATTTTTGAGATCAGTCGTCTCGGGATCGTCGACGAAACCGCTATATCCCGACTTTCCTCGGGCATCGAAATTCGGGTTGCCGAGCGGAGATATCAGGTCGAGCCGATCAAAGACCGCATGGGCGATGTTCCAACCACCTTCGGATACTGGCCCGGGCTTTGCTCTCCTGGCAAGGAAGGCGCTCCATTCCATGGTCTGGATCTCGCTTGCCATGCCGATCTGTTGCAGCAACTGCTGGGTCAGAGGCGCGAGCGGCGCAAAGGATGCGATGTCGCCGGGGGTGATGATGACGACCTTTTCGCCCTTGTAGCCAGATTCCTTTAGAAGAGCGCGGGCCGTTTTGACGTCGGGCTTGCCTGTGTCACGGAAACCGTCATCAACTTCCAACTGGGTTCCGCAACCAAAAAGAGCAGGACATATTTGGTAAGATTTGGGATCGCCGATCGAGGCGTCCATATAATCCTGCTGTGTCACCACCGCTTGAACTGCCTGACGGGCTTTGAGGTTGTCAAACGGTGGTTGGGCCCAGTTGAAGCGTATGGTTGACGCCATGGGGCCGAAGCGCCGGCGGAGCGTGACACCGCGATCACCGTCTAAGAGCGAGCGCTGATCGGCATTCATGTTTTCCAGCAGATCGATCTCACCTTTGGCCAAGGCATTGATGGCCGTCTGCTTACTGGGAAACCAGAGCGCCTCGACGCGGTCCACCTTCACCACCTTGCCTCCGGCGAGACCGTCCGGCGGTTCCGAACGAGGAACGTAATCGGTGAAGCGTTCGTAGGCCCAACTGACTCCGGGACGGAAATCAGAAGCGATGAAGCGAAACGGCCCCGAACCGACGACCTCCTCCAGCGGCTTATCCGGTGGCAGCTCGGCGATACGCCGCGGCATCACGAACAGCGGAATTGAGCTCGGACGGGCCATCGCCTCCAGAGTGGGTCCGAATGGCGTCTTCAGCGCGATACGGAAGGTTCTCTCGTCGAGAGGCCTGATGTCGGACATTGCGGATGCGAGGCGCAGGCCGACCACATCCTTCTTGGCCCACCTCGTAATGGAGGCCACGCAATCCTCGGCCGTTACCGGCCGATTATCGTGGAACAGCAAGCCCTCCCGAAGCGTGAAGGTGTAGGATAGCTGGTCGTCGCTGACGGTCCACTCCTTGACCATCTGAGGCTGCGGCCGATAAGCGGCGTCGATCGAGAAAAGAGTATCATAGACCATATAAGCGTGGTTGCGCGTGATGTAGGCGCTCGTGGTCACCGGATCGAGCACCCGCAGTGCGGCGTGCGGCGCAATGCGGATCGTTCTGCGTCCCTGAGCCAGGGATGAGCGGGTGGTCGCCAGCAACGTGGCGGCGGACCATATCAATGCTTCGCGTCGGTTGATCTGCATGATGATTCCCCTCGGTGGCCGCCGGCCTTATTTATTCAGTAGACCCGTCCACGACGGGGATCCGGCCAGAACGAGGTGCCCGCCCGGGCGCTGCCGCCGCCCAGCCCCATGGGGACGCCGTCGGCGCGCCAGCAGGCCGCGCCTGTCATCCGACCATCGTCTGAAAACCCGATCGCGCACATGCCACCTGCCACGTGGTCGACGCCGACGACGCGATGCCCCATGGTCCCGAGCATGTCGCGGATCTCGACCGGAACGCTGGTCTCGATCTCCACCTCTTGGCCCCAGGTGAAGACGCGGGGCGCTTCCACCGCCTCCTGAACGTCCATTCCATGGTCGATGAGGTTCAAAACGGCCTGCATGGCCGAGGCGGGGATCCGGTGCGCTCCCGGCAGGCCCAGCGCGAAGACCGGACGTCCCTCCTTCTTCCCGATGAGGGCCGTGATGCCGCTGGTGATCCGCTTGCCCGGTTCCAGCGAGAGCGCATTTCCGGGATGGGGATCGAACAGGTACATATAATTGTTCGGAATGATGCCCGTACCGGGAATGATGATGCGGGCGCCGAACAGGCTGTTGATGGTCTGGGTCGACGTAACGATATTGCCCTCGGCGTCAGCCACCGTGACATGGGTCGTGTTGGCGGACTCGTTTGAACGAATCCGGGCCTCGAACGTGCTCGCCTGTGCGAGGTCGATCTCCATTCGACGCTGGTCAGCATAGGCCTTCGAGATCAGCCGTTCGACAGGCACGTCCACGAAGGCGGGGTCTGCGGTGACAGCCCTCCTGTCAGCTGCCGCGATCTTCAGCGCTTCGAGGACGAGATGCAGCGTTTCGCGGGTCCCGAAGCCGGAATCGGCGATATTGTAGGCCTCAAGAAGATTAAGGATCTGCAGCGTATGTACGCCGCCTGCACAAGGCGGCGGCGGTCCGACGATCTCAAAGCCGCGATAGGTGCCTCGGACGGGTTCACGCGTGACCGTCCGGTATCTCTCCAAGTCCTCGAAGCGAAGGAAGGAACCGGAACCGGCCAGATAATCTGCGACGCGACGACCAAGCTCACCGCCGTAAAGCACCTCTGGCCCTTCTTCAGCAATGAGGCGCAGAGTATTGGCATAGTCTTTCTGGATCAGAAGGTCTCCGGCGCCGAGTGGGCGGCCATTCGGCAGGAAAACAGCGGCGATGGCTGCGTCCAGCGCGAGGTCCGGGGCGATTTCCGCGATGCAGGTGGCGAGATAGGAAGAAAGGTGGAAGCCCCGCTCGGCGTGGCGGATGGCCGGCGCGATGAGATCGGACAGTGGAAGCCTGCCGAACTGTTCAGCCGCTTCACACCACGCTTTCAGCGTTCCGGGAACCGCCACCGCTTTGGGGCCAACTCGGTTGGCCCGGCCCTTCGCCTCCATGTAGTCGGGCCAGGTGTCGGAGATTGGCGTAAAGCTATCCGCACGCGCAGCCGCGGGGGCCGTCGAGAGACCATCAAGCACGACTTCCCGGCCGTCAGCGAGACGGATAAGGGCCGCTCCACCTCCAAAGATGCCAACCATCATCGGCTCGACCACCGTGAGCGTGAATAACGCTGCGATGGCGGCATCCACTGCATTGCCCCCGGCCGCCATCATCTCGACCGCGGCGGCGGAGGCCAAGGGGTGGTTGGTGACCGCCATGCCCCGGCTGGCAGTGACGGCTGTCTTCTCGCAAATGAAGGAAGTCCCCGCGCGGCTACGCCAATCCATTTTCGGTCCGCCTGATTCCAGCCACCGCCCCCGGGGGAAGACCCCTCGCAGTTCGACGGCACACCTCTGGTTATGTGCGCAGTGGATCGTCCGCCCAGCTTGGAGCGTCGACCTGCACCTTTGTTGGTCTGGAGATTATCGGCGCAGTTTCAGCCATCAGTCCAATATGCGGTTTTGGATTTCTTGATAATCACGACTTCTTAGACCGGCCGCGCACCGGGGACGGCTCGGCTCCAGAGAAGGCAGAACGCCGGGCGTGGGCCGCGAAGGCCCGTGCGACGGGTGACGGCTCGCTCCGCCGGAATGCTACGGCAAGCTCCGCCAATACCTTGGCATCGGCGATCGGCCGATATTGGAGGCCTGGAACCTGAATGCAGCGGACCGATTGGGGCACCAAGGCCACGCCGAGCCCAACCGCAACCATGCTCGCTATTGTGACGAAGTCGCGCCCCTGAGGACCGAGTCTGGGAAAGAAACCTGCCATTCGGCACGCAGAAGTGGTGTGCTTGAGAAAACTGACTTCTGGCGGATGGTGTGGCGTTATGAAAATGTCCTCATTGAGCGAGGCGAGTGCGACCTGCTCGCTCGCGCCCTGTGGGTGAGCCTCCGGCAGAGCCAGAACGATATCCTCGAACAGGACCGGGATGGTACCGATGCCGACTGGAAGTGGCACCGGTGGACGGATAAAGCCGATATCCAGCCGTCCCTGGTCGAGTTGATCGAGCTGCTGCTGCATTTCCATTTCGGAAATCTGCAGTTCCACCTCCGGATAGCTCGACCGAAACTTCCCGACCATGGTCGTAAGAACCCCGGTATAGGCCGCCGACCCGACATAGCCGATGGCGATCCGTCCGACCTCGCCGCGCCCGGCGCGGCGGGCCACGAGCATGGCGCTCTCGGCATGGGCCAGTGTCTTGCGCGCCTCGTGCATGAACAGCTCTCCCGCGAGGGTCAATCGAACCGTGCGGCGGGTGCGGTCAAACAGAGGCGTGCCGACGATCTCCTCCAGCTTCTTGATCTGCTGGCTGAGGCCGGGCTGGGCGATGCGCAGCCGTTCGGCGGCCCGCCTGTAGTTCAGCTCCTCGGCGGTGGCGAGGAAATAACGTAGGTGGCGCAGCTCGATCTGTTCGGCGCCCTGCCAGCCTTGGAATGACATGTGTCTAATAACCCTGAGTTCTCAAAAGGCCGCCGGCTGCATATTGGACTGATCCAACCTCGGGCAGCAATATTGATGGACAGCTTTCATCGATCGACGCGGCACGCTGGCCGCGGCCTTGCCGAGCCTCAGATGTCTCGTAACCCTTCGATTGCCGCTGGCGCCTCTCACGCTTCGCACTGGGGAAGTTTTTCCGCGCGTTGGGATGGGGCCCGCGTTCAAGTGACACCGCATCCCGAAGATCCCGCTCCTTCTCCGATCCTGGGGAACTTCACCGACGCCTTGCGCCATCAGGCGCGCATCCTTCGCCCAATGGTGCGGCGGGGTTGGCTGGACCACGGACCAGGTCCCCGCCACCGGGACTTCTCAGACGATCTGGTGCCGGTCTCTTGG
The DNA here is from genome assembly GCF_004364705.1 of Azorhizobium sp. AG788. Lineage (NCBI taxonomy): Bacteria > Pseudomonadati > Pseudomonadota > Alphaproteobacteria > Hyphomicrobiales > Xanthobacteraceae > Azorhizobium > Azorhizobium sp. AG788. The sequence goes on from NZ_SOBM01000004.1 coordinate 569,547, forward strand.
GAAACCGCACTAAATCTTGCGGCGGCGGAGATCGCCCGCGTCCGCGACTCCTGCGGCCCGGAGGCGGTCTACGGCGGCTCCTATGGCTGGTCCAGCGCCGGCCGGTTTCATCACGCCCAAAGCCAGATTCACCGCTTCCACAACGTGGTGTGCGGCGGCTATGTGCGGTCGGTCAATAGCTACAGTGCGGGCGCCTCTGCTGTCATCCTGCCACGGGTGATGGGATCTTTCGAGCCCCTGTCCCGTCACAATGTCACGTGGGACCAAATCTGCGCCCACACGGATATGGTGCTCGCCTTCGGCGGCATGCCGATCAAGAATTCCATGATCGCCAGCGGCGGCATCACCCGCCATGTGGAAGCCGACGCGATGGCTCGGGCGGCGGCGCGAGGCACCGAATTCTGGTCGGTGAGCCCGTTGCGGGACGATATGCCCGAGGCGGCGGAAGCTCGCTGGTTGCCAATCCGTCCCGGAACCGACGTCGCAATGATGCTCGGGCTTGCACACACGCTGTTGACCGAAGCGTTATACGATCGCCCCTTTGTCGCGCGTTATTGCGTCGGCTTCGAACGGTTTGCACCGTATCTCACGGGCGACACCGACGGCCTGCCGAAGAGCGCGGACTGGGCGGCCGAGATTACAGGCATCGGTGCGGATGCCATGCGTATGCTCGCACGCCGGCTGGTGGAAGGGCGCAGCCTCATCACCGTGGCTCATTCCCTTCAGCGGGCGCAATTTGGAGAGCAGCCGGTCTGGATGGCTGCGACCCTCGCCGCCATGGTCGGTCAGATTGGTTTGCCAGGGGGCGGTTTCAACTATGCCCTTGGCGCCATGGGTCATACTGGTCGGCAAATCAACGCCGTTCCAATTCCCACTCTGCCACAGGGGCGAAACGGCGTCTCCACCTTCATTCCGGTCGCGCGTATCGCAGACATGCTTCTGAATCCGGGAGGTGTGTTCGCCTTCAATGGAGCAACACACGTTTATCCCCGCGTGCGCCTCATTCACTGGGCCGGGGGCAACCCCTTCCATCATCATCAGGATCTCAACCGCCTGCGCCGTGCCTTCTCGGAGGCGGATACCATCATCGTCCAGGAGAGCGCCTGGACGCCAATGGCACGTTTCGCTGACATCGTGCTGCCGGTCACGATGACACTGGAGCGCGAGGATATCGGCGCAGCGGCTACCGACCCGCGTCTGATCGCGATGCGTCAGGTGGCGCCCCCGATCGGGGAGGCTCGTGATGATTTTGGGATTTTCAGCGCTCTCGCCGCTCGCCTCGGCCTCGAAGCCGCCTTCACGGAGGGACGCTCCGTGCGCGAGTGGCTTGCACATCTTTACGAGCAGACACGGGACTCTTTGGAAAATGCTGGCCTGTTCGCCCCCTCCTTCGAGGCGTTCTGGGAGAGAGGCGAGATCCCCTTGCCTTCGGCGCCCGACGATGGCGGTCTGCTGCGGGCCTTTCGCGCCGATCCGCAGGCCGCGCCTCTCCCAACGCCAAGCGGAAGCATCGAGATTTTCTCGGAGACCATTGCCGGCTTCGGTTACGACGATTGCCCTGGGCATCCGATCTGGCTGCCTTCGGAAGAACAGCCCTCCGCCCAGACACCACTGACACTGGTGGCCAACCAGCCCGCCACGCGGTTGCACAGCCAACTGGACTTCGCGGCTTATAGCCAGGCGCACAAACGTGAGGGCAGGGAGGTTGTCCGTATCAATCCGCACGATGCGCTCGAGCGGGGCATCGGAGACGGCGACCTTGTACGCCTTTTCAACGCGCGCGGCGCCTGCGTGGCCAGCGCGCGCCTTAGCGCCGATGTGATGGAGGGCGTGCTGCACCTGCCAACCGGCGCTTGGTACGATCCCGAGGACGAGGCACCGGAGGGGCCGCTCTGCGTGCATGGCAATCCCAACGTCCTGACGCGGGATGTTGGCACCTCACAATTGGCGCAGGCCTGCTGCGGCCAGGTCACTGTCGTGGATATCGCCCGATTTGATCGACCAGTGCGCGAAGTGCTGGCACATCGACCGCCCACGTTCGCGGAGGCCGCGCCATGACAGTTGGCCTCGGTCCCCGTCCGTTGGACGGCCTTAGAATTCTCGACCTGACGACCGTCGTGATGGGGCCCTACGCCTCTTCCATCCTCGCCGATATGGGAGCGGATGTGATCAAGCTCGAAAGTCCGGGCGGCGACATCCTGCGACAGGTTGGGCCAAGCCGCAGTGGCGAGGCTGGCGGGATGTTCCTGCACGCCAACCGCGGCAAGCGCGGCATTGTGTTGGACCTCAAGTCTGAAGAGGGCCGTGCCACCGCTCTCCAGCTCATCGCGGACGTCGATGTGCTCTTCTACAATCTGCGTCCAAGCGCCATGGAGCGTCTCGGGCTGAGCTACGAAGCGGTCGCCGCTCAAAATCCCGCTATTATCTACGTAGGCGCCTTCGGCTTTGGACGCGACGGACGGTATGCCGACCTCCCCGCCTATGATGATCTGATCCAAGGACTCGCGGCGATGCCGGCTCTTCTCGCCGAAGCCGGCGACGGCACGCCACGCTATGTGCCGGTCAACATTGCGGACCGTATCGTCGGTTTACATGCCGCCATCGCAATACTCGGGGCAGTGCATTTCCGCGATCGGACAGGCCTTGGGCAACGGGTCGATGTTCCGATGTTCGAGACCATGGCCAGCATGGTGCTCGCAGATCACATGGCGGGGTTGAGCTACACACCCCCCCTGGACGCAGGAGGCTATCGCCGCCTGCTGACCAAGGAACGTCGACCCTTTCGTACAGCAGATGGCCACCTATGTGTTGTCCTCTACACGGACCAGCATTGGCGGCGTTTCCTTCACATCGCAGGCCGGGACGACCTGACGAGCGACCCCCGTTTCGTCAATCATGCCGCCCGCATAAAACATGCCGATGAGATCGCGCGGGAATTGGCCACCATCCTGGCCACACGCAGCACGCGGGCATGGCAGGACGTGCTGGGAAAGGCCGACATTCCGAATGCCGTCATGCACACCATCGAGAGCTTGATGCAGGATGGTCATCTTGAGGATGTCGGCTTCTTCATTCATTCGCTGCATCCGTCCGAAGGTCCCGTGATCGAGATGGCGCCTCCGTCCCGGTGGAGCCTTTCCCAGCCCCGAGCGTCGCGCCCAGCGCCTCGCCTGGGCGAGCACACGAGCGAAATCGCAGCCGAGATCGGGAATGCTCGACGCGCGCGAGGCGGTGTTGAGCATCAGACAATCAAAAGCATTTAACGTGAGGTGCGGCAATGGCCGGTCTTCATTTCGAGGATTTCTCCGTGGGGCAACGGTTTCAGCATGGCCTCAGCCGAACCGTCACGGAGATGGACAACACCCTGTTTTCACTACTGACCATGAACCCGCAACCCCTACATATTGATGCCCATTTCGCGGAAGGCACCGAATGGGGACAGCGGCTGTTCAATAGCATCTATACGCTCGGCATAATGATCGGCATGACGGTTTATGACACGACGCTTGGAACCACCGTGGCCAACCTTGGCATGACGGACGTGACGTTTCCGAAGCCGGTCTTCCATGGCGATACGTTGCGCGCGGAGACAAGGGTCATTGCCATCCGCTGCAGCAAGTCACGACCAGAGGCGGGCATCGTCGAGTTCGAGCATGTCGCCTTGAATCAGGAGGGAGAAATCGTCGCCTCCTGTCGCCGCTCGGCGCTGATGCACCGCCGCGTTGAGGTCGCATGATGCGCTCTCTCCTGTTTGTTCCCGCAGATAGCCGGCGAAAATTCGAGAAAGCGTCGATGAGCAAGGCGGATGCCCTGATCCTGGATCTTGAAGATTCGGTCGCACCCGCCATGAAAGCCGAAGCGCGAGAGCTTCTCGGGTCTCTACTTGCGGCGCCGCGGCGGCAGAAGCTGTTTGTGCGCGTCAACGCCCTGGAGACAGGCCTCGTCCCCCTTGATCTCGCCGCGGTCATGCCGGGGCGCCCAGACGGCATCGTGCTTCCGAAATGTTCGGGCCCCGATGCGGTGCGCCAACTGGGGCATTATCTTGATGTCGGTGAGGCTTGCCAGGACGCCAGTGGCGCGCAGGTCGGCAGCACCCGCATCCTCGCTATCGTCACGGAAACGGCTGAGAGCGTGCGCGCCCTTGCGGCATGTTCCTATGCCAACGTCAGTCCGCGGCTATGGGGGATGATGTGGGGTGGAGAGGATTTGACCGCCTCTCTCGGTGCCTCGCCAAACAACGGTGGCGTTTCCTATCGCGAACCCATCCGCCTTGCGCGAAATCTCTGCTTGATAGCTGCCGCTGCGGCGGGTGTGGAAGCTATCGATGCCGTCGCCCCAGACATCGACAATCTCCATGCGATCGCAGTCGAAGCGCAGGAGGCCCGGAGAGACGGCTTTTCAGGTAAGGCGATCATTCACCCGACCCATGTCGAGCCAGTCCATGCCGCGTTCACTCCGGCACCAGAAGAAGTGGCGTGGGCCCTACGTGTCTGTGAAGCATTTGCCAGCCAGCCTGACGCCGGGGTCCTGAGGCTAGACGGCAAGATGGTGGACAAGCCCCATCTGAGGGCAGCCGAACGCATCTTTGGGCAGACGAATTGGCCTGCTTCAGCATGAACGCGATCTACGCTTCCGTGAACTTCGATGCCTTCATGGAACTCTCCTCGTCCCCGGACAGGGGATCATGAGTGGGAATTTCCAGCTCAAACGGGCCAGAAAACGGGGAGCACGTCAGCGGGCTTGCGCGGGAACGAAGGGTGTCCGATACCGGCGCAGGGAGAAACGGAATGGATGTTTTCACGCGCCTGAAAGCTTCGGCATTGGCGGACTGGCAGAGCTATGTGGACCATGACTTCGTGCGCCAGCTCGGCGCGGGCACGCTGCCCCTGGGCGCGTTTCGAGCCTATCTGGTGCAGGATTATCTGTTCCTGATCCAGTTCGCCCGCGCCTATGCGCTCGCCGCCTACAAGAGCCGCACGCTCAACGATATTCGCATTGCACAGGAGGGGGTGGCGGCCATTCTGGCTGAGACCGAGCTCCACGTGCGCTTGTGTGCCCGCTGGGGGCTGTCGCGCGCCGATCTCGATGCCGCGCGCGAGGAGCAGGCCACCGTGGCCTATACCCGCTTCGTGCTGGATTGCGGGGCGGCGGGCGACCTGCTCGATCTGCACACGGCACTGGCGCCCTGTGTCATCGGCTATGCCGAGATCGGCCGCGCGCTGGCACCCGATGGTGCCGACGGGCTGAATGACCATCCATATCGCGAGTGGATCGGCGAATATGCCGGGGCGGGCTACCAGAGCGTAGCGGCAACAGCGCGCAGACATCTGGACGACCTCGCCGCGCGCACGATGACCGACCGCCGTTTCGCCGAACTGTCCGCCTTGTTCGGGCAGGCTGCGCGGTTAGAGGCAGATTTCTGGCAGATGGGACTGGACCTCGGCGCCCGCTGACCCTGGTTGCGGACCGGAGAAACGGATGCGCGGCCTCTTGTGGTGAGAGGCCACTCTTGGTCTTTGCTGTAACCCGGATGCCGCGGCGAAGAACGGTTCGGGCCGTCTATGAGGCATATGGGGTGCGCCGCCCGCGATCTATTCAGCCGCCTCTCCAGGGGCGCCGGCGGCGAACAGATGGCCGCCGTGGGCAATGACATTCTCGCTGGTCTCTCGAATGTGCCGGGCAATGAGGGAGAGCGCCCTTTCCTCATCCCGCGCGAGCGCGGCGTCGGCAATCATTTTATGCTCAACATCCTTCTTGCGCCACTTGGTGCGGAACTGGGAGGAGATGCGGCGATAGCGATGGGCCCGCTCGAATAGCTTGTTGCGGATTTCCACGAGCGTCGGCGAGTTGCAGGCGGCCACCAGCGAGGCATGGAAAGCCCCATGCACCTTGGTCCAGTCCTCGGAGAGATAATATTCCCGCCCGAGGCGCGCCTGCATCCGGTCCATCCGGTGGAAAGTGGACAGGATTTCTGCTTCCCACGCATCGTCGCCATTGCGCATGGAGCGGCGCAGCATCTCGATTTCAATCAGAACCCGCGTTTCGGTGAGATCGTTCAGGTCGGCGATGGAGACGGGCGCCACCATGAAGCCGCGCTGGCCTTCCGCTACCACGAGGTTGTCGGCGGTCAATCGCGATAGGGCCTCGCGCAGGGTTGAGAAGCTGACGTCATAGCGCGCCCGCAATGCCTCGAAGCGCAGCTTCTCGCCGGGCTTCAGCTCGCAATTGATGATGTCGCTGCGCATCCTCTGGAGGACGTCGCCGGCCCGCGTTTCCTTGCCGGTCTTCTGCATGTCGCTCATGTCCGCCTCGGTTCCCGCCGCCGCAGGCTGAGGCCCTCGACCGTTTCTCGTGGCTTGAGGTTAGCCGATTTTCGAAAAAATTCAATCTCGCGCGTCTCCGCGTCGCTTCCACGTTGCGCGCACCAATATCGGTCACGCTCTCCATATTTCGATATAGCAATTTTTTTCGAAAATAATTGCCACCCTCTGAGATTTTGCCTATCCCTTTCTCATGGCCGCACAGAACGGCCCCCTACCGCTAGTGAGGAAACAATGGCGCCAATCGTTCACGCCGTTGGGCATCTGAAGATTCTGGTCAGCGATCCGGACGCCGTCATTCGCGATGCCACCGAAATTCTCGGTCTGCATGTCACCAACCGGCAGGAAGGGCAGACATGGCTGAGCTCAAACGGGCGCTCCGCCGAGCTGGTCCTGCTTCATGCCGGCGAGAACGCCACGCACACGATCGGCCTTGAAGCGCTCACGGTCGAAGCTGTGCGGGCGGCCGAGGCGCGGGTCGCGCAGCTGGGGTGCCGCATTGAATCCTCCCAGCCCAGCCTGACGTGTATGGCTGCGGGCGTGACGTTCACCACGCCGGAAGGGCTCCGCTTCGAGATCCACACGCCGGTGAAGGACACGATCTATGGCCGCCGCCAGCCTTCCACGGGTGTCGGCGCGAACCGGATGGATCACATCAATCTCATCACGCCCGATCCTGCCGCGACCCGCTCCCAGCTGGAAGGCATCGGTGGCCTGATGCTCTCCGAGCGGCTGGTGGATGACAGCCTGAGTTGGATGTATGGCGGCAATCGCCAGCATCATATTCTCGGGCTGGTCAAAGGCGTGGTTGGCCTGCACCACTATTCATTCGAGTTTCTGGAATTCAATCAGTATCTGCGCCTTGGCGATACGCTCGATCGGTTTGACAGGCAGATGCTGTGGGGGCCGGGGCGCCATCGGCCGGGCGACAATACATACGCTTATTACATCGAGGCGTCCGGCGCGATGGTGGAATGCTCGGGCGCCATGGCTCTGGTGGCGGATGACGCGACCTTCGAGCCGAATGTCATCACCAATCTCCAGCGCCCCGGAAATGTCCGCCAAATGAACGTGTGGGGCACACCCGCGCCGCTGGAGTGGCGCACCCATCACTTCCCCTTCGCCGCCATCGGTTGATCGAGGCCCGGGACAGGACCATGCAAGAGAAACTCACCTTCATGTCGGACGGCCTCACGCTGTCCGCGGTGCTTCACGTTCCCGAAGGCCGCCGGCCCGACGAGCGCCTGCCGGCTTTCATCGTCCTGCACGGCTTCGTCGGCTCGAAGGACGAATCCCACGCCGAGATTCAGGCCCGGATGCTGGAAGATTTCGGCTATGTGGCGCTGCGTTTCGATTTCCGCTCCTGCGGCGAGAGCGAAGGCGAGCGGGCGCAGGTGCGCTGCTTCGATCAGGTGGCGGACGCCAAGAACGCGCTCACGTTCCTGGCCCAGCGCCCGGAAGTGGACCCGGCGCGCATCGGCGTGGTCGGCCATTCCTTCGGCGCGGCGGTCGCGGTCTATTCGGCGGGCGTGGACAGCCGCTTTGCCTGCGTCATCTCCTCCTGCGGCTGGGGGGATGGGGAGCGCAAGTTCCGTGGCCAGCACCCGACGCCGGAAGCCTGGGCCCGCTTCACCGGGCTGCTGGAGGCCGGCCGCAAGCACAAGCGCGAGACCGGGCAGAGCATGTGGATCTCCCGCTTCGACGCGGTGCCGATCCCTGAGCCGCTGCGCCGCAATCTCTCGCCCAAGGCCATCATGGAGATCCCGGTCGAGACCGCGATCAGCATGTATGAGTTCCGGGCCGATGATGTGGTGGGCAACATCGCCCCACGTCCGGCGCTGTTCTTCCACACGGCGGACGACGGCATCACCCCCACCGAGCAGTCCATCCGGATGTTCGAGAAGGCCGGCCAGCCGGCGGAACTGATGCTCGTCACCGGAACGTCGCACTTCCCGCTGTCGGAGCAGGATGCGCCGCGCACCAAGCTGATGATCAAGGGCTGGCTGGACAAGTTCTTCCCTTCGCCGCTCGGGGGGGCGGCATGAGCGGCACGCCGCTCACCCTCGCGCCGGAGGCGCTCTCGGCCTTTGCGGCGGGCCTGCTGGAGGCGGGCGGGTTCAGCCCCGCCGATGCGAAGAAATCCGCAGATCTGCTCGTCTGGGCCAATCAGCGCGGCGTGGACTCCCACGGCGTGCTGCGCATCCCGCGCTATGTGGAGATGGTGGGGCTTGGCCTCATCAATCCAGCCGCCGAGCCGAAGGTGGTGAACGAATGGGGGGCCGTGGCTCTGATTGATGCGGGTCTTGCACCCGGCGCATCGGCCATGGAGCAGGTGACGGACAAGGCCATTGAGATCGCCGGCCGCCTTGGCGGCGGTTTCTGTGTCGGCCGGAATGTCACCCATGCCGGCGCGGTGGGCTATTTTGCCCACCGCATCGCCGCCCGAGGGCTGGTGGGCATTGTGATGACCGCCTCCAAGCCGCTCATGGCCTATCCCGGCGCGCGCGGGGAGGTGGTGTCCTCCAATCCGCTTGCCATCGCCGCGCCCTCGGAAGTTGCGGGCGAGCCCATCGTCCTCGACATGTCCACCGCAGCGGTTGCCCTCGGCCAGGTTCTGGCCGCCCGCGACGCCGGCCGGACCATTCCGGAAGGCTGGGGCATCGATTCCGCCGGCCGCCCCACGACGGACCCCGCCGCCGTGCAGGCGCTCACCCCCATGGCCGGCGCCAAGGGGGCGGGACTGTCGCTGATGATCGAAGTGCTCTGCTCCCTGCTGGCTGGCAATCCCCTCATCGCCCCGGCGCTGTCCGGCGCGGCGCCGGCCGGCTTCAACGGCTTCGTCGCCGCTATTGATCCGGGGGCCTTCGGCTCGCGGGAGCACTTCCTGGGGGACGTCCATGGGCTTGCGGCCGCGATCCACGGGCTGCCGCCGGCAGAGGGGACGCAGGCTGTGCTCCTGCCGGGCGAGCGCGGGCGTCGCACGGCCGAGACCCGCCGCTCCGGCATCCCGCTGGCGCGGGGCACCTCCTCGAAGCTCAAGGAACTGGCAACCCGGCTCGGGGTGACGATCCCCGAAGCTCTCCAAGCGGCCTGAACCGGCACAAGACCGGACATCGGCGGCATCAGACCGCCACGGGAAGGAAACGTGCCATGAAGCTCCTGTCCTATGCGATGGGGGATGCTGAACGCTGGGGCGCCGTGACGGACGAGGGCATCGTCGATCTGGCGCAAGCCTTGCCCGCTTGCCCGACGCTCGCGGATTTCATCGCCAGCCCGCACTTCGAGGAGCGGGACGCGCTGCTGGCCGCCCGATCAGGCGCGGTGATCCCGCTCCACGATATCCGCTTCCTGCCGGTCATTCCCCAGCCGGAAAAGATCGTCTGCGTACTGCGCAACTATCATGAGCCGGACGCGGGCCCCGATGCGCCGCCCCCGCCCGCCTTCCCGCCCATCTTCCTCAGGGTGTGGCGCTCGCAGGTGGGGCATCTGGCGCCCGTCATCCGTCCCCGCGTATCGACACAGCTCGATTTCGAGGGCGAACTCGCCGTGGTGATCGGCAAGGCCGGCCGGCATATTCCGGCTGGAACCGCGCTCGGTCATGTGGCCGGCTATTCCATCTACAATGATGTGAGCGTGCGGGACTGGCAGCGGCACGCGCAACAGATCGCCTCGGGCAAGAATTTCGTCGGCACGGGGCCGTTCGGCCCCTGGATGGTGACGGCGGATGAAATCCCAGATCCGTCCGGCCTGGCCCTCAGCACGCGGCTGAATGGCGAAACGGTGCAGAGCTCGGACACGTCCCGCCTCATCTTCGATGTGCCTGCGCTCATTGACTATTGCTCTACCATCTTCGACCTGGTGCCGGGGGACGTTATCGTCACCGGCACGCCGGGCGGTGCGGGCTTCACCCGCAAACCGCCGCTCTATCTCAAGCCGGGAGACCGGGTCGAGGTGGAGATTGCCCGTATCGGCACGCTCAGCAACGACGTCATCGACGAATAGGCCGCACAAGACGGCATGACCGGATCGGGAGGAAACCCATGAAGCTTCAAGCCCTGGCGCTCGGCGCCGCCACCCTTCTCTGGCCCCTCACGGGCAGCCTTGCGCAGGAGATCAAGCTCGGCGCCACTCTCTCCACCACGGGGCCGGCGGCCTCGCTGGGCATCCCGATGAAGAACACCCTCCAGATCCTTCCCAAGGAGATCGACGGGGTGCCGGTCTCCTGGACCATTCTCGATGACGGCTCGGACACGACGCAGGCCCGGCGCAATGCCGAGAAGCTGGCGTCCGAGAATGTGGACTTGATCATCGGGGGCAACACAACGCCCACCTCCCTCGCAACCGTGGAGATCGCCGGCCGCACCCAGACCCCCGTTCTCGCCATCGCGCCGTCGCCCGGCATCATCGAGCCCGTGGAAGGCGCGAAGACCTGGGTGTTCAAGGTGCCGCTAGGCGAACGGGAACTGGCGGAGCGGACCCTCGCCAGCATGTCGCAGCATGGCGTGAAGACTGTCGGCTTCATCGGCTTCAACGACGCCTTGGGTGAAGGCTGGCTCAAGGAGTTCGAGAGATTTGCGCCGAGGTTCGGCATCACCCTCTCGGCGGTGGAGAAATTCGCTCGCACGGACACCTCCGTGGTGGCTCAGGCGCTGAAGGTGCTGGCGACCCGCCCGGATGCGGTCTTTGTCGGCGCCACCGGCACGCCCGCCGTTCTGCCCACCGCGCAGCTGCGGGAGCGGGGTTACAAGGGGCTGATCTACCAGGCATCCGGTGTGGTGAATAACGACTTCCTGCGCGTCGGCGGCAAGAATGTGGAAGGGGTGCTGATCGCCGCCGGCCCGCTGCTTGTGGCCGGCGCCCTGCCGGACAGCAATCCCAGTAAAGCGGCGAGCCTTGAGTTCGTGAAGCTCTACGAGGCCACCTATGGCCCCGGCTCGGCCGCGCTGTTCGCCGGCAATGCCTATGACGCCTGGCTGCTGATCCGCAATGCGGTGTCCTCGGCGCTGAAGGAGGCCAAGCCGGGCACTCCGGAATTCCGCGCGGCGCTGCGCACGGCGCTGGAAAAGACCAACGGCCTTGCCGTCACGAATGGCGTCGTCACCTTCGGGCCGAGCAACCACGGCCTCTTCCCGCCGGGAACGCCGGTGATGCTGACGGTGCGCAATGGCACCTGGGCGCTCGCCAACTGACGGACGCCAACGTCCCGCTGATCGCGCCGGAAGGCGCCATCGGAACCTGCCTTGCTCTGCAAAAAGGTCCGTCATGACGTTCGACATCGCGCTGTTTCTGGCGCAGGACGGCATCGTCAATGCCGCCATCTATGCGCTCATCGCCCTCGCGCTCGTCCTGGTGTTCCAGGTCACGCGCATCCTGTTCGTGCCGCAGGGCGAGTTCATTTCCTACGGCGCCCTCACGCTGGCCGCGCTTGAGATGGGGCAGGTGCCCGCCACCATCTGGATCCTGCTTGGCGGCGCGGTGGCGAGTGCGGTCATGACCACGCTGCGGGAGCGGGCGCGGCTCGGCCGGCTGCGGATCCCGGCGGGGCAGATCGCGCTCGTGGCCTATGCCTTGGTCGTCGTCGCCCTCGTCACGTGGCTTGCCCCCCTGAAGCCGAGCATGTGGATCGCCATTCCGCTGACGCTCGCTCTCATCGTGCCGCTCGGCCCCATCCTCTACACCACGGTGTTCGAGGGTATCGCGCGGGCGTCCAACCTCACGCTGCTGATCGCCGCCGTGGCGCTGCATTATGCGCTGGTCGGCATCGGCCTCCTGCTCTTCGGAGCGGAAGGCGCGCGCGCCGCGCCTCTGTCGGATGCGGCCTTCCTGCTGGGGCCGATCCTCATCACCGCCCAGAGCGTTCTGGTGGTGCTGGCGACAGCGGCCATTATGGTGCTGCTCTACGTGTTTTTCAGTCGATCGATAGAGGGCAAGGCGCTGCGCGCCACGGCCATCAGTCGCGAGGGGGCAAAGCTCGTGGGGATCCGTCCCGTGCACGCGGGGCGCCTCTCCTTCCTCTTCGCCAGCGCCATCGGCACGGTCAGCGGCGTTCTCGTCGCCTCACTGACCACCTTCTATTACGACTCCGGCTTCATCGTGGGTCTCAAGGGCTTCGTCGCGGCGATCATCGGCGGGCTGGCCAGCTATCCCCTCGCCGTAGCGGGGGCTCTCATCGTCGGCTTTCTTGAGTCCTTTTCCTCCTTCTGGCTCAGCTCCTTCAAGGAAGTGATCGTGTTCGCCCTCATCATTCCCGTTTTACTCTGGCGCTCCCTGCGCGCGCCCCACACCGAGCGCGAATGAGCCATGGCCCGCTGTCTTCCCATCCTCACCCTCCTTGCCGCCGCCCTCGCGCTGCAGGCTCTCTCCGGCGAGCACGCCGTCTCGGTGCTGAACTATATCGGCCTCTATGCGCTGGTCGCCCTTGGCCTTGTCGTCCTGACGGGCATCACCGGGCAGACCTCCTTCGGTCAGGCCGCCTTCGCCGGCATCGCCGCTTATGCGACCGCGGTGATCGCCACCCGCTTCGGGCTCGGGCCGCTGGTGACGCTGCCCGCGGCGCTACTCTCCACCGCCGTGGCCGCTTTCCTCATCGCGGCCATCACGCTGCGCCTGTCGGGCCATTATCTCCCGCTCTCCACCATCGCGTGGGGCATCAGCCTGTTCTACCTGTTCGGCAATATCGAAATGCTGGGCGGCCATACGGGCATCGATCACATCCCACCGCTGTCCCTCTTCGGCCATGAGTTGACCGGCGGGCGCGAACTGGGCGTGATCATCTGGGGTCTCGTGGCGCTGGCCGTCTGGGCCGTGTCGAACCTCCTCGATTCCGCGCAGGGACGGGCGCTGCGCGCCGTGAAGGACGCGCCCCTGATGGCGGAGACGTTCGGCGTGGACACCGTGAAGGAGAAGCGCATCGCATTTGTCTTCGCGGCGCTGCTCGCGGGCCTCTCCGGCTGGCTCTATGCCTATCTGCTGCGGTTCGTGAACCCCTCGCCCTTCAGCCTCAGCATCGGCATCGAATATCTGTTCATGGTCGTGGTGGGCGGCGCCGGCTATGTTTGGGGCGCCATCATCGGCGCAGCGCTCATCACGCTCGCCCGCGAATGGCTCCAGGATTTCCTTCCCGTCCTTCTGGGCACCAGCGGCAATTTCGAAACCGTCGTCTTCGGCGGGCTCATCATCTTCCTGCTGCACCGCGCCGATGGCGGCGTGGCGGAGCGCCTCGCCGGCCTCGTGCGCCGGCTGCCCTTCCTGCACCCCTCTGACGCAGGCGAGGCGGCGGCCGCCCCGCAACTGCCGGTGCGCCCGCGCCTGCCGGCGGGCGGCGATCTGCTGGTGGTGGACAGCGCGCTGAAGCAGTTTCCGGGCCTCGTGGCGGTGTCGTCCATCAGCCTGAAGGTCCGGACGGGCGAAATCCTCGGCCTGATCGGTCCCAATGGGGCCGGCAAGAGCACGCTGTTCAACCTCATTTCCGGCACGCTGAACCTCACCTCGGGTACCATCACGTTCGAAGGGCAGGTCATCAGCGGGCGCACGCCCCGGCAGATCGGCGACTGCGGCCTCGCGCGTACCTTCCAACACGTGAAGATGATGCCGAACCGCAGCGTGCTTGAGAATGTGATGCTCGGCGCCCACCGCCGCGCCCATGCGGGCGTCCTCTCATCCTGCCTCCATATGGAGCGGCAGCAGGAGGCGGCCATCCGCGCCGAGGCCATCCGCCAGATCAGGCGCGTGGGTCTTGAGGATGTGATGATGCAGCCGGCGGGCAGCCTGCCGCTCGGCAAGCAGCGCATCCTCGAAATCGCCCGCGCGCTCGCCGCCGATCCCATCCTTCTGTTGCTGGACGAGCCTGCGGCCGGCCTGCGCCTGCCGGAGAAGAAGCTGCTCTACAAGCTGCTGCGCCAGCTGCGCGCGGAGGGGCTCACCATCCTCATCGTCGAGCATGACATGGACTTCGTCATGAGTCTCGTGGACCGACTGGTGGTCATGAGCTTCGGCCAGCTCATCTGCGAAGGGGATCCGGCCAAGGTGCAAGGCGATCAGCGCGTCGTGGAAGCCTATCTGGGAGACGCAGCATGAGCCCGCTGCTGGATGTCCGCGACCTGCGGGTCGGTTACGGGCCAGTGGAGGCGCTGTTCGGCGTCTCCCTCACCCTCTCCCCCGGCACCATCGTCACGGTGGTTGGCCCCAATGGCGCGGGCAAATCCACCTTGCTGAATGCGGTGGCCGCCCTCATTCCGAAGCGCTCCGGCCGGATCGCCTTCGCCGGCCAGAACACCGATGGCCTCTCCACCGAGGAACTCGCGGCCTGCGGAATGGCGCTGGTGCCGGAGCGGCGCGATCTGTTCGGCAGCATGTCCGTGGAGGACAATCTGCTGCTCGGGGCCTATCTGCGGCGATCCAACCACAAGGCGATCGCCGACAGCCTCGAGGAGATCTTCGCCCGCTTCCCGCGGCTGAAGGAGCGGCGGGCGCAGGAGGCGGGAACGCTCTCCGGCGGGGAACGCCAGATGCTGGCGATCGGGCGGGCGCTCATGTCCCGCCCCCGGCTGCTGCTGCTGGACGAGCCGAGCCTCGGCCTCGCGCCGCAGATCGTGCGCAATGTCTTCGAGGTCATCGACTCGCTCCGCGCCACAGGCGTCTCCGTCCTTCTGGTGGAGCAGAACGCACAGATGGCGCTGCGCATCGCCGATTACGCTTATGTGCTGGAGACCGGCGAGATCGTGAATCAGGGCACGGGCGCGGCGCTGCTGCACGACCCCCGCGTGATGGAAACCTATCTCGGCATCGGCCATGGCAGCTATGCCGACTGAGCAGCCGCGCAAGACAAGCAGAGGTGCGGAATGAAAGCGGTTTTGGTGTACACGCCCGGGGGGCCGGACGCGCTGAATTATGTGGATGCTCCCATGCCGGTGCCGGGCGCGCAGGATGTGGTGATCCGCGCCGAGGCCTTCGGCGTGGGCCAGCCGGACGCGCTGATCCGCAGCGGCGTCTATAAATGGATGCCGCCCCTGCCGGCCAATCCGGGAAACGACGTCGCCGGTTATATCGAGGCCGTGGGCCGCGACGTGACGGCGCTGCAGGTGGGGCAGAAGGTGCTGCTCAGCGCCCGCGACCTCTCCCAGCGCGGCGGCTGCTATGCCGAGTATGTGTGTGCCCCCGCCAATGCCGTTCATCCGCTGGCGGACAGCGTCTCCTGCGAGGAGGCCGTCTGCCTCGCCAACTATCAGGTGGCCTGGGCCCTCCTGCATGAAGCCTCGGGCCCGCGCCCGCCGCAGACGGTGCTGGTGATCGGCGCTGCCGGGGGCGTTGGGTCCGCCTTGCTCCAGCTTGCGCGGCTTGCGGGCATGCGCACCATCGGCTCGGTAAGCACGGCGGAAAAGGCCGCGTTCGCCCGCGCCATGGGGGCGGACGACGTGGTGTTCTATCGCGCCGAGAATGTGGTAGACCGCACGCTGGAACTCACAGCCGGCGCCGGCGTGGATCTCGTGCTGGACCACGTGTGTGGCGCGGATTTCGCGGGCTATCTGCGGGCACTGGGCAAATGGGGCACGCTCCTCTCCTACAACGCCTTTGCGGGTCTGCCGGAAGAAAATCTCATGGGCGAGATGCGCAAGTATCTCGGCAATTGCCCGGCCGTGCGCTGCTTCTCCTTCCACATCTATGACCATGACCGGCCCAACCGCCGCCGCATCATGCGCGAGGTGATCGCCGCCCTCGAAGCCGGCCACATCAAACCGGCCATCGCCGCCCGCTTTCCGCTCGCCCGTGTTCGCGACGCTCATGCCATGCTGGAAAGCGGAGCCGCCCTCGGCAAGATCATCATGACGCCCTCGTGAGGAGCGTGGCGTGAGCTGCTGGCATGCCACACTTCGGATCCGGCTTGCGACCCGATCCGCGAGGGCATAATGCGGTAGAAACGGGAGGTGCTGCCGTTTGGCGTCCAATATCAAGTTTTGGACGCTCCTGTCCGTAGGAAGCGCGATCGCCGTGGACCGGACGTGGAAGTAGCCCCGGCTGCGGCAATGATTCACTGATTCACCGTCACGCATCCAAGGCCCGAGCAAAGCTCAAGGCCTTTGGAGGACTATGGGCGAATTCCTGCCCCGTCTGATTGGGGGCGCCATGGATGGCCGAGGCCTGCCGTCAAGAATGACCTGCCGCTTCCTGTGATCGGAACAGCCCGATAGGGGGAGGGTCGGTGAAATGGCGGCCGATCGGACCGGCGACCGAGGGCGGGAGTGGACGCCCGATTTTGGCAAGGCGTTTGTCGTGGTATTCAGCATGCTTGCGGGAGTGGGGCAGGCTGCTTTCGCGCGACGCAGAGCGTGCTGAACAGTCGCGTGGCTGGGTGCCTTGGGCACGCAAAGATAAATGCGGCCCAGACTGAAGCGTGGCGTCGAAGTGCGTGGCGAATGGCGGCCGAGGAAAGGGCTTCAAGACAGCATGAGTGCACACCAGGGCGGACCGGATGGCGCCGACGTGAAGATGTCTTCCTCTGAAACGCGGCCCCCGCGGGCAACGATCGCCATCCCCCTTCACAACCACGCGCCCTGGATCGGCAAGCAGTTGGACAGCCTGTTCGCCCAATGGCGCGGGGATTTCGAGCTGCTGGTGGTGGATGACGGTTCGGAGGATGGCGGCATCGATGTGGTGATGGACAGGCTCGCCGCACGTCCGGACATCGTGGCGACCGTGCTGCGCCATGGCCGCTCGCGCAGCTCGGCCCTTGTGGATGCGTTTGCGCGCTATGCGTCGGCTCCGGTGATCATCCAGGCGGACAGCGACGACATCGCTCTGCCGGGGCGGCTGGACGCGATTCTCGCCTGTTTCGACCGCGATCCGCGATGCCGGCTGGTGAGCAGCAATGCGGTGCTGATCTCGGAGGGCGGGATGCCCATGGGCATCCTCGATGCCATACATGGCGACCGGGTGGTGGATCGGGACGATCCCGTCCCGGTCTATTGGGGCGCCTTATGGTATGGCGCCACCTTGGCCTATCATCGGTCGGTATTCGAGGCCTTTCCGCCGATGGACGCGGAATTCTGTCCCTACGGGTTCGACACCATCGCGCCCGCGCGTGCGACCTTGCTCGGCACCCATCATCTGCTGGCCCGCCCTCTGGTCGGCTGGCGCCAGCACGTCAACAACACGCACCGGCGCGTGGGCGCACTGGGCACCAGCGCCTCCGCACGGGAGCATTATGCCGCGCTTGACGTGATGATAAAGGCGCAGGTGGTGCGGGATGCTCAGTGGCTGCGGGAGCGGAGCGCGCCTGAGGATCAGCCCCGGATCAGCGCTGCCATCGAACGCTGCGAACAGCAGTTCATGGCTTACTTCGACAAGTGGGCACGGCTGCGGAACCGCCGTGATCAGGCGGGGGGGCAAGCCGCCGTTTCGGATGGCACAACGGACAGGCCCTTGCCGGATATGCCGCCTGTCGTCACGCTTCCCGTGGCCCGATCATGGCCTGTGGAACGTTACACGCCGCTTGCCCAGGCGCTGAGCCGCTGGCCAGGTTTTCATGAGGCGGAAGAAAGCCATATCTGGACCTCCCGGCAGGTGGTGGCGGTGCTTCGGGTCACGGCGCCCGACGCCGTTGCGCTGGCGCTCACGCTCGGCAGCAGTCTGTCTCTGCCCACCGGCCGCGCACTGGTTTCGATCAACGCGGGGCCGGAGATTGAAGTGGCCCTGCCGCAGTCGGGATGCTGCGTCGTCGAGGTGCCGTTGTGCAGCGGGGCAGATCACCTGTTGCCCTGGACGGGCGTCAGCCTCCTCTCGATCCGCGTGCCGCTCGCCGACGCCCCCATCAACAAGGTCCCTGAGCATCCGGATACGCGCATCCTCGGTGCGGCATTGTATGCCATTGAGCCGATTGTCGCGCAGCAGGCAGAGGTGCCGCATCTCGGGCAATTGATGACCCGGATGTGGGCCGAGCAGGACGACTGGAAACTTGAACCGGGTTGCCTCACGCCGATCCCGGGCTGGCTTTCCGAACGGGAGATGCGGCTGCTGTATGGGTGCGCGCGGCTTCTTGAGGGGCCGTTCCTCGAAATGGGGGCCTGGGTGGGGCGCGCCACGTCGGTGCTGGCGCGGGGCGTGCGCGATGCGGGCGGAGAGAAGCGGTTTGTCAGCGCCGAAATCGGGCCCGAGCTCGAACATTTCCGGGCGGTCGGGGATGAGGTGCATTATTTCTCGCCCCAATGCGACGGCCAGTCGATCGGGCATGTCGCGGCCTCGGTCTTCGAGGCGGAGATCGCGCCGGTTCTGCGCGGCGACGGTGGTGTGATCGGAACCCTCGCGCGCAATCTCGACGCTCTGGCGCTTCTGCCGTTCGTCACCATTCATGAGGGTGACTTCGCCACCGCTCCCGATCTCGGCTACCGCTTCATCTTCAACGACTGCGCCCACACGCCGGCCGAAATCGAGCGGTCCGCTGCCGGATTGAAAGCCCTGATCGGGGAGCGGACGATCATTATGGCCGCGCACGACCATTCGCCGGAGGCCGAGGCGACATTCCGGGCGTTGTTCGATGTCTTGGAAAGCATGTGCGTGGACACGCTGTTCGTGTGCCGGATGCGGAACCGTCCGGCGTCATAGCGGGAACGACAAGCGGAAAAGCGACCAGTTGCCATTGCATCTGTGACCGCGAGATGCAAACGGAGCATGGGGCATCCCCGCTTGCGAGAATGAAAGGGCGAGACGGAATGGCGGATCGGGACAAGGCGCGCGAGGAAGAGAACCTCCTTGGCTTCACGCGAGCCTTCAATGCCGCGGAACATGCGGCGCGGCAGGATCTGGAAGAAGCCCATCGGATGTCGCCCATCCCGCGCAACGAGCGCATGGATAATCTGGCGCTTTTTGCCGATCACCTTCTACTCGGCCGCATCCTGTTCATGGACCACATTTACCGGCTGATCCTGAACACCCCCGGGGTGGTCATGGAGTTCGGCACGCGCTGGGGGCAGAATCTGTCGATTTTCAGCAATCTGCGCACGCTCTACGAACCGACGCATTACCATCGCAAGATCATCGGCTTTGATACCTTTTCCGGTTTCGTTGACGTCGCGCCGCAGGATGGCACTTCCGTCTATGCCCAGCCGGGTAATGTGCGCACCACGCAGGGCTACGAGATCTTCCTGGAGCGCGTTCTGTCCGCGCAGGAGGCGTTCAAGCCCCTGCCGCACAAGAAGAAGTATGAGATCGTGAAGGGCGATGTCCGCGAGACGCTGCCGCACTATCTCGACCGTCATCCGCAGACGATCATCGCGCTCGCCTATCTGGACATGGACCTGTACGACCCCACCCGCGAGGTGCTGACCAAGATCCGTCCCTACCTCGTGCGGGGAAGCGTGGTGGTGCTGGATGAGATCAACGATCCCGGTTTTCCCGGCGAGACCGTTGCGCTGCGCGAGGTGTTCGGCCTCACGGGCCTGCGTTTGCAGCGGGTGCCGTACCTGAGCTTCCCCTGCTATTTCGTACACGATATCGCGTAGGAGCAGCTCAAGCGTGTCGCGTATCCATATCGTGGTCTTCGACCGTACGCCCGGCTGGACGATCATGAAGGAGGACATTTATGTCAGCCTCTTTCATTGCTTCGCCGCGCTCGGGCATGTGGTGACGATGGACTGCCGCCGGCTTGAGCCGCGCGCGCTCAACATCCTGATCGGCCTGCAATATCTCTCGCGCGCGGAAGTGGCCGAACTGGCCGCCTCAAGCTACGACTATGCGGTCTTCGACGTCGAGTTCATCGACGACGGCATGGTCAACTACAAGCCGGAGACGGCCTGGCTGTTCGGGCCGGAGGGGCGGCCGTTCTTCGATCGCTGCCGCTTCTTCCTGTCCTATTTTGCCGGCAGCGTGCGGATGATGTCCGATCTCGGCGTGTTCTCACGCCAGATGACGCCAGGCTATACGCCTGTGCTTGAGACCGGCAGCCGATTGAACGACCGCGACAAGGACATCGACGTCTTCTTTTTCGGCAATGTGGACGGGCACCGCCGGCCCCTGCTGGCGCAGATCGGAAAGGCCTGCCGCCTCGTCGTGAACACGCCGGCGGATATCACGCCGCTGTTCCTGCGCAATGCGCGAGCGGACCGCTCCCGCATCATTCTCAGCCTCGGCCGGGCGAGCCCGTTCCACCACATCGGTCCGATGCGGCTCATCGCGATGGCCCACCTGCGGGCCTTCGTGCTCTCGGAACCGGCGGAACTCCATCAGCCGGAACTCGCCGGCCTGTGCAGCTACTGGGCACACGACCAGGATCCCGTAGAGGTCATCCGCTTCTGGCTCGATGCCGCAGACCTTCGTCAGACGCGGGCCGAGGCAGCCTATAAGCGGATGCGCGATATTGATCCCCTCGCTCCCCTCGTTGCGGTGCTCGACGGTGCGGCCGGTGCCGGTCGCCGCCGCATCGCCAACGCGCGCACCTAACCGGAGCGCGTCGGCACCCGCCTCCGGCCCCAGAAGTGACTGCCAAGGCCAGATCCGGCCAAGTCTTTGCTTGAACCGCTTGCCTGGATGGCAGCTCAGGCTGGCGCGCTCAGATCGGCGCGCACGGCCGGATTGGCGCGCCAGATTTCCCGGATCACGGCGCTGTGGTCCAAATCGCCGTCGCCGTTGGCGACCAGGGCCTCGAACATGCTGTCGGTGAGTGCCAGCATGGGCAAGGAGAGCCCCAGGTGCGCCGCATGGGCGAGGGCGGTGCGGGTGTCCTTCAGCTGATATTTCGCTGGCCCGCCGGGCACGAAGTCGCCAGTGGCCATCCGCAAGGCGTGCTGCTTCAGGATGGTTGAATCGGCAAAGCCGCCGAGCAGCGCTTCCCGCACCTTCAGAGGATCCGCGCCGCCTTGCCTGGCGAGTGTCATGGCTTCCGCCATCGCGACGAGGGTTGAGGCCACGATCCCCTGGTTGATGAGCTTGCACAACTGGCCGGTCCCGGCCGGCCCCACATGAACGGGTCGTCCCATGGCCGCCAGCACGGGCGTTACCCGCGCCACGGCTTCCGCCGTCCCGCCGGCCATGATGGCAAGGCTCCCCGCGATGGCGCCCTTCTCGCCGCCGGAGACCGGGGCATCCACATAAAGGAGGCCACGTTCGGCGGCGGCACGGGCCTGCGCCTCGGCGGTCTCGACAGGGATGGAACTCATCACCACGAGGGTGGCGCCGGGCGCCATGGCGGAGATCATACCGTCAGCGCCCAGCAGGATCTCGTCGCAGACCGGGCCGGAGCTGAGCATGCAGATGACGACCTCAGCGGCCCGGACGGCCTCATGGGCCGTGGGCGCGCTCCTGACGCCATCCGCTTCAAGGGCGCGCGCCTTGCCGGAAGAGCGGTTCCATGCGGTCACCTCGAAGCCGGCGCGCGCCAGATTGCGGGCCATGGGGCCGCCCATGATGCCGGTGCCGAGAAAGCCGATCCGTTGGAGCGTCATGATCTTCAGTTCCCGGCGCCGCTTGTGGCGCGGGCGAGGAAGCGCACCGGCCGCTCAGCCACGATCAGGGCCGGAAAGCCGTCCCTGAAGCGGGCGAAGTGGGGCGTTTCCAGATGGGCGTCGAAGGCCGCGCGGTCATCGTAGACCTCGTAGAAAACGACCGTGTCGGCCTCGGCCGCGGAGACGCAGACGTCAAAGGTTCGGCAGCCGGGTTCAGAGGACACGGAGCTGGTGGCGTCGTCATGGGCGAGGGCGAGGAAGTCGGCCAGACGGCCCGGCTTGACCTGGAATTCGGCGATGACGACGAAAGGGGAGGGGACGGACATGATGCGTGCGGCTCGCTTGGAAAGAGCAGGCGCGCTCCGTCGCGCGACCGAAACCGGCGGCGGAGCGCAGAGTGAGACCCGCGTGAGCCTACAGGCTCAGGCGGCGGACCGCGCCGTCTTCGGGCGGGCGGCATCTTCCATCTGCCGGCGCAGGCTGACAACGTCCAGATCGGCTTCCAGTTCCACGTCGTCGAAGCTGACGATCTGGTCGCGCGCCACCGGGCGCTTCAGCTTCACATTATGGGCGAGGCCAATGGGCAGGCCGCCCATGGCGAGGCTCTTGCTGGCCGGAATGGCATTGGCCCACACCGCATAGCCGCCTTCACCGTCGAGCATCTCGCCCGGCTTCAGGTCGCGCTTTGCGGTGGCCACCGCATCGCCGCGGAACTCCTTGGAGCAGCCGGTGGGCTCGTGCCGCAGCACGGCGGAGAGCACGCTGATGCTGGTCTCAAGGCCGATCATGTGGAACGGCCGCCACATGGAGCCGTACCAGCCCGAGGGGTCGGTCAGCAGGCCGTACTGCTTGAAGCAGGCCTTGGTGTATTCGCTGGTGGCCTTGAAGGTGACGAACACGCCATAGCGGATGTTGTTGAACACCTCGCGTCCGTCCGGTTCCTGGCTCGCGGCGATGTCCACGAGGCCCGAGCGCGGCAGGCGCCCGCCGTCGGACACGGGGCGGAAGACGCGGGCGAGATCATGCAGGCCGGTGGGCGGGAAGGCGAGGCCGTCGTCGGGGCAGTCGAGCCCGGTGCCGTTGGCCACCGCCGCCATCTCGATGGCCGCCTTGGTGCCGTCGGTGAAGGAATTGTACATCTTCGGGTTAAAATCGCCCTTGGCGACCTCTTCCTCGCTCCAGCCGAAGAAGCCCCACACCGTGTCCGGGGTGGAATAGCGGTAGCGGGGCTCGAAATTCATGCCCTTGCCGGCGGAGGTGAGCTCGAAGCCGCAGGAGCGGGCCCAGTCCACCAGTTCGCAGATGATGGCCGGCTGGTCGCCATAGGCCATGGAATAGACGACGCCCTTCTGCCGCGCCCGCTCGGCCAGCAGGGGGCCGCAGAGCACGTCGGCTTCCACATTCACCATCACCACATGCTTGCCGGCGTCGATGGCGGCCAGCGCATGGCGCACGCCGGCGATGGGATGGCCGGTGGCCTCGATGATGCACTCGACGCCGTCGAAGGCAGCCAACGCATTTGCGTCATCCAGCACGCAGGTCTTGCCGGTCTTGAAGGCGTCCGCGAGCGAGGTCGCCCCATAACGCTCTTCCGGCCAGCCGACGCGGGCGAGGGAGGCGCGGGCGCGGCCAACGTTGAGGTCGGCGACACCCACCACGTGCATCCCCTCGATGCGCTGGGCCTGGGCGAGAACCATGGAGCCGAACTTGCCGGCGCCGATCAACCCGACGCGGACGGGCTTTCCGCTGGCAGCGCGCTGCGCCAGCAAGGCATGGAGATTCATCGAGCTTCCTCCTCCGATGATCCGTGGCGGCAGGCCGGCGCGTGGGGCGGAAAGGCCCGGCCAGGGATCTTGCGCGGTCCATGATCTGCGCCGAAGCGCGACCGCGATGGATGCAAGGCTAGAAGCGGGATTTGTGAAGCACTATCCAGAAATCTGAACGGATCTGTTAGATAGGCTAAAGTGAGGCGTCGCGGGTGGCCAGCCAATTGTCCCGCTCGCGACGCAGCCAGTCGAAGAACAGCTTCACCTTGCTGTGGCGCAGGTGATCGGGCGGGCAGGTCGCCCATTGGGTGACGAGGGTGATCCGGGGCGGCTCCGCAATGGGGCAGATGAGGCGTCCATCGCGCTTCTCCGCCCACATCATGAGATCGCTCTCCAGCGCGATGCCGAGGCCGCCCACGGCGGCGTCGATGGCCATGTGGGTGCGGTCGAAGAACAGGCGGCGCAGCCGCTCAGCGGGCGTTACGCCGGCGCAGGTGAACCAATAGGGCCATTGAACCTGCGATTTTACCGAATGGATGAGCCGGAAGCGGGGCAAATCCTCCGCCGCGAGGCTGCCCGCAGCGGCGAGGGCGGGCGAGCAGACGGGGAGGAAACGCTCTTCCACCAGCCCTTCCGCGACGAGGCCCGGCCATTGGCCCGTGCCGTGGCGGATTTCCACATCCACATTCTCCTTCTGGAAGGCGGTCGGCTCGTTGGTGCCGTCGAGGCGCAGCTCGATCTCGGGATGGGCGTCGATGAAGCCGGCGAGACGCGGCAGCAGCCATTTGGTGGCAAGGCTCGGCGTCGCCCGCACGGTGAGGGTGGTGACCGACCGGAAGCCGCGGATGCGCTGCGTCGCCTCGGTGATCCGCTCCACCTCGCCACGGATCATCTCGAAATAGCGCTCGCCGGCTTCGGTCAGCACGACGTTGCGCCCGGCCTTGCCGATGAGGGCCGTGCCGAGGCTGATCTCCAGCGCCTGCACCTGCTGGCTGACGGCGGAGGGCGTGACGCCCAGTTCGTGCGCAGCACGGGTCACGCTGCCGGTGCGGG
Source organism: Azorhizobium sp. AG788 (assembly GCF_004364705.1). Lineage (NCBI taxonomy): Bacteria > Pseudomonadati > Pseudomonadota > Alphaproteobacteria > Hyphomicrobiales > Xanthobacteraceae > Azorhizobium > Azorhizobium sp. AG788. Next base: position 594,117 of record NZ_SOBM01000004.1, read on the forward strand.
CGACTGCGTGAAAGACACCAATGGCCCGTAAGGGAACCTGCATGCGTCAATGATTAAGTCAGGCTAAAGAGAAGTGCAAGCAATCTGAATTGTTCTTCACGAACAAGCTTCCTACTGTCGTGCCATCAAGAATGCCGCCGGACAAACCGGTGTGCCGGAGGACGCGATAAGGAGGATGAGCGGCGCACCCTGCGACCGCCTCTCCCTTTTGAGCGCAGTGGACGCGCGGTAGGCCCGCGCATGACGCCGCAATGCCAACGCCTGCGCCAAACATGGCGAGGCCGGGGAGGACCATCATGGCCGATCACACCAAAGCCGCCTCGAACACGGGCCTGTCCCGCCGCACGCTGCTCGCCGGGGCGGCGGCCGCCATTCCGCTGGTGGCCATCCGCACCTCGCCGGCACGGGCCGCCGAGTTCAGCTTCAAGGTGGCGACGGGCCAGTCCCTGACGCAGCCCATCAATGCCCGCCTCGAGCAGGCCTGCGCGCGCATTCAGGAAGCCTCCGGCGGACGCATGGAGCTGAAGTTCTTTCCCGCCAGCCAGCTCGGCTCGGACACCGACCTCATCACGCAGGTCCGCTCGGGCGGGATTGAGTTCCTGAACATCGCCGGTTCGGTCATCTCCACCGTCGCGGCAGGCGCGGCCATCACCAATGTGGGTTTCGCCTTCGCCGATTATGACCATGTCTGGCGCGGCGTGGACGGAGCCGTGGGCACCTATGTGCGGGGGCAGGTGGAGAAGGCCGGGCTCCTCATCGTGTCCAAGGCGGCCGACAACAGCTTCCGCCAGATCACGTCCTTCTCCAAGCCCATCCGCGTGCCGGCGGATCTCAAGGGCTATCGCATCCGGGTGCCGGTTTCGCCCATCTTCACCTCGCTCTTTACCTCGCTCGGCGCCAACCCCACCTCCATCAACTTCAACGAGCTCTACACCGCCCTCCAGACCCGCCTTGTGGACGGGCAGGAGAACGGCCTCGTCGCCATTGATTCCGGCAAGCTCTACGAGGTGCAGAAGTACGTCTCCGAAACCAACCACATCTGGGACCCCTTCTGGCTGATGGCGAACCGCCGCGCCTTCTCCCGCTTGCCGGCCGACCTGCAGGAGATCGTCACCCGCGAGTTCGACCGCGCGGCGATGGAGCAGCGCGCGGACGTGGTGCGCCTGAATGGCGTGCTGAAGGAACAGCTCCAGGCACGCGGCCTCGCGTTCGAGACCGCCGACAAACCCGCCTTCCGCAAGGAGCTGAGCGACAACGGCTTCTACAAGACCTGGAAGGACAAGTTCGGCACCGACGCCTGGAAGGCGCTCGAGACCGTGACGGGCGACCTGGCATGAGCACGGTGTCCCACTCCCAAGACACCGCCTGGGAGGCGGCGGCCCCGGCGTGGGTCGCGGATGCGGAGCGCTGGCTGCGCCGCATCGTCGAAATCCCCGCCGCCCTGCTGGTGGCCGCGGAGGTGCTCATCCTCTTCGTCGGCATCTGCGCCCGCTCGTTCCATCGTCCGATCATCTGGTCGGACGAGCTTGCCTCGATCCTCTTCCTCTGGCTCGGAATGCTGGGTGCGGTGGTGGCCATCCAGCGCGGCGAGCATATGCGCCTGACCTTCCTCGTGAGCATGTTCTCGCGCCGGACGCAGGCCTGGTGCGAGACGCTGGCTGTGGGCGGCGTGTTCGTGCTGCTCGGGCTGCTGATGCACGCGGCCTATGACTACACGCTGGATCAGTCCTTCGTGGAAATGCCGGCCCTCGGCTGGTCCGGCATGGTGCGGGCGCTCGCCGTGCCGGTGGGCTTCACGCTGGCCCTCCTGAGCTGCAGCCTGAAGCTGCTGCGGCACGGCTGGATGGACGTGATCGGCGTGACCCTTCTGCTGGTCCTGATCGCCGCAGGTCTCCATGCCGCCGCACCGCTGCTCATGGGCATCGGCAACTGGGCGCTGCTGGTGTTCTTCGTGGGCCTGCTGGGCGCGGGCGTCCTGGCGGGCGTGCCCATCGCCTTCACCTTCGCCCTCGCCACCACCGCCTATCTGCTCACCGTCACCACCACGCCGCTGACCATTGTGGTCGGCCGCATGGACGAGGGCATGAGCGGCCTCATCCTGCTCGCCATCCCGCTCTTCGTCCTGCTGGGCCAACTGGTCGAGGTCACGGGCATGGCGCGGGTCATGGTGGCTTTCCTCGCCTCGCTGCTGGGGCATGTGAAGGCGGGCATGTCCTATGTGCTGCTGGGCGCCATGCTGCTGGTCTCCGGCATCTCTGGTTCCAAGACCGCCGACATGGCGGCTGTGGCCCCGGTGCTGTTTCCCGAGATGCGCAAGCGCGGCATGAAGGACGGGGAACTGCTCTCGCTGCTCGCGGCCTCCGGCGCCATGAGCGAGACCATTCCGCCCTCCATCGTGCTCATCGCCATCGCCTCCGTGACCGGCGTCTCCATCGCTGCGCTGTTCACGGCGGGCATCCTGCCCGCGCTGGTGCTTGCGCTGGTTCTGGCCGTCGTCGCCCGTTACCGGGCCGGCAAGGAGGAGGACCAGAGCGTGGTGCCCCGTGCGCCCCGCGCGGTGGTGATGAAGACCCTGCTGGTGGCGATCCCTGCGCTGCTACTGCCCTTCCTCATCCGCACCGCGGTGGTCGAGGGCGTGGCAACCGCCACCGAGGTCTCCACCATTGGCATTGCCTATTCGCTGGTGCTGGGCCTGCTGGTCTACCGCGGCGGCCTGAGCTGGCGCGGGGCCCTCCCGATGCTGGCGCGCACCGCCTCGCTCTCCGGCGCCATCCTCTTCATCGTGGGGGCAGCAAGTGCCATGGCCTGGGCGCTCACTCAGTCCGGCTTCTCGCATGCTCTAGCTGCCGCCATGGCCGGCGTGCCCGGCGGACAGGTGGGCTTCCTGCTGATCTCGCTGGTGGCCTTCATCGTGCTCGGCAGCCTGCTGGAGGGCATTCCCGCCATCGTGCTGTTCGGCCCGCTGCTGTTCCCGATCGCCCGCCAGTTCGGCATCCACGAGGTGCACTACAGCATGGTGGTCATCCTCGCGATGGGCCTCGGCCTCTTCGCCCCGCCGTTCGGCCTTTGCTACTACGCTGCCTGCATCATTGGCGGGGTGAAGCCGGAAGCCGGGATGCGGCGCATCTGGATCTATCTGGGCGCCCTGTTCCTCGGTCTCCTGGCGCTCACCTTCATCCCCTGGTTCTCCATCGGCTTCCTGTAGGATCCGCAGTCATGGGCCCCATTGCCGTGGGGTCCATGATCAGGAGGCCTTTCAGGTTCGGCGCAGGGGCACTGCGTGCAGCGCCGAGGCCACCAAAAGACCGATGGCAATGGCCGTGGTCAGTACCAGGGCGCCGATCAGCGCCGAGGCCGTTGCCGTCAGAAGGGCAACGGCATTCTCCGCACCCGGCCGCATGAGCTGGAGCCCCCCGATCATCGCTCGAAAGGCATAGGAGCCGGGCACCATCGCGACGACCGCTGGAAAGACAAAGACGGTCCATGGCGCGGCCACGCGGGAGGCGACCTGGGAGGCCATCAGGCCGGCCGCGAACGCGCCCAGCAGCGTGCCGAGGGCGATGTCCCCGCCCAGCGCCATCACCGTGGTCCGCAGCCCGTGGGCCAGTGCTCCACACAACAGGATGGGCGGAATGGCGCGCAGCGGCGCCCCGAAGACGAGCGCATAACCGAGTGCGCAGACCGTCGCAAAGAGAACGTCCCAGCCGATCGGCAGGTTCGCGGTCTGTAGCGATACAGGGATCGCCGCGCCGCCGATCAGGCTCGCGAGCGACAGTCCCGTCGCGATCGCAAGGACGACGACGATGCCGTTGGCGAGCCGGCCCAGCCCGATCGCCGCATGCCCCTGAACCAGATCGCGGATGCCGTTGATGAGCGGTACGCCGGGCACGAGGATCATGCCCGCCGCGACAAGAGCCAGCGTCGGATCGTCCCCTGTCAGCCGCAAGGGCAGAATGGCGCAGGCGCCGCTGGCGCAGGCGGTGAGGGCGGCGACCGCGGCGGGAAGCACGCCGCGACGGCCCAGCCACAGGCGCACGAGCGCATTCACGAGCCCGGCCCCGAAGGCCGCGCCGACCACCGGCCATGCCGCTCCGAACAGCCGCGCCAGCGCCGCGGCCGTGGCGGCGACGGCAAGGACGACGATCCAGTCCGGATAACCGCTCCGGTGTGCCTCGATCTCCGCGAGGCGGGCATCGGCTGCCGCGACATCGAGCCGACCGGCACCGAGTGCGGTGACGACCTCATCCACCGCCACGAGGCGACCGGCATCGATGCCCATCACGCCGAGGGCATGACCCACCCGCGTGCGGTAGGTGCCCTCGGAGGCGATCATCAGCAGCAGGCGCTCGCTTCCGGTGAAGAACTGGACCTCGATGCCGAGCTGACCGGCGAGCGTCTCGATGCGCTGGTGAACATGCGCACTGTCCGCGCCCGCCCCCAGAAGGAGGCGGGCGATCCGCAGCAGCACATGGCCCGTCGCGTCGAGGCGCGACGGCGTCATCTCAGGCATCGATATTGTCAATCTTCAGCACCTTCGAGGTGGCCTTGCGGCTGGCGCTGCAGGCCTCGGCGTCGGTGATCAGATCGATGCCGTAGCTTGGCAGGGCACCGCGGAGCGCCGGGAGCCAGCCGTCCTCGGTCAGGCGGTCGGCAAAGCAGGTCTGGAGCACATGCACGGCGATGGCCGCGGCCGTCGAAGCGCCGGGAGAGGCGCCTAGCAGTGCGACCAGAGACTTGTCCGAGGCGGCAACGAGCTCGGTGCCGAATTCCAGCTGGCCGCCCGGATCGCCCTGGTCCGGCTTGATGATCTGCACACGCTGGCCGGCCACGGCCTCCTGCCAGTCCGCGCGGCGGGCCTGCGGGAAGAACTGGCGGAGCATCTCGAACTGGTGGTGGCGGCTCTGGAACACCTGCCCGATCAGATACTCCTCCAGCGCGGCATTGTCCTTCGCCACATCAAGCAGCGGCAGGATGTTGCTGGCGGTGATCGAGCCGAACAGGTCGGTCAGGGAGCCGCGCTTCAGGAACTTCGTCGAGAAGCCGGCATAGGGGCCGAACAGGAGCGAGGTCTTGCCGCCGATCACGCGCGTATCGAGATGCGGCACCGACATGGGCGGGGAGCCGCTTGCGGCCTTGCCATAGACCTTGGCGTGGTGGCGGGCGGCCACCGCATCCACGTCACAGCGCAGCCAGATGCCGCTTACCGGGAAGCCGGCATAGCCCTTGGCTTCGGGGATGCCCGATTTCTGCAGCAGCTCGATGGCCGCGCCGCCGGCGCCGATGAAAACGAAGCCGGCCGTGATCTGCTGGCGGGTGCCGTCCGCCGTGTCCTCGAAGGTCACGGTCCAGATGCCGTCGTCGGCCCGGTCGATAGCGACGACCTCGCGGTTGTAACGCAGATCGAGGCCGGCGGTCTTGAGATGGCCGACGAGCAGATGGGTCAGCGCGCCGTAGTCCACGTCGGTGCCGGTGATGATCCGGGTTGCGGCGATCTTCTGCGCCGGATCGCGCCCTTCCATCACCAGCGGCGCCCACTGGGCGATCTGGGCCGGGTCCTCGCTATAGTCCATGCCGTGATAGCAATGGTGTGCCGCCATGGCAGCGTGGCGCGCCTTCAGGAAGGCCACGTTTTCTTCGCCCCAGACGAAGCTCATGTGGGGGCAGGGATGCAGGAAGGCGCGCGGGTCCGGAATGGCGCCGGTGGTCACGAGATGCGACCACAGCTCGCGCGAGATGTCGAACTGCGTGTTGACCTTGAGGGCCTGGCTGATGTCGACGCTGCCGTCCGGCCGCTGCGGCGTGTAATTGAGCTCGCAATTGGCGGCATGGCCGGTGCCGGCATTGTTCCAGCCCATTGAGCTTTCCAGCCCGCAATCGTCCAGCCGCTCCAGCATGGTCAGCCGAAGCGAGGGCTCCAGTGCGTGCAGCAGCGTGCCAAGCGTCGCGCTCATGATGCCGGCGCCGATCAGCAGGACATCCGTGTCGGTCTTCTGGGAGAAGGTCATGCCTGCGCTCCGTTCGGCTGGAAATGCAGATTGGTGCCGGGATCGTAGATGACATAGGCGCGGCGCCAGGGCTGATCGCCGATCAGCCGCCAGCGGTGGCCGCTGCCACTATCATCCTGCGCGATAAGCACGTCGCCGGGGTGGATGGTGAAGGTGGCGCCGGACTTCACCTCGAACTCGATCGTGCCGGCGAGCGTGATGACGAACTGCGGCTGGGGGTCCTGATGCCATTCGAAGGAGCCGCCGCTGGCGGTTTCCTGAAAGGAGAGTTCGTGGACGGCGATGGGCAGGCCTGAGGCCTTGCCGTGCTGGCCAGCTCCGATCTCCAGCGTGCCCTCCTCGAAGAGGGAATTGCCATCGGGGCCGGTCCACATGCGGACGCAACGGATCATATTCGTCGTCTCCTTCAGGCGCCGGCAAGGCCTTTGCCGACCATGTTCAGCGGCACGATCACCTTGTCGAACAGGGCTTCATCCACCTTGCCGGAGGCGAGCGCGGCCTCCTTCAGCGTCGTGCCGTCGGCAATCGCCTTCTCCGCGATATGGGCGGCGTTCTGGTAGCCGATGACGGGCGACAACGCGGTCACCAGCATGACGCTGCCGGCGACATAGGCGCTGATCTTCTCGCGCTCGATCTCCGTGCCCTCGACGGAGAATTCGCGGAAGCGGTCGCAGCCGTCGGCGAGAATGCGGATGGAGTGCAGCACGTTGTTGATGAGCAGCGGGCGCATGGCGTTGAGCTCGAAATTGCCCTGGCTGCCACCGAAGGCGACGGCGCTGTCGTTCCCGAGCACTTGGATGGCGATCATCACCATCGCCTCGCACTGGGTCGGGTTGACCTTGCCAGGCATGATGGAGGAGCCCGGCTCGTTGTCCGGCAGCTTCAGTTCGCCGAGGCCGCAGCGCGGGCCGGACGCGAGCCAGCGCATGTCGTTGGCGATCTTCATCAGCGCGATGGCAAGGCCGCGCAGCCCCGCGGACGCCCGCACCATGGCATCCAGCGAGCCCTGGGCCATGAACTTGTTGGGGGCGGTGACGAACGGCTTGCCGGTCAGTTCGGCGATCTTCGCCGCCACGTCGCGGGAGAAGCCGGCCGGTGCGTTCAGGCCGGTGCCCACCGCCGTGCCGCCCACCGCCAGTTCGTAGAGCCCGGCGCGGCTCGCCTCGATGGCGGCGATGCAGGCGCGGATCTGTCCGGCCCATCCGTGCCATTCCTGGCCGACCGTCAATGGAACGGCATCTTCCAGATGGGTGCGGCCGATCTTGACCACATCCATCCAGCCATCGGCCTTCTTCTCGATGACCTCGACCAGCCGCGTCACGGCCGGCAGCAATTGGTCGTCGATCGCGAAGATGGTCGCGATGTGCATGGCGGTCGGAAAGGTGTCGTTCGACGACTGGCCCATGTTCACGTCGTCATTGGGGCCAACTGGATGCTGGGTGCCGAGGGTGCCGCCGAGCAACTGGATCGCCCGGTTGGACAGCACCTCGTTGACGTTCATGTTCGACTGGGTGCCCGAGCCCGTCTGCCAGACATAGAGCGGGAAATGGTCGTCGAGCTTGCCGGCGATGGCTTCGTCCGCCGCCTGGATGATGGCGTCGCGTTTCCAGTCCGGCAGGCGTCCGGCGGCCGCGTTGACGAGGGCGCAGGCTTTCTTCACATAACCATAGGCGTGATAGACCGCCTTGGGCATCCGGTCGCCGCCAATGTCGAAATGATGCAGCGAGCGCTCGGTCTGCGCCCCCCAGTATCGGTCGGCCGGCACCGGGACCGTGCCCATGCTGTCGAACTCTTCTCGGGTGCCGGTGGCGTCGATCCCGATGGGGACCGCTCGCAATGTGGGGGCTTCGCTCAACGCCATGCTCCTTCTGTTTGAGGATGGTTGGGGGCGGTCAGATGGTCCGCCCGGGGTCGGACGTCCGATGGATCGTGGTCTTTATCGCCTCCTGGCGGCCTCCGCCGGTGGACGCGATGTGCTGGTCCAGCACGCGTATTCCCGTCCTGTGACCGTAACATAACGGATGCTGCGCTCGGGTATATTGGTCAATCTGCGGATGTTTCGCATGTTTGTGCGATGATTGGCTGATATTGTGTCGCAAAGACCATATGCCGCGCTTTTAAAAGCACGGCGAGATAAGAAACGTGGGATCTTTAAACGGCTCGGCGTGGCGGGGATTTCTTGCGGTGCAGCGAAATGCGTGCGGCGCACGGAACAACGTGTGTTCGGGCGAGGCGCTAGGCTCAGGACTCACTAATCAGAGCCAGAAGATGACTGTTGCGGCGATGCAGATGGCTGAGAAGAAGGTGTGTGCGCACCGATCGTAGCGGGT